>CANQGM010000004.1 GCA_947623205.1 uncultured Clostridia bacterium
AAATCATTTGGGGTAGTACAATGAATACCACTTTAGTAACCCAATAACCGAGATGTCTTTTCCGTCCCGACAATGAAGCCGCTGGGCGAATAAAAGAGCCGAAAATCCAGTATTTATGCGGGTTTTCGGAATCGTCAAAAAGCCCGAATTTACATCTTTACATCAAAGTTACATCAAACGATGTCGAAAAAGATGCAGAGATGAAAAAATCGCAGATTTTTGTGTAGCCCCTGAGAGAGCAATGCTTTCAGGGGGATTTTTGCGTTCTGGCGGCAAATCGCAAACTTCATCGCAGCGCCTTTTTTCTATATAATACAGTTACTCAATGGAAAGGAGCGGCTACGATGGAGAATAGCTTTGCAGCCAAACACCCGGAGCTTGTTTGCGAATGGTCAGAGAGGAATCTTCCTCTTACCCCTGAACAGATTCCCTATGGGTCAAACAAAACCTATTGGTGGCACGGTTACTGCGGTTATGAATGCTCGTTTTGGTCTGCACGGTCAAGATGTCGAATCGCATCGTGCGAGAGATAATGGGACTGTACACATGACATTTTTGTAAATTTCAATTTTGCTGTTGAATTTTACGAAGAATTAGTATATAATATAAGCAGCAGATTTGAAAGGAGCAAGTATCATGCCGAATATCAAACCCGTTTCCGATTTAAGAAACTATACGGAGGTTCTTAGGGACATCTCGGCGGGAGAACCAGTTTTTCTCACCAAAAACGGCAGAGGCAGATATGCCATTGTCGATATGGAGGAATACGAGAAGACGAAAGCTGTCATCAAACTGATGGGCGAACTGTCCAAGGGAGAAAAGTCTGCACAGGAAAAAGGCTGGGCTGATATTGCCGAAGTTGAAAAGATGCTGGGTGTAACAGATGGCTGAAATCAAGTTTTCGCCGGAGGCAGCGGGTGACTTACAGCAAATTAAGGCGTATATCAGTGAGGAGCTTTGCAATGAGCAGGCGGCAATTAATACGCTTTCAAATATCATGAAGCACATCCGCATCATTGCTCAGTTTCCAGAAAGCGGAGCGCCGCTGTCCTCGATTGTAGATTTTGAAACCGATTACCGTTTTCTCGTGTGCGGAGATTATACGGCATTCTATCGGGTGGAAGCGCAGACTATTTATATCGTCCGTATTCTGTACGGGCGGAGGAACTTTATGCAGATTCTGTTCGGGGAGCCGAAGGACAACTAAACACAGCGTAAAATCAAAATTTTTAGAGCCATACAAGCCCCATTTTCGTATAAACGGCATTGAATTTGTATATGATACGTAGTATAATTGAGCCGGAATCGTATAAATTCAATCTGTATATGAAAAGGGGTTTGTTTTTTATGACTGAAAAAGAAAAAATGAACGCACAAAAATTATATGACGCAAATTATGATAAACAATTAGAAGATGAAAGGCTTGAATGTAAATCACTGTGTCAGGTGTATAATAATTTGCCCATAAAGGAAATTGAGAAACGGACAGAGTTCATTAAAAAAATTATAGGTAAGACCGGAAAACATATTCATATTGAGCCGGATTTTTGGTGTGATTATGGATATAAAATATCAGTGGGAGAGAATTTCTATGCCAATCATGGTTTGGTTATTCTTGACGCAGGCGGTGTTACATTCGGAGATAATGTGTTTGTTGCCCCGTCTTGTGGTTTCCATACTGCCGGACATCCAATTGATTTTGAAAGAAGAAATCAAGGTCTGGAGTATGCATATCCGATTAAGGTCGGCAATAATGTTTGGATAGGAGCCGGAGTTCAGGTGATGCCCGGGGTTAATATAGGTGATAACGTAGTAATTGGCGGGGGAAGCGTTGTAGTTAAAGATATTCCATCAAATAGCGTTGCAGTGGGTAATCCCTGCAAAGTGATTCGTAAAATCACTGATGCAGACAGAGAAAGATGTTGGGACAGACTTATTCCCTGAGAAATATAAAGATAAAATATCTCCAAGAGAGAAGAAAATTACGAGGTTCTGAGATAATATACAGAACAAATTCCCTTTTATCTGTCTAACAGTTGTTAAGCGTCGTTTTGTAACGTCATTTTCGGGTTTGAAATACAGCAGTAACTAACTGAGAAAACTCGCCGAAATTCGGCTGTATTTATTTTACGTTGACGGCGGGTTCCTTTTTGGCTTTAAACAGAAATAAACCTGCAAAAATTCTTATATATATTCGTATAAATCGAGATTTGAGGTATTCTATGAGGAGAAAAGAAAGAGAAGTTACAGATGCAAAAAAAATCGTGCAGATTATTTCATCATGTGAGTGTATAAGACTTGGGTTTAATGATGACGGACAAGTATATATAGTTCCTTTGAATTATGGTTATTCTGTTAAAGATGGCACATATGTTTTTTACTTCCACGGTGCGAAAGAGGGACGGAAAATTGAGTTGATACATAAAAACCCGTATGTTGGTTTTGAGATGGATACAAATGTGAAAATAAACGAAGCAGATGTTGCGTGTAAGCATTCTACACACTTCAAAAGCATAATTGGAAATGGATATGTGAGTATTGTGGAGGACTTTGAAGAAAAGAAAACTGGTTTGTTGTTAATAATGAAACAGAATACTGGAAAGGAAGAATGGTATTTTCCAGAAACGGAGTTAAATTCAGTTTGTGTATTCAAAATGGTTGTACAACGATTATCATGTAAAGAGCATAATTAAGAAATTCCCACTGTTTTCTGATTGAGATTAAAAACAATTCTGCAAAAATTTGTATAAATCGGTTATTTGAAAAGTCGAAAGTCGTTGATCTAAATGAAAAAGCAGCGTTGTTATAATTTTCAGAGTTAAGAGAACAAAGTCTGATGAAAAATGGGTTACCTAAGTTACGTAATTGCATTATTCTGACAAAAGCTTTATTTTTCAACAATCTTATATTTGCACAGTCAGAACCTTGTTTCATATACAATTTATAAACAATTCTACTTGAGTATGGTCACAGAAAATCTATGTTGACAAAAGTATTCGCCAGAGTATGAGCCATAAAGGCAACAGTGGCATATTGAAAAAATCAAAAAAATATGCTATAATAACTTTACTGCTATACTATGAGAGGTATAAATCAAAAGCTATGCGTTTTATGCGGCTTATGCCACTTACGCACAAATCCTTACATAAGTTATGGCCGCAGGAGCAAACAGAAAAAATTTTATATTATAAAGGATGATATACAATGAAAAGTGAAGTTTTAAAAAGCGGCGTAAATGCTGCTCCGCAGCGCACGCTTCTGCATTCTCTCGGACTTACGGATGAAGAAATAAAAAAACCTTTAATCGGAATTGTCAGTTCAAAAAACGATATTGTGCCGGGTCATATGAACATTGACAAGGTTGTAGAGGCAGTTAAAATGGGAGTAGCCCTTGCAGGCGGCGTTCCTATAGTATTTCCCGCAATTGCCGTTTGCGACGGTATTGCAATGGGGCACGAGGGTATGAAATATTCGCTCGTTACACGTGAGCTCATTGCCGATTCAACCGAGGCTATGGCTAAAGCGCACGCTTTTGACGGACTTGTAATGGTTCCGAACTGTGACAAAAATGTTCCCGGTCTGCTTATGGCAGCGGCAAGACTCAATATTCCCTCAATATTTGTAAGCGGAGGTCCTATGCTCGCGGGTCGGGTCGACGGAAAGAAAATCAGCTATTCAACTGTTTCCGAGGCGGTTTCACGTTTTAAGGTCGGAGAAATTGACGAAGAAAAACTCAGCGAATATGAGAACAACGCTTGTCCTACCTGCGGTTCATGCTCGGGTATGTTCACTGCAAACAGTATGAACTGTCTGACAGAAGTAATAGGCATGGGCTTGAAAGGAAACGGCACGATTCCTGCCGTTTACTCACAGCGTTTACAGCTTGCAAAACACGCGGGAATGAAGATTATGGAGCTTGTCAGCAACAATGTATGTCCGCGCGATATTATGACAGAAGAGGCTTTTAAAAATGCCCTTACTGTAGATATGGCGCTCGGATGTTCAACAAATACAATGCTTCATCTTCCTGCAATTGCTCACGAGTGCGGCATTGACCTCCACCTTGATATTGCAAACAACATTTCGGAAAAAACCCCCAACCTCTGTCATCTTGCTCCTGCTGGAGAGCATTTTATTGAGGAGCTTAATGAAGCAGGCGGAATTTACGCTGTTATGCATGAGCTTTCAAAGCTCGGTCTTATTAATACAACGCTTCCTACATGTACGGGAAAAACCGTTGGCGAAAATATTGAAGGATGCGAAATTAAAAATACGGAAATTATCCGTCCGGTCACAAACCCATACAGCAAAACAGGCGGAATTGCTGTTTTAAAGGGCAACCTTGCCCCCGACGGCTGTGTAGTTAAAAGAAGCGCCGTTGCTGAAGATATGATGCACCACAAGGGCTGTGCAAGAGTATTTGACTGTGAAGAAGACGCGCTTGACAGCATTTACGGCGGAAAAATCAATCCCGGTGATGTTGTTGTTATACGTTACGAAGGCCCTAAAGGCGGACCGGGAATGAGAGAAATGCTCAATCCTACATCTGCAATTATGGGCAGCGGTCTCGGCAACTGTGTTGCCCTTATAACAGACGGACGTTTTTCCGGCGCAACAAGAGGAGCGGCTATCGGTCATGTTTCTCCCGAGGCTGCTGTCGGCGGTCCGATTGCGCTTGTAGAAGAGGGCGACACTATTGAAATTGATATTCCGGCAAATACTATCAACCTTCTTGTTCCGGAAGAAGAGCTTGCAAAACGTAAGGCGCAGTGGACACCGCGTGTGCCGAGGATAACAACGGGTTATCTTTCACGTTATGCAAAGCTTGTATCATCGGGCGCCCAGGGTGCTGTTCTTGAATAATAAGTGAATTTGTACAAAATTTACTTTAAAATTTATATAATTCAGCTTTTTAAATAAATAAAAAAAGCAAATTGCACAATTCATCCTTTGTCCTATTGGGCAAAGGGTGAATTTTTTAATTTTAGCGGAATTGTATTGTATGATTTATACAAATATGATATAATAAACTTATTATGATTAATACAATTGTTAAAAATATTAGAATATTGTTAAATAAATAGTGATTAATAATCAAAACGAAGGGAGTTTTCTTTTTTGAAACAGTACGATGCAAAAAAAATATTAAATATTGCTTTGGCAGGTCACAGCGGATGCGGAAAAACATCTGTTGCGGAGTCGATTCTCTATTTATCAAAAGCAAGCGAGAGACTCGGAAATATTATGGATGGCAACACAGTGCTTGACTTTGACAGTGAGGAAATTAAAAGACAGACTTCAATAATGACAGCCGTCGCACCCGTTGAGTGGAAAAACACAAAAATAAATTTTATTGACACTCCCGGACTTTTTGATTTTGCCGGAGGAGTCGCAGAGGGTATGCGTGCCGCAGATACGGCGGTTATTGTTGTTTCGGGCAAGGACGGAATAAATGTAGGAACCGAAAAAGCAGTTGACGCCGCCAATAAGGCAGGGCTTACAAAAGTGTTTTTTGTAAACGGTCTTTGCGACGAAAGCGCACGGTTCTATCGCGTGTTTGAAAGCTTAAAGTCCACATTCGGTCCGTCGGTTTGTCCCGTTGTTGTACCGTACATAGTTGACGGTAAGGCAAATACGTATGTTAATCTATTTGACTATAAGGCATATGAATACAGTGAAAACGGTTCGGTAAAACAGACGTCGCTCCCCGATATGGGAGACAGGTTTGAGGGGCTCAGAGAAGCCATTAAAGAAGCGGTTGCCGAGACCAGCGAGGAACTTCTTGACAAGTTTATCAGCGGTGAGGAATTTACTCCCGAAGAAATTATTTTGGGCGTAAGTCAGGGCGTAAAGGATGGAACAATTTGTCCGGTGTTCTGCGGTGACGCCCATAATACGTTCGCTATTGACCAGCTTTTAAACAGCCTTATATGGCTTGCGCCTTCTGCGGCAGGCAAGGGCGAGGAAATAGGCGTTGATGTCAACGGAGAGCCGGTTGAGGTAACGGTAAATGAAAACGGTGCGGCAGCTGCGGTTGTATTCAAGACAGTATCCGACCCGTTTATTGGCAGACTTTCATATGTTAAGGTCGTGTCGGGAAAGGTAAGCACCGACTCGCCGCTTATAAATATGCGCACAGGCACACAGGAGAGAATTTCCAAGGTGCTTACTGTCTGCGGCAAAAAACAGACTGAGACCGATTATATAGGAGCGGGCGACATCGGAGCAATTCCAAAGCTTACGTCAACAAAAACAGGCGACACGCTTTGCTCTCCGCTGAGAAAGGTTATGCTTGACGGAATTAATTATCCTGTTTCATCATACACAATGGCTGTTTATCCGGCTAAAAAAGGAGAGGAAGACAAGGTAGCTCAGGCTATTTCAAAGCTTTCTGACGAAGACCCAACAATAAAATTTGCTACAAATCACGAAACACACGAAATGCTGCTTTCGGGTATTGGCGAACAGCATCTTGACGTTGTTATTTCAAGATTAAAATCAAAGTATAATGTTGACGCAGCTTTACATCAGCAAAAAATTGCATACAGAGAGACAATACGCAAAAAAGTATCTGCACAGGGCAGATATAAAAAGCAGTCAGGCGGTCACGGTCAGTTTGGAGATGTGTGGATTGAATTTGAACCGTGCGATTGTGACGGACTTGAATTTGCGGAACGCATTGTCGGCGGCGCAGTTCCAAAGAACTTTTTCCCCGCAGTAGAAAAGGGCTTGCAGGATTCAATCAAAAAGGGCGTGCTTGCAGGTTATCCTATGGTAGGCATTAAGGCGACTCTTTACGACGGCTCATACCATCCGGTCGATTCGTCTGAAATGTCGTTTAAAACAGCGGCAAGTCTTGCATATAAAAACGGCATACCTAATGCTTCTCCTACGCTTCTTGAGCCTATCGGAAGTTTAAAGGCTTATGTTCCCGATACAAATATGGGTGATGTAATGGGAGAGGTCAACAAGCGCCGCGGCAGAGTACTTGGTATGGCTCCTGCCGAAAACGGAACACAGGTTGTTGAAGCGGAAGTGCCGATGGCAGAAATGAGTGATTTTGCAACATTTATCCGCCAGATAACGCAGGGCAGAGGCTCGTTTGAATTTTCATTTGTTCGTTATGAAGATACCCCTGCAAATGTGGCGCAAAAGGTAATTGAAAAAGCAAAGTCTGATATGAGTGAATAATAAAAATATTAAAATATTTTAAAAACCAAAAACAGCCGCTGAATCAGCGGCTGTTTTTGGTTTTAGAAGTTTTGAAATTAACGTGAAAAACGTAGTATTATAAATTATTGTTTCAGATCAACCTACTTTTGCTTCACCGGTATCGCCGTAAAAGTTAAATCTGAAAAGCTTGCTCTCGTCATTTTTATTTTCGCAGATAATGCTTGCCTCCGCGATTATGCCACCCTCAATAAGCGTTGTTAAGCCTACCAGCTGGCTGAGTTTACTGCGCAGATTTAATCTGTCGCCATCATTAGTAACGAGATATACGTTGCCCTCGCAGGTATCGAGCACGGCGAGGAACTTCGTTACATCAATGTTGTGCAAACTAAGAATTGGTGTCATAAATGTTTCCTCCTTCAATTCTTTAAATAATATAAAGTTTTTCGTGCGCCATTTACCATTTGGCAAATCATGATTTTTTATCGACATTGTTTTGATAATTCAATTTTTTACTCGAGTAGGCTAATTGGAATCAGCCGATAGTCAAGCGGACTAATTACTTGACAATTATTATTATATCCATGTTTTTAAAAAAGTCAACAATTTTTTGTTCTATAATTTGTAACATATCACATTTTCATATAAAAATTAACCAAATTAATTCTATAATTTATGTGCAACTTGCTATAATAATGCTTTCAAAGAATTTACAAAACGAAAATACTTTTGTTTTAATTTAGTCATTTTTAATAACTAATTTCTTAATAATTAAAAAAGTAAGTGTTGTTTTGACAAAGTTAAAATTATATAGATATTGAGATTTTATCTGTATTGTGGTAGAATTGTCATTGAAAATTAAAAGGACGGTACAATTTATGTTAAATGATTTTTATAAACAATTTAAAAGCGGCACCGATATAAGAGGCGTTGCAAGCGAAGGAATTGAAGGACAGCACGTAAATCTTACGGATGACGTCATTGCAAATATGGCTGACGGTTTTGTTTTGTGGCTCTCAGAAAAGGTCAGCAAATCACCGAATAAGCTTACAATTTCTGTGGGGCGCGACAGCCGTATTTCGGGCCCCCATATAATGGAAATTGTGACAGAGCGGTTTGAACAGTGCGGCGTCAATGTGTTGTGCTGCGGACTTGCGTCAACTCCGTCAATGTTTATGACTACCGTTGATTTAAAGTGCGACGGAGCATTACAAATTACCGCAAGCCACCATCCTTTTAACAGAAACGGTCTCAAATTCTTTACGCGCGAAGGCGGACTTGAGGGATTTGACATTGAAAAAATTTTGATATATGCGCAAAATGATGAACATCCCCCAAAAGCAGACGGCGGAAAAATCACAAACGTAGATTATATGACCGACTATGCAAAAGGACTTTGTGACAAAATAAAAAAAGAAGTTAATGCGGATGATTACGAGCATCCGCTTAAGGGATTTAAAATTGTTGTTGATGCGGGCAACGGCGCAGGCGGATTTTACGCGGATAAGGTTCTTGAGGTTCTTGGCGCTGACACAAGAGGAAGCCGTTATCTTGAACCCGACGGAATGTTTCCGAACCATGTTCCGAATCCCGAAGATCCGGAGGCAATGGCGTCAATATGCGAGGCGGTCAAAGAAGCAGGCGCTGATCTCGGCGTAATTTTTGACACAGATGTTGACCGCGGCGGAGCGGTCGACTCAAAGGGAAATGAAATCAACCGAAACCGTCTTGTTGCGGCGGCGGCGGCAATAGCGCTTGAGGGAAATGACGGCGGAACAATAGTTACCGACTCAATAACATCAAGCGGACTTAAAGAATTTATTGAAAACACTCTTGGCGGAAAGCACTACCGTTACCGCAGAGGATATAAAAATGTAATTGACAAAGCAATTGAGCTTAATGAAAGGGGCATTAACTGTCCGCTTGCAATTGAAACATCGGGTCACGCCGCAATGAGGGAAAATTATTTTCTTGACGACGGGGCGTACCTTTGCACCAAAATCATAATTAAGGCTGCTCGACTGCGCAAAGAGGGCAAGGGTCTTGACGAGCTTACAGCAATGCTCAAAGAACCTGCTGAAAGCAAAGAAATAAGGTTTAAAATAACGGAAAAAGATTTTAGAGCCTGCGGAGAAAGAATTATTAACAATTTGACAGAGTACGCTGAAAATAGGGATGGCTGGTGTGTTGCAGATGATAACCGAGAGGGCGTCAG
Source organism: uncultured Clostridia bacterium (assembly GCA_947623205.1). Classification (GTDB taxonomy): domain Bacteria; phylum Bacillota; class Clostridia; order Oscillospirales; family Acutalibacteraceae; genus Ruminococcoides. Next base: position 9,386 of record CANQGM010000004.1, read on the forward strand.
AGTTTTATTTGACAAAAATAACGGAAACGGATGGTTTTTGCTGAGGCTGTCGGTTCATGACCCTATTATGCCATTGAATATTGAAAGTGACAGCAAAGGCGGCGTTGATATAATCTATAATCAGTTGTTTGAGTTTTTAAAGACAGCGAGGGGTTTGGAAATTTAAAGAAAGCATGAACCTGTGCGTTAGGACTTAAAGCGGCGGCTAAAGAGTTTTGAATAAAGTAATCAGAAATTCGCAAAAACATTATAAACATAGCAAAAGAGTACGGAACTACCGTACTCTTTTTTCATAATTAAATATTTATCAAAAATAATTTACAGTTTTGAATAACCAAAGCTGTTTACAAGGGCTTCAATTTTTTTGCCCTCTTTGCAAAGCGGACATTCATGAGAATCATAGCTTTCGTAACCGCCGAGGTCGTTGGGGTCAAAAATTGATGTAACGGGGTAATCGTCACATTCTTCAACAGTAGCAAAAATAGACGAAACACCCACTACCCTGCCTCCGTAATAATTAACAGCGTCAATAGCCGCCTTTGCGGTTGCACCGGTCGTAACGGACGCGGCAAGCACAAGAACGTGTTTGTTTGAAATCATGGGAGTAAGATTATCACGGAAAATAAGCTGACCGGCGGATGTAAATTCGGGAGAAATAACATAAATAGTCTGATGAGCATTCATATTGACAAAATCCTCTTTTGTGAGTTCATCGGCAATGCATGAGCCGATAACCTCTGTGCCGTCAACGCAGAGGATCGTATCTACAATTGTATTTATATGGTAGGCGGCAACAAGCTCTTTTGCTACAGCCTTGGCTTCTGAGAGCCTTGTTTTTTGAGTTGTTACGTCAATAAAATAATTTGTATGGCTGTGGGTCGTTGCAAAATGTCCCTTTGATACGCGAAGAAAAAGATTTTTATTTTTAGTCCGAATTTTATACATATCAGTCATAGTTTGTTTGCAACCTCCTTAAAATGTCAAGTGAAACATTATATATTAAAATAATTTTACTATATTAAGGTAAAAAAATCAACATTTTTGTATGCTGTTTTGCTTTTGACAGTTAAACAGTACCTCTTTAAAAAAGATATAAGACACATAAAGGTAAACAATCAAATAAATTATTGCGGTAAATTTAATGTCAAGCATATCATAGCCGAATAAGTAGTAGCAATATCCGCGCAGACTTATCATAGTGCAAATTACGGGAAGCCAAAATCTTTTGCTGATAACCAGTGCATAAATCAATGTGATAATATCAAGTAAATATGCGTATCTTTCGTGCATTGAGGGAAGAAACATAACGCAGGTAAAAACCGACCATGTTGCCGCAAGCAGAAAGTTTTTGTTACTGTTAATATCAGCATTTTTATAAATGATTACTGCAAGCGCAGTACCCAAAAGAGTCATTGTAAGAATAATAGAAAAAGCTTTTAGCATATAATAGTTTGACATATCCGAACTATCACAAATCAAGGCATATAGGTTAGGACAGTTTATTTGCATTTTCTTTCCGTCATCGGTTTGAGTGAGATATATATTTACAATATCCCACACCGGCCTGCCCAAAATAACTGCGGGGAGACACATAATAAAGTCGACCGCCGGTATTATAAAAAAGTGAAGTATTGAAATTTTGCGGGTCGAAATATAGTAATATATTAAAACAGGCAGAATAAAAACGGTCTGCAGTTTAAATGCAAAAGCAATTCCTATAAAAACAAATGATAAAATATTTTTATCTTTTTTTAAGAAATAAAGTGCAAATAAGATCAAAGCAACGTAAATTGAATCGCATTGCGCCCAGAAAGCTGAATTTAATATTACCGTAATACTACAAAATGTAATTCCAAAAGTAATTACAGCTTTCAATTTTGAATTGCTGCTGCTTGATGAATGTACAAGCAGCGCCGCTCCTGTTGCAAGCAAAAAATCAAAAATAACAGAAAGCAATTTATATGAACCGAGAGGTCCGAACGGAAAAAGGGTCATAATATATATTATAATTTGATAAGGAATATTATAATTGCCAACCTGAGTAGCAAGGGCGTTTATTCCTCCCTGTTCAATCTGGTTCCACCACGGAAGCAAAAAGTACTTATAATCGAGGCTTTCAAAATCAATTTGGAAAGCCCGCAGTAAAATGCCGCAAACCGTTATTGACACCCAAAATATTAAAATAATATTTTTTTTAACAAAATCAAAAAATTTAGATTCAAGTTTTGTCATTAATGCTCACCCCTAAAAATTATATATTAATCTTAAAATATTAAATGAAAAAATTACATATTAAAATAATTCTACTATATTAAGGTGAAAAATCAAGATTTTTATTTATTATTTTATTTTGACAGTCAAACAGTACCTCTTTAAAAAAGATGTAAGACACATAAAGGTAAACAATCAAATAAATTATTGCGGTAAATTTAATGTCAGGAATATTAAAGCCGAATAAATAGCGGCAATATCCGCGCAGACTTATAAGCGTACAGATTATCGGAAGCCAATATCTTTTGAGGATAATCACTGCATAAATCAATGCTATAATATCAAGTAAATATGCGTATCTCTCGTGCATTGAGGGAAGAAACATAACGCAGGTAAAAACCGACCATATTGCCGCAAGCAAAAAGTTTTGTGTATTGCTCATATCAACCTTTTTATAAATGATAAATGCAAGCGCAGTACATAACAAAATTATTGTTAGAAGAACTGAAATATATTTAAACGCAGAATAATACGGTATTTTCGGATTGCTCCAAATTATTGCATATAGATTCGGGCAGTTCATCTGAACTGCTTTATAGTAATTGGTCTGAGTGAGATATATACTTACAATATCCCACACCGGCCTGCCCAAAATAACTGCGGGGAGACACATAATAAAGTCGACCGCCGGTATTATAAAAAAGTGAAGTATTGAAATTTTGCGGGTCGAAATATAGTAATATATTAAAACAGGAAAAATAAAAACGGTTTGCAGTTTAAAAGCAAAAGCAATTCCTATAAAAACAAATGATAAAATATTTTTATCTTTTTTTAAAAAATATAAAGCAAATAAGATAAACGAGATATAAATTGAATCGCATTGCGCCCAGAAAGAAGAATTTAATATTACCGTAATACTACAAAATGTTATTCCAAAAGTAATTGCAGCTTTCAATTTTGGATTGCAGCCGCTTGACGAATACACAAGCAGCGCAGCTCCCGCCGCGAGCAAAAAATCAAAAATAACAGAGAGTATTTTATATGATAAAAGCGGTCCGAACGGAAACAGGGTCATAATATAAATCATGATTTGATACGGAATATTATAATTACCGATCTGAGCGGCAAGTGAGTTTATTCCTCCCTGTTGTATTTTGTTCCACCACGGGAGCAAAAAGTACTCATAATCGTGACTTTTAAAATTAAAACCAAGAAAGCGCAGGAAAATTCCGAAAGCGGAAACTAATATAATAAAAAACAAAAGCCTGTTTTTGGAAATAAAATCGTAAAAAAGAGATTTAAACTTAGTCATTAATAAAATACCTTTAAAAAATTTAATATGTCTTAAAGAACAAAACCTATTTTTTTCATTACCTTGCCCATGGTGCGACCGCTGATTTTAAGTGCGGTTTCATCTGCCCTGCGGTAACATTCTTCGAGATATGACTTATCTTTAATTAATCTTTCGTAACGCTCTCTAATAGGACGCAGTGCCTCCACAACGGCTTCGCCGACGGCGGTTTTAAAGTCGCCGTAACCCTTGCCCGAAAAGTCATGTTCAATTTGCTCATAACCAAGTCCTGTAACTGCACTGTAAATTGCCATAAGATTATTAACTCCGTCTTTGCCCTCGGCATAACGCACGCAGGCGTCGCTGTCGGTAACGGCGCGTTTAAATTTTCTCATAATTGTCTCGGGCGTATCAAGAAGATGAACACATCCGTTTACGTTTTCGTCCGATTTGCTCATTTTTTTTGTTGGGTCCTGAAGGCTCATTACCCGCGCGCCGTTCTTAGGAATAAATCCTTCGGGAATTTTAAATACGTTACCGTAAATTCCGTTAAATCTTTCTGCAATATCACGGGTGATTTCAATGTGCTGCTTTTGGTCTGCGCCGACAGGCACCTTGTCTGCACGGTAAAGCAGAATGTCTGCTGCCATAAGCACCGGATATGTAAAAAGTCCGGCATTTATATTATCGGAATGCTTTGCGGATTTATCCTTAAACTGAGTCATTCTTGACAGCTCGCCAAACTGTGTGTAACAGCTTAAAGCCCATGCAAGCTCGGCGTGTGTGTGAACGTGGCTTTGAATAAAGAACACGCTTTTTTCAACGTCAATTCCACAAGCTAAAATTGAAGCATAGGCGTCAAGAATATTTTTGCGCAATACCGCAGGTTCCTGACGAACCGTTATTGTGTGCAGATCGGCAAGCGCATAAATGCAGTCGTATTCTTCCTGCATAGCGACCCAGTTGCGTACGGCGCCCAAATAATTGCCGAGCGTAATTGTTCCGCTTGGCTGTATTGCGCTGAACACAACTTCTTTTTTATTTTCATTCTCCATTTATGTACCCTCCTAAGGCTGTTATCATCAATTAAATACGATCGTTTGCAAGATCACCCAAAATTTTTATGCCCTTTTCAAGCTGTTCGTCGGTCGGAGTTGAAAAGTTGATTCTGAAGCTTTGGCATTTTTCGCTTTCGTCTGTAAGAAAAGCGTTGCCGGGCACTACGCATACCTTGTTTTTTACGGCCTCTTTGCAAAAGGTCGGCATATCAATGTTTTCGGGGAGGTCGCACCAAATGAAAAGCCCTCCGTCTATTTTATGATATGTAATTGCCGGAGCGCAGTATTTGTCAAGAAGATCCATACAAAACCTTGCTTTTTTAGTGTAGAGCTCTCTTAGCCTTGCAAGATGTGCGTTAAAGTCGTACTTTGTTATAAATTCATCGCATACATACTGCGACCAAATGTTTGTGTGAACATCGTTGCCCTGTTTGCAAACAACAAGTTTCTGAAAAATAGGTTTAGGGGAGATACAGTAAGCAACGCGCAAACCCGGCGAGATTACCTTTGAGAACGAACCTGCATAAATTACGATTCCGTCCTCATCAAACGATTTTATGGCAGGCACATTTTCACCACTGTAACGCAAATCGCCGTAAGGGTTATCCTCAATAATAAGTACCTCATATTTTTTTGCAAGCTCATACATTTTTTTTCGTTTTTCAAGGCTCATTGTAACGCCTGAAGGGTTTTGAAAGTTGGGAATAGTGTAAATAAACTTTGCGGCAGGGTTTGATTTTAGCGCTTTTTCAAGCCCCTCAATGCTCATTCCGTCAGGCTCAACCTTAACGCCGACAAGTTTTGCGTTGTAGCTGCGAAAAGTGTTGAGTGAACCTATAAATGACGGAGCCTCACAAATTACAATGTCACCTTCGTTAACAATTGCTTTCGAGCAGAGATCCATAATTTGCTGTGCGCCCGTTGTAATTAAAATATCGTCAAATTCTCTGCCTATATTGTGTTCTTTTTTCATATAATCAGTAATATGATTTCTTAACGGGGTATATCCTTCGCTTACGCTGTACTGCAAAACAGAAACAGGACTGCGACTTAAAATATCTGCCGAAATTTGAGCAATTTCTTTTGAAGGAAAGGCTTCGGGCGAGGGATTTCCTGCTGAAAGTGAAACGACCTCAGAATCGGACGCATATTTAAAAATTTCTCTTATTGCACTCGGTTTCAAATTTGAAACACGGTCAGAAAACTTATATTTCACAAATAAACTCTCCTTAAGCAGATTCTAACATTTTAACTAATTTTATCATGATTTTATACTGTTTTCAAGACTTAGAGAAAATATGATACTATGTGGAGAAAAATAGCATATATGTCGATAAAAATTTGCTTTTATAAAAAACAGTAAAAAATTTTTATAAAATATTTGATTTTTTTTATAAAAAACGCTTGACAAGACATATAAATCAAGTTATCATAAACATATAATAATATTAGATTAGAATACCCATATGGGTTTTCTATATGATATTTCTTAATTACTGTAAGAAATATCATTAACAGCTGTGAGGTGACCCCGTTGGGCTTCACAGCTGTTTTCTTTTTATCTCTATATTTAAACAAAACATTTTAATTTATTACGAGGTGTAAAAATGGATTTTAATAAGTATGCAGTTGGAATAGTCATAAAGCGTTTGAGACAGCAAAAGAAAATGTCACAAGATTTGTTAAGCGGATTAGCTGGTATTGCAAGAAGTCATTTGTCTATGATTGAAAATGGGAAAAAACAGGCTAATTTTGAAACTATCTGTCGTATCGCAAATGCTCTTGAAATTCCTCCGCATGTAATTGTAAAGAATATTGAAGATGAGATAAAAAGAAACGAAGAAAATAATAAATAAGTTAATGTATTTTGCCTCCCTTTAACGGGGAGGCTTATTTATTATGAAATAATAAAATAAGAGGAAATTGTAAAACAATATTGTTTTTGCATATATTTTGTAGTATAATAAAAAAAATTATAATTAATTATTTATTCAAATTTTATAAATGTAATATTTTTTAACATTATGCAGCAGGGAGAATAGAAATGAGTAAGCGTGATGACTATTATGATAATTATTTTAACAGCGATGATTTTAATGATAATTATAATAGGCGCCTTGAATATCGCCGCCGTCAGTCCCGACGCAAACAGGGGGGAAGACGCCCCGTTTACAAGGTGTACAGCTTGCACCGAAAAAATAAAAGACGTACCCGTAACCGTATTATAATAGTTTTATGTGGAATACTTATACTTATGGCACTGATTTTTCTGCTGTCTGCTGTGTTCAGAGGATGTTTTAACCGAGATAAGACAGTAAATGTTTCTACCGAGACAATTCCTCAGGCAACCGCAGCTGCCACTACTGCTGCCGATAAGGAAAACGACGAGCTTTCGTCAAATTATTTTAAAACTCCCAAAATAAAAGACGACGGTTCAGACGGAGAATTGGCATATAATATATATGTTTGGAATAATACCGCGTTTGAGCTGTTCAACAGTACTGCCGACAAAGCAAAAACATATGCTCAGGCAATTAACGGATTTGCTGAAAAATTGAACGGCGTAAAGGTTTATGATATGGTTATTCCCAACCATACCGAAATGGGTCTGCCTCAGCGCCTTAAAGACGGAGACGCGGCTTCTTCGTCACAGGCAGATAATATTAAATCAATATATCAAAACCTTTCAAATAAAGTTACGCCCGTTAATGCATACAACTATCTTGCAGACCATAACGATGAATATACCTACTTTAATTCCGACCATCACTGGACCGGACTGGGTGCGTATTATGCATATCAGGCATTTGCAAAAACAACTGATCAGCCGGTGCTCTCTCTTGACGACTGCCAAGAAAATAAAATCGACGGCTTTACGGGCTCGTTTACAAATACCGTAAGCACTCTTGACAGCGACTATGTAAGTTACTGGAACTTCCCCTATAATGTAACAATGGATATTACTAATACCGACGGCAGCTTAATTGAAGATTATCAGAGCGCGTATTATCAGGCGGCAGAGGCAGGGCAAAATACCTACGGAGTGTTTATTGTAGGAGATCATCCCCTTACAGTTATGAAATCAGGTTCCGAAAAAGCCGGAACCGATAAAAAAATTGCAGTTATAAAAGAGAGCTATGGAAATGCATTTGTTCCGTATCTCACGTATAATTATAATGAGGTCCATGTTATTGACTTCCGTTATTTTAATCAGAATCTTGCAACATATTGTAAGGAAAACGATATTTCAGAGGTTTTGTTTATAAACGGAGTTATGAGCGCTAACACGCAGATTCAGATTGACAGTATGAGCGGCTTGTTCAGTTGATAATACAGTCAGCTGAAAATCAGAGGGGTTGTAGGAATGGTTGCAGATAAAGTAAGGGTAAGTGTATTCGGAAAAATAAGAAAAAATTTATATTCTGCGTTTGTAAGTAAGGATAATGAGCAAAGCAGGAGCGCTTATGTAATATCTAAAAATAATGTGGAAGATGATTTTGACGGAGTAGTTATTGCGGTTGCCGAATTTGATGGGCTTTTTGGAGAAAGACCAATTGTTTCGCCTCCGGGTGAAATTTACTATGAGCACGACCTCAGACGTCAGCTTTCAAAGCTTAAAAATATAAAGCTTAAAAGTATAACCTGCCTTTACGAGAAGTCCTGCGGGGCGGTTGTGTTTTACAAGTCAAAGCAGAATATAAAAATTTTGCTTGTTAAAAACAGCAATGGCAAATACTGGAGCTTTCCTAAAGGTCATGTTGAGCAGGAGGATAAAGACGAACAAACTACGGCTATTCGCGAAATAAAAGAAGAAACGGGACTTGACGTTGCTTTGGTTAAAGATTTTAGAGAAATTAGCGAGTACTGTCCCTTTGGAAAAATTAAAAAGCGGGTGGTATTTTTTCTTGCGCAGGCGTTTACGGATAAAGTTGAAATTCAGGAGGATGAAATTGAAAGCTATATTTGGGTGGATCTTCAGCAGGCAAGAAAAATGTGCGGGTTTGACAATGATTTAAGAATAATAGAAAAGGTGGAAACGGCAATTCATTTTATGCATACATAATAATGCCTGCTGAATAAATAGCAACCGAGTGCTTCTGTTTTTTCAGCAGACATTATTTTTTTAAAGTAAAAATGTTTTAATTTTGCGGTTCGTACGGTGCTTTTTAAAGGTCGAGGCTTTTAAAATTATCATTTAAAATATCATAGCACTTTGTCAGTTTTTCAAGCTCGTTTTCAGCAAGCTTTAATTCCAAAATTCGTTTTGCGCCCCCATTGTTTAAAATACACGGGTTGCCGAGGAACACATCTTTTTTGCCCCCGTACTCGCCCCTGAGCCGAACCGATACGGTCAGTACCGAATTTTCATTTCTGAGAATTGCGCGGACTATCCTAACCATTGACATACCTATTCCGTAATAGGTAGCTCCCTTTGCCTCAATAATTTTTTGTGCCGCACAGCGCACCTCTACCGAAATTTTTTCAAGGTCATCCATATAATATGTTTGAGAATTGTCTTTCAGCACGTCCTTTATCGGCTTTGCGGCAAGCAGAGCCTGACTCCACGGCACAAATTCGCTGTCGCCGTGTTCGCCTATGACATATGCGTGAACGTTGCGCGGGTCGGCTTCAAAATATTCTCCGAGCAAATACCTAAGGCGCGCAGTGTCAAGCGTTGTTCCGGTGCCAATAACCTTTGCCGCGTTAAATCCCGACAGCTCGTATGTTACGCGCGTCATAATATCAACGGGGTTTGTTGCAACAAGAAAAATCCCGTCAAATCCGCTTTGAACAACTTCGGGAACGATAGTAGAAAAAACCTGTGCGTTTCGCTTTAAAAGCTGTAATCTGCTTTCTCCGGGTTTCTGATTTACGCCCGCGCAAATGGCAACTACCTCAGCGTCGCCGCAGTCTGAGTAACTTCCGTTATAGATTTTCATACTTGAGTGTGAAAACGCAAGCCCGTGGTTAAGGTCCATAGCCTCGCCAATGGCACGTTTTTCGTTTATGTCAATAAGTACAAGCTCATCACATAAATTCTGATTTAACGCGGCGTAGGCAAAACTCATTCCGACCATTCCGGTTCCTATGAGAACAACTTTGCTTCTGTTACCAAACATTTTATAATTTCCTTTCGTATTTGTTAATTCTCTATTATTTTGTTCACAGTATTTTTATTTTATTCCAAGAATTATATGTAAAACCATGAAAATATGCTTGAAAGAAAATATGTTTTATGATAAGATTTATATAATGAAATTTAGCGGGATTTTATGCCGCTAATTCCGTTTTTATTTGTGAATCAATTTGTGAAAGGGTAAATAATAAATGTACAAAATTGTTAAGAAAAAAGCTCTTAACCCGACTGTTACATTAATGGAAATTGAGGCTCCGCTTATTGCAAAAAAAGCACAGCCGGGTCAGTTTATTATATTAAGAGTCGATGAAAACGGCGAACGTATTCCTCTTACTGTTGCGGGATATGACAGAGGGGCAGGCACGGTGCGAATTATCTTTCAGATAGTGGGAGCGACAACAGAAAAGCTCAATCATCTTGAAGAGGGAGACTGCCTTCACGATTTTGTCGGTCCTCTCGGCGTTCCCACGCACACTGACGGTCTTAAAAAGGTTTGCGTAGTAGGCGGAGGCGTTGGCTGCGCAATTGCACTGCCCGTTGCCCAAAAGCTTCACGAACAGGGCTGCGAGGTTCACTCAATTGTAGGTTTCAGAAATAAAGACCTTGTTATTCTTGAAGATGAATTTAAGAACTGTTCAGATAAATTTGTTATGATGACAGACGACGGTTCATACGGCACAAAGGGTGTTGTTACCGCTCCTCTTGACGATATGATAAAATCGGGCGAAAACTATGACCTTGTAATTGCGATAGGTCCGCTTATTATGATGAAGTTTGTTGTAAAGACCACAAAGCCCTATAACATTCCTACAACGGTATCTATGAACCCTATTATGATAGACGGTACGGGTATGTGCGGAGGATGCCGTCTTACAGTTGGCGGCGAAACAAAGTTTGCCTGCGTTGACGGACCCGATTTTGACGGCTTTAAGGTCGATTTTGACGAAGCTATGAAACGCGGAGCAATGTACAAACCTTTTGAGCGTCACGCTTATGAAAAAACCTGCAATCTGTTTAAAAAGGAGGCTGAGTGATATGCCTAATATGTCGCCTAAAAAGGCTCCTATGCCAACACAGGACCCCAATGTAAGAAATAAAAACTTTCTTGAAGTAGCAACCGGCTACACAGAAAAAGTTGCAATAGAGGAGGCGCAGCGGTGTCTTAACTGCAAAACAAAACCCTGCGTATCGGGATGTCCCGTACACATTGCGATTCCCGATTTTATAAAAGAGGTTGCAAACGGCAACTTTGCAGGCGCATATGATGTAATTTCACAGTCAAGCTCACTGCCGGCAGTCTGCGGACGCGTATGTCCTCAGGAAACGCAGTGTGAAGCAAAGTGTGTAAGGGGCATTAAGACAGAGCCTGTGGGAATAGGCAGACTTGAACGCTTTGTTGCCGACTGGCACAACGAACAGACTGACGCTGTAATTCAAAAGCCTGAGTCAAACGGACACAAGGTTGCTGTTGTAGGGTCGGGACCATCGGGTCTTACCTGTGCAGGCGACCTCGCCAAAAAGGGCTATGACGTAACAGTTTTTGAGGCGCTCCACCTTGCAGGCGGCGTTCTTGTTTACGGTATTCCGGAATTCAGACTTCCAAAGACAATTGTGCAAAAAGAGGTCGACACGCTGAAAAAGCTCGGCGTAAAAATTGAGACCAATATGGTTATCGGCAGAGTTATATCAATTGACGAGCTTATGGACGATATGGGATTTGAGGCTGTGTTTATCGGCTCGGGCGCAGGGCTTCCGCGCTTTATGAATATTCCGGGCGAAAATCTTTGCGGAGTTTATTCGGCAAATGAATTTCTTACAAGAACAAACCTGATGAAAGCATACAAAGACGACCCGACCACACCTATTATGCACGCTAAAAAGGTTGCCGTAGTAGGCGGCGGTAATGTTGCAATGGACGCCGCACGCTGCGCAAAGCGTCTTGGTGCCGATGAGGTTTACATAGTTTACAGAAGAAGTGAAGAAGAACTTCCCGCGCGTAAAGAAGAGGTTGAACACGCAAAAGAAGAGGGAATTATATTTAAGCTCCTCAATAATCCTGTTGAAATTCTCGGCAATGAAGATGAATTTGTTACAGGCATAAAGTGTATTGAAATGGAGCTCGGCGAGCCCGATTCAAGCGGCAGACGCAGACCTGTTCCTGTTGAGGGCAGCGAGTTTGTGCTTGATGTCGACGCCGTTGTAATTTCAATAGGCACATCGCCGAATCCGCTTATAAAGTCTACAACAAAGGGACTTGAAACTCAAAAATGGGGCGGTATTATTGCGGATGAAAACGGACTTACATCGCGCGAGGGCGTTTATGCAGGCGGCGACGCCGTAACGGGAGCCGCAACGGTTATTCTTGCAATGGGCGCAGGCAAAACGGCCGCAGCCGCGATTGACGAGTATATTCAAAATAAATAATTTTATATTAATTTTTTAACATTATTTAAGGGCGGTTCGTTTGAACCGCCCTTATTCTGTTAATAGACTTTTACACACTAAAAAAGGAAGTGTAATTATTATTGTATATTATTAAATTACCGCTATTTTAACGATAACCTTTTGCAGCAGGGTCACGTCGTTAACGTCAATTTTTCCGTTTTTGTCTACGTCTGCAAATTTTATTTGTTCATCGGTAAACGGTTTTAACTGTACAATATATTTTTGAATATCCGTAACGTCGTTTACGCTGATTTTTCCGTCCCCGTCAATGTCGCCGAGACTTGGGTTGACTATTGCATTACCATCTAATAATGCAAAAATATTGTCATAATTCAGTTTATTCCAATTAAGATTAATCTTACTACTTTCTGGAATATATTTATCAACATATAAATTATATTCTTCTAATGTTAACGATTCTTTTTGACCGTCTGTTTCAAAATAATATATAACACCATCTTTATCTATATCTTTGTCAATAGAGTACTCAATTCCATTGTAATCATACTTTTTCTCAACACAATATGCATTTGCATAACTAACATACTCATGCTGGTTGTTGTCATAACGATACAAAGTGTATGGCCACACTTCCTGACCGAAACTTTGATTATGACTTGCGTTCACTTTAACAGTTCCATTGTTATAAAAATCACAACTTACACCTAATTTTGCATACTGTACAACAGAATTAGTGTTTTTATCAAATGTCCACACGCCCGTATACATACCAACTGTATACGTATTAGAAAACGAAACAATTAAATCATCTATGCCATCTTGATTAATATCACAAATAGAAAAATCATTTTCCTCTATATCTGTAAAATCAACTTCACCATTATTTAAATCCTCAATTAATGTCACATAATCTTGTGGATTATCATGTATTTCTTGCAAAAAGTGCACGTACAAATTAATATAACTATCTGGGGCTGGGTTTAAAGCGTTACCAAGCGAAATAAATTTAAAACGGTTTTCGTTTGCGTATTTTTCTGCGGCTGTGCCCTTGTAGCCGGTGATTGTGAAATTTTCAATCTTTGAGGGATAAAAAGCATTATCGTAATATCCAAAAGCCATATAATCAATAGAAGTAACACTGTCGGGAATTGTTATGTTTGTAAGGCTTGTGCATTCGTGAAATGCCTTCTCACCAATAATTGTAACACTGTTGGGAATAGTAATACTTGTAAGACTTGTGCAAGACATAAATACGCCATAACCAATAGAAGTAACACTGTCGGGAATTGTTATGTTTGTAAGGTTTGTGCAACCATTAAATGCGCTATACCCAATATAAGTAACACTGTCGGGAATTGTAATGCTTGTAAGGCTTGTACAATCATCAAATGCACCACCACCAATACTTGTCACACTGTTGGGAATTGTTATGCTTTTAAGGCTGTAGCAGTTCTCAAATGCATAATCACCAATACTCGTAACGCTATTGCCTATTGTTACACTTGTAAGGCTGAAACAACTATAAAATGCGCTATCCCCAATACTTATTACTTTATATTCATCAAGCTCTGACGGAATAGTTAATTCAGTAGCAGTTCCAATATATTTTTCGATTTCCAATGTGCCGTCATCGTCAAGAAAAACATAAAAATCTCCTATTTGTAGTTCTCTTGGTATTTCTCCCACCGCGCTTGCCGTAAACGGCACAACGGTAAACACACCTAATGTCATAATTACCGCAAGCAAAATTGCCGTGAATTTTTGCAGATGTTTTGTCAAAAAAATTCTGTCCTTTCATAATTAATTTATTTTGGTATATTTTAGAATATTTTGTCTTATAAGTCAAGCGAATTATTTGTTATATTTTGTAACTTTATAGGTGATTAACACGAAACTCTCTATAAACTTGTTGATTTTGCGTGTTTATTACTTTAAATATCATGTATGTCGCAATAATAACCCAAATTTTCCATAGATAATTTAATTATAAGTTTATATTTTTAAATTAAGGTTGTCAGGCAGCTTTTTTCATCAACTTTATTATACGCTGAGGGCGGTTCAAACGAACCGCCCTTTTGTTATGTGTATAAATGCTAAAACATAAAATGTTAAAATCAGATTCATTTTGAGGTTTGGTAACAAAAGTTTTCTGTTTAAATATTTTTTTATACGCGAACTAAGAAATTCAACAAAACAATATAAAATTTCTCATTCATATAATGACAAAACGATTGCATTTTAAATTCTATAATATGGGTGTAACAAAAAAGAAATAAATATTAATTTCATATACAAAAAGGAAGTAGAAAGTTATGGAAGTTAAAAATGCAATACGCAAACGCGATGAAAGATATTCAAATGCTTTTCCTCAAACCGCAGTTTACAACATTTTATATATGCTCTGCGGCGTGCTTGTGTCAAGAGGTGCAGTGCTTGGTACTCTCGCACCGTTTGGCGCTTCATATGCCGCGGCAGTTCCCAAAAAATATTTGCTGTCTTCTCTTGTAGGCACGGCGTTCGGATATATTCTTCTAAAGCCGTCAGACAGCTTTAGATATATAGCCGTTGTAATTGCAATCGGCGGAATAAGATGGCTGATGAGTGACATAAGCAGAGTGAGTCAAAGCAAGCTGTTTGCGCCGCTTGCGGCATTTATTCCGATTTTTGCAACCGGAGTGGCTTTGCTGTTTGTCAGTACAAGCACACTCACATCTTTTGCAGACTGCATAATAGAAGCTGTAATTGCGGGTGCGGCGGCATATTTTATAAACAGCGCGGTCAGACTTGCAGGCGAAAAGCGCAGCATAACCGCTTACACCCAACAGGAGACTGCAAGTCTTGTAATGACAGGCTGTATTTTAATTCTCGCTTTTGGAAGTATTGCATTTGAAAATATTTCATTAGGCAGAATAATTGCAATTGTTATCGTTTTGCTTTGCGCGCGTTACGGCAGTGTTACCGGAGGAGCAATAAGCGGAATTGCCACCGGTTCGGTGTTCAGCATTGCAAACAGAGAGCAGGGATTTATCTGCGGCGGTTTTGCATTCGGCGGACTTATGGCAGGTCTGTTTGCTCCCGTGGGAAAGTTCGGATGCGCAATAACTTTTATAATATCAAACGGGGTAATGAGCCTTGCTTTCGGAGAATCCGAATCTATGGCGGCAGTGCTGATTGAAAGCCTGATTGGCGCAACTGTATTTATGATACTTCCCAAAGAGGTAGGCAATGTGATTTCACCCGTATTTTCAAATGACAAAAACACCTCGCTCGGAGAGGCTCTCCGCAAAAATGTCGTTATGCGTCTTGACTTTGCGTCAAAAGCTATTTTTAATGTAAAAGACGATGTAAACAGGGTTTCGGAAAAGCTGAAAAACCTTTATTCACCCACATTTGACTGGGTTTGTGATAATGTAGAGACAGATGTCTGCGCAAGCTGTGGATTGAAAATATATTGTCACGAAAATCAAAAAGGCGTAACAAGAGATGATTTTTTCAGACTTGAAGAACTGCTTAAAAGTCAGGGCAAGGTCAATGAAAAGGACGTTGAAAATACATTTGTAAAAAAATGCTGCAAAAAACGCGAAATAGCAAACAGTGTAAATGAAAATTACCGCGAGTTACTTTCATGTATGGAGGCCCAGCGCAGGGTATCGGGAGTGCGCAGCGTAGTTGCGGGTCAGTTTGCGGGGGTCAGCGATATTCTGCATGACCTGTCAAAAGAGTTTAAAAATACAATGAAATGTGATACCGAGTGTTCTGAGCGCATTATTTCGGCACTCAGCTCGCTGGGGGTAGTTGCGATTGAATGCATATGTTTGGTGTCTGCCGGCGGAAGAATGAATGTTGAACTTGAACTTTCGGGAAAGGCAGGCAAAAAGCTGCCCAAGGGAGTAATAATGCGAGAGGTCTCAAAATGCTGCGGAAGAAGATTTGACTTGCCAACTGTCACTAACGAGGGAGACAGGGTCAGAATAGCAATGTGCGAAATGCCCGTTTACGATGTTGAAATCGGCTCGGACCAGCACATTGCCAATAACGGAAAGCTCTGCGGCGACTGCCTAAATTATTTTAACGACGGATTTGGCAGCACCTATGCAATTGTGTGTGACGGAATGGGAACAGGCGGCAGAGCCGCCGTTGACGGAAATATGGCGTCATCCGTAATGAGCAGGCTTTTGCGTTCGGGACTTTCAGCCGAAAGCTCGCTGCAAATTGTAAATTCGGCGCTGATGGTAAAAAGCGAGGATGAATCGCTCTCAACTCTTGATGTTACAAGCGTTGATTTATTTACGGGCAGAGTAACTCTACGCAAAGCCGGCGCGCCTGTAACATTTATAAAAAAAGGGGGAAGGGTGATAACAAAAGAAATGCCGTCGCTTCCTGCCGGCATTCTGAACGGAGTTAAATTTTCATCTGATACAATCAGTCTTACAACGGGGGATATGGTAGTTATGGTGTCTGACGGAGTTCTTACGGGCGAAGAAAAATGGCTGGAAAATCTTATAAGAACGTGGAATCAGGGAAGCGCCCAAGACCTTGCACATACCGTTGTTGCCGAGGCAATGAAACGCCGCTTAGACCGGCATGAGGACGACATAACGGCGCTTGTAATTAAAATTACAGACAACGAATGAGCCGCGGTTTTATAAAAGATTTAACCGGCCTTTCCAAAATATGTATTTTTACGCTTCACAAAGCTTTTTTGCGAGCTCAAAAATATTTTCAGCCGAATTGGGAATAAAAAGCTTTTGGCATTGCTCTTTCATTTTGCCGAGTTTTTCTTTGTTGCTTAAAAGTTCAATTATCTGGCCTGCGCCGCCTTTTTTGTCAAGCATTACAGCGGCGCCTGTCTGTGTAAGAAACTCGGCGTTGTCGCCCTCTTGCCCCGAAAATGCGCTGTAAATTGCAAGCGGCAGCTTGCAGGCAAGACTTTCGGTCACGGTAAGTCCGCCGGGTTTTGTAACAATCAGGTCGGATATATGCATATAATCCTCAACATTATCTACAAAATATAATAGTTTGGTGCTTTTTTTACAGCCGCTCTCATTGATTAGATTATTAAGTTTGTCATACAATTTTTTGTTCTTGCCGGTAATTACAATAATTTGTATGTTTTTGCTTTGCTCAGAAAGATTTTTATAAAAATCGGCTACGGCTGTAACTCCGAATGAACCCGCCATAAGCAGAACCGTGGGAAGATTTGGGTCAAGTCCTTCATTTTTGCAGATTTTTTCCTTGTCAAAAGAAGAGGTAAATTTATCAAAAACGGGTATGCCCAAAGGGTAAATAATGCTTTGGTCAACGCCATACTCTTCAACAAGCTTTTTTGCCATTTGCGGTTCCGCAAGAACATATGCCTCAATATTAGGCACAATATAGGTGCGATGCGCGGCATAATCGGTAATCAGACTAATTGCTTTGACGTTTATTTTTCCCTGCCGGCGCAGTTTTGAAATCATTGTTGTTATAAACGGGTGACATATTATTACAATGTCGGGGTCATGCTCCTCAATTGTTTTTAGAAGTCTTTCGGACATAAGTGTATTGGAACGCATTACTGCTTTGTACATAAGAGTTTTTCGGTCGGTAATTTTATAGCACTTTCCATAGAATTTTGGCGTTTTTGTAGCCATAAAACGGTAGCCGCCGCAAACAACATCGTCAAATAATTTGCCTATTGCTTTCATAGCGTCAACAACGGCAACATCGGTTTCAGGACTAAGTGACTTTATTTTGCTTTCAATGGCAGCAGCGGCACGTTTGTGTCCGCCGCCGGTCGATGCCGAAAAAATTAAAATTTTCATTGTTGTACTCCGTTCAAATAAGTTTTACGCAAATTTAAAGTGCATACAAAAACATAAAAATATTTATAATAATTATACTTTTATTTTACCATTATTTCAACCAGTATTTTGCTATTAGCGGTTTTTACGGCTTATTTCTGCAAATATAATACGTTTTGCATAAAGCGGAATTAAGTATTATTTTTATATAAATATCAATGCTTAATTGTCTTTAGACTGTTAAATAACGGGTAATATATAAATTATAAAAATCATAGTAATATATAGGCTAAAAAATATTATAAAATTTGTATTTTACTACTTTATTTTTATTTTTTTTTATAGTATTATATATTTAAAGATTTATTTGAATAAGGCATACCTTTATTATTATTTAAAAAAATTAAGCTTAAATATTTTCATACAAGAATTTCCGGGGTGAAACTTTTTGAAGAACGATAAACAGCAGAATAACGGCGAACCTTATAAGGATGATTTTGTGTTTTCCTATAACGAAGAAGATGATTATGAAAAGATGGTTGATATTTTTGCAGAAAATGCAGAAATAGAAAATGATGATACTATTATAATAAATGAATCATATAATAACGACAGCAATAAATATAAAAGAAAAATAAGCAATAAAAAGATAATTGCCGTTATTTCAGCGGCTGCGGCGGTAGTTGTCATAGCTTTGGGCATAACAGGAATCAGTATGTGGCGAAATAATGCCGTTCAAACCGGAGCACGCCCGCAGGATTTTACCTTTGCCGACGGAACGGTAGTGTCAGGTATTTCAATTTCCGGCAAGACCATGGAGCAGGCAAAAAAGCTGCTTGAGTCAAAAGAGGACAGCTTTGTAAAGCCTGTTAATATTTCCGTTGACGCAAACGGCGAAGTTACAAATCTTACCGAAAAAGATTTTGATTATACATACAATATTGAAGAAGTTTTGAGCACTATAAAAAATGAGGCAAAGAATCCTTCGTCAAAGAGCACGACAAAGACTTATGAAATATCAGCAGAATTTACCGCTGAATCGGTTGAGAAGAATGCAAAGGCAATTGAGGAAAAAACCGACAAAGAAGCAGTTAATGCGTCGGTATCAAAATTTACGCCGTATTCAAAAAATCGTTTTGAATATACAGAGGCAAAAAAAGGGTGTAAACTTGACGGAGAAGACCTTAAACAGCAGATCACACAGGCAATGGAAAGCAATGTGATAGAGTGCAGAATTATTGCCGATGTTAAAGATGTTGAAGCAAAAATTCATACGGACGACATTAAAAAAAATGTCAAAAAACTTGCGTCTTATCAAACCGTTTCATATAACACCGCAAACGGAACTTCGAATATGAAGGTTGCTCTTGAGGCATGTAACGGTTCTGTAATTGAGCCGGGAGAAACATGGTCGTTTAACGGATGTACAGGCGACTCAAATCTTGAATCAAAAGGGTATAAACCCGCACACGTTATTTCGGAGGGAAAGCTTGTTGACGGAATAGGCGGGGGTATATGCCAGGCAAGTTCAACAATTTATAATGCGGCGGTAAGAGCCAATATGGACATTGAAGAACGCTCAAACCACAAGTGGGCGTCTGCATATGTTCCCACAGGTCTTGACGCTACAATTGACTATCCGCGCCTTGATTTAAAGCTTTCAAACCCAACTGATTACCAAATGTTTATAGAGTGCAAGGTTGTTGACAGCACGCTTTATGTTTCTATTTGGGGCTGTAAAAATTCGTCTTATGATACAATAAAAACTCACAATGAGCTTACAAGCAGGGGCGGAGACAGCTACACCGTAAAGGCTTGGAGAGTTTATTACAAGGGCGGCAAAGAAGTGGACCGTGAATTCCTTGGTTCTTCAACATATGATACGGAAAACGGTTACATTTTTATTGACGCAGACAACGACAGCAATGCAAAAGATTATGATAAAGAAGACGAAACAAAACCCACAAAGTCTAATAATAATTCATCGAACAATTCATCGGATAATACAGCAGACAATTCGTCAAATAGTTCATCAGGCAATTCATCGCACAGCAGCAATACCCCGCAGAAACCGACTGATGCTCCCAAGCATACAGAGCCTGCCGAAAAACCCACAAATGATCCTGTTGAAACAAATCCGACTGTACAGCAACCGACTGAATCGGATGAAGATGCAACTGTGTAATGATTTTGCAAAATAATTAATAAAACGCTCTCTTTCGCAGATAATAAATGCGGAAGGGAGTTTTTTGATGATAAGAAGAATAGGCGGGCACACAATAGGGTTTGAGGAGATGCCGTCGATTACGGGATATGCTTCAGTTGTAGGCAAAAAAGAGTCGGAGGGACCTTTGGGAAGTATGTTCGACAAAGTGATTTACGACAGCTACGACGGCAAAGATTCTTACGAACAGGCCGAAAGCCAGCTTCAGATTGAGGCAGTGGGAGCCGCGCTTGTAAAGGCGAAAAAAAAGGCAAACGAGGTCGATTATATTTTTGCAGGCGACCTTTTAAATCAGTGCATAAGCTCAAGCTACGGCCTGCGCGACTTTAATATTCCTTATTTGGGACAGTACGGCGCATGCTCAACAATGGCACAGGGGCTTATTATGTCGGCGGTTTTTGTTGAAAGCGGTGCGGCAAACATTGCAATGTGCGTTACTTCGTCGCACTTTTGTTCTGCCGAAAGACAGTACCGTTTTCCTCTTGAGTATGGCGGTGTGCGTACTCCCACCGCTCAGTGGACGGTAACCGGCGCAGGCAGCTGTGTGATTGAAAATGTAAAAAAAGGGCCGTGCATTGCACGTGCAACGGTTGGAAAAATGGTTGATTTAGGTGTTACTGACGCTAATAATATGGGTGCGGCAATGGCGCCGGCGGCAGCACAGACGCTTAAAAATTATTTTGATGATACAGAGACAAAACCTGAAGATTACGATTTGATTTTAACAGGAGACCTTGGCGAGGTCGGCAGTAAGGCGTTGTATGACTTGCTGAAGCTTGAAAACATTGATATAACAAGCAGGCATAACGACTGCGGTCTTATGATTTATGACCGAAAGAAACAGGATGTTCACGCCGGCGGTTCGGGATGCGGTTGTGCGGGTTCTGTATTTTGTTCAAAAATTCTTAATGATATAGTGGATAAAAATCTTAACAATATTTTATTCATGGCAACAGGTGCGCTTATGAGTCCCACATCCTGCGGTCAGGGAGCGAGTATTCCGTCAATTGCGCATTTAATAAATGTAAAAAACAGATAAATTGATAAAAAATACTGTTCAAAACAAAATCCGTATGATATAATAAAAATGTATGGATTGTTAAAATAACAATTCATATAAATATTATAGGAGTTTTGTTTATGTTTGGCAGGATACAGAACATTGATGATACTGTTATTGAACGTATTGTAAAAATTCATAAACCTGCATTAACAAAGATAATGATAGCTGCGTCGCGCGCAGGCAACTTCGGTACGATATGGTGGGCAATATGCATACTGTTTTTTCTTCGTCCCGAGTGGAATCTTACGGGAATTAATATTATTTTGGGACTTTGCCTTGCTCATCTTATGGGCGAGATAATTTTAAAGCATATTGTAAAACGTGAGCGGCCGTGCCATCATTTGGATGACGATGAACAGCTGATAGGACGTCCGAGATTCTATTCGTTTCCATCGGGACATACAACGGCGTCATTCTCAGTTGTCGGAATCGTACTTTTAAGATGCAGACCTATTGTTTTTTTACCGATTTTGCTGCTTGCGTCAACTATTGCATTTTCAAGAATTTATCTCAGAGTTCATTATCTTACCGACGTAATTGTGGGGGTTTTGCTGGGACTTGTCTGCGGACTTTGCTCTGTATTGCTGTTTAATTCAATTTTTCCGATTTTGATCCCGGGTTTATTTGTTTAAAATTTATTATTTTATAAAATAAATGAGCTGACGCCAATTTGCGGTGTCAGCTCTAATTTTTTACCGATGTTCATCAATGTTTTTTTCAAATTCAAAATTAGCCTGATTTTTAATTGCGTTTCGCTTAACAAACATTATACAGAAACTTACAGTCAGCAATAAGCATGATATAAATATTGCGTAGGCTCCAAAAATACCTGTTATAATGCTTCCAAAACCTGCTCCGATTGCAAAAAACAGAATGATACCGTAATATTCCGTAGCTTTATAAAAATATTCTTTATTCTTTGTGCAAACGTATATACACAGTGCCTCAGTTCCGCTTCTCATATTTCCAATGCACATGGTGCTTGCGTATGCGTGTCCGTTGACTTTGCGGAAAACCTGTACCTGCATGGCGCAAACAAAAGAAATGACAGAATTTGCAAGAATATTCAGTGATTGCGGAATAAAACCGACTGCAAACAACAATGCGATCTCGGCTATCAGAATAATTTGCCGCCAGTGAAATTTAGACATATTTTTAAAATGACGGTGGAAAACTTCGGCACAGAAAATTCCTGATATAAAGAAACATAAAGGAATAAAATATCTTAATGCGCTGCTCCACTTTCCCTGAAACAGATAAGAACTCATCAAAACTATATTACCGGTCTGCGCATTTGCAAAAACCTCATCACGAAAACAGTAGGTATATGCATCCTGAAATCCGCCTGAAAGCGTAAGAAAAATTGCATTTATAAAAGTGTCCGACATTTGACCGTGTTTTTTAAATTGCTTAACTGACATATAAAACCGCCTTTAACCTGCACTGAAATTCATTTGAATGTTTATAATTGTAAGTTAAGCAAGAGATTTTAAGCGGTTTATTGCCAGTGCCGTATCGTCTGCTTTAAAAACAGCAGTGCCGGCAACGCATACATCAACGCCTGCCCTGCCTGCAAGTGCAATTGTTTTTTCGCAGACTCCGCCGTCAATTTCAACGGGCACATCTATTCCCAGTCGAACACATTCGTTTTTTATTTCCTTAACCTTCAGCAGCATATCGGGCATAAAGCTCTGACCGCCGAAGCCCGGCTCAACGGTCATTACAACCGCCAAATTAATTTTATTAAGAAATGGAACGACAGCCGACGCAGGTGTTCCGGGTTTTATTACAAGACCCGGTTTAACTCCCCGGCTTTTTATCTTTTCGATGGTTTTGCCTATGTCGGAGCTGCATTCAACGTGAAAGGTAATAATATCTGCTCCTGCGTCGGCAAAGTTATCTATATATTTAAGCGGGTCGCTTATCATAAGATGAACGTCAAACGGCTTTTTTGTGTATTTTCTTACAGCTTTAATTACGGGCGCTCCAAAGGTTATGTTTGGTACAAAGTGACCGTCCATTACATCAAGGTGCATCCAGTCTGCACCGGACTTGTCCATTCTAATAATTTCATCGCCCATTTTTGAAAAGTCACACGACAAAAGCGACGGAGCAATTTTCATTTTATACACCCTTTCAAATTTTACGGTTTTTGCAGAGCGGGTGCAAAAATTGCCGCCGCTGCCCAGAATACTGCATAAATCAACACTTCAAGCGTTCCCATTACGCCTACTCCTGCATAAAGCGCCAAAGTTGCCGAAAGCAGGATACCGAGAATTATTGCAATAAGCTGAATTATTACCGAAAGCGAAATATTGCGTTTAATTTTTATACTGCCGGACACCGCGCGGGCAAGTGAAGAGGCTTTTCCGCCTGTAATAAGGTAAGAACGTGAGTTATCCTCTTTGGTTGACTGTGCCTCTTTAAGTACGTTGCCAAGTCCCGTAGGCAAAACCTTTATACTGCGGTAAAACAAATTATAAAGTTCTGCTATAAGGTCGTTTGTTATATTGAAATCAGTAGTTCTGATAAGAAAGCTTATGCCGTTTGCTTCGGCGCGCTGCAATTCTGATTTAAGCTCAGGGTCGGCTTTATAGCGCGTTACAAACATTGCCGCAAGTCTGCCTGCACGGGAAAGATAAGTTACCTGTCTGCCGTTTGAAGTGTACTTTTCTTCATACTCAAGACGCGGAGTTTCAACATTGTATTTTTCCATAAGCGCCCGTGAACCGACAAGTATGCGTTCGCTGTTTATCCAGCCGACAAGTCCCATTTCATCCTCATATAAAACGCTTTCTACCTCGGGCAAAGTTCCCGATGTTTCGGCAACTACCGAATCAAATACATTTGCAATCGGGTTTTGCGATTCTTTTAGAATTGCAATGCCGCACAAAAGTGATTCGTCAACACCGTATTCCTCATATGTTTTTATGCCATCCAGTATAACAGAGTCACGCGGGAAAAGCTCGTTTGCGTTGAGCATAATAGAAGTGCTGTCGCAGAACTGTTTGATTGAGGGATAACCCGAAAGCATTGACCCGAAGGACAGAAGTCTTTTGCAAAGACGTCGCACGGGAACATTTACAGAGAGAAGCGTTGATATGGGAATAGAAATTGCCGTCATAAGGGCAAGCGCATTTATAGCTCCCGAAAAAGATATATTAACAAAGCCGTATATCAAAGAAATAAGTATTGCGGCAACCGTTGTAAGCGGAGCAAGTTTTGAGGCAAGGTCCTCGCTGGGGTCGGGGGCATATGAGATTTTAAGAAAATTGGCCGGAAAATCCGTTTTATGCTGGTAAACAATTATGGGTCTGTCCGCCGCTGTACCGCTCATCATCTGGTTAGCAACAGATTCATTGTTGTAAATTTTGGCGGCATATTTTTGCCCTTTTGAGGAAACAAACCGAAAATTGTCCTTAACTCTCAGCACCATAAAAAGCTTGCCCAAGGTGTTGGCAAAGAACGCCAGAAGAATAATGACCGAGTAATAGTTTACGGTGAAGGTTGTTGCGTCTCCAAGGCAGAAGAACGACACAAACGCCTGTATTATAGCCGCAACACCGCCTGCGGCAACCGCCGTGTCGGAATTTCCTTTAAAATGAGCAAGCAAAGTCAGTCCGCTGAGCATTGCAACACGGTTTACAAATAACGAAAATCCCACAAGAACAAAGTTCAGCGCCGCATAAGCCGCGGGGGCAAACGGAATTGCGGAACAGATTGCAGCGGGAAATATTCTTGTAACAATTGTTAAAATTATCATCACAAGAGCAATTGCTCCCGTTAGAACACTGCGCATAAAAAGCTTTTTAATATTGAGGTTAAGCTCATACATAATGCTTTTTTCATCGGATTCATTTGTGTAATCGTCAACCGGCTTTGATTTTTCGTGCGGAGTGTCGTTGTCATCGGATTCATCTTTAGAAAAAAAGCCGACAATTGAAGATATGATTTTTTCCTGTACTGAGCGCGTGCTCTTTGGCTCATTATTATCTTCCAAAACTTCTTTTGGCTCTGACTTTATAACATGAGCGATAACCGACGGATTTTTTGAATTTATGTATTCCTCATATTCATGTTCAAGAACTTCGGAGAATTTTCCTGCTTTTACATTAAGAGTATTGCTCGGCTCGTCCATTTTGTAAACGGGAACTTTTGCAACGACCTTTTTTGGAGGGTTGCCGTCAGGTGAATTTTTAATTCCGAATAGCTTTTCATACTGACTTTCTTCTGCCGCCTTTTCATTTTCTTCTTCTTTTTTAAATTCATCTTCATTCAAGTCAATGTCAATTGAGTTAATGCTCTGGATATGTGACTCATTTTCTTTAAACGGCTCTACCTCGTTAAGGACTTCATTTGAAAAACGTGTGTCCTCATCGTATTCGGGAGTAAGAGTAACGATTTTATTTTCTTCTTCGCTCTTTTTCTTTTCTTCTTCAGTTTTTTTCGCCGCCGCCTTTGCTTCATCAGGGGTGAAAACCTCTGCTTCGCTGCCGTCCATCATTAGAGAGGCCTGCATTGTAGCCGCAGTTTTTTCTCCTAAAATCGTGTTTTTATCAGTTGGTGTATCATCGGTGTTTGATGTTTCGTCCAAATTAAGCGGATTTTCATTTTTAAGTCGCGGCTTTTTGCTTGCGTTGCTGAAAATATCGTCCATTTTAGGCTTTGCGCGGTACTTTTGCGCTGTTTCTTCCATTTTCTCCTGGTCGGTAAGGTAACGTGTTTCTTCAAGAATATCCTCTATTTCGAGTTCTCTCAGCTTTTCTTCTTCGCTGTCTTTTTTATTAAACGGCAAGGCTAACACTCCTTCCTTTGTTTTACGGTTGCTTTATATATTTATCTGTTCTTCATTGCATTGTACATAAGTATGCCGGCGGCGACCGACGCATTTAACGAGTTTATTTTTCCCTTCATTGGCAAAGAGACGATAACATCGCATTTTT
This sequence comes from uncultured Clostridia bacterium, assembly GCA_947623205.1. Taxonomy (GTDB): domain Bacteria; phylum Bacillota; class Clostridia; order Oscillospirales; family Acutalibacteraceae; genus Ruminococcoides. Next base: position 35,502 of record CANQGM010000004.1, read on the forward strand.
CGCGCACAAGACGTGAAATACCCTTTCCCTCGTTTCCAATCACAATTGCGCACGGACCGGAAAAGTCGCACCGGGTGTAGTCTGTACCGTTCATATCCGCACCGTACACCCACACCCCGTGCTCTTTAAGCTTGTCAATAAGATTTGCAATGTTTGTGACGCGTGCAACACGCATATATTCAATCGCGCCAGCAGATGCCTTGCCTGCTGTGTAGCTCAGTCCTACACTTCTGCGCTTTGGAATTATTATACCGTGAACGCCAGCACATTCTGCGGTGCGGATAATTGCGCCGAAATTGTGAGGGTCTTCAATTTCATCAAGAACCAAAATAAACGGCGGCTCGCCGCGGCCTTGAGCGTATTCAAGAATTTCTTCAACAGTCGAATACTCTTTTGCGGCGGCAAAAGCAACAATGCCCTGATGAACCGAACTGCCGCTAAGATAGTCGAGCTTTGTGCGGTCAACCTCTTTTATGGGAATTTGATTTTGGCGGGCTTTGGCAAGAATACCTACAACGGCGCCGTTTTTTTCACCGCGTGCAACAAGAATTTTGTCAATTGCCCTGCCGCTTCTTATAGCCTCGCTTACAGGATTTCTGCCTGATATAACATCCAATTTGGCATCGTTGTTTTTGTCATTCATGTTATTTCCTCTATTAAGTACATATTCCTTTATAGTATAACACATAATTATAAAATAAGATATACTTTTCGGAAAAAATCCTTGTTTTTAAGAATATTTACGCTTTTCAGACACACTCTAAACTCTGAAAAGGGTGTCTAAAACTATTGCCCCGGCGTCTATGTTATCGGGAATAAGTCCGTATAAATTAGTTGCTCTGTCCATAAAAATATAAATTTTAGGCGGAAACGGTGTGAAGCTGCAATAAAATGCAACAAATAACAGCAAAAGAAAAAACGACGGCATAAACAGCTTTTCAAATTCGTAATCATTAAATAACAGTCTGTAAGATAAGTACGACGAAAAAATAATACATACCAACTCAGCGGTAAGTTCGGGTATGGAGTGCGACAATGCGCCGAACGGCGAAAAAATCAGGCACAACAAAATATATAATGTTCCGGCAAAATAAAGTGTAAAAATTTTTATTGCGGCAAATTTGCGAAACGGAGGATGAACGCAGAGAAGTTCGATCATACCCCACAGCAGATAGGGAAAAAGTATGGTTTTTGCTGTTTCCCAAATGCTGTCGTTGACCGAGCCGAACATAATTCCTATTAATTCATGATTACTTAATTCGTAAAAATTCTGCATAAAAACAGACATTATTATTACAAAGAAAATTCCGCCTATTTCAAGTTTCATCATTTTTTTTTGCATAAAATTCACCCCGCAGGGTAATATTTATGATTTAAAAAAAACCTTTATTACAAACGGCACCGATTCAAAATTAAATATAAAATTCTTATAACGAAAATATACAAACAGTATATTTCTTTTTCTACATTAAAATGTTGAAAAATATGTGGAAAGTGTTAAAGGGCATATAAAAACACCATAAAGATTTAAGAATTTTACGGGGATTTAGGTAACAGGGATTCTTATAAATTTTCCACATTAAAATCATTGTTAAAAAATTATCAATATTAAATACAAATTGTATAATAAATGTGTCAATTGTCAATTTTATTATTTTTTGGTTAGTTTTTAAGTTAATGACTCATTATTAAAAATAAAAGGGTAATCGTACAGAGTGAAAAATAACGTTCTTATACACAAAATGAAAATGCCGGGCATTGAGATTTGCAGTATTTTAAAGTAATATACATGACAAAAAATACATATAAAATATTGGTGATGTATGTGAAGCGTTTGATTTGTATATTTATGGGAATTATGGTAATAGCCATTTCGATAATGACTATGGTCGGAGGCAAAGAGCAGCCTAAAAACAGCTATATAAAATATGTTGAATTCAACGTAAGTCAAAGTGCGCTGCAATCCGCCATTGACATGGATATTCAAACCGAACCGGAGGATGTTCACCTTGAATGCATAACTTTGCTTGCATATCTGGGAGCAAAGTACGGCGGAGATTTTTCAAAATACAAATACTCCGATATGAGCAGTTTTGCCGAAAAGCTTAAAAACGGCGAAAGCGTTGATGAGCTAACGAAGGATATGAAGTATTTTAAGTATTACAAAGAAGCATATGGCGCGGCGCTTGGCGGAATAGTAGGTAATTATGAGCAGGAAAGCGAAGATGAAAACGGTGACATAAAGTCCGAAAAAAAGTACGGAATACGCTGGTTCTCTCCTATTGCAAGAACTTTCCCGTATTCCTGCTATGATGATTTCGGCTCGGTTCGTACTTATGGATATACCCGTCCGCATCTCGGTCACGACCTTATGGCGGCAACCGGCACTCCCGTTATTGCGGTTGAGTCGGGAGTTGTAGAGTGTATGGGTTGGAACAGATATGGCGGCTGGCGAATCGGCATACGTTCCGCGGATAAAAAACGGTATTGGTATTATGCTCATCTGCGCCAAAACAGACCGTTTGCCGAAAATCTTAAAGAGGGCGATACTGTCACCGCAGGAGACGTAATAGGCTATGTGGGAAGAACCGGGTACAGCAATACGGAAAATACAAACGGAATTGATGAGAGCCATCTGCATTTGGGTCTTGAGCTTGTGTTTGACGAAAGTCAAAAGGAGAGCGACAATGAAATTTGGATAAATTTATATGCAATTACAAGCATTGTAGGAGGTCACCAGAGTACGGTAGTAAGAAACAACGAAACAAAGGAGTTTACCAGAAAATTTGAATTTAAGGAGATTGAATAGTAATTTAAAGAAACTTTGCCGTAAACAGTTAAAATTAATTATTGACGATAACGATGATATGGAATAAAATATATCTGGATTTGTAAAATGATTAAGGAATGTCTCCGGGAGGAAAATAAAGTGGTATTTTCAAGTCTTGTATTTTTATTTGCATATCTTCCCTTTGTGCTGCTTGTATATTATCTGGTTCCGCGCAGGGCAAGAAATATTTTCCTTTTTATAGCCAACTTTATTTTTTACGGCTGGGGCGAGCCCGTGCTCGTTCTGCTTATGATATTTAATATATTTTTCAATTATCTCGGAGGTTATCTTGTTGACAGATACCGACAGAATAAAAAAAAGAAAAAGCTGTTTTTAATTCTTACCTGTGTTTTAGACATCGGTATTCTTGCGGTGTTTAAATATACCGGAATGATTGCCGACACGCTTAATATGCTTCCGTTTTTAAACATTCCCGATTTGCAGATAAGCCTTCCCATAGGAATAAGTTTTTACACCTTTCAGACAATGAGCTACGTTATTGACGTTTACCGCGATGACGCTCCAGTATCAAAGAACTTTATTAATTTTGGAACATATATTGCGCTGTTTCCTCAACTTATAGCAGGTCCTATTGTAAGGTACAGAGATATTGCCTCCCAGCTTACAGACCGCCGTGAAAGTCTTGACCGGTTTACACACGGCGTAAAGCTGTTTGCGGTGGGACTCGGGAAAAAAGTTCTTATTGCAAATCAAATGGGTAATTTGACCGAACTGATTTTCGCTACAACCGACGAAAACGGCGTAATAGGAACATGGGCAGGAATAATTGCATATACATTTCAAATATACTTTGACTTTTCGGGATATTCCGATATGGCGTGCGGACTCGGAAATATGTTGGGATTTAAATTTCTTAAAAACTTTAACTATCCCTATATTGCAAAATCAATCACAGATTTCTGGAGAAGATGGCATATTTCGCTGTCAACATGGTTTAAAGAGTACGTTTACATTCCGCTCGGCGGCAATCGCAGGGGGGTAAAAAGGCAGGTAATAAATCTGCTTATCGTTTGGGGACTTACGGGTCTGTGGCACGGTGCGTCGTGGAACTTTTTGCTTTGGGGTCTTTATTACGGGATTTTGCTCATACTTGAAAAGTTTGTGCTCAACCGTTTTTTGGACAAGCTTCCTTCAGCTTTACAGCACATATACACTTTGTTTGTTGTAATTATAGGCTGGGGTCTTTTCTATTTTACAGATATGTCAAAGCTCGGTTCGTTTTTTTCAAACCTGTTTAATTTCGGCAAAGGTTTATGCGGAGGGCAGGCTTTGAATCTTATTATAAGCTATCTGCCTGTTTTAATTTTGGCGGCTGTCGCCAGCACGTCGCTCGGCGCAAAGGTTTATGCAAATTTTAAAGATAAAAAGTTTGTTTGGATCCCTGAAACATTATTCTGTATTACAATACTTTTAATAAGTACGGCAAGCCTTGTTGACCAAAGCTACAACCCGTTTTTATATTTCAGATTTTAACTCATATTTTTCGGTGCAGACGGCTTTTTAAATACAATTTGTGGGCTTTAATGATTAATAGGCGACAATCAAATTAAGGAGCATAAAATGAAAAATTCAGATATAAAAAGAAAATTCGGAAAGTATATGCCGGCAGTTGTTTTTGCGGCTTTTATTTTCGGAACGGCAATATGTTTTTTGGTTTCGCCCAAGAAAGAATATAGTTCGTTTGAAAAACGCAATCTTGAACAGTTTCCTGAAGTTTCGGCAGAAAATATATTAAGCGGCAAATTCGGAAGTGATTTTGAAAACTATTTTGCCGACCAATTTCCAAACAGAAATTTGTGGGTCGGTCTTAACGCATATTATACTCTCGGCACAGGCAACAACGGCGACGGCGGCGTTTATTTTTGCTCAGACGGATATCTTATAAACAAGCCTTTGTCAAACGACAACAGGCTGTCAAATAATGTTGACGCAATTACAAAGTTTGCAAAAAAGATCGATGTGCCGGTTACAGTGATGTTTGCTCCGTCAACAGGATATATTGCCAGTGATTTGCTTCCTGCGGTTCATGATGAATATAATGATGACGCATATTTTGATAATACCGAAAAAACATTGTCTAAAAACAATATTTCGTTTGTAGATCTTCGCCGAACATTTAAAAACAAGTATGAAAACGGCACTCAGCTTTATTATAAAACCGATCATCATTGGACGACCGCAGGCGCATATGCGGCATATACAAAGCTTTGCGAAAGTCTTGGAATTAACGCTGTGCCCGAAGAAAAATATAATGTTGAAAAATACGGAGAATTTTACGGTACAACCTATTCGACAAGCGGTTTTTGGCTTACAAAGCCCGATGATATTGAGATTTGGAAAAATCCTGACGATTCCGAAAAAAATATTAAGGTAAACATTACAGAGGGAACGGAAACAAAAGAATATGATTCAATGTATTTTTATGATCATCTCAAAGAGGATGACAAATATCCGGTTTTTATTGATGGAAACCATGCGCTGACCGAAATTACAAATTCAAACGCGTCCGGCGGCACAATTGTTTTGATAAAAGACAGCTTTTCGCATTGCCTCGCGCCGTTTTTGGCAGATAATTACAGCAAGGTCATACTTGTAGATATGCGGTATTACAAGCTGAGTGTGTCTGACCTTGTAAAAAAGGAAAACGCAGAGCAGGTCATTGCGGTGTACGGCATTGACAACATTGCGACCGACACAGATATTGTTTGGCTAAAATAAATGTGGACTTGATTTAACAATGACCCGTACAGCTATCGAATTTTATCCAGAAAAGCATTTTATACTAAAAAACGCCGTTGTGCCCTTATAATTACTTATGCAGGGAACACAACGGCAGTTTATTTTATGCAGTTTTTTGTATTGTGGTGTATGCAGGAAGAACTTTGTTAGCGGCAGCTTTCAGCGGAACTATAATAGGAAGAACAATTACAGCGGCAACGCCAATTTGAACGAGGTTGCCGGGAATTGATGTGAGAGGCGCAATAAAATTTCCATAGATAATACCTTCTGCGATATAATAGCCGGTAATTTTAATTGCGCAGGCGGCAATCATTGCAACAACAAACCAAACAAATTTTGGCTTTTTTTCGGCAATAAGTCCGACAACAAATCCCATTGATGCAACTATTATAAGTGTAAACGGTGCCCAAAGCGTCCAGCCCGAAAGCAAATCAAACAAAGCCATACCAACGCCGCCTGCGATTGCAACAAGCTTTTTGCCGAAAATTATGGCGCCTATAAACAGCGGAACATTGCCGAGATGTACAAGACCGCCGTTTGCGGCAATAGGTAGTTTTATGTTTATAAATGCAGTGAATGCATAGGTAAGAGCCACAAACAATGCGGTAAGAGTTAAAAATAAAATATTGTTTTTTGATTTGTTCATTAAAAACACCTCCATTATCTGTTCTTAGCGAATTTAAGAATCATTTACCCGAAAAATAAAGAGTATTATTTGCCGAGTTGTTTAAGAAGATAGGGGACAGCGCGCTCAAAATCAACGCCGTAGTCGTTTGAATTAGGGTCTGCGGATGTTATGCGTATGCATTCAACAGTGTAGTCAGCGGCAATTTTAATTGACTCGTCAAGGGCTTTTCCGTTTGCAAGCGCGCCGACGCAGGTTGATGAAAATATATCTCCTGTACCATGGTAGCTTTTTGGAAGCCTTTCGTGACAGTATGAGAAGAAAGTATCATTCTTGCTGTCATAACCCATAACGCCGTATTTGCCGTCCATATAAACACCCGTCAGCACAGCTTTTTCTGCACCGAGGTCAGTAAGCTTTTTAAGAGTATCTTTAAGGTAATCAATTGAGTATTCTGTCTTGTATTCCGTGTCTGTCATAAGACAAGCCTCTGTAAGATTCGGTACTATTATATCGGCTTTTGAGCAGACCTTAGCCATAAGCTTTGGAAAATGCTCATCAAATGCCGGATAAAGCTTGCCGTTGTCAGCCATTGCAGGGTCAACAAAAATAAAGTTATCGTTTGTTTTAAATGTATCAAAAAAGTTTTTTACAAGTTCTGTCTGTTCGGAAGATCCGAGATAACCGGTATAAATAGCGTCAAACCCGAAGTTTTCACTCTTCCAGTGGTCGGCTATCGGCTGTATTTGGTCGGTAAGATCTTTGCAAGTAAAGTTATTGAACATTGTGTGTGTTGAAAGTACGGCTGTGGGAACGATTGCAGTTTCAATTCCCATAGCGGAAATTATCGGAAGTGCTACGGTAAGCGAGCATTTGCCGACACAGGAAATATCCTGAATTGTAACTATTCTTTTCAAACAAATCAGCTCCTTTTTAAAGTACAGTTAAATTTTAGCATACAACTGTGCATTTAAAAATAGACAGTTTTACAAAAAATAACAGGTACAGTTAAAACGTTTTAAATTATCTTAGCTATATATTTCTGTTTTTATTAAGCATTATATATGTATTTAAAATGAGATGATATTGGCAAATAAGATATAGACAGCAAAAAATATTTAATGCAAACGAATTTGCAGCATATTTCTATTTTGTCAAACAGTTTTTTAAACATATAATGTTTACAACTTGAATACTTTGAGATATATTATAATTGTACTGTATTAGTCGCTTTTCAGTATTTTAAGTATTAAAACCACTATATATACTTTTTTAAATATTAATGAAAATTATGAATCTAAGTTTCTTTTTTAGGGGGGACTATTTTTGAAATTTTCAGGAGATCAACGAGGGACAGAAAAGCAGAGAAGGATCAGTAGCTTTTTTACAATTTTATGTTTTATAGTTTATGCTTTATTTTCCGTTAATTTATATTTAATTATTAAAATCAATTAAATATAAAAATTTTTAGCATTGTAATAATAAAAAAATCAAAATACGTAATATTTTACGTAGCCAACTTTTGCGAGATAGGTTATAATTTGTCACATAGGGAGGAGAAATGGAAGAACAGAGTATTTTATCAAAGAAATTAAAATCTATTCGCGAAGAAATGAATGAATCTCAAATGGAATTTGCTTATAACTGCGGTATAAGCACTGAAACATTAAGCCTAATAGAAAGGGAAAAGGTAAATCCAAATTTAGATACTCTGCAAAAGATTGCTGCATACTTAGGTATAACTGTGTCAGAACTGTTGAAAGAGATTTGATTAATACGATTATTTATATGTTAAATAAAAATATTTCAAAAACAGAAGACGGAGAAAAGTATGTATCTTACGGGCATAGAAGCGTGGGTAATCAAAAATGTCAAATATCAGCTTGCGTTATATGTGCCTGATTTGTTTTTGGAATATGACAGAGCAAGAAAATTTGTAAACTTATGTAATTCGTTACAAATCAGCTTGGTTCATATTCTGGATATTATTGAAGATGAACTCCCTTAACAAATAGTATTTAAAGGCAAAATAAATAACTTATAGCTTATGACTCAAGCGGCTGTTACACCGTTTGGGTATCGTGGGATAAGTATGGCGGTTATTATTCTGTAAAAAAACAAAAAAAGCCCGATTTTATCGGGCTTTTTTGTGGTGCACCTGACAGGAATTGAATCTGCACTCCTTTTGGAAATAGAACCTAAATCTATTGCGTCTGTGAGTTCCGCCACAGGTGCATTTTTATATATTTGTAGATAAATCAGGAATTGTCAAATATATATTGTTTTGCCTGTTTTACGTGAGCAAGATCCTGCATATCTGCAAAATCAGTCACGCCCGCAGATGATTTTGTTCTCTGTTTTTATACAGAAAAAATAATTAAGATACAGATGAATTTATTTTTTATCTTTGTCACATTAGAATATAAATGTTTAATTTTTATATTAAACATACAAATAAAAGTCAATTTTTTATTCAAATTATTTTAGAAATAAACTTACAATTGACCTGAACAATTATCGTATTTTATGCATTGAATAAGTTAATGTTTTGTGTTATAATACCAATTTAGGAAAAGCAAAATATATGGTAACATTTTACTTTTATCATTTATTATTTTCTGTTTAATGAATAATTTTTAAAAAGGAAGTAATTTTATGGCTAAAAAACAGTTTAAGTCGGAATCGAAAAGACTTCTTGACCTGATGATCAACTCCATTTATACTCACAAGGAAATTTTTCTGCGTGAGCTTATCTCAAATGCGAGCGATGCAATCGACAAGCTGTGCTTTATTTCGCTTACAGATGAAAAAGTAGGAATGGACAGAAGCGATTTTAAAATCACTTTAAATGCGAACAAAGACGCGCGCACGCTTACAATAACCGATAACGGCATTGGTATGGATAAGGATGAGCTTGAAAATAACCTTGGCACAATTGCGTCTTCGGGTTCATACAAGTTCAAAAAGGAGCTTGACGAAAAGCAGGATGACATTGACATTATAGGTCAGTTCGGAGTAGGTTTTTACTCCGCATTTATGGTTGCTAAAAAAATAACCGTAAATACAAAAAGGTACGGCTGTGAAACAGCATATTGCTGGCAGTCAAGTGGAGCCGACGGATATACAATTAATGAAATTGAAAAGGATGCTCCCGGTACTGAAATTATTATTGAAATAAAAGACAACACCGAAGAAGAAAACTATGACGAGTTCCTTGAACAGTACAAAATTCAGGAGCTTGTAAAGAGATATTCCGACTACATACGCTATCCCATTATGATGGATATGACGCACAGCCGAGTTAAGGAGAAGACAAAGGACAGCGAAAATCCCGAGTATGAGGATTACACCGAAACCGAAACGCTTAACAGTATGGTCCCTATTTGGCAGCGTCCCAAAAAGGACGTTTCACAGGAGGAATACGACAAGTTTTACAGCGAAAAATTTATGACAATGGACAAACCGCTGAGAACAATTGTAACTTCTGTTGAGGGCGTCGTAACATATAAGGCGCTTTTGTTCATACCTTCATCAGCGCCGTACGACTACTATACCAAGGAGTATAAAAAAGGCTTACAGCTGTATTCAAGCGGCGTGCTCATTATGGAAAACTGCGAGGAGCTGTTGCCGGAGCATTTTCGTTTTGTTAGGGGCATTGTAGACAGTGCTGATCTGTCTTTGAATATTTCGCGTGAAATGCTTCAGCATGACCGCCGCCTGCTCACAATTGCTCAGAACATTGAAAAGAAAATTAAAAACGAACTCAATGCAATGCTTGCAAATGAGCGTGAAAACTATGAAAAATTTTTTAATGCATTCGGCAGACAGCTTAAATACGGCGTTGTTTCCGATTACGGAATGCATAAACAGGATTTACAGGAACTGCTGATGTTCTATTCTTCAACGGAGAAAAAGCTCGTAACACTTTCAGAATATGTTGACAGAATGAAAGAAGGGCAGAAGTTTATTTACTTTGCAACGGGCGAAAACGCCTCGGCGATAGATACGCTTCCTCAGACAGAGCTGCTCCGTTCAAAGGGTTATGAAATTCTTTACTGTACGGAGGATGTTGACGAATTTACGCTCCAGACTCTTATGACGTACAAAGAAAAGAAGTTTTGCTCGGCAACAAATGACGACCTTGGAATTGATGATAAAGAGAATAAGGAAGAGGAAAAGAACAACAGCGCGCTGCTTACGTTTGTAAAAGAAACTCTCGGCGATAAGGTAAGTGAAGTTGTTGCGTCCAAAAAACTTGTATCTCATCCGGTATGCCTCACAGCAAAAGGCGGAATTTCATTTGAAATGGAAAAATATTTCAACTCATTTCAACAGGACTCGGGAATGAAAGCACAGCGCGTGCTTGAGCTTAACCTTAATCATTCTGTTGTTAAGGCAATGGAGAAATCAATTGAAACAGATATAGAGAAAGCAAAAAAATATGCCGAGGTTCTTTATTGTCAGGCCCTTTTAATAGCAGGTCTGCCGCTTGAAAATCCGTCGGAATACACCGACCTTGTTTGTTCACTTATTTAATTATTTAAGCTTATAAATAAAATTTTTAAGGAAGTCCTTAGGGGCTTCCTTTTTATTTTAATATAAAAATATAAAATATTAAAAAAAGCCTTGACTAAAAGCAGTAATTATAATAATATTAAAATGTACTAATAATATTAATACAAATAAAGCAGTTGAAAATTATTGCAGAAAGGAGTTATTTTGTGTTTCAGCTTGATTTTGCTTCCCGAGTGCCGATTTACGAGCAGCTATATCGAAATGTGGTAAAGCTGGCCTCTGTCGGTGCAATTAAACCGGGCGACAAACTTCCGCCAGTAAGAACTATTGCAACACAGCTCGGCGTCAATCCTAATACTGCAGCCAAGGCATATCATATTCTTGAAAACGACGGCTATATTTATACAACGGTAGGCAGGGGCAGTTTTTTGACTGACAAGCTGTCAAAAAATTCGGCTGAAAAAATTATGGCGATTGAAGAATTTAAAAAATCGGTTTTAAGCGCGCACACGTTTGGAGCCGAGGAGAAAGAACTTGTAGAATATATACATAAAATTTTTAAAGGAGGCGAAAACCTTGATTGAAATTAAAAACCTTACTAAAAAATTTGATAAGGTAGTTGCTGTAAATAATATGAGCGTAAAAATATCTGACGGAGCGGTAGTAGGACTTGTAGGAAGTAACGGCAGCGGTAAGTCTACTCTTTTAAGGCTTTTGGCAGGTGTTTATGAACCTGACGCGGGTTCGGTGCTTATTGACGGCAACAGGCTTTTTGACTGTTCTTCGGCAAAGGGAGAATGTTACTTTATTCCTGACTTTCCGTTCTTTTACAACAACAGCACAATTGACAATATGGCTTTTTTGTACAGAGAGCTCTATCCTAACTGGAACGAAGATGCTTTTAATCATTATTGTTCTGTTTTTCCAATAAAAAGAAACGCGAAAATTATTAATATGTCTAAGGGTATGCAGCGGCAGGCGGCGCTTATTCTTGCGCTTTCAACCTGCCCTAAGTATCTGTTTCTTGACGAAATTTTTGACGGGCTTGACCCGGTTGTGCGTCAAATGCTAAAGCAGATTTTAATTGACCGGGTTTCAGAAAAAAATACAACTGCCGTAATTGCGTCGCACAATCTTCGCGAGCTTGAAGACCTTTGTGACCACGTTTGCCTTATGCACCGCGGAACGGTAATTATGGAGCGTGAAATTGATGAACTCAGGATTGGTTTGCGCAAGGTTCAGGTTGCGTTTGCCAATGTGCCGGACGTGCCGAATATTTTTGAGGGTATTAATGTTGTAAACGTTTGGAGAAACGGCAATATTTTTAACATTACAATAAGAGGAACCGAAGAGGAATTTATGCCGAAGCTCAATGCACTTGATCCGATTTATGTTTCGGCAATGCCGCTTACTCTTGAAGAAATATTTATAAGTGAAATGGGGGCAGCAGGATATGACGCAAACAACATCATTTAAAGAAAAATTCAGGCAGGCGTTTTCAATATTTAAGTGGGATCTAAAATTCTGTTCCGGCACACTTGCAGTATATTCAATACTTGCAGCCGTGTTTATGACAATAACACTTACACTTTGTATTGTATTCGGAGCATATACGAACAGCACTCATACTTTTAACGATGCAACGGACTTTGCTATGAGTTTTGTTGAATCATTTGATTTTGAATCTCCAATGCAGATTTTTCAGATTATTACATCTGCAACGATATATTTGCTCACTGTTGTTTTCACAATTTTATACACAATAAAAGTGTTCTCTTATCTTCATAACAAACGAAAGGCCGATTTATACGGCTCGCTTCCGGTCAGCCGTATTACGCTTTTCTTTTCAAAATCGTTTTCGGCGCTTATTTTCTCGCTTGTTCCGGCTTTGTTTTTTATGGGTATTATGTCAATTATTTCAATATGCTTCGGTCAAACTATCATTCCTGAGGTTTCGCATAATTACATAAAGCTCATTATGGGAACTCTTGCCTGTGTGTCTGCATACGGTCTTATATCAGTTTGCTGCGGAACAACCTTTAATTCAGTAATTATGTTTATTACGGTTTGTATAGCATATCCGCTTTCTACTATGTTTGTAAAGGGAGTAATCGGAGGATTTTTCAACGGCTTTTATTCGGACGTTTTAAGAAACAGCTTCATAACGAACGCACTCAATCCTCTTGCGGCATATGACGGAATTAATGTTATATACTGGATAATATTTACAATCGCATGTTTTGCGGGTTCGGTTTTTCTGGTAAAGAAAAGAAAGGCTGAGCGTGCGCAGTCCTCGTTTGCTTACTATTTGCCCTGCCACATAGTAAAAATTCTGGTGTCTTTCCTTATGGGAATATTTTTTGGCACATTGTTTGGTTCGCTCAATGTTTTTGGTTACGGTTACTGCGGATTTATATTCGGCTTTATTCTGGGAAGCGTTCCCGCTTTTATTATCAGTCATCTTATATTTTATAAAGGCTTTTCAGGCCTAATAAAATCATCGGTCACACTTGCGGGACTTTTTGTACTGGTAATAGCCGGAATGGCAATATGTAATTTTGATGTATTCGGCTACACAAGTTATTCTCCAAAAGCGGACGATATTGTAAGCGCAGGATATATAGATACGTCGGCAACTTTTATACAGTTTGATGAGAACATAAACGAGATTGTAAAAAATTCGGCTGAAGATTTTAACGATGAAAAGTCTATAAAGAAGATAATGGAAATACACAGAGACCTGATAACAGAGAATGACCTTTCTTCAAATGAAAAATTTATGAACGTGTGGTATGATATACTTCAAAATAATTTAACAATTGATCGAAACTACGGTATAGCTTTTAAACTTAAAAACGGCTCAACAGTTACAAGAATTTATTCAGATTTTTTAACTTATTATGTTGGTTCATATAATGAATATTATTCCGAAGTTTCCAGTGTTGCTACAAATGATATTCTGAAAAGTAAAAAGTATATTCAAAAGTACAGCGGCATTGCGCGTGCGAAAAAAAAACAGTGTAACGATTTAATTATTTCCAATATGTCAAATTATAATATTATGAGAAGTGCAGTCGTTATCTCTGATGAAAAGAACAATTCGGAGTCAAATTATATTGACTGTGAGAAAATTCGTGAAGCATTTATGAAAGACTTTGCGGCTGACCAAACCAATGTTGAAAAAGTGCTTTCTTTATATAAAGGAAATTCTGATGAATATTTTGATTATTATGAAAGCTCTGATGCATATAGCACCTTTGATTATTACAAATCAAAATATCCCGATTTGGTTTGTCAAATAGATTTTACAGCGGAAAATACTGAAATTTCAAACGATATAGAAGCAATTTTTAACGGAATAGATATAGATAACCTTAGTTTCAGTTTTGAAACATACCTCATTCCCAAAAGCTACACAAATACAATTAAAGTATTAAAAGAGTTAAATATTTTAAATGATGATCTTACCGTCAATAAGAAAAGCCAATATTACGATATGCTTTATTGACCCGGACGCAGAATAATGCTTTTGGAAAACGCCCGCGCTACAAAAGTTAAATAATGAAAATATTTACAGAAAATTCCATAATTTCTCTTGTGTATTTGGTAAAAATAAATTATAATAAACGTATGTTAGTGTTTTACTGATTAACCATTAGCAGGAGAAGTGATTAACTATGGCATTTGAATTAAATGATGAAAGATTGCCGCTTGACCGGTTTTTACAGGGGGAATCGGTTGATGCATATGAATTTTTGGGTTCGCATTTTGTAAACTGGGACAATCGCAACGGTGTTGTATTCAGAGTGTGGGCGCCTAACGCATTGTCTGTTTCGGTAGTCGGCGACTTTAACGGCTGGAACAGTGACGCTAATTATATGTACCGCATCTCCGAGTCAGGCGTTTGGGAATTATTTATAGAGGGCGTTCAGGAATTTGCCTGTTACAAATACTGTGTTGAAACACCGTGGTCTGAAAAACGGCTTAAAACTGACCCTTATGCTTTCCATTGCCAGACACGTCCCGATAACGCTTCGCGTGTTTATGAAATAAACGGTTATGAGTGGCACGATGACGAATGGTTTAAGTTCAAAAAAGAGAATCCTCACAAAAGTCTTCCCATAAATGTTTATGAGGTAAATGCCGGTTCGTGGCGCAGATATGAAGACGGCAATGTCTTCAGTTACAGAAAGCTTGCAGACGAGCTTATTCCGTATGTTAAAAATATGGGATATACTCATATTGAGTTTATGCCTCTTACTGAGTTTCCGTATGACGGTAGCTGGGGTTATCAGGTAACGGGCTATTTTGCCGCAACTTCACGTTACGGTGAGCCTAAAGACCTTATGTATTTTATTGACAGATGTCACCGGGAGGGAATAGGAGTTATTCTTGACTGGGTTCCCGCGCACTTTCCTAAAGATGCTCACGGTTTGGCGCGCTTTGACGGCACCGGATGTTATGAATATGAAGATTACCGTATTGGAGAGCATAAAGAATGGGGAACATACATTTTTAATTACGAGCGTTATGAGGTTAAAAGCTTTCTTTATTCTTCCGCAATGTTCTGGCTTGATATGTACCATGTTGACGGAATTCGCGTTGACGCCGTTGCTTCAATGCTATATCTTGACTACAACCGCAGAGACGGCGAGTGGATACCAAACAAATTCGGCGGAAGAGAAAATCTTGTTGCGGTCGACTTTTTACAAAATCTTAATACCGTAGTTCATATGTATCATCCAGAGGCAATGATGATTGCCGAAGAGAGCACCGCATGGCCCAATGTTACGGGTTATCCGATAAAGGATATGGGTCTCGGCTTTGACTATAAGTGGAATATGGGCTGGATGAACGATATGCTGTCATATATTTCACTTGACCCGCTATGGAGAAATTATCACCACGATACGCTTACTTTCAGTATGGTCTATGCATTCTCCGAAAACTTTATGCTTCCTATTTCGCACGATGAGGTTGTTTACGGCAAGGGTTCGTTAATTAACAAAATGCCCGGAGAGTATGATAATAAATTTGCCGGCGTAAGGGGTTTTGTTTCATATATGCTGGCTCATCCCGGAAAAAAACTTATGTTTATGGGCAGTGAGATAGGTCAGTTTGATGAATGGAACGCAGAAAAACAGATTGAATGGAATTTGCTAACATTTGAAAAACACAGGCAGTTAAATCATTTTTTTGCAGAGGCAAACAAGTTCTATCGCGATACTCCCGCAATGCATCAAAATGACTACGACTGGGATGGATTTAAGTGGATCGCTCTTGACGACTATCAGAACAGCGTTATTGCTTTCCGCAGAATTGCATATGACGGAAGCGAAATCATCTGCGTTTGTAACTTCCAGCCTGTTCAGCGTGATAATTATAAAATCGGCGTGCCCGTATTTGGAATTTATGAAGAGGTATTTAACTCCGAAAATAAGGAGTTCGGCGGCTGCGGCATTACAAACGGTGGCGAAATTATGTCAAAACTTGAAAAAGACCATGAGCTGGACTATTCAATTGATATTACACTTCCGCCTCTTGGTGTTCTTTACTTTAAACTGAAACAGGCTGTTGCGGTTCCCGCCAAAACAAAAAGCACTTTAAGAATGGAAGAAAAAAAGAAGGCGGCGGTCAAAAAAGCACAAGAGGAAAAGGCAAAAAAACAAGATAAAACAGATTAAAAAAATTTTTGGCAGATACATTTTTGCGATGTATCTGCCGTTTTATCTTTACTGTGAAAATATATTGTGCTATAATAATATCATATTATTAACAAAATTAGAAAATATGACCTAAAGCTATAACATTGAAACATAACTTACCAAAGGTACACAAAAAACTTTACGCAGGGTAAAATGTGCCGCATAATCCGAATTTTAAATGAATAAAAGGATAAACATATGAAAATTGACAATAAAAAGTCAGGAATTATTCTTGCAATAATAATTATTATAACAATTGCAATCAGCACGGCATATATGTTTGCAAAGCAGGGTTATCACGAGGACGAGCTGCTTACATACAACCTTGCAAATTCATCAAAGCAGTTAAATGTTGACGGCGGGTGGAACACTCCAAAGGACTTTAACGAATATCTTTCGGCTGACAAAAATGAATGTTTTAATTACGCGCAGGTTTATCAAAATCAGATAACCGATGCGTCACATCCGCCGCTTTACTATGCAATGGTACACACCGTATGCTCTTTTTTTCCGGAAAGCTTCAGTCGATGGTACGCGTATTCAATAAATGTTCTTGCAATGGCCGGCATACTTATATTGCTGTTTAAAATCGGCAGAAAGGTGACCGGCAGCAATGTTTATGCGCTTATTGGCGCAGGGGCGTATGCTTTCAGTATTGCGTGCATTACAACTACGATTTATCTTCGAATGTACGCAGTTCTTACCTTTTTTGTACTCTCTTTTCTTTATATAACTTTAAAACTTTATGATAAAAGAAACGGGATAGGCATAAAGGATTGTCTGACGCTTGGGATTATTGTTTTTTCAGGTATTCTTACACACTATTATTTTATTCTGTTCGCAGCAGTTACAGGACTTGTCTTTATTGTATTTAAAATTAAAGAAAAATTTTTGAAAGATTTAATAAAATATATAATTACCGCGGCAGCAGGTGCTGCCGCTGCGCTTTGCGTTTATCCTTTCATAATTTCAAATGTGCTTGGAGGAAACCGTGGATTTGGCTCGCTGAGATTTTCGGTTGATCTTATTACAATAGTCACTTATTTAATTTATAAGCTGTGTACATATGTTCAGATCCTTGCAAAGGAGCTGTTTTTAAATCAAATTTGGCTGCTCGTTTTATGCTGCGTCTGCGCAGTAGGTTTTGGAATATACTTTCGCTTTGTTAAAAAGAAAAAACTAAGCCGCAGGGCAATTTTAATTTTAGTTCCCGCATTAGTTTTCTTTATTTTAATTTCACTTGTGTCGCCCTTTAACAGCGACCGGTATATAATGGTTTCTCTGCCGCTTATTGCAATGATTTTTGCATTTGCATTCATAAAAGTATTTGAACTAATTAAAAATAAAAATGCTTACATTTTGCTTTCAGTAAGTATTGTGCTTGCAAGCGCAGTTGCTTTGTGTACTGTAACTCCGTACTATGTTTACGGCAAAACCAACCTTTATGAGCCTAAGACTAAAAACTGCATTTTTGTCGGCACCGCAATGCTTGAATGGAACAAGTGTATTGACAAGTTAATGCAGTATGACAATACAATGATCGTGCAGACGCCAGAGTTTTCAGAAGATTTAAGCGGCGAGCTTGAAAATTTTGCCGAAAAGCGCGGCATTATTACAAACGGAAAAATTTCACAGTTTGCAAAAGCATATATGAACAACGGCGGCGAAAAAGCTGAAACAGACAGTATGGATTCGCTGAAACATAATAATAAACTTGCAAGCATTGACGATGTGACGGTTTATATTTCACGCATTGCGGATAACGAGAGCGCAATAAGATATATAACGGAAAATACAAAGTTTAAACATTATGAGCTGATTCAGGCTGATTACAGCTTTGATGAGTTTTATAATTGGTACGATTACTTTGTTGAAACGGAATCGTACTGCAATGTATATCGTTTTTATTAAAAAATCGGTGGTAATGGAAATGGAAGACAGAAAAAATTCAGTAGGCGTAGCATTTTCGGGCGGAGGTTTACAGGGCATTGCGCATATCGGCGCGGTTGAAGCCCTTTATGAGCTCGGCATAAGACCTCAATATGTATCGGGTACAAGCTCGGGGTCGGTTATGGCGGCGCTTGTTGCAATGGGGTTTACAGCCGAAGAAATGAAAAAGGCAGCCAAACAATATTGGAAAACACTTGCCGAAATTGACAACGGACTTATTTTTAAATCACTTGCAAAATTCATTTTAAATAAAAAAATCAAAAGAGACGGCATCAAGTCAGGCGAGCTGATTTCAAAAGTTGTTAAGGAGCTTATGGCGCAGAAAAATATTAAGGGATTTGAGGATCTGCCGATAAATCTTTCAATTTGCACGGTCGACACTTATACAACGGACGAATGCATTTTTACTACAAAAGAAGAAAATCTGCAAAATGAACATATTCATTATATAACCGGTGCGCCGCTTGATATTGCTGTGCGTGCGAGTATGTCCTTTCCTGCAATTTACACAACTTGCACATACGATAAATACAACTTTATAGACGGGGGCTCAAAGGACAATCTTCCTGTGAAAATCCTGCGTGATATTGGCGTGGGCAAGGTGCTTGCAATAGGATTTAATATTGATAACTACGATCCCGATGAAGGTCTTGACGGTTTAATAAAAGTTATTTGGCGCGCGCTTGACGTTTATTCTATTGACGGCACGCGCAAATCAATAGATATGGCGGATTTTGCGGTATCTGTAAACAACAAGAACGCCCAGCTGTTTTCCATTGACAACATTGATGAAACAATAAAGGAAGGTTATGACGCTGTAATGGCGCATAAGGATGATATTATTAAAATTTTTAAATGACAGTTAAATTTTAAATATGACAGTTTGCATCTTTTTCGACATTTTAATCTGGTTGATATTTACTTATGTCTGTTGTATAATAAAGTCTATTCCGATTTGGAGGTATTTTATTGATTGTAAATGTAGGCGACCGTGTTGAAATGAAAAAACAGCACCCGTGCGGAAACAAAACATTTGTGATTTTGCGTGTGGGAATGGATTTTAAAATCAAGTGTGAAAAGTGCGGGCGCGAGGTTATGGTCGCAAGAAATAAAATTGAGAAAAACATAAAAAGAATAATAACAGATCAAGGATAGCATTATGTTTGAAAAAATAGACATTTTTGACAAGAGATATTCCGAACTTACACAAAGACTTTATGAGCCGTCTGTTGCGGCAGACCCGGACGAGTATCATAAGATAATGAAGGAAATCAAATCAATTGAAGAAATAGTAATGACATATCGTAAATATAAAAAAGCCGAACAGACAGTCAGCGAAAGCCTTGAAATATTGAACGAAAACGCCGATGACGAGCTTAAGGAAATTGCGCAGGCAGAGCTTGACGAAGCTAAGCAAAGTATTGAAGAAATTTCAGAAAAGCTGAAAATCCTGCTTTTGCCCAAAGACCCAAATGATGAGCGCAACGTAATTATTGAAATACGCGGAGGCGCAGGCGGAGAGGAATCTGCGCTTTTCAGTGCGGTGCTTTTCAGAATGTACACAATGTATGCCGAAAAGCAGGGTTACAAAACCGAGGTTATCAATGCAAGCGAAACCGAACTCGGAGGATATAAGGAAATTTCTTTTATGATAGAGGGCGAGGGCGCATATTCACGGTTTAAGTATGAAAGCGGCGTTCACCGCGTTCAGAGAGTTCCTGAAACAGAGAGCCAGGGCAGGGTACACACCTCTACAACTACCGTTGCGGTTTTGCCCGAAGCAGAGGACGTTGAACTTGAAATTGACCCCAAGGATTTAAAAATTGATACCTTTCGTTCAAGCGGTGCAGGCGGACAGCACATTAACAAAACAAGCTCCGCAATACGCATAACTCACATTCCGACGGGAACGGTAGTTGAATGTCAGGACGAACGAAGCCAGTATAAAAATAAAGATAAGGCGTTAAAAGTGCTGAAGAGCCGTCTGCTTAAAGAAAAGCAGGACAGGCAGGCAAGTGAAATTGCGGCAGACAGAAAATTACAGGTCGGTACCGGAGACCGCAGCGAGCGCATACGCACCTATAACTATCCTCAGGGCAGAGTTACCGACCACAGAATAGGTCTTACGCTTTACAAGCTTGAGGACGTTTTAAACGGAAATCTAAATGAAGTTATTGACGCGCTTATTGCCGCCGACCGTGCCGAAAAGCTTAAAGAGAGCATGGAGAGCTAAATTTATAAACAGGGTGAAAATTTTGAACACATTGTTACTGAAAAATACACCGGATAACATAAAAAAAGCCGCACATATTTTACAGGACGGCGGTCTTGTTGGAATGCCGACCGAAACGGTTTACGGGCTTGCCGCAGACGCGCTTAACGGCGAGGCCGTTTCAAAAATTTTTGCCGCAAAATGCAGACCTATGGATAATCCGCTTATTGTTCATATTGCGGATTTTTCAGATATTGAAAAATACGATCTTGCAGAAGAAATTCCCAAATCAGCAAAAATGCTTTCCGATATGTTCTGGCCGGGTCCGCTTACAATAATTATGAAAAAGTCCAACGTGATCCCTAACGAAGTTTCGGCAGGGCTTGACACGGTGGCAGTGCGATTGCCAAGCCATCCTGCGGCACGCGCTTTAATTAAAGCCGCGAATACTCCGCTTGCCGCACCGTCGGCAAATTTGTCCGGCTCGCCGAGTCCCACAACGGCAGAACACGTTATGAATGATTTAAGCGGCAAAATAAATGCCGTCATTGACGGCGGAGCTTGTGACGTGGGTGTTGAAAGCACAGTAATAACACTTGTTACTGATGTCCCCCGAATTCTGCGTCCGGGCGGCGTTACCTTTGAACAGCTTAAAGACGTGCTTGGCAAGGTTGACGTTGACAATGCCGTATTTCATAAAATCAGCGAGGATAAAAAGGTATCAAGCCCGGGAATGAAATACAAACATTACGCGCCTAAAGCAAATGTAATACTTCTTAAATGTACCGATAACGAGTATATTGATTATATAAACAAAAATGCAGATAAAGACGTTGCCGCTCTGTGCTGTGACGAGGACATTCCTTTTTTGAATGCTGCGACTTTTTCGCTCGGCAAGCGCGGCGATTATATTTCACAGGCGCACAGACTTTTTAATGAGCTGCGCAGAATTGATAATGTAGGAACGGTAAAAACCGTCTATTCCCGTATGCCGTCCGTTGACGGTGTGGGAATGGCTGTTTATAACAGGCTTGTGCGTGCCGCAGGTTTTGAGGTGATCGACCTTGAAAAATTATAAGATAATCGGATTAACCGGACAAAGCGGCGCAGGAAAGAGTACGGTCGCAAAGCTGTTTGAAAGCAAAAATGCCTTTATTATAAATGCCGATATACTTGTAAATGAGTTATATGAGCCTCATTCACCGTGTTTGAAAATGTTGTCAGCGGTATTCGGCAAGGAAATTATTAATAGTGATAAAACTCTTAACAGAAAAAAACTTGCAGAAAAGGCTTTTGCCACAAAAGAAAATACCCAGCTCATCAACTCACTTGTGCATCCGTATGTAATTATGTTATTTCTAAAAAAATTAAAATCTGCGGTTTCGGGCGGCTCAAAAATTATAGTTTTTGACGCGCCTCAGCTTTTTGAAAGTAACGCAGATGTTTTTTGTGATTACATCGTAAGTGTTACCGCCGATAAAGACAGACGCATCAAACGTATTTGCAGGCGCGACGGTATTTCGGAAAAACAGGCGTTACGGCGCATAAACGCACAGCTTGACGAAGAGTTTTTCAAAAATAATTCAGATTATATAATTGAAAACAACGATGACTTTAAATCTCTCCAATCTAAATTCGATGAATTTTTTAACAGTCTGTAAAAAATTGATGTATTTTTAATTATAATACAGAGGTGGTTTAATGTCCGCAGTTTCTCGTTATTCAAAAAGAAAACGAAGAACAGGATTTAAGATAATATCGTGGATGATTGCAGTTATTATTGCCGCAGGAGTTGTGATGTTTCTTGTTGCGGACTACTATGATAATACAAAACAAAAATTTGAAGAATACAGTTATCCCCGTAAATACAGTGAATATGTTGAAAGGGCCGCAGACGAATATGACCTTGAACCTGCGCTTATTTATGCCGTAATACGCACGGAAAGCAATTTTTCGCCGAACGCCGAGTCTAATGCGGGAGCGTGCGGAATTATGCAGGTAATGCCCTCGTCTTTTGAGTGGCTCCAGTCAAAACGCGGATGCGAGGGGGAATATACAACAGATGATTTATTTGATCCGAAAATATGTATTGATTACGGGAGCTTTCTTTTAAAATATTTTTACGATTTGTACGGCGATGAAAAAAGCGCAGTTGCCGCATATAACGCGGGATTTGTTGTCGGAGAATGGCTTTCGGACAGCAATTACAGCACTGACGGCAAAACACTTTTAAAAATTCCCTATCCGGAGACAAGCGATTATGTGGATAAGGTCGAAAATTCAAAAGAAATGTATATAAACTTATATTATTCATAAAATATTAATCTCACAGATGAAAGGACGATCAAAATGGCCGATGAAAAGTCAAAAACAGCAAAGCTTAAAGAAAAAATTATGATGACGGAGCCTGAAGGAATTAAGGCGCTATCAAAAAAAGAAATTAAAAAAGCAGATGAATTTTGCGTGGGATACAAGAAATTTCTTGATAATTCTCCAATTGAGCGCGAGGCGGTACGCTATACGGTGGGACTTGTAAAAAAAGCGGGCTTTAAGGAATTTGAAGCCGATGCGGAATACAAGGCGGGCGACAAGGTTTATTATGTAAACCGGGGCAAAGCCGTTGCACTTGCGGTAATAGGCAAAAACGGCGTTAAAAACGGTGCACGCCTTGCCATTGCGCACATTGATTCACCCCGCATTGACTTAAAACCGAATCCGCTTTATGAGGCTAACAATCTCGCGCTTTTCAAAACCCACTACTACGGCGGAATTAAAAAATATCAGTGGACCGCAATTCCGCTCTCGCTGCACGGTACGGTTGCAAAGGTCGACGGCACAACGGTTGATGTCAGCTGGGGCGACGAGGAGAATGAATCTTGTTTTTGTGTAACGGACTTGCTTCCGCATCTTGCAAAGGAACAGGTTTCAAAACCAATGGCAAAGGCATTTACGGGCGAAGACCTGAACGTGATTGTCGGTTCACGTCCCTATGACACAAAAGATGAAGAAAAGGACCTCGTAAAGCTAAATGTAATGTCTATTCTCAATAAAAAATACGGTATATGCGAGGGCGATTTTCTTTCAGCCGAGCTTTGTCTGATACCTTCGTTCAAAACAAAAGATGTCGGATTTGATGAAAGTATGATTGGCGGATACGGACACGACGACAAAGTTTGCGCTTATCCTGCCATTATGGCGGCAATAGACGTTGCCGAGCCCGAACAGACTTGCATAACGTACCTTGCCGACAAGGAAGAGGTTGGCAGCGACGGTAATACAGGTATGCAGAGCGATTTTTTGCGGTATTTTATTTATGACCTTGCAAAGCAGGACGGTGTTGAGGGTTATCATGCGCTTTCGCAGAGCAAATGTCTTTCGGCGGACGTCAGCGCAGCATTTGATCCCACATATGCTTCCGCATATGAGGCAAAGAACTCTTCATATGTCAATAACGGAGTAATTATCTCAAAATATACGGGTCACGGCGGAAAGTACGATACGTCGGACGCCTCTGCTGAATATATGGGTGAAGTGCGCGCCATGCTTGAAAAGAATGACATTCTTTGGCAGGTTGGCGAGCTCGGAAAGGTCGACCTTGGCGGCGGCGGTACAATTGCAAAGTTTGTTGCAAATATGAATGTAGATGTTGTTGACCTTGGCGTACCTGTACTTTCAATGCACGCTCCTTTTGAAATTGTATCAAAGACCGATGTTTATATGGCGTACAGAGCCTTCTTTGTGTTTTTTGATGAAAAATAGAAAAATTTACTTGCATTTAATAAAGAAATATGATATTATATTTCCTGCGGCTTAAAACAGGTCGCAAATGCGCCGGTAGCTCAGCTGGATAGAGTGTCTGACTACGAATCAGAAGGTCGGGAGTTCGAGTCTCTTCCGGCGCGCCAAAATACATCCGAGCAATTTATTCAGCCGTAAAGCTGTTAAATCGCCCGGATGTATCTTTTTATATTATTAATTATAAAAATTTTTTAATATTGCTTATAAATCTTTTCTATATATCTATTATGTTTCCTCATGGATATTTTTTGCAATATTTATAACAGTAAATTTATTAACTTTGCAGAAATTTAAGCAGTATAACCGTATCAAACCTCAACTAATCGCTTAAATCTGACTGTCCGTTCAATTTTTTTAACATAATATGGTTATAAAAGAGGTGATACTTTGAATGCTTGTGAATTAACTACGTATATTACTGCTATTGCAAACACTCTGTCGTGTAAATTATCAGCAGATGAATTAGAAATTCTTAGTGCTGTGTTATTGCAGCTTGGTGAGACACTTGATACAATTATTACTCATAAAAGGATATGTAATAATACTACCGCTCTTTGATTCTCAAGGAGCGTTTTATTTTTTATTTATAGATATTTTCATCTGATTGTTTATTTTCGGAATTTTTGCTGTTCTCATCTTCATTTTTTTAATTATCTGTCTTATTAAAAAATATCATATAAATCACAAATACGACGGCTATGATTATAAATATCCACCCTAAGTAATAAAGCATATTTCTATGATAAAGAAAAAATAAATGTCCGAATAAATTAAAATAAACAACAATTAAAAAACAGATAACTTTTATAATTTATAATTTCGATAAAAATTTGCAGAAAAATGTAATTTTCTGTATAAAACCCCTTTACATTTATAACTGTTATATGTTACAATAGCATCATAAAGATTACAATTTAGTAACAAATATTTTCTATTGCAGATATGTATATTTTAAATGTAAGGGTGTTTTAATTGATTAATTATCTGACAAAAAAAACTACTGCTGTATTTATAACAGTAGCAATTTTATTTACAACGGTATTCTCAGTATCTATTTTTGCAAATGCGGTCACATCGTTTTCTCCAAGACTTTCTGCTCCGTCAAAGAAAAATGACTACTATTACAGCGATAAAAATATATTTTATAAATATGGCTATGGTATGCCAAACTGTACTGCCTATGCATTTGGAAGAGCATATGAGCTTTTGAAAAAAGAACCGCAGCTTTGCCACTATGACGCTCAGGAATGGTATGATTACAACAAAGACGGCGGATATTACAGCTACGGAAATACTCCAAAGCTCGGGGCTATTGCCTGCTGGTCTTACTCAGGCGGCGGTCATGTTGCCGTTGTAGAGAAAATTGAAGACGGAAAAATCACATTTTCAAACTCTGCTTGGAATTCTGACAATTTTTATCTTACATATGCAAAAACATCTGATCCAAATGCGGGTGAAAGCAAGTGGAATTTTCAGGGTTATATTTACATAGGTGATTTTTCTAACCCTTCAGCAAATGAAACAACAGAATCACCTTCAGAATATAAGACAGGCATTTATCAGGTAGATGTTTACAGCTATCTTAATATGCGCAGCGGAGCAGGGACAAGCCATTCACAAGTAGCGTCGGTTCCCGACGGTGCTAAACTTACTGTTACACAGATCAAAGATGCAGAAGGTTATACCTGGGGTCATACAACATATAAGGGCACAAATGGCTGGGTAGCGCTTGATTATTGTAATTTTATATCCGAAAATTCTGAGCCTGAATCAACAACTGCACCTGAAACACAGTTACCTACTGAGCCGACAATACAACAAATTACTCAGCCTGCCACAAACCACTTATCGGAGCCTTCGCAGGGCTTTGTTGAAAGCAAAGTTGGCGAAATTAACGGAGACGGTGAAATTAATATTTTAGATGTAACTTTAATTCAGAAATATTTGGTATGCAAAGTTAAATTTACGGATGACCAAATAAAAAACAGTGACATTAATCACAACGGAAAGGTCGACGTAAACGACGTTACAGCTTTACAAAAATATTTGGTTAAATTAAGTTCATAAGTATAATTTAGGCTTACTATCTGTTATTTCAAAAGTATTAAATTTGGTTTAATAAAAAATTAAATGTTTTCTTACTTAATATAACTTTTTGCAAATATATTTTATTAATAATGGAAAGTATTTTAAATTAATAAAATTAATGTATTTATTGATTCGGCAAATATTATATATAAGATATATTTTATTTGCGCGGTGATATAATGTCTGTAACAAGCGGTAAGAAAAAAGCAGAAAAAGAAAAGTTAATGAGTAAGTGGCAGAAAATGCCGTATAATAACAGAGAGCTAAGCTGGCTTGATTTTAATAAAAGAGTTCTTGACGAGGCGGTAAAAAAAGAAAACCCAATAATGGAGAAATGCAATTTTCTGTCTATTACAGCTTCAAATCTTGATGAGTTTTTTATGGTGAGAGTTGCGGGAGTACTTGACCGAATACATCACGGAATAAAAATTCCCGACGCTTCGGGTCTTACTCCCCGCGAGGTAATGCAGTGTCTTTCGGAAAGAATACATGACTTTTCAAAAAAGCAGTACAATTGCTACAACCGTTCTATAATTCCTTCGCTTAATGAAAACGGAATTGTATTTAAAGATATTAAAGAGCTTGACGAAAAACAGCTTGAATTTGTTAATGAATATTTTAAAAAGGTTGTTTTTCCGGTGCTTACGCCAATGGCGGTTGACACAAGCAGACCTTTTCCCCAGCTTGCAAATAAAAGTCTTAATATTGCGGTGCGACTTACGGACTCGGATAATGAAGAGTTTTTTGCGGTGGTACAGGTGCCGTCGATACTTCCAAGGTTTTTGGAGCTGCCCTCAGGCGAGGGCAGAGTATTTGTTTTGCTTGAAAAAATAATTGCGGCTCATTTAAACGAACTTTTTGAGCTGTATAACATCAAGCAGTATGATTCTTTCAGAATAACAAGGGATTCTGACCTTTATATTGATGAAGACACAGAGGACCTTATGGCGGAAATCAAAAAATCTATTCGCAATCGCAAGCGGGGTGTTCCCGTAAGACTTGAATTTTGCAAAAAATGCAATTTTGAAATTAGAGAATTTGTTATAGACGCTCTTGATGTTACCGAAAGTGAAATCTATGTTCAGCGGGGACCTCTTGATTTGACTTTTCTTTCTAAATTTGCACATATCAGGGGCGTTGAGAACCTTTGTTTTGAACCCATAGTCCCCGTTAATCCACCTGCTGAATTTTGTGGTTGTGACGACCTGTTTAAGGCAGTTCGTGAAAAAGACAGGCTTGTCCATCACCCGTACGAGAGTTTTGATGTTGTTGTTGATTTTGTTAAAAAAGCGGCGGCAGACCCAAAGGTTTTGGCAATTAAGCAAACGCTTTACCGCGTCAGCGGCAATTCGCCGATAGTTGCCGCGCTTATAAAAGCCGCCGAAAACGGCAAGCAGGTTACCGTTCTTGTTGAGCTTAAAGCCCGTTTTGACGAAGAAAATAATATTCAGTGGGCAAACAAGCTTGAAAAAGCAGGCTGTCACGTTATTTACGGACTTACCGGACTTAAAACCCATTGTAAAATTTGTCTTATTGTGCGCCGTGATGATGACGGAATAAGGCGTTATCTGCATATGGGTACAGGAAATTACAACGACAGTACGGCACGCTTTTACACTGACATCGGTTTGTTTACCTGCCGTGAAGAATACGGAGTTGACGCATCGTCTCTGTTTAATGTGCTTACAGGCTATTCGCTTCCGCCCGAGTACAACAAGTTTATTGTTGCGCCCAGGGGAATGCGTAAATTTTTTGAGTCAATGATACGGCACGAGACCGAAAATGCAAAACTCGGACTGCGCGCCGCAATAACGGCAAAGGTCAATTCGCTTGTTGATCCTCAGATCATCAGTTTGCTTTATGATGCGTCAAACGCAGGCGTAAAAATTAATTTGATTGTTCGGGGTATTTGCTGTCTTGTGCCTGGCGTAAAGGGATTTAGCCAAAATATTAAGGTCGTTTCAATTGTGGGTCAGCTGCTTGAACACAGCAGAATTTTCAAGTTTGAAAACAGCGGCGACCCGCTTTATTATATGGGCAGCGCCGACTGGATGCCACGTAATCTTGACAGGAGAGTAGAGCTGGTTTTTCCTGTTGAGGACGAAGATATTAAAAAGCGCGTTGACCAAGTGCTTGCTGTAATGCTCAAAGACACTGTAAATGCGCGCAGGCAGCAAAGCGACACAACTTATACTCCGGTGGACAAACGCGGCAAAAAAAATTTAAACTGTCAAAAGTATTTTTCAAAGCTTGCCGCCAAGGCGCAGAAGTCGGCAATGGACTTAACTTATGTAAACACAGTGGGAACTCCGGTTGTTCCTGTTATTAAGGAGGAGACCAAAAAATGAAAAGAATAGGTATTCTTACAAGCGGAGGCGACTGTCAGGGTCTGAACGCTGCAATTAGGGCAGTTGCAAAAACACTTTATAATTACTACGGTACCGACGGAGTTGAAATTATAGGTATTATTGACGGTTACCGAGGCTTGATATACGGAGAACACAGAAAAATGAGTCCCGAGAATTTTTCGGGAATTTTAACAATGGGCGGCACTATTTTAGGAACATCAAGGCAGCCGTTTAAGCTTATGCGAGTTGTTGACGAAAACAGCGTTGACAAGGTTTCCGAAATGAAGAAAAACTACAAAAAGTTAAATCTTGACTGCCTTGTCATTCTGGGCGGAAACGGAACGCAGAAAACCGCAAATCTTCTCAGAGAAGAAGGGCTTAATGTTGTTTCGCTTCCAAAAACCATTGACAATGACCTTTGGGCAACGGATAAGACTTTTGGCTTTCAGAGTGCAGTAGATATTGCAACAAATGTAATTGACTGTATCCACACTACTGCAACCTCGCACGGGCGAGTGTTTATTGTTGAAGTAATGGGACACAAGGTAGGCTGGCTTACACTTTATGCAGGCATTGCAGGCGGCGCCGATATTATACTGATTCCCGAAATCCCCTATGACATAAAATCAGTAATTAAAACAATTAATGCGCGTACCGAAAGCGGCAAAAACTTTTCTATTCTTGCTGTTGCCGAGGGAGCAATATCAAAAGAACTTGCCGCACTTCCCAAAAAGCAAAAGAAGGCAGCAATTTCAGAAATGGCATATCCCTCAATATCATATAAAATTGCAAAAGAAATTGAAGACGCAACAGGACGTGAAACGAGAGTTACCGTTCCCGGACATTTTCAGCGCGGCGGAAGTCCAGACGCTTACGACCGAGTGCTTTCCACACGCTTTGGCGTTGCGGCTGCTCAGCTTGTAATTGAGAAAGATTACGGCAAAATGGTTGCACTTGTAAACAACAGGGTTGCGGCTGTTCCTCTTGAAGAAATTGCGGGCAAACTTAAAGCTGTTCCCATTGACAGCGAGGTTGTTGAAACCGCAAGAAAAATAGGAATCAGCTTTGGTGAATAATAGTTAAATAATAAATATTTTAAAAAGGCGAGAGCGCAGAATACGCTTTCGCCTTTTTTATATAAATAATTTTTAAATGCAGTGATAAAAAATAACATATTCTAACATATTTTATTTTTAATTTCTACATCATCACGAAGGACAATATTTAATAATTTATCAGCTCTTGGAGAGAAAATGATAAATTGTCTTTTTTTATCAAAGTTTACTGTAATACTTTTGGAAAAACCGTTATCGGTTTTTCTCATTTCTTCAATAATGAGACTTGCATTATATTTTTTAAGCGTTTTAAAGGTGGTCATCATTCCAATTCCGCTTCCTCCGTCGTTTGCGTGTGTGGTAAAGCGCTTTTTCCCTATGTTTGAAAGCGTTTTTGCGTCAAAGTCCGCCCCGCTGTCAATTACCTGCAAAAAATATTCATTATTTTTAATCCCCAAATTTACAATTATGTTTTTTGTTTTACAGTTTTTTGTTGCTATAATTGCGTTCTCGCTCAAGTCAGAAAGCAGAGTGGTTAAATCCGACTCATTAATTATGTTGTCTGCCATATATTTAATGCTTCCGAAAATGCAAAGGTCAAGATTAACGTCAAAATTATATGCCTTTTTTAGCATATAATTCATCATTGCGTCAACGGATAAAACATTGGTTTTTGGCAAAACTTTGTTGCATTTTTGGTATTCCTTAAGTATTCCTTTTCGCTCGTCGGAAATTTTGTCGAGCTGTTCAATAAGCTTTGTTTTCTTTTCTTTTAATTCTTCGCCTGACAAAGTTTCATAGCTTTCAGCAAGCTCTTTAACAATAAGCTGCATTGCAGGAATCAGCTTGTTGTCCTTATGTATAAGTTCTGATAATCCATCGTTATTTTTCTTTAGCTTTTTAAGTTCTTCCTTAGTTTCGACAAGCTGCTTTTCGAGCATTTTTCTGCGGTAGGTTTTTGTAATTTGCCTTCTCCACCATATGTAAAGCAAAGCTCCGAAAATAATAAGAAGAATAACAAATACGCTATAAATCATGTTTCCATTATTATTATTGCTAAGGAGGATTATACAGCTAAGTATTATGAAACTGATAATAATTCCTGAGTCGCTTTCACCCTTGTTTTTCAGAAACGGCATACCGTTTTTTAGCCGTCTGAGTCTAAACGGCAGCGTTACTAAACAAAACATAAAAATTGTAATAGCAACAATGACATATCCATAGAGGTTATCGCTATATGGGATATTTAATAAAAAAAATATGAATGAGCTGATTATTATAAGTATTGAAAAAATTATATAACTGTATGAAAATGAAATTGCAGATGTAGTTGCAGACAATACGGGCTTTGTATGTGTAATAAATTTTAAAAATATAGTTGAAAGCAGCACCATAAGCAAAAGGGAAGAGTATGGTGCAACCGGTCTTAAAAAGTACATACCTACTGACATTACAACAGAAAATAACACATTATACAAATATGTTATTTTGTGTTGTATTTTAATGTTAAGGAATTTGTAAAAAGAATAATGGCAGCACAATAAAATTCCACAATATTTAATAACAGTTGCAATCATATATCCTCACCTAAACATATGAAACATTAAGAAAATATTACAACATATACTAATCCTCCTTATATGTTAAATATAATAACATATAAATATCAAAAAATAAAGAAGTAAGGAGGAATTAGCATGAATTTTTGGTATTGGCTTTGGAATTTGTGGATAGGACGTTAAATAGCGAAGCTATTTTTATGTATGTCTTACACCGCTGTGCAAATGTAATGTTTGTGCGGTGAGATTCCACAAAAACTTCAATAAATACTTTGTAATTAAGTTATGTAAAATGTCTCCTTGAAAAAGGAGGCATTTTATTTTGCAAACTGACTTTTGTACAGCGTGCTGTAAAAACCGCCCTGTGCAAGCAATTCATTATGGGTGCCCTGTTCAATTATGTTGCCGTCTTTCATAACAAGAATAACATTGCTTTCTTTTATAGTTGAAAGGCGATGAGCTACAACAAAGCTCGTTCTGCCTTTCATAATTTTTTCAAAAGCCTTTTGAACTCTGATTTCGGTCAGCGTATCTATTGATGAGGTTGCCTCGTCAAGAATGAGAATTGAAGGATTTGTAAGCATTGCGCGTGCAATGCAGAGCAATTGCTTTTGCCCCTGACTGAGATTTCCGCCTCCCTCGCTTATAACCGTGTCATATCCCTGAGGCATACGGCGGATAAATCCGTGAGCATACGCTGCCTTTGCGGCGGCAATTACATCCTTGTCTGATGCATTTTCATTGCCGTAACGCAAATTTTCCATTATCGTGCCGCAGAACAGCCAACTGTCCTGCAAAACCATTCCGAATATTCTGCGCAGGCTGTCGCGCGTCATATCCTTTATATTAACCCCGTCAATACTGATTTTTCCGCTGTCAGTGTCATAAAAGCGCATAAGCAAATTAATAAACGTAGTTTTGCCGCACCCGGTAGGACCTACTATGGCAACATGACTGCCGCTTTTGACGTTAAGCGAAAAGTCTGTGATAAGCGGCTTTTCTTTGGTGTATGAAAAGCTTATATTTTCAATTTTCACATTTCCGCGGCATTCTTTTATTTGCTTTGCATTTTGTGGGTCGGGGGATTCGTCTTCGTCTTCAAGCACTTCAAAAACTCTGCCGGCGGCGGCAATTGCCGTTTGAAGCTGTGTGAGAACGCCGGTCACCTCGTTAAATGGTCTTGTATATTGGTTTGCATATGTCAAAAAACAGGACAGCTGTCCGACAGACAGTGTACCTGAAATAGCTACAAGCGCGCCGATAATTCCTACTGCGGCATAAACCATTGCATTAACAAAGCGTGTGCTTGGATTTGCAAGCGCACCTGCAAACTGTGCCTTAAATCCGGCATCATAGAGTTCGTCATTATATTTTTCAAACTCATCAAATGCGCGCTGTTCATAAGAAAATGCCTTTACAATGCGCTGGTTTCCTATGTGTTCTTCAACAAATGATGAAATTTCACCCTGAAGCTCCTGCTGCTTTGCAAAACGGTTGTGTGACAGCTTGCCTATGAAAGCGGCAACAAACAGCGACAAAGGAGTGACAACAACAACGACAACGGCAATTCGCCAGTCAATCATCAGCATAAATATGAGTGTGCCTGAAATTGTTACAATACCAGAAAAAAGCTGTAAAAACATTTGGGTAAGACCTTCGCCTACTGCGTCAACATCGTTGATCACACGGCTTATCAAATCGCCGTGGGGTCGGGTGTCAATGTACGACAGAGGTACATCATTAAACTTTTTAAATACCTCACGGCGCAGGTCCCTGACGGTTTTATAGCTTATTATGTTTGTAAAGTAAGTCATTATCCACTGAAATACAGTTACGCCCGCAATGCCTGATGCAATGTAAATAAGAATTTGTAAAATGTTTTTAAAGTTTACGTTGCCTGCGTCAATAATATTATCAATTGCCCTGCCGGTCAGTACGGGAATATATAGAGTAAGCGAAACGCTTATTACCGCGCTGAAAAGTGCAATTGCCAAATAGCCGTAATAGGGTCTTATTTTTTTTAGCATTTTAGAAACGGGAGATTTATTTTTCATTTTTTGCCTCCGTTTCATTAAGCTGTGAAAGACAAATTTCACGATAGGCTCCGCAGGT
This sequence comes from uncultured Clostridia bacterium, assembly GCA_947623205.1. Taxonomy (GTDB): domain Bacteria; phylum Bacillota; class Clostridia; order Oscillospirales; family Acutalibacteraceae; genus Ruminococcoides. The sequence continues at coordinate 69,059 of CANQGM010000004.1, forward strand.
TTCAAACAACTCATCGTGAGTGCCCTTTCCGACAAGTAACCCATCGTCAAGCACAAGAATAAGATCGGCGTTCTTTATTGTTGAACAGCGCTGAGTAACTATGACTACCGTCATATCCTTTGTGTTTTCTCTTAAAGCCTTACGCAGGGCGGCGTCAGTGGCAAAGTCAAGCGCCGAAAAGCTGTCGTCAAGAATAAGCAACTTGGGCGAGCCTGCAATTGCGCGGGCAATGCACAGACGCTGACGCTGACCTCCGCTGAAATTTTTTCCGCCCTGTTCAACGCGGCTGTCAAGTCCTTTTGGCAGCTTTTCAACAAAATCGTAGGCCTGCGCAATTTTTAATGCGTTAATTATTTCTTCATCATCAACATTTTCGTTGCGCCATTTCATATTTTGGCGTATTGTTCCCTTAAAAAGTATTGACTGTTGGGGAACAATACCAATTTGCGAGCGCAGCTGAAAAAACGGATAGTCAGCCACATTTATTTCGTCAACTAGAACAGAGCCGCTTTTTACGTCATAAAAACGGGGAATCAAATTGATGAGCGTGCTTTTGCCGCTTCCCGTACCGCCGATTATGCCCACCGTTTGTCCGCGCTTGATTTTAAAACTGATATTCGTCAGCTCGTCGTCACCATCGCCGTAGCTGAATGTTACATTGTCAAACTCGACCTTAAAGGTTTTTTCATTTGTGCTTATATTTATATTTTCGCAGCTTTTTTCCTCAACACTCGGCATTGTTTCAAAAACTTCGCTTATACGGGCGGCGCTTGCGCTTGCTTTTGTAAGAAGTACGACAAGGTTTGAAACAACTATCATTGCAAGTAATATCTGGGTCATATAATTTACCAAAGCTATAATGTCGCCCGAGAGCATTCCGCCGCCGTTTTTGACATTTACTGCGCCAAACCATATTATCGCAATAATTGCAAGGTTGGTCACGGCAAAGGTAACAGGGCTTAAAAGTGCGGAAAGACGGCTTACTCTTATTGACGTTTCAGCCAAATCTTCGGTTGCCTTATCAATACGCTGTTTCTCGCTTTTCTGCTTTGAAAACGCGCGTATAACACGGTTTCCCGACAGGTTTTCGCGTGACACAAGCCCTATTTGGTCAAGTTTTTTCTGCATTTCGCCGAAAATAGGAATACTTTTACTCATTACAAGGTAAAGAGTAATGCCAATAAGCAATGCGGCGATAAAAAATATTACCGACATTTTCAGGTTGATTATCATGGTCATAACCATTGCGCCTATAACAATGAACGGCGAACGGGTGAGCAGACGTATTCCCATTGCGACCGCCTGCTGAACCTGGTTTACATCATTGGTGATTCGCGTAATGAGCGAGGGCGTTCCAAGCCTGTCAAGCTCGGCATAAGAGAGAGAATTGATGTGCGCAAAAAGCTCCCGCCGTATTTTTGTGCCCACACCCTGTGACGCACGCGATGCAAGATACTGACAAACAAGCGCGCTGAAAAGTCCCACAACGCCGAGCAGTACCATTAGTCCGCCCATTTTAAGAACATAAGCGGCGTCGCCGTTTTTAACGCCCACATCAATTATGTTTGCCATTACAAGCGGTACAAGCAGCTCAAGTATTGCTTCAAATAGTTTGCACAGCATACCTGTTATGCATTGATTTTTGTATTCTTTTAAGAATCGTCTAAGCTTATACATCATTTGTACCTATCATAATTTTATAATTATCTTACTATCTATTTTATACCAAAATTCTCCCATCATCAACTATTTTTAAATTGAATTGTATTTAACTAAACTGCTGAAAATATTTAATAAAAAAGGGAACATCCGTTAGGATGTTCCCTTTTGGTGCGCCAACAGGGACTCGAACCCCGGACCGACCGGTTATGAGCCGGTAGCTCTAACCAACTGAGCTATTGGCGCGTATTCATCTTACGCGTTTTGCAAAAGTTATTATATCAAACAATTATTTTTTTGTCAACGACTTTTACAAATATTTATTTGTTGTACTATTGTTCAGTTTATGATATTATAGGTATATTATAGTAAATTTTCTTTACGGGGGTTTTTATGGCAGTTATAAAACCATTTAGGGGTATGAGGTACAACACTTTAAAAGCCGGGGCAATTTCAAAGCTTTGCTGCCCTCCTTATGACATAATCAGCGAACAGCAGCGATTTGATTACATCAGCGAAAACGAGTACAATATTATAAGACTTGAACTGCCAAAGGACGGCAGTGACCCTTATGCAACCGCCGCGGATATTCTTAAAATGTGGAAGGACAAGGGTATTCTTATTAACGAGGAAAAACCCGCAATTTACATTTATGAAGAAGAGTTTTCTGCATATAACACACGAAAAAGTATTAAGGGCATTATTGCACGTGTAAAGCTTGAGGAGTTTTCAAAGGGGATCATTCTGCCTCACGAATTTACTCTTTCAAAGGCAAAAGAGGACAGAATGAATCTTATGAAGGCAACCAACTGCAATTTCAGTCAGATTTATGCGCTCTATATGGATCGTAACCATACTACGCTCGCAACTATTGACGAACAGTCAGGCTGTGCTCCGGAGCTTGAGTTCACTGACAACGATAATGTGACACATAGGCTGTGGATAGTTACAGACAAAGATATAATTTCAAAGCTTATTTCTGACTTTGCGGACAGAAAGCTTTACATAGCCGACGGACACCACCGATATGAAACCGCTCTTAATTACCGGAATTATTGCCGTAATAACGGAATTTCAAAGGTGGGCGACGCTCAGGATTATCAGATGATTTACCTTGTGGATATGGAACATCCGGGTCTTGTCGTGTTTCCTACACACCGTCTTGTACGCAATCTTTCAGACTTTAACAAGGAAAAAGTGCTTGACGGATGCAGAAAATATTTTGACGTTACTGAAAAGCACGGAACATCAGATATGGAGTCTGAGCTTGCCGAACTTTATAAAAAAGGGAAAAAGGCGTTCGGTTTTTATTGCGGAAACAATAAGTGGTATCTTCTGGTTCTGAATAATACAGAAATAATGAAAGATATGCTTCCCAAAATGAGCAGGGCGTCGCAGCAGCTTGACGTAACGGTTTTACATACTCTTATTCTTGAAAAAATTTTTGGCATAGACAGGGAGAATATGGCAAACCAGGTCAATTTGACATATACAAAATTTTTCAGCGAAGCAATTTCGGCAGTAGACAGCGGAGATTTTCAATGCTCGTTTGTGCTTAACCCCACACGGGTAACGGAAATTCGTGACGTTGCCGCCGCAGGTGAAAAAATGCCGCAGAAATCTACTTATTTTTATCCAAAAATGATTACCGGAATGGTAATGAATGACCTTGGGGTAGACTGATAAAAATTAAAAAGACTTTTATATATGCAAAATAAAAATAATGCCGTTAAGTATTATGGTAATTAAATAAGATTATGCCGGAAATAATGTTTAATATAAATCTGTTTGCGCGCCGAAGATTGCAGAGGTGAATTTATGAGAATTCTTGTTGTTTTTACAGGAGGGACAATCGGCAGCACAAAAACCGACGGAGTAATTTCCCCCGATAAAAGCAATTCATATTTATTACTTGATTTGTATGAGAAATTTGACAGCAGTGTGGATTTTGTTTGTGTTGAACCCTACACTATTTTAAGCGAAAATTTGAGCGGAGAAAATCTCTGTTTGCTTTACGACTGCATTACGGCAAATGATTTTGAAAAATATGACGGTGTAATTGTAACTCACGGAACAGATACGCTGCAATACACGTCGGCATTTTTGTCTTATTTATTCGGACTATGCAAAATTCCTATAGTGTTGGTATCTGCAAATTATCCCCTTGCAGATAAACGCTCAAACGGATTTGATAATTTCAGAGCCGCAGTGGATTTTGTTAGAGCAAAATTGGGAAAAGGTGTTTTTGTTGCCTACAAAAATTACGGAGAAAATCCCAAAATTCATCGGGCGTCAAGAATTATTGCGCACAACGCATATGATGATAAAATTCAAAGCGTTTTTAATGAGTTCTGTGGAGAAATAGTAAACGGTACTTTTACAAAAAACATTTTTTACGGTGAAAAAGATGATGAAGTTAAAATTACTTTGCCCAAGCAGTTTGGCGAAACCTCTGATGTTCTGAAAATAAGTCCGTATGTCGCAATGAAATATCCCGCGCTTACTTCAGAGACAAAAGCCGTTTTGTTTGAGGGTTATCATTCGGGAACGCTTAACACCTCCGGCAGGGCGCTTAACGAGTTCTGCCAAAATGCCGACAAGCTTAACATACCGGTGTTTTTAACAGGTGCCTGCAAAGGTTTTTATTACGAAAGCAAAAAGCTGTTTGACAAACTTAAAATTAATGTTCTGCCGCCCGCGTCACCTATTGCAATGTATATAAAACTGTGGCTGCTTAAAAAAGATAAAATCAATGATGTGTTTTTGTCCTGCGGCGGAGATTTTTTAAAAAATTAACGACTGACTTAGCTGTCAGCCGTTTTTTTATGTTATTCAGTTAAGCAAAAATACACCAAAGTTAAGGTATGCTGCAAAGGTTACCCAAATTAAATAAGGTATTTGAAGCCAAAACGCAGTTTTGCTTATTTTTCTGAACTCAATCAGCATTATTATTATAAGTACCCACAAAATCATAATCCAGATAAAAGATAACAGATATGCGTCCAAGTTAAAAAACAGGATGGGCCAGATAAAGTTTACAACAAGCTGTATTGCGTAAACAGCCAATGCTTTTGTTCTGTTTTCATCTTGCGATTCATAGATAATGTAAGAAGAAATTCCCATCAATGTATATAGTATGAACCATACAATAGGGAACACGATTCCTGGTGGACTTAGAGGAGGCTTTGAGATTTGCTCAAACTGTTCCATAGAACCCATAGTCAAAAGACCTGCCAGGATACCTGTGCCAAGACTAATAGCAAGGCTTATTGCAAGGTGCTTAATATTAATTTTGTGAATTGCTGACATAATATCACCTCAAAAAAATTCTCACTTTACTATATGAAGTGAGAGTTTTTTTTATACAGAAATATTATATCAAATGCGCTGCTTATTACTGATATTCGCAAATATTTACCCATGAAAGCAAAAATTCACGCTCTTCGGGTTTGTCTTTTACAGACTGAGAGGCAGCTACAATCGGCAGCCACTCGTTAATGTACTGACGGGAAGTGTCTGTTTTTTCAGAAAAAAGATTAATATATTTTTCTGCAATTTCATCCTGTTTATTAAGACGGAATAAAAGATATGTCCTTGCCGCGTCTGCCGAACCGTTACCCTGTGTTGCGTGTGACCAGTCAATTACATAAGGCGTGCCGTCTGGCGTAATAATTACGTTGCTCGGGTTAAAATCGCCGTGACAAACCTTTGTGTGTTTCGGCATACCGTTAAGGCGTGTGTGCAGCTCGTATTTTGTAGCGGCGTCAAGATTTGTTGAGCAGATTTTGCGTTTCATTTTGTCTTTGAGCTTGTTTAGCAGGGGAGCAGTTTTGCTTAAAATATTAATCTGAATATCCACAAACATATTAAGATATTCATCAATTTTATCGGGGTTCTCGTCCATAAGCTGTGCAAGTGTTTTGCCTTCAATATATGTTGAAATAAGTGCCCACTTACCGTTGATTTTTGTTACTTCTTCAATTTTAGGAATATTAAGACCGGTTTCCTCAACTCTCGCCTGATTCAGAGCCTCGTTAAGAATATCAGATTTAGGAAAAGATTCATCAAAAACTTTTGCCACAAGATTATCTTCTCTATAAATAACTTTGTTTTTTCTTTCAGCAATAACTGTGTCTAATTTCATTTGTAATCTCCTTTTGGTATATAATTAAATATATTACTTACCTTGGTTCTATTATACAATAACAAATATTAATAGTATAGTATGAAAAATAACAAAACTTGAAATAAAAATTTGTTCAATTAGTAACAGTAAATAAAGATTTTTTACTTTGACAGCAAAAGAAGCTCCAATTTAATATAACGGATTTCATAAAACAGTATTAAAAACAGATTGGTTTCGGCAAGACTGTTATTTTGTTAGTTCATAACTTATATCCAGCAACTCAATTATATCTTTTTGTGAGACTGAACCGTCAAGACGGATTGTGATCCAGTTATCCTTGTTCATGTGGTAAGCAGGCAGAAAGCCATTTATGCCTAAATAAGAGCCAAGCAGGATAGGACCGCATTTGACATTCATAATATAAATAAACTCGTCCCCGGTCAAACCAAGACGCTTTTTTGGCAAATCCATTACAACGGCAAACCATTTTCCATTTTCCGGATGGCGCAGTACAAAATAGTTTGGGGATTTTCTCCATAAATATTCCGGTTTAACGTTATATTTTAAAAGCACATATTTAATCAGTTCCTGTTTATTCAATAATATCACCTCATAAAACTAAAAGGTAAACGTGAACTTTTATTTCTCATCCGGTTGATGTCCATAGTGTGATTTTGGAAACCGTTGTTTTGTTACTCTTAATAAAACATTATATCATATGAATGTAAAGAAATCTACTGTCGTTTAAGGCGGTTTATCAAATTGTGTTCCTTAAATATTAATGCATATAGAAATTAGCTGGTTTTGGCGATTCTTTAATAAAAAATGTCCGGACGATATGTGATCGACCGGAGCATTTTTATAATTAATTATTAGATTTTAGTCACCGCTGTGGTAGTTATTATATATTCCGAAAATTAAACAGATTTGCTGTTGTCGCCGTAGTAAGCGTTAAGATACATTTGCTTAATTTCTTTAAATAATGGATATCTTGGGTTGGCGCCTGTACACTGGTCATCAAATGCCTGTTCAGTCATGTCGTCGAGTCTGTTGATGAAGTCTGTTTCGTCAATGTTGTATTCCTTAATAGAGCTCTTAATGCCAACCTTTGCTTTAAGGTCATTTATAGCTTTAATAAGGTTTTCAACGCTTTCTTCGTCATTTTTACCCTTAATACCAAGATATTCGGCAATTTCTGCATAACGGCGGAGTGTTTTAGGATGGTCATACTGTGGGAACGTACCCATTTTTGCAGGAACTTCAGAAGAGTTAAATCTTATAACCTGCTCAATCATAAGCGCATTTGCAACGCCGTGCGGAATATGGTGGAAAGAACCGAGTTTATGCGCCATTGAGTGACAAACTCCGAGGAATGCATTAGCAAATGCCATACCTGCCATTGTGGCCGCGTGAGCAACTTTTTCACGGGCAACGGGTTCATTCATTCCGTTGTCATAGCAAGCGGGCAGATACTCAAAAATGAGTTTAAGCGATTTTAAAGCAAGACCGTCTGTAAATTCGGTGGCCATAACAGACGCGTAAGCCTCAAGTGCGTGAGAAACAGCGTCAATACCCGAAGCCGCAGTAAGTCCCTTTGGTCCGCTCATCATATTATCGGCGTCAACAATAGCCATATTAGGCATAAGCTCATAGTCTGCAAGCGGATATTTTGTGCCTGTTTCCTGGTCAGTAATAACAGCGAACGGAGTAACCTCTGAGCCTGTACCTGAAGATGTAGGTACGGCAATGAAGTAAGCCTTTTCACCCATTTTTGGGAAAGTATAAATCCTTTTTCGAATATCGCAGAAACGCATTGCCATATCCATAAAATCAGCTTCAGGATGTTCATACAGAACCCACATGATTTTACCTGCGTCCATCGCTGAACCGCCGCCCATTGCTATAATTACATCGGGTTCAAATTTACGCATGGCCTCCGCGCCCTTTTGGGCGGAAGCAAGCGAGGGATCCGGCTCAACATCAGCAAAGGTTGTGTGGATTATTCCCATTTCGTCAAGTTTATCCGTAATCGGTTTTGTATAACCGTTTTTATAAAGGAAAGAGTCCGTTACTATAAAGGCCCTTTTTTTGCCCATTACATCTTTAATTTCCTGAAGTGCAACAGGCATACAGCCTTTCTTTATATATACTTTTTCGGGTGACCTGAACCAAAGCATATTTTCTCTCCTCTCGGCAACTGTTTTAATGTTGATAAGATGTTTAACGCCCACGTTCTCCGATACCGAGTTGCCTCCCCATGAGCCGCAGCCGAGTGTGAGCGAAGGAGCAAGTTTAAAGTTGTAAAGGTCGCCGATACCACCCTGAGATGAAGGAGTGTTTACAAGAATACGACAGGTTTTCATACGAGATGCAAATTCATCTATTTTGTTTTTTTCATTTACAGCGTCCACATAAAGTGATGACGTATGACCGTAACCGCCGTCTGCAACAAGCTGCTCTGCCTTTGTAACAGCGTCTTCAAAATTTTCAGCCTTGTACATTGCAAGCACGGGAGAAAGCTTTTCGTGAGCAAACTCTTCGCTTATGTCAACACTCTCAACCTCTCCAATAAGAATTTTTGTTTCTTCAGGAACTGTTATTCCTGCAAGATTTGCTATTGTAACAGGTTTTTGTCCTACGATTTTAGCGTTAAGGGCGCCGTTGATAATTATAGTTTTTCTGATTTTTTCTGTTTCTTCATCGTTAAGGAAATAGCATCCGCGTGCTTTAAACTCCTTTTTAACTTTATTATATATTTTCTTTTCAACAATTACCGACTGTTCGGAAGCGCAAATCATACCGTTGTCAAAAGTTTTTGAATGAATGATTGAGTTGACTGCAAGAAGAATGTCGGCCGATTCGTCTATAATAGCGGGCGTGTTACCTGCGCCCACGCCTAAAGCCGGCTTTCCTGATGAGTAAGCGGACTTGACCATTCCGGGACCTCCGGTTGCAAGAATGCAGTCAGACTCCTGCATAAGCATATTGGTCAGTTCAAGCGAAGGAACGTCGATCCAGCTTATAATGCCCTCGGGGGCGCCTGCTGCTACTGCCGCATCAAGAACGACCTTAGCTGCCTCTATTGTGCATTTTTTAGCACGGGGATGCGGACTTATAATAATTCCGTTGCGTGTTTTAAGACAAATAAGCGTCTTAAAAATTGCCGTTGATGTAGGGTTTGTTGTAGGAATTACAGCTGCAATAACACCGATTGGTTCAGCAATTTTTTTAATTCCGTAAACTTTGTCCTCTTCAATAACACCGCAGGTCTTAACATTTTTAAAAGAATTGTAAATATATTCGGAAGCAAAGTGGTTTTTAATAACTTTGTCTTCTGCAACGCCCATGCCTGTTTCTTCAACAGCCATTTTTGCAAGCGGGATCCTCATTTTATTTGCTGCGGTTGCGGCAGCAAGAAAAATTTTGTCAACCTGTTCCTGAGTATAGGTTGCATAAATCTTTTGTGCTTGTTTGACTTTTGCTAAAGCTGCTTGAAAAGAATCTGTATTTTCTACGATTTGATACTCTTTTTTACTCATTAAATTTACCTCTTATTTTTGCATAATATATTTTAGGTTCAGCAAGACCTAAAATAAAAACTTATTACTTATTCTGTTTTTTCAAAATTAAAATTGTTATCATTTGCGTATTTTTGTGCATAAGAACCGTCGGGAGCTTTAATTGTTATTTTATTGGGACAATCACTTATTGCATTTTTTTCAATTAAAGTAACAGTTGAGGGAAGCGTTACCTCTGTAAGCTTTTGACACTGAAAAAATACATAGTAACTTATTTTAGTAAGTGTTTTACTTTCGGGAATTGTAATGCTCTTGAGTCCCGATGCCGAGAAGGTGTACGTACCCAAATCTTTGACAGATGACGGAATTTCAATAGACTCAAGACTTCTGCAAAGATTAAATACATTTGTACCGAGGATTTCAAGATTTTTCGATAGTGTAACACTTGTAAGATTTTTACAGTTGTAAAAAGCATAGTCCTTAATTTCTTTTACTGTATCGGGAATTACAATGCTTTTAATTTCGGTACCGCTGAAAACGCTTGTGCCAATTGCTGTGACCTTATAATTGTTGTAAGAGTCCGGTATTGTGACATCTTCGTCAGAACCCATATACTTTGTAAGCATAAGCTCGTTGTTATTAATTATAAAAAATCCAAAGGTGTCATTTTTTAAATCTGGTGTTGTTTCTTCAATTCTGTAGCCCGGTTCCTGGTTTTTTGAGCATCCGCAACCGGTTAATCCAACTGCAAAAGATGAAAACAAAACGCATGAAAAAAGGGCGCATAAAATTCTTTTCATAATATAAGGATCCTTTCAAATACGCTTACATACAGTAAGCTTATATAATGTAATATCATTTTATCATCTTTGTTAAATAATTGTCAATGTTTTTTTAGGTTTTTTTACACTTTTATCGTGTTATATAATAATTGTAAAATCATTACGAAGTTATTGTGTCAAAAGTAACAAAAGACCACAAATAAGTTTTTGATAGTCTTGTATTATATAATTTTTTTAATAAAAGTGATGTGTGTTTTTTAAAATTATATATCAAAAATTATCACTTTTTCATTTAATCAATATACTGTTATAAGAAGATTTATTTTCTTTATGAACTGCATTAAATGCAAATATGAAAATAACCAGTTTTTAAAAACGTGTTATAAATCATTTGGTAAATTCATAGAATTTGTCAAATCCGGTATTAATTCATTGCAAATTTGTGGTTAGGTGATAAAATATATATTGTTAAATAATTGTACATATATATAGAAATTAAGGAATAAAATGGGGTGTATTTTTGGAGGCATTAAATATACTGAAAAACCTCGCCATTATTCTTGTTGCGGCTAAGCTTTGCGGACTTATTGTACGCAAAATCAAAGGACCGCAGGTTGTTGGCGAAATTGTCGCAGGTTTGATTGTGGGTCCGTGCCTGTTTAATTTTGTTCAGTATGACGGCTTTGTTTCAGGCATGGGAGAGATCGGCGTTATTTTGTTAATGTTTTCAGCAGGACTTGGCACGGACTTAAAAGAGCTTGTTAAAACCGGACCTGTAGCTCTGTTGGTAGCAATTGCAGGCGTTGTGGTTTCAATTGTAGGCGGAGCAGCGGTGTATCTTGCATTTGGATATGGAAACCCCGATACTAAAATGCTTGAGGCCATTTTTATGGGTACCATTCTTGCTGCAACCTCGGTAAGTATAACGGTTCAGGCGCTTAAAGAAATGGGACGGCTCAAAGGCAAGGTTGCCACTACTATTCTGTCTGCGGCTGTTATTGATGACATAATCGGCATTGTATTACTTACTGTTGTTATAGGATTTAAAGACCCTGAAATTCAGCCGATCAGCGTGTGTATAAACATTGTTGTTTTCTTTGCGCTTGCATTTGTTGTAGGACTTGCGCTTTATTTTCTGTTCAAATGGTTTGATAAACTTTGGCCTCATTCAAGACGTATTCCGATTTTCGGTCTGGTTCTTTGTTTTGCGTGTGCTTACTGCGCGGAAGAGTTTTTTGGCATAGCAGATATTACAGGTGCTTATGTTGCCGGTATTATTTTATGCAGCATAAAGGATTCAGGCTATATTGAAAGAAAAATGGACGTAAGCTCATATATGATTTTTGGTCCCGTATTTTTTGTAAGTATAGGATTGCAGACAAGTTTTGAGAATTTTGATACTTCAATGCTTTGGTTCTCAATTGTAATAGTCGCAGTTGCGCTTATTACAAAGGTGGTCGGCTGCGGAGGCGTGGCGCGCCTTTGTCGATTAAGTAACACTGATTCTCTTAAAATAGGCGTAGGAATGATGAACAGAGGAGAAGTTGGACTTATAGTTGCAAAAAAGGGGCTTGACGCAGGGCTTATGGCACCGCAATTCTTTACGCCGGTAATTATACTTATTATAGTATCATCACTTGTTACTCCCATTATGCTTAAACTTATTTATTCTAAATGGCCTGATAAAACGTCGGCTGACGGTAAAAAAGAGGATGCCGAGAAACTTGCTGGGGAACAAAAGGTTCTTTCACATGAAGTTGTGGGGAGTAACCTGTAATATAACAGAAGATATGTTTAAAAAATAAAATTAATTGACAGTCATTGTAACCGCTCCTGACGGAGCGGTTTTTTTATTTTTTACAGGGAATTACCAAATTTTCAATATTTGTAACTTTTTTGTAATTAAATTGCCCAAAAATTTTTTTATTTGAGAGATAATACTAATAAAATTTCCGGTAAAATGCTTATAAAGCAAAAAAATGGATGATAGGGGTTGATTTTTTGAAATAAAGCTGTTATAATAATTACAAATTTGTTATTAAGTGTTGCTATGTTTGTAACTTTTATAATTTATCAGTAGTTTTTAAAGCGGCACTTAAATGTAACAATCGGAGGTTAAAAAAATGCAGAGAATAAAAAAAATCACTGCAATTATTCTGAGTATCCTCACACTGTCAAGTGCAGGTGTATTTGCAAGTATATTTTCTGTTGGTGCAAGCGGTACTGGTGCAGGACTTGCAGAATGGGCGCTTAATGCATATTACAGTGGTTGGTCTTACGTATATGGCGGCTCAACTCCCGGAGCGGTTGATTGCTCGGGTCTTATTTACTCATATTGCGGCGGTGAAAGGTGCGGCGACCCTCAGCTTAACACAGCAACCGAAAGCGGTTCGGTAAGCAACGGTATTCCGCGTGTTCACGGGTTGGGACTATGGCGTCCGGGTCATGTAGGCGTATATATCGGCGACGATATGGAAGTTGACGCAAGAAATGAATCTTCCGGCGTTTGTTACCAAAGTGTTTCATCGGCATATATGGGCTGGACATATTGGTTTAAGCTTGCGGCTTGTACATATGTTACAAACGGCTGGGAACAGTTCAACGGTAATTATTATTACTACGAGGACGGCCAGTATATTGTAGATACATCAAGAACAATTGACGGAGTAGAATATTATTTTGATTCAACGGGTAAGTCGAGCGGTACCCCGTCAGATATGTCTTCAACAAGTTCATCAGGCTCATCCGGTTCGGACAGTTCTTCAAGCTCAAAGCCTACTTCATGGAGAAACGGTTCAACCGGTGAAGAGGTAAAGAAGATACAAAATCGTCTTATTGAATTAGGTTACTATACAGGGGCGGTCGACGGTATGTTCGGCGACGCTACCGAACAGGCTTACAGAGCCTTTCAGGAAGCCGCAGGCGTAACGGTTGACGGCATTGCAGGTTCTGACCGTGAGGTTCTTTATTCGGATGACGCGCCAAAAGCACCGTCAGCGGAGGAAACAACAGCGTCCGAAGAAGAAACAACGTCTCCGACAGAGGAAACAAGACCTGAGGAAACTGCTGTTGTAAATGAGTGGAAAAACGGCGACGAGAACGATACCGTAAAAGAAATTCAGACAAAGCTTGCCCAGCTTGGTTACTTTGACATTGACGCAACGGGCTATTTTGGAGATTATACCGGACAGGCTGTTAAGAATTTTCAGCTTGCAAATGACCTTGAGGCAACAGGCATAGTTGATGAAAATACATATAACGTACTTTTTGGTGACAGCGCAGTTGCAAATCCAAACCCGACAATAATTGAATCTGAAATCACCTCGGAGTCGGTTGAGGAAGGTCCTTTTCAGATGCCGTTATCAACAAGCGCATCGGAATACATAATTGAGAATGTAAAAAATCAGGAATACACGGATACGGCCGCCGAGGTTGTAACAAAGACAAACAAAATAACAAAGAAAGCGCTTTCAAAATCTATTTCCGCAGTTCCTTCGGCAACAACTGCCGAGGTTCAGAGAACGGCAAATTTGTGGCTTTGGTTTGGTCTTGTAGCGGTAATTATCGCAGTGCTTGCAGCGGTGTTCTTTGTTCGTGAAAAAAGAGCCGGCAAGTATTCAAGATATTGCGCCAAAAAAAGAAAACGCGATTCATCAAAAACAAATGTAAACGCAAGATGGTAATTGTATCAGCGAATAAATTTGTTTAATTTATAGCTCAATTAATTAAGACCGCTGCTGATTAAATTCAGCAGCGGTCTTTCTGTTGAAATTTATGTGTCTACGTTTGTACTGTTACGTTAAATTTCTTTTTTAATGTAAATTTTATATGATATTTTATATGAAATATAATATATCATTGATGATGCAGCGATAAATATAATTGGTAAAAAATTAATAAGTATATTAGAAAAACTGACATCATAAGGTAGTTCCATATTGAGATTTTTTACTGTAAAGACTGTTGCTGCAATCAATAGAGCGGCTATTGCGGCCATAATAAGAATTAGTATTCTGCCTTTTGTTACACCGTATTTATAAATACAGCAAATATGAATACTTTGAACAAAGCTCATTACCAATATTGTACCTGTACCAACAACAAGTAAATTTATTATATCAGGAAATTGTCCGTAAATTGCAGTGATTATTAAACTTATTGCCATACCCAATATTGTACCGATTGTTGTTGAGGCAATTATCAATATATATTTTGAAATTACCGTTTCCTTTTTTGTAGTTGGCAGCGTCAAAACATAACTGTCGGATTTTGATATTTCATCATAGCTAAATGCAGCAGTACTGAACATTCCGAATCCAAAAGCAAACCATATAATAATTGTAATTTCTATGCCGGTTGTGTGAGGCTGTGAAACAGCAAAAAAGGTAAATATGATCATATAAATTATAATCATCCTTTTGTAACTCTTTAGTTGTAACAAGTCTTTTATCAGCAGTCCTTTTATAGCGTTCATTTTAATTTTCCCCTTTTATATAAAGCGTCATAATATCATCTAAGCCTGGTTTGTCTATAACCTGTATATTATATTTTTTCTTAAATTTATATTTGTTTTCTGTCAGCAAATCATACTCGTTTCTGTTTTTTCTGTATTTTATATAGTCATTACTGTCTATTTGATTAAATTCCTGTTCGGTGCATTTTACAAGTCCATATTGTTCTATTAGCTCGTCTTTTAACTTTGACAACACAATTTCACCGTTATTTATAAGTGTAATGTAATCGGCAATATGTTCCAAATCCGAGGTTATATGGCTTGAAACCAGTATGCTGTGTTCTTCATTTTGAATAAACTCCTGAAATAAATCTAAAATTTCATTTCTTGCAATAGGGTCTAATCCCGATGTAGGTTCATCCAGTATTAACAATTTGGGATGATGAGCCAAAGCAACAATAATTTTAAGTTTTATTTTCATTCCGCTTGAAAATTCTTTTGACATTTTATTTTCAGGTAATTTAAAATGCTCAATATATTTAAAATATAATTTTTCGTCCCAGGTTCTGTAAAAGTTTTTCATTATTTTATTAATGTCTTTTGGAGTTAAGTATTCAGATAAAAAGCTGTCGTTTAATACTGTTCCTATATCTTCTTTAATAAGTTCTTCTTCTTTTATATTATCTTTTCCAAAGACTTTAATGCTTCCGGAGTCTCTGTTTACTATATTTAATACAGTCTTCATCGTTGTTGTTTTTCCAGCGCCGTTTTCGCCGATGAACCCCATTATTGTACCTTTGGGCAAGTTAAGGTTAATGTTGTTTAACTTAAATCTGTCATATTCTTTGGTCAGATTTTTAATTTCAAGTATATTTTCCATTTAATATTGCTCCCCATAAAAATAATCAAACAATTCTATTATTTCATCTTTGCCTATGCCTGCGTATTGAGATATTGTCACAATTTTTTCTATGTGTTTTTCTATTTGTTTAATTTGTTCCTCTTTTATCAGTTCCAAATTTTGCGGCGCAACGTAACTGCCCTTACCCTGAACGGTTTTGATGAAACCCTCTTGTTCCAATTCATCATAGGATTTTTTTACCGTCATAACGCTGATCCTTAAATTTTGCGCAAGATTTCTTATTGATGGTAAGACTTCATTTTCTTTAAGCTCGTTACTTGCAATTGCTTTTTTAATTGCCTGTTTAATCTGTTCATATATTGGTGTTTCACTGCTGTTGCTGATTATTATATTCATAACGACCTCCTAACTGTTATATTTAATATATAACAGCATATAACATTATATAACAGTTGTCAATAGTAAATTTAATGTAATTAATGAACAAGAAAAGAGTCAAACCAATAAATTATGGTTTGACTCTTTGTTTGTTATTTATTTTATTGCAGGGCGTAACATACACGGTCTTGTTATTGACGTAAATAACCATTCCGGGTTTTGCACCGCTCGGTTTGCTGACATAACGCACGAATGTGTAATCGACCGGAACCTGATTGCTGTTTTGGGCTTTGCTGTGATATGCGGCAAGCTGCGCCGCCTCAATAATTGCGGTGTCGCTTATTTCACGTCCGTTGCCGATTATTATTGTATGCGAGCCGTGAATGTCTTTTGTGTGAAGCCATATGTCGTTTTTAGACGCTGTTTTTAGTGTAAGACTGTCATTTTGACGGTTATTTCTGCCGACAAGAATTTTAAAACCGTCGCTTGATTCAAATTCAATAGGAGGAAGTGCCGCAGGCTGTTTGTGTTTTCCCTTTTGTCGGTGCAGATAACCCTGTTCGGTGAGTTCATCGCGAATTTGCGCAAGCTCTTTTTCGGTTTCGGCGCGGTTCACGGTATCGAGAACCGAGTCAACATAATTAAGCTCACGTTTTCCTTTTTCAATTTGCTCTTTTAAAATATGTTCAGCGTTTTTTGCTTTTTGATAATCCTTGTAATATTTTTGGGCATTTGCAGCGGGCGATATGGCAGGGTTTAATTTTATGCGCAGAGTTGCACCGTTTTCATCGTAAAAGTTTTCCACGTCAACAAACTGTGCTCCGCGTTCAACGCGGTACAAATTTGCCTGAAGCAAATCGCCGCATATGCGAAGATGCTCACGGTTGGCACATTCTGAAAGTTCAGCCTGCTGTTTTGCAATTTTTCGTGAAATTCTCTCGCATATGTTTGACAAAAGCTTTGTTAAGTCCTGAGTTTTGACTCTCATTCGCTCACGGGTATCGCGCGCATTATAGAACACGTCAAGTAAATTCGAGAAACTTTCACACTGTTCAACCTTTGCAAATCCTGAGTACTGTTCAACAGCCATAAAAGAAAAGTCCATGGGCTTTCCGTCATCTCTGTAAATAACGCAGGGTTTGCCGGTGCAGTTTTCCGCAGTGTTTTTAAAGTGTGCAAGTTCGGTTATAAGTTTGTCATACAGAACACCGTTCAGACGGTTTGTTGCACCTTCGCATACTCTGTATTCAAGTTCGCGGCATACAATTGGAGAGACTCCCTGAATTACACGCATAAGCGCTTTGTTCAGCGGAATTTCACTGTCAAGATTTTTTATAAGCTCTGCAATTTCAACGGGTGTTGCATTTAAAATATTCAGCTTGTCCTGTGCTTCGGGAAGTTCATATTTAATGTTTGGCAGCACAAGCCGCCTGCTGCTCATTGAAAGGTCAACGCGCTTGAGCGAATCAATAATTACACCGTTTGAAACAACAATTATGTTGCTGTACATACCCATTATTTCACAAATAACGGAGATCATCATAACGTCGCCGAGCTCGTTTACACATTCAAATTCAAAGAAAATTATTCTGTCGCAATCCTGCTGTCGAATTGAAACAAGTTTGCCTCCTCCTATTTTTTTGCGCAGCAGCATACAGAACATAGGGGGCTGCGCAGGATTTTCGGGTGTATTTTCACAAAAATTCACTCGGGGAGAATTGGCTCTTGCGGAAAGCAAAAGTTTTTTGTTGCCCTTATATGTTCGCAGCGCTATTATAAGCTCGTCACGGTTTGGCTGGTACACCTGCGACACCCTTGCGCCTATCGCTTCTGTTTCAAGCTCGTTTTTTATGTGTCTTAAAAATATACCGTCAAGTGCCATTTTACCGTTCCTTTCGTTTGACCGCCGTAATAATAAGCATAATATTTGTTGACGATGTACTGAAAATTTTTATCACTTATGATATTTCCCGTTGGTTGAAATTTCAAATGCACGGTAAATTTGCTCGCTTAATATTACTCTTGCCATTTGGTGAGGAAATGTCATTTTACTCATAGAAAGTTTCAGGTCGGCTCTGTTTTTTACTGCGCTGCTGAGACCGTAGCTGCCGCCTATTATAAAATCTATCGTGCTTTTGCCGCTCAGCGATACGCTGTCGAGCATTTTTGAAAATTCCTCACTTGACATCATTATGCCCTCAATGCACATTGCCGCAACATAATCAGCAGCGCCTGTTTTCTGCAAAATGCGCTTGCCCTCGGCTTCGATCACCTCTTGAATTTGAGAGGCATTAGGAGAGTTATTTCTGATTTTTTCTTCCGGAAGTTCCGTTATACTAAACTTGCAAAACGGCGTAAGTCGTTTTGCATATTCATTTATTGCATCGGTAAAATATTTTTCTTTTATTTTTCCTATGCAAATTATATTAATTCTTATCATATTAAATCAAAAAATTACAGATTGCCCCTGCGTTTGGCTTGGAGCAATATCAAGAGTATAGTCGCTTTTGTATTTCATTCCTGCCTGTTCAAGAGCCGATACCGACGTTGACAGCGCAAGGTCGGGAGTGTTGTTTTGCTCACTGAGATGTCCCAGCATAAGCCGCAGAGTTCCGCATTTTACAAGGTTTGCAAGTTCATTTGCACAATCATTATTTGACAGGTGGCCTTTAGTCGAGAGTATTCTCTGCTTTAAAAAGAACGGATAAATTCCGTTTTTAAGCATATCAATGTCGTGATTTGATTCCAATACAACAAAGTCGCTTTGCTCTGCCGCTTTGCGAACCTGAGGCAACATAACACCCATATCGGTGGCTATAAGCGCCGATTTACCGTCAGACGCCGTTACGCGATAGCAGCAGCTTTCTGCGGCATCGTGCGGAGTATCGATTCGTTGAACAAGCATATTGCCTATTGCAACTTCGCTTTCTATCAAATGTGTTTTGATGTCGGGTGTGATTTTATTTGAATTTTTAAGGGCGTCAAGTGTTCCGCGGCTTGCATAAACGTCAAAATTATAACGCGAAGCCAGCACACTGAGCGCGCTGCAATGGTCCGTGTGTTCATGCGTAACAAAAACTGCGCCTACATTTTCCATTTTGAGTCCGTTTAATTCCATGGCATTTTCAATTTGTTTGCACGACCTGCCTGCGTCAATCAGTATGCCCTCTGATAATGTTCCTATGTAATAACTGTTTCCTTTGCTTCCGCTGAAAAGCGGCACTGCTCTTGCCAAGCCTATCAACCTCTTATACCAATCTGTTGTCTATAATATCATATTTTCACTTGTTTTACAACAGAGGCACTTATATTTTTACACATCAAAATATAGTGCGCAAAGATTAAAACCGACACACGTTATGTGCATCGGTTTTGCTGTTTAGTATTTTAATAACAATTATAAATTTGTATATCCCATAAGGCTTTCATCGACCTCTTTTGCAACATCTCTGCCCTCGCGAATAGCCCATACAACAAGCGACTGTCCTCTGCGCATATCTCCCGCAACAAAAATATTGTCTACGTTGGTTTTGTGAGATCCTTCGGCAGTATCAACATTTGTTCTTGCATTTACATTTACGCCGAAAGCTTTGGTAACATAGCTTTCTGCGCCTAAAAAGCCTGCGGCAATGAGTACAAGGTCAACATCTGCGCAATACTCCGAGCCCTCAATTTCTTTCATCATCAATCTGCCTGTTTTTACATCCTTTTCGGGTCTGAGCTTTACAAGGACGGCACTCTTGAGGTTCCCGTTTTTATCGGCAACAAATTCCTTAACGGTTGTCTGATAAACTCTTGGGTCGCTGCCGAAAATTTCAATAGCTTCTTCCTGTCCGTAGTCTGTTTTGCAGATTCTCGGCCATTGGGGCCACGGATTATCTTCAGCTCTTTGGTCGGGGAGTTTGGGCATCATTTCAAGCTGTAAAACCGACTTTGCGCCGTGTCTTATGCTTGTTCCCACACAGTCGTTGCCTGTATCGCCGCCGCCGATTACCATAACATTTTTGCCCTTTGCAGAAATATAAGAGCCGTCTTTAAGTCCGTTGTCAAGAAGAGCCTTAGTTGTAGATTTGAGGAAATCAACGGCAAAGTATATACCTTTTGCCGCTCTTCCCGGAACCTTAATGTCCCTTGGATTTGACGCACCGCAGGCGAGAATTATCCTGTCATACTCTTTAATAAGTTCAGCGGCTTTAACGTCCTTGCCGACATTTACGCCTGTTTTAAATTCAATGCCTTCCTCTTTCATTATGTTGATTTTACGGTCAATAACTTTTTTTTCAAGCTTCATATTAGGAATGCCGTACATAAGAAGTCCGCCCACCCTGTCTGACCTTTCAAAAACCGTTACAGAGTGACCTCTTTGGTTGAGCAGGTCAGCGGCGGCAAGACCAGATGGACCTGAGCCTATTACGGCGATTTTTTTGCCGGTTCTTACTTTTGGAATTTTTGGAGCAGCATAACCCTCGTTATAGGCATTTTCTATAATGCCGTATTCGTTTGCTCTTACCGTTACCGCGTCTCCGTTTGCGCCGCAGGTACAGGCCTTTTCACACAAGGCAGGACATACGCGCGAGGTAAACTCGGGGAAGTTGTTGGTAATTTTCAGCCTGTTGTATGCCTGTTCCCAGCAGCCCTTAAAAATAAGGTCGTTCCATTCGGGAATAAGGTTATTCAGAGGGCATCCGGAAAATGCCGGACCGATTTGCATACCGGACTGACAGAATGGAACTCCGCAATCCATACATCTTGAACCCTGTTGTTCCTGCTCTTTTTTTGATAGATGTTCATGAAATTCATTATAATTTTTTATACGCTGTTTTACGGAAAATGCTTTGGCATCTTCACGTTTATAATCCATAAAACCTGTTGGCTTTCCCATTTTTATCCCTCCTTACTTACTTTTAATAATCTGATAGAATGCTTCAATGTGTGCCTGTTCGCTGTTAAGTCCTTTTTCTTCCATAGAGGCGATGGCAGACATCATTTTTTTATAATCATGAGGTATGATCTTCTTAAATTTAGGAAGATACTCGTCAAAGCTGTCAAGTATTTGCTTTCCTTTGGGTGAATTTGTAGCCTTTACATGCTCTTCAATAAGTCCCTTAAGCTCAAGTATATCATATTTTTCGGTTACTTCCGAAAAGAGAACCATTTCTTTGTTAAGCTTGGTGTAAAGGTCTCTGTCTTCATCAAGAACATATGCTACGCCGCCTGACATACCTGCGGCAAAGTTTTTGCCGGTTTTGCCGATAACAACCACGCGGCCTCCCGTCATATATTCGCAGCCGTGGTCGCCCACACCTTCAACCACCGAAACAGCGCCCGAGTTTCTTACGCAGAATCTTTCGCCCGCAACGCCGTTAATAAACGCTTTGCCGCTTGTTGCTCCGTAAAGCGCAACATTACCTATAATGATGTTGTCTTCTGCCTTAAATGTGGATTCCTTTGGAGGATATACGATCAGTTTGCCGCCCGAAAGACCTTTTCCGAAGTAGTCGTTGCTGTCGCCGACAAGTTCAAGCGTAAGACCGTTGGGAATGAATGCGCCGAAGCTCTGACCGCCCGAACCGCGGCATATTACTTTGAAAGTGTCATCCTCAAGAGTATTGTAGTATTTTCTGGTTATTTCAGAACCGAAAATTGTGCCGAATGAGCGGTCGGTGTTTTTTACATTGATCTCAACGGTTTTCTTTGAACCGTTATTTAAAGCAGTTTTAAACTCCTTGAGCAAAATCTTTTCATCAAGTGTTTTTTCAAGTTTAAAGTCGTAAATACTTTTTTTGTTGTATTTAATTTTTTTTGAAGAAAAATCGGAATTTAAAATATTTGAAAGGTCGACCTCGGCGGCAGTGCCGGTAATTCCTTCTTTTGGCTTTATAAGGTCAATGCGTCCCACAAGTTCATCAACTGTTCTTACACCGAGTTTTGACATATACTCGCGAAGTTCCGACGCAACAAAGGTCATAAAGTTTATAACATATTCCGGCTTGCCCGGGAACTTCTTTCTTAGCTCGGGGTTTTGGGTAGCAACGCCGAAAGGACAGGTGTCAAGGTTACACACTCTCATCATAGCGCATCCCAAAGTTACAAGCGGAGCAGTTGCAAATCCGTATTCTTCTGCACCGAGAATTGCGGCAATCGCAACATCGCGCCCGTTCATAAGTTTACCGTCTGTTTCAATAACAACCTTGTCTCTCAGGTCGTTTTTGATAAGGGTCTGATGTGCCTCTGCAAGACCGAGCTCCCACGGAAGGCCGGCATTGTAAATTGAATTTTTGGGAGCGGCGCCTGTTCCGCCGTCATAACCCGAAATAAGTATTACTCCGGCACCTGCCTTTGCAACGCCTGCCGCAACTGTACCTACACCGCATTCCGATACAAGCTTTACTGATATTCTTGCGTCCTTGTTTGCGTTCTTTAAGTCATATATAAGCTGTGCAAGGTCCTCAATTGAATAAATATCATGGTGGGGAGGAGGAGAGATGAGCGATACGCCCGGGGTGGAATGGCGTGTTTTAGCTATCCACGGATAAACCTTTTTTCCGGGGAGATGTCCGCCTTCACCGGGCTTTGCACCCTGCGCCATTTTAATTTGTATTTCATTGGCAGAGGTAAGATACCTTGATGTAACGCCGAATCTTCCGGAAGCAACCTGCTTAATGGCGGAGCATCTGTCATTGTCTGTACCCTTTGACAAAAGTCTTTCAAGGCTTTCGCCGCCCTCGCCGGAATTTGACTTTCCGTGAAGCCTGTTCATCGCAACGGCAAGCGCTTCATGGGCCTCCTGCGAAATGGAACCGTAGGACATGGCGCCTGTTTTAAAGCGCCTGACAATGGAATCTACGCTTTCGACTTCTTCAATAGGAACAGGTTTTTCGGCATAATTAAAGTCAAAAAGTCCTCTTATATTTACTGGACTTAATTCCTCTGAGATCATATGAGAATACTTTTTATATAGCTCATAGTCACCCGTTCTTGTTGACTGCTGAAGCATATATATCGTTTGAGGATTATAAAGATGTTCCTCTTTGCCGCTTCTGAATTTATGACTGCCTCTTGATTCAAGCTCGGTTGTTGACCCAAGACCGAGAGGGTCAAAAGCTGCCGTATGAAGTTTGTCAACATTATTTTCAATGTCCTTAATAGTAATGCCGCCTATTCTGCTGACTGTATCGGTAAAGTATTTGTCAATAACGTCTCTGCCTATACCTATCGCTTCAAATATCTGTGAACCCTGATATGATTGTATGGTTGAAATGCCCATTTTAGATGCAATTTTAACAATTCCGTGAAGAACGGCGTTGTTATAGTCGTTAACAGCGGCATAATAGTCCTTGTCAAGAAGGTCGTTCCCAATAAGCTCGTGAATCGTTTCCTGAGCCAAATACGGGTTTACCGCGCTTGCGCCATATCCGAGAAGCGTGGCAAAATGATGTACTTCTCTGGGTTCGCCGCTTTCAAGAATTACAGCAAGCGAGGTTCTTTTTTTTGTATCAACAAGGTGCTGATGAAGTGCGGACACGGCTAAAAGTGACGGAATTGCAAGGTGGTTTTCATCCACGCCTCTGTCCGAAAGAATAAGTATATTTGCGCCTTCGTTAAAAGCCTTGTCGGCTTCTATAAACAGCCTGTTTACAGCTTTTGAAAGCCTTGTGTTTTTATAGTAGAGAATAGGAATTACCGCAACCTTGAATCCCGGGATTTTCATATTTTTAATTTTCAGGATGTCGGTCGAGGTCAGTATGGGATTATGAATTTTCATAACCTTGCAATTTTCGGGCTTTTCCTCAAGTATATTTCCGTCTTCTCCTATATATACGGTCGTAGAGGTTACTATCTCTTCACGGATTGCGTCTATCGGAGGATTTGTTACCTGGGCAAACAGCTGTTTAAAGTAATTAAACAGCGGCTGAGGCTCCTTTGAAAGTACAGCAATAGGGCTGTCGGTTCCCATGGCGGCAATAGATTCGCTGCCGTTTTTCGCCATAGGAAGAATAGAGGTCATAATTTCCTCATATGTATATCCGAAAGCCTTTTGAAGCCTTTGTCTTTCTGTGTGTGAATGTCTCTCAACCTTTACGTTGGGAATTTTTAAATCTTTAAGATTAATAAGGTTACTGTCAAGCCACTCGCCGTAAGGCTGTTTTGATGCATAATGTTCTTTAAGCTCATCGTCATCAATAAGTCTGCCCTGAGCGGTATCTACCAAAAGCATTTTACCCGGACGAAGTCTTTCTTTAGTGACGATTTTAGCCGGGTCAACAGGAAGGGCCCCGACCTCTGACGAAAGAATAAGATTGCCGTCGTCGGTAATATAATATCTTGAGGGGCGCAGACCGTTTCTGTCAAGCACCGCCCCCATAATATCACCGTCGGAGAATAAAATTGACGCAGGACCGTCCCACGGCTCCATCATTGTAGCATAATATTGATAAAAATCTTTTTTCTTCTGAGACATTGTGCCGTTGTTATCCCACGGTTCGGGAATGGTTATCATTACGGCCAACGGAAGCTCCATTCCGCTCATAACAAGAAATTCAAGAGTATTGTCAAGCATTGCGGAATCAGAACCCTCCGTGTTGACAACGGGAATAACCTTGTCAAGGTCGCCTTTAAGGTGTTCCGACCTCATAGTTTCCTCGCGGGCAAGCATTTTATCGGCGTTTCCTCTGATGGTATTGATTTCACCGTTATGAACGATCATTCTGTTGGGATGCGCTCTCTGCCAGCTTGGGTTTGTATTTGTGGAAAATCTTGAGTGAACCATGGCGATTGCAGATTCGTAATCGGGATCCTGCAAATCGAGGAAGAAATTTCTCAAATCTCCTACAAGAAACATACCTTTATATACAATGGTTCTGCTTGAAAGTGAAACTACATATGTATCTTCGTTACTCTGTTCAAAAACACGTCTTGCAACATAAAGCTTGCGGTCAAAGTCAAGACCTTTTTTTACTCCCTCGGGTCTTTTTATAAAACACTGCATAATAGCAGGCATACACTCAACGGCTCTTTTGCCGAGGACCTCGGGCTTTGAAGGTACGTTACGCCAGCTTAGCACCTCAAGACCTTCTTTTTCGGCAATGATTTCAAACATTTTTTTAGCCTGGTTCCTTGCAAGCTCATTCTGGGGGAAAAAGAACATTCCTACGGCATAATCTCTTTCTGATTTAAGATTTATCCCCAGCTCCTGTGCGGCAACCTTTTTAAAAAACCTGTGTGAGATCTGAAGAAGAATACCAACGCCGTCACCGGTTTTGCCTTCGGCATCCTTACCGGCTCTGTGTTCAAGCGTTTCAACAATTGTCAAAGCGTTGACAACGGTATCGTGGGACTTTATGCCGTTGATATTAACGACAGCTCCTATACCGCAGTTATCGTGTTCAAACCTTGGAGAATACAGACCTTTTGGATTTTGTCTGTTTTCGGTTTGTTCCATCAATAATCATCCTTTCCTTATAAGTTAAAAGACAGTAGTTATCATACCGGCGGTGCCCGCGCAATATATATTAATATACGGCGGCAAAAAAGCCGCTTTCGTCACATTTTGCAGTTTTACTTTTAAAATCCTGCATTATTACAAAAACTGCACTAAGCTGACGAGTCGAATTTATTATATAACTCCAACAGGTCATTTGTCAAGGGAAAATAACAGAATATTGCAATTTTGTCAGGCAAAACTTTCATAAAAACAAGGGCATTGGTGAATATGTGCAATAAAAAGGCTTTATACAAATCAAATTTGCAAGTTTTATATAAAATCCTGCAAATTTGATATTTTTTTCGAAAATAATATTGACAAATGATTAAAAAGAGAATATACTTACAGCAATGACGACAGCAATGGCGCTGTAAGCAGTACGCTTACAGCGCCTTTTTCTGTTTTTAATAAAATTTGGATAGGAGAGAATTGAAATGGCAAAGGTTCCGGAATTATTTGGCAGTATGGTTTTTAATGAACAGACAATGCAGGAACGTCTTCCCAAGGCTACATATAAAGCGCTTCAGAAGACAATACAAAACGGCGAACCCCTGGACTTGAGCGTAGCAAACGTAGTTGCAAACGCCATGAAAGACTGGGCTGTTGAAAAAGGCTGTACACACTACACACATTGGTTTCAGCCAATGACAGGTGTTACGGCTGAAAAGCACGACAGCTTTATCAGCCCGAACGGCGACGGTCAGGTTATTATGGAATTTTCGGGCAAAGAGCTTGTAAAGGGCGAGCCTGACGCTTCATCATTCCCAAGCGGAGGCATACGCGCAACATTTGAAGCAAGAGGTTACACAACATGGGACCCTACTTCTTATGCGTTTGCTAAAGACGGTACGCTTTATATTCCGACGGCATTCTGCTCATATACGGGCGAAGTTCTTGATAAAAAAACTCCTTTATTGCGTTCAATGGAAAGAATAAGTACTGAAGCCGTTAAAATTCTTCAACTTCTCGGAAATAAAGATGTAACAAGAGTTACTACAACTGTCGGACCCGAGCAGGAATACTTCCTTATTGACAAGGATATGTATGACCTCAGAGAAGACATTATTTATACGGGCCGCACACTCTTCGGCGCAAAGGCTCCCAAAGGACAGGAACTTGACGACCATTACTTCGGCTCTATTAAAACAAGAGTAGCCGCTTTTATGAGAGACCTTGATACAGAGCTTTGGAAGCTGGGCATTTTTGCAAAAACAAAGCATAATGAGGTTGCGCCTTCACAGCATGAGCTTGCGCCGATTTTCTCAACAACTAACATTGCCACCGACCACAATGAACTTACTATGGAGGTAATGAAGAAAACTGCCGAAAAACACGGTCTTGTGTGTCTTCTTCACGAAAAACCGTTTGCAGGCGTTAACGGTTCGGGCAAACATAACAACTGGTCCATCTCAACAAATACGGGCAAAAACCTGCTTGACCCGGGCAAAGAACCCGAGAAAAACACTCAGTTCCTGCTTTTCCTTGCGGCCATAGTAAAAGCTGTTCACGAATATCAGGATCTTCTCAGAATTTCTGTTGCGTCAGCAGGCAACGACCACCGACTCGGTGCAAACGAAGCTCCTCCGGCTATTATCTCAATGTATCTCGGCGACGAACTCGGCGCACTTGTTGACGCTATCATCAATGATAAAGAATATGTAAGCAAGGGAAAAGTTAAAATGGAAACGGGCGTCGATGTACTTCCCGATTTTAAGAAGGATAATTCAGACCGTAACCGTACATCTCCGTTTGCTTTCACAGGCAACAAGTTTGAATTCAGAGCCTTGGGTTCTTCACTTAACATTGCCTGTCCGAATATTATGCTTAACACAATGGTAGCAGAAGAGCTTTCTGAGTTTTATGATGAACTTAAAGATTCCGATGATTTGGAGTCGTCTGTAAAGGCTCTTATTAAAAAGACGTTTACAGAGCATCAGAATATTATTTTTAACGGCAACAACTATGCGGAAGAGTGGGTAGCCGAAGCTGAGAAAAGAGGACTTTTAAATCTTAAGTCGCTGCCCGAGGCAATGGCTCATTATATTGATAAAAAGAATATTGACCTCTTTGTTAAAAATAAGATTTACTCAAAAGATGAGATTCAGGCAAGATATGAAATAGAGCTTGAAAATTACGCAAAAGAAATAAACATTGAAGCTCTCACAATGATCGATATGGCTAAGAAAAAAATAATTCCCGCTGTTTCGGCATATGTAAGAGAACTTACGGATACGGCTCTTGCAAAAAAAGCGCTTTCGGCTGAAATTCCGACTTCTGTAGAAGAAGAACTCATTACAAGCCTTTCAAACAAGCTTGTTTGTTTCAGTAAAAAAACTACCGAGCTTGAAGATGCAGTTATTAAGGCAGACGAGTACAGCAAAGATAACCTTACATATGCAACGTACTTTAGAGAAACAGTGTTTGCAATTATGCAGGAGCTCCGTGCGGTAGGCGACTCAATGGAAACAGAAACATCAGCGGAGTACTGGCCTTATCCTTCATACGGCGAAATGCTTTTCGGTGTTTAATTAAAAAATATATATTATAAAACGATGACACAACGGCGTGTAATCACTTGGATTGTTTAAACGTGATTATATGCCGTTTTTGTTATATTATTTAGTTTTAAAAGAGGAGAGATTTATATGGCAGACTTGATTTTTGGAAGTACGGGCGTTTGGTATATGATAGGCGCCTTGCTTGTGTTCTTTATGCAGTGCGGTTTTGCTATGGTTGAAACAGGCTTTACAAGAGCAAAGAACGCAGGCAACATCATAATGAAAAACCTGATGGACTTTTGTATCGGTACAATAGTTTTCAGCTTACTGGGTTTCAGCCTTATGATGTCGGAGGACTACATTGCAGGCTTTATAGGAATGCCCAACTTAAATATGTTTACAAATTGGGCAAACTTTGATTGGAATGGTTTTGTATTCCAGCTTGTATTCTGCGCAACAGCAGCTACTATTGTTTCGGGCGCTATGGCGGAGCGTACAAAGTTTTCTGCATACTGCGTTTACAGTGCGGTTATTTCCCTTGTAATATATCCTATTGAAGCAGGTTGGGTATGGAACGGTCAGGGCTGGCTTGCACAGCTTGGATGCATTGACTTTGCAGGTTCAATCGTAATTCATATGGTTGGCGGTATTTCAGCGATTGTCGGTGCGAAAATACTCGGTCCCCGTATAGGCAAATACGGAAAAAACGGTAAGGTAAATGCAATTCCCGGACACAGCATTACGCTCGGCGCACTTGGAGTATTCATTCTTTGGTTTGCATGGTATGGATTTAACGGTGCGGCTGCCGCCGACGGAAAGTTCCTTGGACAAATTTTACTTACAACGACTATTTCACCTGCGGTAGCAACAGTAACAACAATGATATTCACATGGATAAAAAACGGCAAACCCGATGTTTCAATGTCTCTTAACGGCTCGCTTGCGGGTCTTGTAGCTGTTACGGCAGGCTGTGCTGATCTTGACGCTGTCGGTGCTGCGATTGTTGGTCTTATATCGGGCATACTGGTAGTAGTAGCAGTTGAATTTGTTGATATTAAACTTAAAATAGATGACCCCGTAGGAGCGTTTGCGGTACATGGTGTAAACGGATGCTGGGGCGGTCTGGCAGTAGGTCTGTTTGCAACAGGCAAAGGCCAGAACGGAATTACGGGATTGTTCTACGGCGGCGGATTTACGCAGCTTGGAGTTCAGTTGCTCGGTATAGTTTGCATTATTGCATGGACAACGGTGTGTATGACGATCGTATTCTTTGCAATTAAGAAAACAATTGGTCTTCGTGCTGCTAAGGATGAAGAAATGAAGGGTCTTGACATCTGCGAACACGGTCTAATCAGCGCATATGCCGACTTTATGCCCATAGGCGTAGGCACAGCCTCACTTGACGAAACATACGATGTTGAAGGAAATGTTCCTGTTACACAGGCAGTTCCCGTACAGCTTGCAGGTAAATATGAAATTGCTTCTGACGGAGTAAGAATTACTAAGATAGACATTCTTCTCAAGCAGTCAAAGCTTGAAGCTCTTAAGGAAGAAATGGATAAACTCGGTATTACGGGCATGACAGTATCACAGGTTCTCGGCTGCGGCGCTCAAAAGGGTAAAGCTGAGTATTATCGTGGTGTAGCCGTTGAAAGCAACCTTCTTCCTAAGATGAAAGTTGAAATCGTTGTATGCAAAGTTCCCGTTAAATCAGTTGTTGACGCAGCTATAAAGGCTCTTTACACGGGTCACATAGGTGACGGCAAGATATTCATTTATAATGTTGAGGACGTTGTAAAAGTCAGAACCGGTGAAACAGGCTACGACGCAATGCAGGATGTTGAATAATAACAGCCTGAATATTAAACTTACCTATCCTTTTTAATTCACATAAACAGAAACACACCGTACGGCATTTGCTTTGCGGTGTGTTTCTGCTTTTAGGCTTGTCACACTTTTTGATATTTTACATAATATGCTATTGGGAATGCTTCGAGATACATATAAAGTGTTTCACTTTATATGATAATAATGGAGGATTATAATGGAAAAAATGAATATCGGAGCAGCTCCTTATGATGACTCTCCCTATAAACCGGAAAATATAATTAATGTTGAAGACGAAACGGAAAAACAAAAAGAAAAGAATGTAATCAGCAAGTTTGACAAAGGTAAGGAAATTGTTTTTGATGCGTGCGATGATATAAAAAATTGTGATATTGGAAACTTTGATGTTGATGAAACCGGAAAAATACTCCGTTTATCTCTTACCCTTAAAGATGTTTGTCCAAGAAAAAGAGTCGCACTTGCAGTAATGCTGTATGAGCTGGACTCTCGAAACAAGAAATATGAACGCGGGTTAAAAATTATAACGATTCAAAAAAGCAAAGAAAATGTATCCAGAGATATTAAGGTAAAGGATATAGTGTTTGTGCTTCCCAATGACATTGGCGTAGGAACAAATGGCAGACGTCGTTTTGTTGCAAGTGTTAAAACCAATTATATTGATGTGGTAGAAGATAATTGTTGCAGGTCAAAGGATAACGGCAAAGATTGCAATAATGATTTCCACTGAAAAAATAAATTTATAAGCAACATTCGGTTAAAAACTCATAAAGAAAATTAATTCAGCCGCTAATTCAATTTTTAATTGGATTGGCGGCTTTTAGGTTAAAATATAAATATAAAAAATCTTTTTATATTTCCTTTATGTAAATTTCAATTACTGTTAATCCTGTAAAATAATATATTGAATGAAAATAGTATAGCGGTGATGGTGTTTTTGAAAAAAGCTTTGATAATTTCGCGCTCTGAACAGAGTGCGGTATCTTTGTCCGAACTGCTTAGAAATGAGAGTTATACGCAGATATCAACTTCAAAAACCTCAAAAGAGGCAAAAAAACTTGCGGAAAACGATGAGTTTGATTTAATTTGCATTAATGCGCCGCTTGCTGATGAAACAGGTATTGAACTGTCAGAGTATTTTGCAAAAACAACAAGGTCGTGTGTTGTGATAATTGTACCGCAAAAAAATGCAGACAGTGTAAATGATGCGCTCACCGAACACGGCGTTTTGGTTATTGCAAAGCCTATCAACAGACATCTTTTCCATCATTTTCTTCAATTTACCGAATGTTTTAAAATGCGAATGCTTTGTGTTACGGAAGAAAATGAAAAGCTGAGACATATGGTTGAGGATATGAAAATTATTAACAGAGCAAAATTACTGCTTATATCCTGCCTTAATATGTCTGAAGAGCAGGCGCACCGTTATCTTGAAAAACAGGCTATGGACTTGCGCACAAGTAAATTGCAGATTGCAAAGCAGGTTATTAAAACTTATGAGAACTGACTACAATTGCTGAAAGGAATGTATTTTTATGAGCCGCACGGCGTACTTAATTCTTGAAAACGGCGCTGTATTTGAAGGAAAAGCCTTTGGCGCCGAAAAAGAAACAACAGGTGAACTTGTTTTTACAACCGCAATGACAGGTTACCTTGAAACACTCACCGACCCAAGTTATTTTGGTCAGGTGGTTATTCAGACATTCCCTTTAATAGGTAATTACGGAGTTATTCCCGCTGATTTTGAAAGCGACTCTCCGTCACTTAAAGGTTATATTGTAAGAGAATGGTGCCAAGTTCCCTCTAATTTTCGCTGTGAGGGTGATCTTGACACCTTTTTAAAAGCCGCGTCAATTCCCGGCATTTACGGAATTGATACACGGGCGCTTACAAGAATAGTGCGCGAATACGGTGTAATGAACTGCAAAATTACTTATTCGCCCGAAATTACAAATGATGAGCTTGAGCAAATAAAAAAATATGTAATTACAGACGCAGTTGAAAGCACTACAATAAATGAAATTCAGAAATTCAAATCAGAAAACGGCGACCTGAATGTTGTTTTAATGGATTTTGGCGCAAAGCAAAACATTTGCCGTGAACTTTTAGACCGGGGCTGTAATGTTACGGTTGTTCCCTCCAACACATCGGCAGAAGAAATCAGAGCTATGAATCCGGACGGCATAATGCTTTCAAACGGGCCGGGAGACCCTTCGGAAAATACGGAAATTATTGCCCAGCTAAAAAAACTGTGCGAATATAAAATACCTACATTCGGAATTTGTCTCGGACATCAGCTTCTTGCGCTTTCGCAGGGGGCAAAAACGGAAAAACTCAAATACGGTCACCGCGGTGCGAATCAGCCTGCAAAGGAAGTTGAAACAGGCAAAGTATATATTACGTCGCAAAACCACGGTTATGCCGTAGTAAACGACAGTTTGCCCGAAAACGGCAAGGTTAGCTTTGTAAACGGCAACGACAACACATGCGAGGGAGTTACCTATACGAATATGCCCGCATTTTCTGTGCAGTTTCACCCGGAGGCATGCGGAGGGCCGCATGATACGGAATTTCTTTTTGAACGTTTTATAAAAATGATGAAAGAAAATAAGTAACAACATAACTATATATAAATTAAAAATAAGGAATGATTGATTATATGCCGCTCAAAAAAGACATAAAAAGAGTTATGGTAATCGGTTCCGGCCCTATTGTAATCGGACAGGCTGCCGAGTTTGACTACGCAGGCACACAGGCTTGCCGGGCGCTTAAAGAAGAGGGTCTTGAAGTTATTCTTGTAAATTCAAACCCGGCTACTATTATGACCGACAACGCAATGGCTGACAAAATATACATAGAGCCGCTTACACTTGAAACAGTTAAGAGGATTATAAAAAAGGAGCGCCCCGACAGCCTTCTTTCAACGCTCGGAGGACAAACGGGACTTACTCTTTCAATGCAGCTTGCAAAAGAGGGATTTCTTGATAAATACGGAGTTCAGCTTCTTGGGGCAAATCCGGATACAATAGACAAAGCGGAGGACAGACAGCTTTTTAAGGATACAATGCTTGAAATCGGTCAGCCTGTAATTCCGTCGCTTGTTGTAAACGATGTTGAATCGGCAGTTAAGTTTGCCGATGAAACAGGCTATCCCGTAATTATCCGTCCTGCGTTTACTCTTGGCGGAACGGGCGGCGGCATTGTAAACAATGAAGAAGAACTCCGTGAGATCACCTCAAACGGTCTTGAACTTTCACCTATTACACAGGTGCTTGTTGAAAAGTGCATTTCCGGATGGAAAGAAATTGAGTTTGAGGTTATGCGCGACAGCGACGGCAATGTAATTACCGTGTGCTCAATGGAAAACTTTGACCCGGTCGGCGTACATACGGGCGATTCAATAGTAATTGCTCCTGCTGTTACACTTGCAGATAAAGAATATCAAATGCTCAGAAGCGCAGCCCTTAACATAATTTCGGCTTTAAAAGTTGAGGGAGGCTGCAACTGTCAGTTTGCCCTTGATCCCGAAACCTTTGAATATGCGGTAATTGAAGTAAACCCGCGTGTATCGCGTTCTTCTGCACTTGCATCTAAGGCAACCGGTTATCCTATTGCAAAGGTTGCCGCTAAAATTGCAATAGGTTACACACTTAATGAGATAAAAAATGCCGTTACAGGTACAACATACGCTTGTTTTGAGCCCGCGCTCGACTATGTTGTTGTAAAATTTCCTAAATGGCCATTTGATAAATTTGTATATGCAAAACGTACCCTTGGCACACAAATGAAGGCAACAGGCGAAGTAATGGCAATTGCGCCTACATTTGAACAGGCCGTTATGAAGGCTGTAAGGGGTGCTGAAATTTCTCATAATACGCTTAATGACAAGGAATTTTCAGAGCTTTCAAACGCGTCTGTTTACGACAGACTCAGCGTTTGTGACGACAGACGTATTTTCTGCGTATATGAGGCTCTCAAGAGGGGGATTACGGTTGAACAGATTCACGAGATAACCCTGATTGACGAGTGGTTCCTTGAAAAGCTGAAAAATATTATTAATACGGAAAACGAGCTTAAAAACGGGGAGTTAACGCGCGAAATTTATGTGCGTGCAAAGAATATGGGATTCCTCGACAAGACCATAGAAGAAATTACAGGTAAAAAAATCAAAGATCCGCTTGTCCCCGTTTACAAAATGGTTGATACGTGTGCCGCCGAATTTGAGGCTCAAACTCCTTATTTTTACTCAACCTACGACAAAGAAAACGAAGCTGAAGAATTTATAAAAGAACATTCCGACGGTAAAAAGACGGTTATCGTATTCGGTTCGGGGCCTATAAGAATAGGTCAGGGCATTGAATTTGACTATGCTTCGGTTCACTGTGTATGGGCGCTGAAAAAAGCGGGATTTGATGTTGTTATTGTTAATAACAATCCCGAAACGGTTTCAACTGACTTTGACACAGCCGACAGGCTTTATTTTGAACCGCTTACAACAGAGGACGTAATGGGTATTATAAAAACAGAAAAACCTTATGGCGTAGTTGTTGCATTCGGCGGGCAGACGGCTATTAAACTTACAAAATATTTAAGCGACAACGGAGTTAATATTCTCGGCACTTCCTACGACGCAATAGATACGGCAGAGGACAGAGAGCGTTTTGACAAGCTTCTTGAAAAATACCATATCAAGCGTCCGCGCGGCGTTACCGTAATGACGACACAAGAGGCTCTTGAAGTTGCCTCAAATATCGGATATCCGGTTCTTCTGCGGCCGTCATATGTTCTGGGCGGTCAAAATATGATTATTGCATTTAACGAGGCGGATGTTAAAGAATATATGGCAATTATTCTTGCCCAGAATATTGAAAATCCTATTTTGATTGATAAATACCTTCAGGGCACGGAAATTGAGGTTGACGCTATCTGCGACGGCGAGGATATTCTGATTCCGGGTATTATGGAGCATATTGAGCGCGCGGGCGTTCATTCGGGCGACTCTATTGCCGTATATCCCGCATGGAACATTTCCGATAAAATGACGCAGATAATTATTGAAAGCTCAAAAAATCTTGCAATTGAGCTTAGGACAAAGGGTCTTGTAAATATTCAGTACCTTATCTATAATGGCGAGCTTTATGTTATTGAGGTCAATCCTCGGTCATCAAGAACTATTCCTTACATAAGCAAGGTGACCGGCGTTCCCATGGTTGACCTTGCTACCCGTGCAATGCTCGGTGAAAAGCTTAAAGATATGGGATACGGCACAGGACTTTACAGAAAAAGCCCGTACATTGCTGTAAAAGTTCCGGTATTCAGTTTTGAAAAACTTATAAATGTTGATAACCACCTCGGCCCTGAAATGAAGTCAACGGGTGAGGTTTTAGGTATTGCCGGCACGCTTGAGGAGGCACTTTACAAGGGTCTTATAGGAGCCGGCTACAAAATGAAGAAAAAAGGCGGAGTATTTATTACGGTTCGCAATTCCGATAAAGCGGAAATAGGTGAAATTGCAAAAAAATATTACGACCTCGGCTTTACAATTTACGCTACCGAGGGTACAGCCGCCGTTCTCGGAAAGTATGGTATCGACGCTGTCTGCGTAAAGAAGATTCATGACTCAAAAACAAACAATACGCTCACGCTTATTGAGTCGGGCAAAATTCAATATGTTATTTCAACGTCCGCAAAGGGAAGAATACCTTCGCGTGACTCAGTTAAAATTCGCAGAAAAACTGTTGAGAGAAACATTCCCTGCCTTACGTCTCTTGACACCGCAAACGCTCTTGCAGACTGCCTGAGAAGTCACTATTCACAGCAAAGCACTGAACTTATTGACATTAACAATATGAGGGAGGAAAAACTTATGCTTAAGTTTACAAAAATGCAGGGCATAGGCAATGACTACATCTATTGCAGTACATTCGACCAGGAAATAAATAATCCCGAAGCACTTGCTGTAAGGCTTTCCGACAGACATTTCGGCATAGGGGGCGACGGAATTATTCTTGTTTGCCCGTCAAAGGTCGCCGACGCAAAAATGAGGATGTATAACCGTGACGGTTCAGAAGGCAAAATGTGCGGCAACGGAATACGCTGCGTAGGAAAATTCCTTTACGACCACAAAATGATTAATTACGAAGAGAAAAATGAAATTACAATAGAAACTCTCAGCGGCATAAAAAGCCTTAAAGCCTACACGACAAACGGCGAGGTCACACGACTGAGAGTTGATATGGGCAAGGCGATTCTTGCTCCAAGCGAGATCCCTGTTAAAATCAACAAAGATAAAGCAGTAAACGAGCCTGTTAAAATTGCCGGCAAAGATTACAACATTACCTGCGTATCAATGGGCAACCCTCATTGCATAGTATTTATGGATGACATAGATAATATTGATATTGAAAAAATCGGACCCGAATTTGAATATGACGAGCTTTTTCCGGAGAGAGTGAACACGGAATTTGTAACTGTTCTTAACGACCATACAATTAAAATGAGAGTATGGGAGCGCGGTTCAGGCGAAACATGGGCCTGCGGCACGGGAGCCTGCGCGGTTGCGGTTGCCGCCTGCGAAAACGGCTTTTGCAAAAAAGGCGAAGATATAAAAATTAAACTAAAGGGCGGAGACCTTATTATTAACTACACGGACGAAACAGTATATATGACGGGAAATGCAGAAAAAGTATTTGACGGGGAAGTAGAGGTATAATTTTGTGAGTATGACCGAACATATAAAAAATAAAAAATACATATTTGTAACAGGCGGCGTTGTTTCAGGACTTGGAAAGGGCATTACCGCCGCGTCGCTTGGCAGACTTCTTAAAGCGAGAGGTCTTAAAATAGTCGCTCAAAAGCTTGACCCGTATATTAACGTAGACCCGGGAACAATGAGTCCGTATCAGCACGGTGAAGTTTTTGTGACCGAAGACGGCGCCGAAACCGACCTTGACCTTGGACACTATGAACGTTTTATTGATGAGAACCTAAACAAATATTCAAATCTTACAACAGGTAAGGTTTATTCAAATGTTATTGAAAAAGAGCGTCACGGAGACTACCTCGGAAAAACAGTACAGGTAATTCCCCATATTACAAATGAGATTAAATCGTTTATTTACAATGTCGGCGAAAAAACAAACGCAGATGTTGTAATTACGGAGATAGGCGGTACGGTAGGCGACATAGAAAGCCAGCCGTTTCTTGAGGCGATCCGCCAGGTTTCTCTTGAGGTTGGCAGGGAAAACAGCATTTTTATTCATGTTACCCTTGTTCCGTACATAAAGGGAAGTGAGGAACACAAGTCAAAACCTACTCAGCATTCGGTAAAAGAGCTGCGTTCGCTCGGCATAAATCCCGATATTATCGTGCTGCGTTGTGACAAACCTCTTGAGGAGAGCATATTTAATAAAATTGCGCTTTTCTGCAATGTAAAACCGGACTGTGTAATTGAGAATATTACGCTTCCCATACTTTATCAGGCGCCTATTATGCTTGAAAAGAGCAACTTTTCAAATGTAGTATGCCGTGAACTCAACATTGCAACAGACAAAAAGCCCGATCTCTCCGATTGGGAGGAGATGCTCGACAGGATAAACAGCCGTAATAAAAAGTGCAAAATCGCTCTTTGCGGAAAATATGTTGCGCTGCATGACGCTTATCTTTCGGTTGCAGAGGCGCTGCGCCATGCCGGCTATGAAAACTCCGCAGAAGTTGAAATTAAATGGGTTGACTGCGAGCTTATTACAAAATATAAGGTCGATGAGCTTCTCGGCGATGTTGACGGAATACTTATTCCCGGCGGTTTTGGCAACAGAGGCGTTAGCGGTAAAATAATGGCAGCGCAGTATGCGCGTGAAAATGATATTCCTTACCTTGGCATTTGCCTGGGTATGCAGACAGCCGTAATTGAATTTGCCAAAAATGTTCTTGGTTATGAGGACGCCAACAGCGGCGAGCTTACTCCCGAAGGCAAGCACAATGTAATTGACCTTATGCCCGAACAGCAGGGTGTTGTAGATATGGGCGGCACAATGCGTCTTGGTGCATATCCCTGCGTTATAAAAGAGGGAACAATTATGGAAAAAGCATACGGTCAAAAAGAAATTATGGAGCGTCACCGCCATCGTTATGAGTTTAATAATGATTTCAGGGAAGAAATTGAAAAAGCGGGTATGAAAATTACCGGCACTTCGCCTAACGGACTGCTTGTTGAAGCAGTTGAAATTCCCGACAAGCGTTTTTTTGTAGGCGTTCAGTATCATCCCGAGTTCAAGTCTCGCCCAAACCGCGCTCATCCGCTTTTCAGAGAATTTATCAAGTCTTCGCTTGAAAAATAAACGGCGTAATACAGCTTGTTTTACATCTGTTTTATATAACACTAAAAAATAAAGGATTGGTACAATGAAAATCAACAAGAATTTTGACAACCTTGTTCCTAATTATCTATTTGCAGATATTGCGAAAAAAACAAACGCATATATTGAGGCTCATCCGGGGAAAAAGGTAATAAGACTCGGCATTGGAGACGTAACGCTTCCGCTTGCGCCCATAGTTGTTGAGGCAATGAAAAAGGGTGCGGAGGACCTTGCAAATAAAGAAACGTTCAAGGGTTATCCTGATTATGAAGGCTATGCGTTTTTAAGAGAAGCTGTTTCAAACTATTACAAAAGCTTTGGCGTTACGGTTTCTGCGGATGAAATTCTTATATCGGACGGCGCAAAATCCGACTGCGGCAACATAGTTGACATTTTCAGTGAAGACAATACGGTTCTTGTAACAGACCCTGTTTATCCTGTATATGTTGACTCAAACATTATAGCGGGCAGAAAAATAGTTTATGCTTCATCAACTGCCGAAAATGATTTTGCGGCGCTTCCTGATGAAAGCGTTAAGGCTGACCTTATCTACCTTTGCTCGCCGAATAATCCCACAGGCTCGGCATATACTGCGCAGCAGCTTAAAATGTGGGTCGATTATGCACTTAAAAATGATGCAATAATTCTTTATGATTCCGCTTATGAGGCTTTTATAACAGAAGACCTGCCCCGTTCAATTTTTGCAATTGAAGGCGCGCGCAAGTGCGCAATTGAAATTTGCTCGCTCTCAAAAACAGCGGGATTTACGGGAACACGCTGCGGCTATACGGTTATTCCAAAAGAGCTTGAACGCGACGGCCACAATATTTACAGAATATGGTACCGCCGTCAGGCAACAAAATTTAACGGTGTGTCGTGGCCGGTACAGTGTGCCGCCGCCGCTGTATTCAGCGAAGAAGGACAAAAACAAATTAAAGAAAATATAGCCTATTATCAGGAAAATGCAAGAATCATTTCCTCTGCACTTGATGAACTCGGAATTTACTATACGGGAGGAAAAAATTCACCATATATCTGGCTTAAATGTCCCAATAATATGGGCAGCTGGGAGTTCTTTGATTTGCTTTTAAATGAAGCGAATGTTGTTGGTACTCCGGGCGAGGGCTTTGGCAAAAACGGCGCAGGCTATTTCCGTCTTACATCATTTGGCGACAGAGAAAACACGATTGAGGCGGTTGAAAGAATTAAAAAGCTGCTTTTAAAATAAAAATATAAAATTCGCAAAAGTGATTGCTTTTATAAAAGTGCAATCACTTTTTTGTTTTTTTAAGTTTAAAAAATTTAAAAGCCTTAATATCACTAATTTATATATAAACAATCAAAAGACAGAATAATTATAATAAAAATTAATAAAAAATCTTGACTTGTTGAAAGAAAAATTTTATACTAAAATGGAAAGGAGAGAAATTAACATGAAAAAAATATTAAAAAAACCTCTATCAATTATTCTGTCCGTGGTAATGGTATTTTCTGCATTTGCATTTTCATTGGCAAACGCAGAGGTTAATACTTTTGCTGCACAGACAGAAGCAGCTGCTGATTCGGCAGGAGAAAACTCTTACGGGTTGGCAGAAAACATCAGAGACGGCGCCATACTTCATGCATGGTGTTGGTCATTTAACACAATTAAAGCAAACCTTCAAAAGATTGCCGAAGCGGGTTTTACATCCGTACAAACATCACCTGTTAATGAGTGCAAAGTAGGCGAAGGCGGCGGTATGGATATTTATGGCAACGGTAAATGGTACTATCACTATCAGCCAACAAAATACACAATAGGTAATTACCAGTTGGGTACTAAAGAAGATTTTGAATCGTTATGTAAAGAAGCTGAAAAATACGGAATAAAAATTATTGTTGACGCGGTGGTAAATCACTGTACAAGCGACTATAATGCTATTTCAGATGAAATAAAAAACATTGAAGGCGGAGCTTTTCACGATTTTGGCGGTATTGATAATTATGCCGACCGCTATCAGTGTACACAGGGCGATTTATTGGGTCTTATAGACCTTAACACACAAAACCCGAATGTTCAGCAGATGATTTTAAATTATCTGAAAAGCTGTGTTGCGGCAGGCGCAGACGGATTCCGTTATGACGGTGCAAAGCACATTGAACTGCCGGATGATACTTCTAAAAGCACAACTGAAAAATTTGCAAGTGATGTTTGGCCCACAATTTTAGCTAACGGCGCTGAGTTCCAGTATGGCGAAATTTTGCAGGGCGACAATGAAAGAATATCTGCTTACGCTAATTATTTAGACGGCGTTACTGCGTCAAACTATGGCAGTACTATTAGAAACGCCGCAATAAGCGGTAACTTTAGAGCCACAACTCTTAGCAGCTATAATTCTGGTGGTGCACCGACAAATAAGCTTGTAACTTGGGTAGAATCCCATGATAACTATTGTAATGACGGTTCTTGGAAGCAGATTGACGACCAGGATGTAAGACAGGCATGGGCTGTTATATCTGCAACAGGAGATACAACTCCGTTATTCTTTAGCAGGCCGGATGGAAGCAGCACATCTAACCAGTGGGGCAAAAACGTAATTGGTAATGAAGGCGACTACAACTATTACCATCCAGAGGTTGCGGCAGTAAATCAGTTTAGAAATGCTATGATCGGCGAACCGAAGAAGCTTTCAAATCCTACTGGCAGTAGCAAGTTGCTTATGATCGAACGCGGAAGCTCCGGTGCTGTATTAGTTAATGCATCTGACAGTGATGTTACCCTTGATTGTATAACTGATGTTGCAGACGGTACATACACAGACGCTGTTTCAGGTTCTA
The DNA here is from genome assembly GCA_947623205.1 of uncultured Clostridia bacterium. Classification (GTDB taxonomy): domain Bacteria; phylum Bacillota; class Clostridia; order Oscillospirales; family Acutalibacteraceae; genus Ruminococcoides. The sequence continues at coordinate 109,838 of CANQGM010000004.1, forward strand.
CATTCACCGTTTCGGGCGGAAAATTAAGCGGAACAGTACAAGCAGGTGCCATAGCAGTAGTTTATGACAACGACGGAGTTATTAAACGCAATCCAATCGTTCAAATTTCCCAAGAAGGCGGAACGTTCAGAGGTACTTTAACGCTTACTCTCACGTCATACTACACAACAACTGCAACCTATAAAATAGGAAACAATACTCCGGTTGAATATAAATCGGGCGACACAATTACAATTGGTTCCGATATGGCGGAAAATGATTCGGTAGATATTACCCTTTACGGTAAAAATGATGATGGAGAAGTAACAAAAACATATACATTTACAAAGCTTTCGTCCCCAATAGTTGCAGGTAATACTGTAATATATTTTGACAACAGTCAATATAAATGGAACAGTGTAAATCTTTATGTTTATTACAATGACGGCGCCGTTATGAACAGCCCATGGCCCGGGTTACCAATGACAGATTTAGGCGGTAATATGTGGGCATATACTATTGAGGATGAATTTTGGGATGGTTTTTCCGACGTTAATGTAATATTCAATAACGGAGCAGAGGACGGAGCTCAATTCCCGGCATCGATGGAACCGGGATATATTGTAAAAAAAGGCGACATTAAAATTTTTAACGGCAGCGGTTTGTCAGACTATAAAATTGATGACCCAATAGTTCCATCTACTACAATTTCGGAATCAACAACAGCTACTTCCGGTACAACAAATCAGGAAACCACAACAAACATACCCGGAACAACTACTCCGTCAGATGATTTGTTAATAGGTGATGTAGACGGCAACGGACAAATAGATGTAAAAGATGTTACATATATACAGAAGCATCTTGTAAAATATACAGACAGCAACGGACAGCCGTTAATTGACGAGAACGACAGCAGGCAATTTAAAATTGCAGATGTCAACGGCGATAATCATCTTAACGTTAATGATGTAACACAACTGCAAAAAATCATTGCAAAATTAGTTTAAAAATTCTATTTAATTTTTTGCAAAGACAAAACACATCAATATATTAGACATATAAATTACCCCATCTGTCATACAGATGGGGTAAAGTTTTTTAAAGCTTATTAAAACTTGATTTTTTCAGAAATATAATCAATAAGTTTATCAATAGAAATTCTCTCCTGCTGCATGGTGTCACGGTCACGTACAGTTACACAGCCGTCGTCAACGGAATCAAAGTCGTAGGTAATGCAGAACGGCGTGCCGATTTCATCCTGCCTTCTGTAACGTTTTCCGATTGAGCCGGTATCGTCATAATCAACCATAAAATCTTTGGAAAGATTATTGTAAACTTCCTGCGCCTTGTCGTTGAGCTTTTTTGAAAGGGGAAGAACAGCAGCTTTAAACGGAGCAAGCGCCGAATGAAGCCTGAGAACAACTCTGGTGTCTTTTTCATCAACAGTTTCTTCATCGTATGCGTCAACCAAAAGAGCGAGGAACAACCGCTCAACGCCGAGCGAAGGCTCAATAACATAAGGTATGTATTTTTCATTTGTCTGCGGGTCAAAGTATTCAAGAGCCTTGCCGCTTGTGTTGCTGTGTTGTGTAAGGTCGTAATCGGTTCTGTCTGCAACGCCCCAAAGTTCACCCCATCCAAACGGGAAAAGATATTCAAAGTCGGTCGTTGCCTTTGAATAGAAGCAAAGCTCCTCTTTTGAATGGTCACGCAGACGCAGGTTTTCGGGATTCATATTAAGGGAATACAGCCAGTCACGGCAAAAGCCTCTCCAGTATTCAAACCATTCAAGGTCTGTGCCCGGTTTGCAGAAGAACTCAAGCTCCATTTGCTCAAATTCACGAACACGGAAAATAAAATTACCGGGAGTAATTTCATTGCGGAACGATTTGCCTATCTGCGCAACTCCAAAAGGAATTTTTTTGCGGCTTGTTCTCTGTATATTTGAAAAATTTACAAAAATACCCTGGGCAGTTTCGGGACGAAGATAAATTTCGTTTTTACTGTCCTCCGTAACGCCCTGAAAGGTTTTAAACATCAAATTAAACTGGCGTATGTCTGTAAAATTGTGTTTTCCGCAAACAGGACACGGAACTTGCTTTTCTTCAATATATTCAGTCATCTTCTCGTTTGACCAACCGCTTACGTTTGTGCCGTCAAAATCCTCTATCAAATTGTCTGCACGGTGACGCGTTTTGCACTCTTTGCAGTCCATAAGAGGGTCAGAAAACCCCCCAAGGTGACCTGACGCTACCCATGTCTGAGGATTCATTAAAATTGCCGAATCCAAACCTACATTGTATTTATTTTCCTGTACAAATTTTTTAAGCCAGGCATTTTTTATATTATTTTTAAGTAACGTACCGAGCGGGCCGTAATCCCAGGTGTTGGCAAGACCGCCGTAAATTTCCGAACCCGGATAAACAAAGCCCCTGCTTTTGCATAGCGAGACAATTTTATCCATGGATTTTTTGCTGTTTTCCATAATTTTACCTCACTTCTTTGTAAGCTATATACAACAAAAATCATACTATTTTTTTTAATTTATGTCAAGGCAAAGAAACATTTTATACTGTTTATATTGCAAACATAAACAGTTTTGCATATGTTATTGTTGTTTGAAAAAAATGTGGTATAATATGTATATATTTAAAAAGGCGGTGTACAGAGTTGATAATTCATGATATATCAAAAGACACTATTACAACCCCTGTTTATGAGGGCGACCCCATAACTAAGACGGAGTTTATAAAAAGCATAGATAAAGGCGATGCTTACAATTTATCTGCAATTTCAATGTCAACTCATGCAGGAACTCACATTGACGCACCCTTTCATTTTTGTCCCGAGGGAAACCCCATAAATAACATAAGACTTAATACTTTTTACGGTAAATGTACTGTAATAAGTATTGAAGGGATACTTACCGGCGAAGATATGGAGCGTTTGCTCCCGTACTGTAAAAAAAGAGTTATTTTTCACGGAAACGGAAATACATATATTTCGCGGTCAGCCGCGGTTGTGCTTGCCGACAGCCGGGTTGTGCTTGTGGGAACTGACGCTGAGTCAATCGCGCCGTCATTTGATGAAGCTGAAACACATCTTATACTTGCACGCGCAGATATAGCGATTCTTGAAAATTTGAACCTTAATGATATTGAAGACGGCGAATACGATTTATGTGCTTTTCCGGTTAAGATGTGCGGCATTGAGGCCGCGCCATGCAGGGCTGTTTTATTTGAGCAGGAAAAGGGTCTTAACTGACCGTGACGAAAGGATGGATAAGTTACTATGATAAAAATGGTTGTATTCGATTTGGACGGGACCCTTGTTAATTCACTTACAGACCTTGCTCAAAGTGTAAACAAGGGACTTATAAATGCAGGACTCAAAGCAAAGCCTATTGAGAATTACAGTCAGTATGTGGGCAACGGCAGAGAAGTAATGCTCAAAAAGGCTATGGGAGATTACGCAAATAATGAAGAGCTGCTCTGCGCAGTGCGCAATATTTTTAACAGTGAATACGCCGTTCACTGCAACGACAATACCACGGCATATGCAGGCTGCAAGGAGCTTTTAAGTAAGCTTGAAAGGCTCGGAATTAAAACAGCAGTTTTGTCAAATAAACCAAATGAGTTTGTCGGAAAAATATTAAAAAAGGTTTATCCCAATCACACTTTTACTGAGGCATGGGGTAAAAAACCTCAGTATAAGAGCAAACCTGACGGAGAGGCGCTGATTGCAATGTTAGACATTCATAAAATTTCAAAAGATGAGTGTTTATACGTTGGCGACAGCGATGTTGATGTGTTTACCGCAAAAAATGCAGGAGTAAGAATGGTGGGAGTAGAGTGGGGGTTTCGAGGAAGACAGGAACTTTTCGCCGCCGGAGCGCCGTTTGTAGCAAGCACGACGGAGCAGCTTTTTAACTATATATGTGAGAATAATGAATAAGATAAATTATCAAAATGAACTTGACAAAATTATAGAAAAAAATATAAGCGAAGGTAAGATACCGTCGCTTTTGCTTCATGCCTGCTGTGCGCCGTGTTCAAGTTACTGTCTTGAATATTTATCACGGTACTTTAATATAACAGTATTCTATTATAATCCGAATATTTCTTTAAAAGAAGAATATGAGTATCGTCTTAATGAGGAGAAACGCCTTATTTCCTTAATGGATTTTGTAAATCCGGTTAGGATAATTGAGGGAGAGTATAAACCGAAAAATTTTTACGATGCCGTAAAAGGACTTGAAGATGAACCCGAGGGCGGAAAACGCTGCGTTAAGTGCTTTAGGCTTCGTCTTGAAGCCTCAGCACAAAAGGCAAAAGAATTAGGCGCAGATTATTTTACTACCACTCTTACAATAAGTCCTCTCAAAAATGCCGGCTTACTGAATAATATCGGCGCTCAATATGCTGAAAAATACGGTGTAAATTGGCTTTACAGCGACTTTAAAAAGAAAGAAGGATACAAGCGTTCCATAGCTTTATCCCGAGAATACAGCCTTTACAGACAAAACTACTGCGGTTGTATTTTTTCAAAAAACGCGGCACAAAAATAATTTATACAACAAAAACAATTATTCCGGTTTTCCATAGCCAGTAAAGCGCAAAAATAACGGTCAGAACAACATGAAAAACAATTGTTTTTATTTTTGTAAAATTAGATGCCGGTATTTTTGTGTAGAAAAATACTGAAAAACCTATACATATTAAAATGTCAGCCAACGTAAGCCACGAAAAACGTGAAAATAAAGAAAAAATAAGATAAATACTCTCACCGCTTAATAAAGCTAAAGGTATTGCGGCGCCGAGTCCTGCAAACCAGCCGCTTTTTTTGTACTGCCAAACAATAAGGCAAACGAGAAATACAACGACCGCAAAGCAGACGTTATATATAAAATTTTCGGTGTTAAATTTTTCAGTCACAAAAAAGCTGTAAAAGTAGTAGCAGGTATTGGCAATAAGAAAAAACAGTCCGCTGTTAATTCCTGCCCACAGGCGTTTGGGGGTAATCATAACAATAAGAGTTGCGGCAATAGTTTGATACCCCAGCAGTTCAAGCTGTTTGTTTGCAAATGCAGTACCCAAAAAGCCCACCTGATTTATTACGGAGCAGAAAACTCCGAACAATATTCCCAATAATATTGATAATAAAGTGTAAAAAGCAGTCGTTTTATTAATGCTGCTTTTACTTTTATAAGCCATTATTTCATCTCCGAATTACAAGTGTTTATGTCTGAATAATATAAAAAAGTAAGTGAATCACCAAAAATATATTAAAAATATTTTACAAATATCAATTGTCGATACCGTTTATAATTTATCATAAATTATATCATTATGCAGGGTAAAAAGCAACACTCAAAAATTTTTTAAAATGCAATTTAATATATGGATCGGCACAAAACATTACCCTCCCGAATGTATTCGGGAGGGTAATGTCATCAATTAAATAAAATTAAATTATTAAATTACAGTTTTAAGGTAATTGTAAATCTCTTTTTCGGAGCTGAGGCTCATTACCTTTTCGGCAGTTTTGTCAGCTTCTTCTTTAGTCCAGGTCGATATTATTTTTCGTACTTTCAGAACAGACGGGGCGGAAACGCTGAATTCGGTAATTCCAAATGAAATTAACAAAGGAATCATCATGGGGTTTGCCGCCGCCTCACCGCACATTCCTACGGGTATTCCGTTTTTATTGCCGCATTCAATTATGTGCCTGATAAGTCTTAATACACTTGGCTGCAAAGCTGAATAAAGGTAGGAAACATCGTTGTTGCCTCTGTCACAGGCCATTGTGTAGCCTGTAAGGTCGTTTGTTCCAATGCTGAAAAAGTCACATTCTTTTGCAAGAATGTCTGCAATTACCGCGGCGGAAGCTGTTTCTGTCATAATGCCTATTTTAATGTTTTCATCAAACTGAATACCGTTTTGACTAAGCTCTTTTTTAACTTCTTCAACAAGTTGTTTTCCCTCTCTTACTTCTTCAACGGTTGTAACGAGCGGGAACATAATTTTAATATCTCCAAATGCGCTTGCCCTGAGGATAGCTCTTATCTGAGTTTTAAAAGTTTCACGGTTTTTAAGACAATATCTTACCGCCCTGAATCCCATAAACGGATTTTCTTCCTTTTTAAGTCCGAGGTACGGAAGATCCTTATCTCCGCCTATGTCAAGCGTTCTGATAATGAGCGGTTTGCCCTTTAAAATTAAAGCGGCTTTTTTATAAGCACTGAATTGCTCGTCTTCGTCGGGAAGTGAATTTCTGTCCATAAACAAAAACTCTGTTCTGAAAAGTCCGACTCCTTCACCGTTTGAATCAATTGCATTCAGTGCGTCCTCAGGAGTGCCGATATTACAGAAAAGTTCATATTCCTCGCCGCTTGCAGACATTGTTTTTTTACCTCTGTAGTTTTCAAGCTCACGGCGTTCCCGGAGATATTCATTGCGTTTTTTTGTGTATTTTTCAATTAAGGTCTCATCCGGAGAGCTTATCACACTGCCTTCGGTTCCGTCAACAATAACCTGTTCGCCTGCCGACAGCTGTGACACGGCATTATTAACACTGAGTACAGCGGGAATTTCAAGCGCCCTTGCAAGAATTGCGGAATGAGAAGTTTTGCCGCCTGTTTCGGTAACGATTCCCACAATATTTTCATTGTTGATTCCTGCCGTCATCGAGGGAGTAAGTTCTTTTGCAACAATGACCGTACCCTTGGGGGCAGCGCTTATTTTGACCTCTTTAACACCAAGGAGTATGCTTAAAATGCCCGTTTTTATGTCCTTAACGTCTGACGCACGCTGCTGCGTAAGCTCATCATCCGCGGAGGAAAACATTGTTATGAACATATCGCACATATGCTCAAGAGCCGCCTCGGCGCATTGACCGTCAGAAATGAGTTTTTCAATTTCTCCTGCTAAATACGGGTCCTTTATCATCTGAATATGACCCTCAAGAATTTCCGCTTCTTTTTCGCCGGCAGATTTTTTAAGCAATTCTGCCTGCGCGGCTGTGTTGTCACAAAATATTTTGACAGCGTTTTTAAAACGCTGTAATTCCGCTTCGGTATCGGTTACTGTTTTTGGAGTGTAATCAAGCGAGTTTTCTTCTATAACCATTACTCTTCCGATTCCGATTCCGTCAGACGCGGGTGTACCGTTTAACAATTTTGTCACCTCAAATGTCGCGGTTTGCAATGGAGCTTATTCTCCCAGCCCGCTTTCAATAAGTTGTATTGCCTCGTCAAGAGCTTCTTTTTCATCTGTTCCGTCACAGATAATTTCAATTTCACTTCCGCATTTAATGCAGGCAGCAATAATATTTAAAAGGCTCTTTCCGTTGTATTTGTTGTTATTAAAATTTATTGTTACATCACAGCTATATTTTCCCATTGCAGTTGTAAAAACCGAAGCGGGACGCATATGAAATCCCTGGGGATTTGTTAGTGTTATAAGTTTTGATACCATAGTAGTCTCCTTTAATTAAAATTATATATTAAAAATAAAAGCTGATTTTAAAATATATCAGTCAGACCCTTTGCTGAATTTTATAAACCTCAATTCTGTTTGTCAATGGGCTTTTTAAAACACGCAAGCAAAAACATACTGACAACAGAACCGACAGCAAGCGCAAGCAAATATAAAAGCGGATTTCCTATTGTTGCAACTACAAATATTCCGCCGTGAGGCGCCATAAGAGTGCAGCCAAACAGCCAGGAAAGACCGCCGGATATTGCCGCTCCTATTGCACAGGCAGGAATAACCTTAAGCGGATATGAAGCGGCGTAAGGAATAGCGCCTTCAGTAATAAAGCTCAGTCCCATAACGTAATTGACGGCGCCGTTTTTGCGTTCGTCCTTTGTCCACCTGTTTTTAAAGAATGTTGTTGAAAGAGCAATTGCAAGCGGAGGAACCATACCGCCTACCATAACAGAACCCATGATCTGGTAGGCAACTGCGGGCTCTGCAAAGGTCGCTGCGTTTGCAAGCGCGCCCGTACCGAACACATAAGCCGCTTTGTTGAACGGTCCGCCCATATCAATTGACATCATAGCACCGAGGATACAGCCAAGAATTATGCCGAGGTTATTTTCACTGAGCCATGTAAGACCGTTGTTAAGACCGGTGTTTATCATTCCCATAAAGGGGTTTATGGCACACATTATAATGCTTACGATTCCAAGCCCCAAAAGAGGGTAGAGCAGAACGGGTTTAATTCCCTCAAGCGAGTCGGGAAGTTTGTTGCAAAGCCTTTCTATTAAAAGCATTAAGTAACCTGCCGCAAAACCTGCAAGCAATGCTCCCAAAAATCCCGAAGGAACTGTTGAGGCAGCGAAGGGGTCGGCAAATGTTGCTCCGTTTGAGGCAAGAAAACCGCCTATAAAACCGGCGATCAGTCCGGGTCGGTCGGCAATTGAACTTGCAATATAGCCTGCGAGTATTGGCAGCATAAAGTTAAACGCATAATTGCCTATTGTTTTAAACCATGCGGCAACAGGATTTACCGAGCCGAAGTTTGCGCTTCCGGCATTGCCGCTTGCAGTATCAATTAAAAATGCTATTGCAATAAAAATACCGCCTGCTACTACGAACGGGAGCATATGCGATACTCCGTTCATAAGATGTTTATAGAGCTGTCTGCCAATGCTTTCGTTTCCGCCTCCGTATGAAGATGAGGATTGACTGTGTTCTGAGTGGAATACGGGTGCTTCTCCGTTGACAATTTTATTAATTAGCTCTTCCGGCTTGTTTATTCCGTCCGAAACCTTTGTTGAGTAAACAGGCTTTCCGTTAAAACGCGCTGTGTCAACGCTTTTGTCGGCAGCAATAATTATACCGTCGCAGTCAGCAATTTCTTCCGGCGTAAGTACGTTTTTTGCACCGCCCGAACCGTTTGTTTCAACCTTAATTGTAATTCCCATTTGCTCTCCTGCTTTTGCAAGCGACTCGGCAGCCATATATGTGTGAGCAATACCGGTAGGACATGCTGTAACGGCAAGAACTCTGTATCCTTTTTTTGACGAATCTGTTTTTGCAGCCGGTTCGTCGGGAAACTTTTCTTTTTCTTTTGCGTCAATAATATTTAAAAACTCATTCTGTGACTTTGCTTTTTTTAGCTTTGCGGTAAATTCTTCATCCATAAGCAGCTGCATTAGTCTTGCCAAAACTTCAAGATGAGCGTCACCGTCTGTTGTTGCCGCGATCATAAATAGCAGCGTACATTTCTGACCGTCGGCAGCGTTATAATCAACTCCATTTGGCACTGTAATTGCCGTTAAAGCCGGAGCCTTTACAGCTTCACTTTTTGCGTGGGGAATGGCAATCTGCATTCCCACGGCGGTAGTGCCCATTTCTTCTCTTTTAAGAATCCCTTCTTTGTATGCCGCGGCGTCTTTCAAATTTCCGCATTTGTCGTGCAAAGAAACGAGCCTGTCAATTGCTTCATCTTTCGACGCGACATTAACGTTCAGAGCAATTCCGTCTTTTTTAAGTAAATCGGTAATACGCATAAGCTTCTCTCCTTTAAAAAAATTAATAAAATAATCAGTCAAAAATTTTAAGTATTTCTTCTATTTTTTCTTTTGTGGCAAGTCCGTTTAAAAATGCAGTGGCATTTCCGCACGCACTTCCCAATTTTAAGGCGTATATATAGCTGTGTTCTTTTTCAAAACCTGCAATAAAACCGGCCACCATTGAATCTCCCGAGCCTACGGTGTTTATAACCTTTTGTTTTACTACGCCAGATTTGTGTTTTTTTCCAAACTCATCTATTAGCATTGCGCCGTCCTTGCCCAGTGAAATAAGAACATTTTGCGCGCCCTTTTCCCTAAGTTCATTTGCGTACTTTTCTATATCATTTTCATTTTTTATTTGAACGTTAAAAATCTCGGAAAGCTCCTGAAGATTTGGTTTAATTAAAAAAGGTTTGTATTTTAGGGAATTAAGCAAGAGTTTTCTTGTTGCGTCAACTACAATTCTTACATTCTTACTTTTAATTCTGTCCAGTATTTTATCATAAACATTATCGGGCATTGTTTTGGGAATATTTCCGGCAATTACAAGCGTGTCTCCGTCCTGGATCCTGTCAATTTTGCAAATAAGTCTTTCAAGCTCGCTGTCTTTAATATCAGGTCCCTGACAGTTAATTTCCGTTTCTTCATCTGCTTTGATTTTGACATTTATTCTTGAAATTCCGTGCTTCAGCTTTATGAAATCAGTAATTATTTTATCATTGCGAATACCTTTTTCAATTGCGTCTCCCGTAAATCCCGCAACAAATCCGAAAGCAGTACTTTCAATGCCGAGCTCTGCAAGAACGCACGACACATTTATCCCTTTGCCTCCAAAGTAATATTCCTCGCCGGTCGTTCTGTTTGTGATCCCTGCTGTGAGGGAGTCAAGATGAACTATATAGTCTATTGAGGGGTTTAGTGTTACGGTGTAAATCACGTTATAATCTCCTTAATTACAGCTGATGTTTAAAAACTTAATTTTTTAATCCGTCTATTTATCTTTTGCAAAAGAAATTCAAATATGTTGACCGTTAAAAATTTTTATTATAAAATTATAATAAAATCAAGTTATAATAAGGTTATTTTTCTAATTTTGGTTTTTATTATTTTTTCATCATTTAGCTTTTTAAGCTCTCTCATCATTGCGCTTCGGTCAACCGCAAGATAGTCGGCAAGGTCGGAAAACGGCATGGGCAGGGTAAAGGTATTGCTGTTGTCCTGCATTTTAAGGTGTTCAAAAAAGAACAAAAGCTTGTTCCTTATTGTGCGCTGCCCCAAAATATTAATATGCAGCAGCGATTTTTTAAAGTTCAGCTTAAAAAGGCTGTCAATAAGAGCAAAATGTTTTTCGCAGTTGTTTTTACAGCAGGTAATCAGCTTTTTATAGCTTATAAAATTGACGGTGCAATTGGTTTTTGCAATAATATAGTACAAATCTTCTTCCGCGTTCGGCAGAAAATATTTTCCGAAAATGTTTCCGCTTTGATAGTATTCTATAATTCTTCGCTGGTCGTCGGAATTGATTGTACACAGGTATGCCGTCCCGCTTGTGACAATTACAATTGTGTCATTTTCATATGAATTTAATGTAATCGTTTCGCCCCTTTTATACTCTTTTATGATGGGGGAAAAACATTCCTTTATGCCCATTATTTCTGCGTTTGTCATACTTGATGTCAAAAATATTTCATTCATTAATAACCACTCCATAATGTGTGTCGTTTTTTGTTTAAATACAACATATAGTTATCATATACTATTTTTGTGACTTTTGCAACAGTAAATTTAAAATATTTGATTTATAATTAAACACATACTTTTAATAATTAAAAAAGGGTGTGAAAAAAAGTGAAAATAATTAAGCGTGACGGTTCGGAGGAAGTTTTTAACATAGAAAAAATAGTTAATGCAATTACTAAAGCGAACAACGCGTCTGACCGTCCTGAGCTTACGGCGGAGCAGATCAGAGATATTGCGGATTATGTAGAGTATAAGTGCAATAAAATTAAAAGGGCGGTATCCGTTGAAGAAATACAGGATATGGTTGAAAACCAACTTATGGCAAACGGTGCTTTTCCGCTTGCGAGACGCTATGTAAAATATCGTTATACTCGTTCGCTTGTTCGTAAGGCAAATACGACCGATAACCGAATCCTTTCGCTTATTGAATGCAACAATGAAGAGGTAAAGCAGGAAAATTCCAATAAAAATCCTACTGTAAACAGCGTTCAGCGTGACTATATGGCAGGTGAGGTAAGCCGTGACCTTACCCGCAGAATGCTTTTGCCTCAGGACATAGTTGAAGCAGATAAGCTCGGCATTATTCATTTTCACGATTCAGACTATTTTGCTCAGCATATGCACAACTGCGACCTTGTAAATCTTGAGGATATGCTCCAGAACGGAACAGTTATAAGCGATACATTAATTGAAAAGCCTCACAGCTTTTCAACTGCCTGCAACATTGCAACTCAAATAATTGCGCAGGTTGCCAGCAACCAGTATGGCGGTCAAAGCATAAGCCTTACTCATCTTGCTCCGTTCGTTCAGGTTTCGCGTGAGAAGATACGCAAAGAAACTCTTGCCGAAATTGCTGAAATAGGCTGTGAAGTTACGGACGAAAAAGTTAATGATATAGTTGAAAAGCGTTTGCGCAAAGAGGTAAAAAAAGGCGTTCAGACAATTCAGTATCAGGTTGTAACATTGCTTACAACAAACGGACAGGCTCCGTTCGTTACAGTATTTATGTATCTTAACGAGGCAAAAAACGAGCTTGAAAAGCACGACCTTGCCATGATAATTGAGGAAACATTAAAACAGCGTTATCAGGGTGTTAAAAACGAAGACGGCGTTTGGATTACGCCTGCATTTCCAAAACTTATTTATGTTCTTGAAGAGGACAATGTGACAGAAGACAGCAAGTACTGGTATCTTACTGAGCTTGCCGCCAAATGCACATCAAAGAGAATGGTACCCGATTATATTTCCGAAAAGGTTATGCTTGAGAATAAAATAGATGAAAACGGCGAAGGACATTGTTACACCTGCATGGGATGCCGCAGTTTTCTTACTCCTTATGTAGATGAAAACGGAAAGCCAAAATACTACGGACGGTTTAACCAGGGTGTTGTAACTGTAAATCTTATTGACATCGGACTCAGCGCAAACAAAAATATGGACAGATTCTGGGAGATTTTTGACGAGCGTATGGAATTGTGCCACCGCGCTTTGCAGTGCCGTCACGAACGGCTTACGGGAACTCTTTCTGACGCGGCGCCTATTCTTTGGCAGTACGGCGCTCTTGCAAGACTTAAGAAGGGCGAAACAATCGACAGACTTTTGCACGGAGGCTATTCGACGCTTTCACTTGGATACGCCGGGCTTTGGGAATGTGTTTACAGCCTTAACGGTAAAAAACTTACTGAAAAAGAGGGCAAGGAGCTTGGGCTGCAAATAATGCAGAAGCTCAACGATTATTGCGCAAAGTGGAGAGAGGAGGAAAACATTCATTACAGCCTTTACGGAACACCTCTTGAAAGCACAACTTACAAATTTGCAAAATGTCTGCAAAAGCGTTTTGGTATAATAAAGGGCGTTACTGATAAAAATTATATCACAAACAGTTATCATGTTCATGTTACGGAAGAAATAAACGCTTTTGATAAGCTTAAACTTGAATCCGAGTTTCAGGCTCTTTCACCGGGAGGAGCAATCAGTTATGTTGAAGTTCCGAATATGCAGAACAATATCCCTGCTGTTTTGCAGGTAATTAAATTTATTTATAATAACATTATGTACGCAGAACTTAACACAAAGAGCGACTATTGTCAGGAATGCGGTTTTGACGGTGAAATTCAGATCGTTGAGGAAGACGGAAAACTTCTTTGGGAATGCCCCAAATGTCACAACCGTGATCAGGATAAGATGAATGTTGCCAGAAGAACGTGCGGTTACATAGGCACTCAGTTCTGGAATCAGGGAAGGACCCAGGAAATAAAAGAGAGGGTGCTCCATCTCTGATGAATTACGGAGAGATAAAAAAATATGACATAGCAAACGGCGAGGGCGTAAGGGTCTCGCTGTTTGTTTCCGGGTGTACGCATCATTGCAAAAACTGTTTTAATTTTGAAACATGGGATTTTAACTACGGCAAACCCTTTACAAAGGAAACCGAGGATGAAATAATTGACGGTTTGTCGCACGATTATATTGACGGTCTGACATTGATTGGCGGCGAACCGTTTGAACCACAAAATCAGCGTGCTTTGCTGCCTTTTGTTAAAAAAATTAAAGAGAAGTATCCCAACAAAACCGTGTGGTGTTATTCCGGTTATCTGTTTGATAAAGAATTGCTCGGTGAAAGCCGCGCAAGATGCGAGTGTACCGATGAAATGCTCGGATTGATAGACGTTCTTGTTGACGGTGAATTTAAACAGGATCTATATGATATAAGTTTGTCTTTCAGAGGTTCATCTAATCAGCGCATTATTGATGTTCCCAAGTCTCTGAAAACAGGCAAAATAGTTTTATATAAACTAAAAAGCGAAAAATAAATATTTTAAATAAGACTTTATTAAAAATTAAACTTGATAAACTATATAACAAATATAAAAAACGCTAAGTGATTTTAACTTCACTTAGCGTTTTCTTTATTTTTCGACATAAAATAATACAAATCTAATAGCTAAATTTAATAAACTAAATACATATTTATTTTAATAATATTTTTCGTGAATTTAGTAGTTTCACGAAAAGACCTTGCCCTAATTAATATTAAATATAATACATTTTTTTAATAAATAAGTCAATATTTCGTGACAAAAAATCTTATAATTTTCTATTATAAAATAAAAATCAGCTTATAATAAGAAAATTTTGGATACGAAAATAAAAATTTGTGGTCATTTATGTGGTCAAAAAGTAGGTGCTTTTTAATGGCAAGACGTGGAGAGAACATAAGAAAGAGAAAAGACGGAAGGTACGAGGCCCGTTATAAATCAGGGTTTAATAAGGAAGGTATGCCTATTTACAAGTCTGTTTATGGAAAAACTTATTCAGAAGCTAAAAACAACAGACTTAACTTTCTGACAAATAATAAAAAAAACAAAAACAAATACAGTATAACAATAAAGGATATATCTGATGAGTGGCTTGAAATAAAAATATTAGAAGTAAAAAAATCAACATATGCAAAGTATTATGACACAGTCTATAATCATATTGTCGCAAGCTTAGGCGGAATTAAAATAAGCAATTTAAACCAGGTTCTTATAAACAAATTTATTAAAGAGAAGTCCATTAAAGGCAACACGGTAAATCACAGCGGATTAAAGAGTAAGACAATAAAAGGAATTATTAATATATTAAAGCAAATTTTAAAATATGCAGAAAAACAATACAAATTTGGTAATCTTAATTTTGAATACATTATTCCCAAAGAGGAATGTAAGGAAATACAAACGTTATCACACGAGGAGCAAACAAAGCTGATCAATTATCTTATCAGCAATCTTGACAGAAAAAATTTAGCGTTATTGGTATGCCTTAATACAGGAATGAGAATTGGAGAGATATGTGCATTAAAGCACGGAAATATAGATGAGTACAGGTCTTGTATCTGCGTTAGAAAAACAATGCAGAGAATCAAGAATACAACAAAGCATGCAAAGACAAAAACTATAATTAATATAGACGACCCTAAAAGTAAAACATCAATGAGAGATATTCCTATAAAAAAATTTCTAATTAATAAAATAAAATGTTTAAAGGGAAAGGAAAATGAATTTCTTTTAACGGGAAGCTGTACGGAATATATTGAACCCAGAACAATGGAAAATCATTTAAAGAGTGTTCTTAAAAAAATAAAAATAAAAGAAGTAAAGTTTCATGCATTACGTCATACATTTGCAACAAATATGATAGAATCGGGCTGTGACCCAAAAACATTAAGCGAATTGTTAGGACACGCAGACGTGCAGTTAACATTAAAAACATATGTACATTCATCATACGAATTAAAGAAAAAAAGCATTGAAAAGCTGCCTGAATACTGTGCCTGACATTGAAAATTTGGGGTCAAAAATATGGTCAAAAAAAAACCGCAAAACCCATTGCAAAGGGGATTTGCGGTTTTTTTCGTGAAACTACTAAATTCACGAAAATATAATTAAAAATTTCAGATTGCCCTGATTTTATTTTTATCATAATTCCTGAAAATTATACAACTCATAATCAGGAGATTAAAAATGAACAAACAAAGGGGAATCATTATGAAAAAACTGTTGCAGATATCTAATTATATATATCCACATATCGGTGGAATAGAACAGACCGCTCGCGATATAACAAATTCTTTATTTGGAGGAGATGTTGAACAAAAGGTAATTTGTTTTAATGAAGACGCACAGGACGGAGATTACATCTGTTATAGGAAAGAAACTGTATATGATACTGTCGATGACGTAGAAGTAATTCGCTGCGGATGCATTGCCAAGGCGGCTTCACAGTCAATATCCTTGGTATACCCCAGAGAACTTCATAGGGTGTTGAAAGAATATGACCCTGATATAGTTTTACTTCATTATCCCAATCCCTTTGTATCTTCATTTTTATTGCCAATGCTGGGAGATAACACAAAGTTTATCTTGTATTGGCATCTTGATATTACAAAACAGAAAATCTTAGGTAAGATGTTCCATGGGCAAAGCATGAAACTGCTGCGCAGGGCAAATCATGTTGTTGTGACCAGCCCAAACTATATCACAGGAAGTCCTTATCTTAGTCAGTTTAAACAAAAGTGCATAATTATTCCTAGTTGTATAAGAACAGATAGACTTACAGTAACTCCGAATGCACAGCGAAAAGCTGAACAAATCAGAGAGAAATATAAAGGAAAAACAATTTGTTTTTCTGTTGGACGTCATGTTCCGTATAAAGGACTGACATATTTGGTGCAGGCAAGCAAACAGCTTGATGACAGCTTTGAGATTTTAATTGGCGGAAAAGGCCCTTTAACCGATTCGCTGAAACAAGAAGCAAAACACGACCAAAAGGTTGAGTTTTTGGGAAAAGTTAGCGATGAAGATTTAATTTCATATTATCTGGCATGTGATATTTTCACCTTTCCGTCCATTACAAAAAATGAAGCCTTTGGTATTGCGCTTGCCGAGGGAATGTATTTCAGCAGACCCGCGGTCACATTTACAATTCCCGGAAGTGGAGTTAATTACGTTAACCTAAACGGTGAAACCGGCATTGAGTGTCCCAATGGGGATGTAAAAGCATTTGCAGACGCAATTCGTAAGCTGCAAAGCAATGAGTCACTTCGGATGAAATACGGTGAAAATGCAAAAAAGCGTGTTGAGCAAAATTTTATGTTCCAGCAGTTTAAAGAGCAGATTGGCGAATTGATTTCAATGGTGTAATGAGGATTTATCAGGAAGATATGAACATTAGATATATAGGGAGTATGTATATATTTAAATGAAAGTGATTATAAATGGTAGATTTTTAACTAGTTGCGTAACAGGTGTTGGCAGGTATACCAGAGAGATTATCATAGAACTGGATAAGCTTGTGAAGCCGGGACAGATAGAAATGGCAGTGCCCCCAGAAACAAACGATTTGCCATCTTATAAAAATATTAATGTCATTCGTACTGGAGTTTTACATAATAAATTGTGGGAGCATATTTCCTTTCCGTTATATGTTCGCAAACAGCGCGGAATATCTGTAAATCTATGCAGTGTTGCTCCAATTCCTTCACCGGGTATAGTATGTATTCATGATATGAGAATAAAGGCGACCAAACAATCGTTCAGCAAGTTGTTTATTATTTGGTATAATTTGCTGTTTGCTAATGCTATGAGACGTGCAAAAGCTATTATTACGGTATCAGAATTTTCTAAAAAAGAAATATGCAGATATTATAGTGTAAATCCAGATAGGATTTATGTAATTCCTCCTGCGTGGCAGCATTATAAGAGGATTAATTACGATGAGACTACGTTGGAAAAATATAAACTTGAAAAGAATAACTACTATTTTGCCATCGGAAGTCTTGAGCCGAACAAAAATTTAAAGTGGATCGCAGAGGCGGCTTTAAATAATCCAACCATGATTTTTGCCGTTGCAGGGTCAATTAATCGGACGGTTTTTTCTAATGGTTTAAAATTTAAAACCCCGGAAAACATGAAATTATTGGAACTTTTAAAAACAAAAAATTAATGGAATTTAGGTTTAACAATGAGCATAACATTTTTAGGATATATAATAATTCCGTTAGGAATAATATTACTTTTATTTAGATCTAGATATTTACTGTATATATCTGTATTATTGTGCGGATTTTCCGGAGCAAGCGTTATAAATTTCGATACAATCGGATTCAGTGTACAGCCATCTTATTATACTGCAATTTTATGGATTGTCAGTGAAATATTCCATAAGCATAAGTTGAAATATAAAATGCCAAAATCAATGATTGCTTTTATTATGGTTATACTGATTTCTCTGTTAATGCCGGTAATATTTGAGGGGAAAACTTACAGAATGGATATTGATTCTCAGGTCACATTGTTGAAATTTAGCACCGCAAATATTACTCAAACGACATATTTCATATTCTGTATAGTATTCTTTGTTTTTATCTCCGATTATATGAAAAAAAAGCCGAATGAAGTGGAAAAAATTATAAATATTTACTTTGGGGGGGTATATATTGTTTGCTTGGTTACAATTTATCAAATATTTGCATTTAAGTACAATCTAACTTTTAACGATATATTTAGAAACGGCATACATGGGAATATACAGGGAACGCGCATTTATGGACCTTGCGGGGAAGCCTCAATGCTCGCATATTATCTTATTACCGGGTTGACAATATGTTGGCGTGCAAAAGCAAAAATTATTCATAGAGTGGTGTGTTTCATAATGTTACTAGTTTTGGGAATTATGAGTTACAGTTCGACATTTTTTGTTGGAGCAATTATATGGATTATTTGCGAAGCATATTATATTTTAAGAAAACATACATTTTCACAAAAACAGATTTTATACGGCATTGTGTTTGTATGTTTTGCTGTATTATTGATTTTAATTATCACAAATGTTTTAAGTGAAAGTTTAGAAAAAACATTTGATCAATTTGTTACAAAATTGGAAAGAAGAAATTTTTCGGGACAGGAGAGATCCGAAACTTTTCGTATGATGTCATTAATAGGGTTAAAATATCCGCTATTTGGAATAGGTTTCGGTTCTACTCGAAGTAAGGATCTTTTTTCAACGTGGCTTGCAAACACAGGAGTTCTCGGAATGGTCATAGTATTGGTATTTTTAGGGAATCTTTTGATGACAAAAAGTGAGTCTATGAAACACATCAAAATTGCAACCATACTTGTGTGGGCATGTATGTTTATCAGCGTTCCAGAACCGTATAATCTTTTTGTATGGCTGTTTCCGGCAATATTATCTGTGCAAAGACAGGGAACAAATACTTTGAAGGTGCGTATGAAAACACTGAAAGTCAATAAATTCTATATTTTGAAAAATTGAAAGTCAAAGGTAATTTATTATAAATGAAAAATTACGCAGACTACAACTATCTGAGATAGAAATGCTTGATGAGGTTGTAAGGATTTGTGAAAAATATAAATTCACGAAAATATAATTAAAAATTTCAGATTGCCCTGATTTTATTTTTATCATAATTCCTGAAAATTATACAACTCATAATCAGGAGATTAAAAATGAAAAAACAACACAATTTATACAGATGATAAAACATATAGACTAAGACTTGCCCATTATGGAGTATGGATAGATATTTATCCGCTTTATAATGTGAGTAAAGAAAATTCACTTTTACTAAAATGTCAGGTATATTTGGGACAATATTTTATCAAACACATTGCATTTCACAGGGCCATAAAAGACTGCAAATGGGTATTGTTAATAAGAAAAATTGTTCATTATGGTTCATGTATTTTGCCGTTAAGAGCATGTACGAAAATAGGGGAATTTTAATTTAAAATTAAAATTCCCAAGAGGGAATATATTCTTCGCTGGCAGAAGATAAGTCCTGAGTAAAGCCGTTTAAATCTCTTTGATAAAGCTCAAATTTAACTTTTTCATATTCACGGCGGGTAATTTTGCGGTTGATTCTTGAATATTTGTCAGCCTGTCCCACAGGAACATATTGACACATAAGACTTACAAGAATTTGTTTTCCGTAGTTGTGCTTTAAAATATCCAGCACGCCTATGCTGTTTTTTGTGTGTGCAGGCAAAATAAGATGACGAACTATAACTCCCTTTTGTATAATTCCGTCTTCATCAAGCTGAGGCAGACCAACCTGAAAAATCATTTCTTTAATTGCCGCGGAGGCAATGTTCACATAATTTGGAGCAGATGAATACTTAACCGCAAGAGTATCGTCGCTGTATTTAAAGTCCGGCAAATAAACATCTACAATTCCGTCGAGCATACTTAGGGTTTTGGGACTTGTATAGCCGCTGCAATTGTAAACGACCGGAATACGGGGTTTATAAATTTCAAAGCTTTTTACAACCGCATTTACAAAGTGGTCGGCTGTAACAAGGTTAATGTTATGAACTCCCGTTTGTTCAAGACGTTTGTAGCAGTCGGCAAGCTCTCCCGGGGTAATTGTTTTGCCTTTATGTTGTGAAGATATTTCATAATTCTGACAGTAAACACATTTAAGAGTACAACCCGAAAAGAAAACTGTTCCGCTTCCTTTTGTACCGCTGATACACGGTTCTTCTCCAAAATGCGGGGCAACTCTTGCCACTACGGGAAGCTCTCCCATACCGCAAAAGCCTTCACCGTGATGCTCGGTTCGTACAGCATTGCATTTTCTCGGACAATAATTGCATATCATAAAAATAACCACCATATAAATTATATCACGTTTATTCTGATTAAAAAAGATAAAATTCAAAAACCCGTGATACAGTTTTAATTTTTTATCTGTTTTAAAACTAAAAATAATTTTTAAATTTAATAAGCATAGAATTGAGTTTTAAATATTGTTATTTTCTTTTTATTTTTATAATATTCTATCGAAATATGTTGAAATTAGTTATATGTTAATATATAATTTTACTATTATTGTTTTACCGTTAAAAACAATACAAAATATTTGCAGCAGCTTTTTGAATTTCGTGTCTGTTCAAACAGGGGTCTGTAAAGAATCAGGAGATTTTCATGATTTATGTTGAAAATTTAAGAAAAGAATTTAAAAAGACTATCAAAGAACCGGGGGTTTTAGGAAGTTTTAAGTCGTTGTTTCATCCGAAAACAGAAAAAATCGTGGCTGTAAATGACATAAGCTTTAATGTGCCGGAGGGTGAAATTTTGGGGTTTATCGGTCCTAACGGTGCAGGTAAAAGTACAGTTATAAAAATGCTTACAGGTATTCTGACTCCCACATCGGGCAAGTGTACAATCAACGGCAGAAATCCTAATGAAAACCGAAAAAGCTATGTTAAAGAAATAGGCGTGGTTTTCGGTCAGCGGACTCAGCTTTGGTGGGATTTGCCGCTCAGAGAAACTTATGCCGTACTTAAGGAAATTTACGAAGTGCCCGATGACAAATATCATAAACGTATGGCATTTTTAAACGAAATTCTTGACCTTGAAAAGTTCATTACAAGCCCTGTCCGTACCCTTTCGCTCGGGCAGAGAATGCGCGCAGATATTGCGGCGTCACTGTTACATAGTCCTAAGGTGCTGTTTCTTGACGAACCTACAATCGGTCTTGATGTTGTTGTCAAGGATAATATCCGAAACGCTGTTGATTATATCAATAAGCAGGAAAAAACGACAGTTATACTGACTACTCACGACCTTGCCGACATTGAACTTTTGGCTAAAAGAATTGTTATGATTGACAAAGGGTCAAATGTTTTTGACGGTACGATTTCTGAACTTAAAAGTAAATACGGTCAAATAAGAGAACTGCACTTTGATACCGATACTGAGAATGTAAAGGATATACTTTCATATAAAGAGCACTTTGACTTTAATGATGAGGATATAACGGTTGAGACGGAGGGCAGTTCTGTTAAAGTAAGGTTCAACAGTGAGGCGGTTCCTGTGTCAGATATGCTTTCATATACGCTTGGTAAAATCAATATTAAAGACATCAGTGTCAAGGACGCTGATATTGAGGAAATTATCCGCAGGCTGTATAAGCAGGGGGTATAGCATGAAAAAGAAATTTCGTATTTATATGCCGTTTGTAAACGCAGGTATGCAGGAAACCACAACTTACCGTGCCAATTGGATTTTTTTGATGATCGGTAATGTTCTTGGCTGCTTTGTTTCATATTTTATATGGAAAGCGGTTTTCATTTCAGGAAACAATGAAAATATGAACGGCTTTACTATGCCGCAGATGGTAGTTTATATTTTTTTAATGTTTCTTACAAGTACCCTAATAAGCAGCGGCGGAACTTATGATATTGGTGAAGAGATCCGGGACGGTTCGATTGCGATGAGAATTATAAAGCCTATCAGTTATAATTCAACCTTTTTGTTTCAGGAGCTCGGAAATAAGTTTATGACGGTTTGTATTCTTATTGTACCGCTTGTTGTCGGCGTTGAAGCGGTAAGATGTATTTTTACCGGTTCGGTGCAGTTTAATATTTTTAATTTCCTCATGTATATACTTAGCTGTGTGTTTGCATATCTCATAAACTTTTTCTTTAATATATGCTTTGGATTTATAGCATTTATAATAAAGTACCTTTGGGGTGCTAATATGATGAAAAACTGTATTGTCGGTTTTTTGTCCGGAGCGACCATTCCGCTTTCGTTTCTGCCCGATACCCTTGAAAGGGTTTTCCTTATCCTTCCGTTTGCATCTCTTAATTATACTCCGGTTATGATTTATATGGGAATGTACAGTGGGGTAAGTATGATTTATTACCTTGCCTTGCAGTTGTTTTGGGTATTGACCTTTTGGGGACTTTCAAAGCTGTTGTGGAATGTTTCAATAAAGCATCTTACAGTGCAGGGAGGTTAGTATGAGACAGATAAAAAGAATGCTCCGTATGCACAAAATTTTTGTTGCGCAGGAGCTTAAAAGAATGATGGAATACAAAGGCGACTTTATTGTCGGTATTATCGGATTTTTGTTTGCTCAATGTACGAATATGCTTTTTCTGTGGATAATATTCAGACAAATTCCAAGCCTTATGGGATGGACTTTGAATCAGGTAGTGTTTATCTATGGCTTTTCACTTATTCCAAAGGGTATTGACCATTTACTGTTTGATAATCTTTGGGCAATCGGTCACTGGACGGTAAGAAAGGGCGATTTTGACAAATATCTGACAAGACCTGTTAATACTCTTTTTCACGTTATGGTTGAAAGGCTGCAAATTGACGCACTTGGCGAACTTATTATGGGCATAGCGCTTATCTGCATTACACTTCCGTCGGTTGCCATTCAGTGGAGTTTATTAAAAATACTTCTTATCATAGCAGTTATACCGTTTGCAACACTTATATATACAGGTATAAAAATTGCTACGGCAGCAATTGCCTTTTGGACAAAGAGAAGCGGGAATATTACGTTTATGTTTTATATGGTAAATGACTTTGCAAAGTACCCTGTTTCAATATATAACAATGCCGTAAGGTTCATAATTACATATATTATTCCCTTTGCATTTACTGCGTACTATCCTGCGGAGTATATACTCACGGGAAATAATCCGCTTTTTAATATAGGGCTTACAATCGTAATTTCATTAATTCTTATGGTTATAGGAATTTTTGTTTGGAATAAAGGTATTCGCGCCTATGAATCGGCAGGAAGCTGATATAAGAAATGCGGGCTTATTTGTAATGTTTACAAACTAAGCCCGCATTTTTATTATTTAAGCACTTCATAAAGCACATTTCCAAGTAAGCTTCCCGTGTATATTGCCTCATCAATGGAATTAGCCTCCGCGCCCACTTCTATGAGCAAGGAGCCGTCACAAACGTATTCATTGTAAGCAAAATAATCAAAATTAAGCGGACGTGTCATTCCGGGATAAAGCTGTTCCGCTTTATTTTGTATTTTAAGCGCAAAATTCAGATTGTTCTGCCAGTTTGCAAAACCCATTTCACCGTAGGTATCACAACCCGACAAAATCATTATTTGAGCCGCTTTTTTCCCTTTGTAAGTAAATACAGGCTTTACCTTGAGCTCATCGGTGCCTATCGCGTCTCTGTGAATATCAAGCACTACTTTAATGTCGGAGTATTTGTCCAAATCGCTTTGAACTGTCTGTACACTTCGGTCATAGGAACCGTTGTAGGTAGAATCGTGAACCGTTTTATCGTGAATGGTTTTAATTCCGTTTTTATTAAGAACATCGGCAATTGCATCTCCAACCGCAACAACATTAAAGTCATTATTTTGTGTGCGGGAATAAAAGCTGTCATAAAAAAAATCCACGTCCTCGTCGATATATCCCTCGCTTGTATGGGTGTGATAAATGAGCACCTGGGGAGAGTCGTTATTTTTCTTTACGTCAAATGTCAGCGCTTCTTTAAGTATTGAATCAAAATCAATGTCAAGTCCTGTCTTGTTTTTTATATAAAATCCGTCACATTCCGTGCCGCCTTCAGTGATATTTCTTTCCTCAATGGAATACTTTACCTCATCGCTGTGGTCAAAAAATGAGTCATAATAATCTGATTTATCCCGTTCTTTCTGCGGTATTGTAATTTCCTGAGAGGTCTGTGTTTCGGTCTGTACTGTTGATTTTGTGTTCTGAGATGCAGGTTTTTCGGTTTTTTCGTCAGTTTTAATTTTATATGTACCGTCGGTGAGCGTAAATGCCGCTGCTGCAAGCGCAGCGGGTTCCTGCGAACCGAAGCATTCCGGCAAACGGCGACACACGCAGAACAGTGCCGCTGAAATCAGCACAAAAGATACAGTGAATTTTAACGTTTTTAAAAGTTTTCCTTTTCTTTTCAAAAAATCACCTGCTTCATACCATTTATATGCAGTTGATTTTTCAGTATGAGTAAATTTTTACATAAGTGAGACAAGGTCCGAAATGTTAAATTCGTTTTGCAAAGCGCCGTTAAGTGCAAAAGAAATAAGTCTTGAAGCGCGTTCGGTAAGCAAATCGATCTCGCGCGGAATAACTACCATCTGCCTGCCCTGAGGCATTACAAGTTTTTTTGTCTTTAAATTACAGTCTCCCTTCAGCAAATCGCTTGCAAGGGTTTGGGCGTCAACAACTGTGGGAACGCCTATTGCAATAACGGGAACACCTATTGTTTCCTTTGTGATTCTCGTACGGTGGTTTCCTACGCCTGCGCCCGGCGAAATTCCCGTGTCGCTTATCTGAAGCGTACATCCAAGCCTTTCAAGTCTGCGAGAGGCGAGTGCGTCAATTGCCACAACTGCAGTTGGTCGAATACGTTTTACTACGCTCAAAATATATTCGCCGGTTTCTATACCTGTTTGACCGGTAACGCCTGTCTGCATTACGGCAACGGGACGAAGCTTGTCAAGTCCTGTTGTTTTGGCAATTTCTCCTGTTATGTGACGTGTAGCAAGAACGCGCGAGCTTGTTTTAGGACCCAACGAGTCAGGCGTAATGTCCATGTTGCCGAGTCCTACCACAAGCACAAGCCCGTTCACAGGCAGCAGCCTGCGTATCTCTTTGCCTATTGTTACAAGCCGTTCGTCGGTTTCGGTAAAATTATCGGTAAGCGACGGCAGTTCAATGGTGACATATGTGCCTATTTCTTTGCCCAGTGTCTGCTGTGCTTTTTGTGTTTTAACTTTTAAACGTGATATTTCAAGTCCGTTTTCACTGTATGTTTTATACTCAACGCCGCAAACGTGTTCTCCCGCAATTTCGCGTGCCTCAACAGCAAGGTCTGTTCTCAGCTGCATTTTCTCATTTCCTTCCAAATATTTTTACTTAATTATTATTAAACTTAAATACAGTTATATTCTTTACAAGGAAATGTGAATTTGTTATAATTATTTTTATAAAACACACGATTTTGGGGTGAGTGAATGAAGAAGAATATAATTACAAAATTCGTTGCTATGTTCTCTGCAAGTTGTTGTATTGTTTCCTTTGCAATTTCAGGAGTAAACGCAGCAGTTGTTAATAGCAATGAGCTTTCAACATCATATATTTTAAATGATGCTGAAATAAGCGCAGAAAACAGTCTGCCGTCAAAATACAGTTCAAAAGACCTGGGTTATGTAACAGAAGTGAAAAATCAGATGTTCAATGATTGCTGGGCATATGCTGGACTTGCTGCGTTTGAATCAAAGCTGCTCCATGACGGAATTGACATTGGTAATATGTCCGTAAACCATCTTAATGCCTGGGCAACAACAAATTCTAACGGTAGGGGATGGACTCGTAATACGTCGGACGAAGGATATTCCTACATATGTCCGGGGTATCTTATATCTTGGCAGGGGGGAGTTGAAGAGAAAGACGCTGGATACATTGACCTTGAAGGCAATATTATGGGGGATAATGTACAAACAGATCTCACAAAATACGGAACTACTTCCATAAGATACCTTGACAAAGAAGATACAAATCAAATTAAGCAGGCCATAATTGATAACGGAGGAGTATGTACATCATATTCAAATGCGACTGCTTGCTTCAGCAAGGACAATTTGTCTTACTATATGCCTGCTTCTTATGAGGGAAGCTACATTGGACATTCAGTCGAGGCAGTCGGATGGGATGATAATTATTCCAAAAGTAATTTTGACTCAATTAACGGTGAAACACCTGAAAATGACGGAGCATGGCTTGTAAAAAACAGCTGGGGCAGCTATAATTCACTTGATGGTTATTTTTGGATTTCATATGAAGACGCGTACATTTTTAATGATAAATATAAACCAAGTTACACAATTGAAAGTTACCAGGAAATCACAGACAATGTAAGACTTGAACAAAATGAGATTTTCGGTGCTACCTACGATTTTAATTATATTAGAGAAAGCGACATTACATACATAAACAAATTTGATTTTTCAAACGGCTATAACACGCTTGACAAGGTGGTTTTTGAAACTTCCTGCAAAGGCGCAGATTACAATGTTTATTATGTACCTGTAAATAAAGATGAGCCCGAAAGCGATGAGAGCAAATGGACAAGACTTTACGACGGAACCGTAGATTACAGAGGTTATATTTGTGCTGATTTAAATGATTTTGAACTGCCTGTTGGCTACGGCGCAATTGCTGTCAGAATTGATACAAGCGTGTTAAACGAAGGTGTGTCAAAAGACAGCGATGAATATGTGTCGGGTTCTATCGGAGTAGGGGAGTGGCTTACAAAGACTGACGGCACATATATTTTTAAAAATGACTCAAAGAGCAAAAACAGTTATATTTATTATGATGACCAAATGAGTGAATTGCTTGACTGGTACAAAACAAACCTCAACGATGACATGGGAGGAACGTTTGTTATTAAGGCAATAACCACCGGTGACGGCTCAAAAGCAACATATCTCGGAGACGCTAATCTTGACGGTAAGATTGACGTTTCAGATGCGACCGCGATACAAAAATATATTGTTAAATTATTAGATTTTTCTGAAATAAGCAAGATTAATGCGGATGTTGACAAAAACGGCATAATAGATGTAAATGATGTTACTTTAATTCAAAAATATATTGTAAAATTAATTTACGAATTTTAAATATTTAAATATATTGTATGTAATATGCAAATAAAAATGGTTGTAGCAAAAGCTACAACCATTTTTTATGGAGGCGACACCCAGAATCGAACTGGGGAATCAGAGTTTTGCAGACTCGTGCCTTACCGCTTGGCTATGTCGCCGCATAAATCACACTGACATTATATGCAATTGTTTGAAAGATATTACATTGATTGTTAAACATAAAAATTGCACTTGACAAAAACTCATCAGGCTCAATCAAGTGCACTTTTGGAGCGGATGACGGGGCTCGAACCCGCTACCTCCACCTTGGCAAGGTGGCGCTCTACCAGATGAGCTACATCCGCATTTAATTGGTGCCTCCGGACGGAATCGAACCATCGACACGGGGATTTTCAGTCCCCTGCTCTACCGACTGAGCTACAGAGGCAA
>CANQGM010000005.1 GCA_947623205.1 uncultured Clostridia bacterium
GTATTGAGCATGTCATATTTTTCGTCAGAATAAATTTGACCGAGCCTATACCAGGCATGAGAGATATTTTTATCTGCCGCTTTTTCGAAATGGTCTATTGCTTGTGGTATGTCGTTTTTTTCAAGACTGACATTACCTAATTTGTAGTTAGCATACGGATTACCAAGTTCTGCAGAAACTTGATAATAAAGAAGGGATTTTTCTGTATCTTGTGTAATCTCTTTACCGTCATCATATAAAACTGCAAGTTTATATGCTGCCGAGTCATTTCCGTTTAATGTTGATTTACCAAGCCAATGTACAGCTTTATCTATGTTTTTATCAACACCTAATCCGTTTAGATAAATTAAACCAATTCGATATTCTGCTGTTGCGCTGCTGTTTTTTTCTTCTGCTTTTTCATAACCGTTCAAAGCTGCAGCGTAATATTTATTTGACTTATTAATATTCAAAATGTTGTATTTTTCAGTGACATATATGTAACCGAGTTGATAAGAAGCATCGGGATTTCCTTGCTCTGCTGCTTTTTCAAACCATTTTACAGCTTCAGTTATGTTTATATCCGTTCCTTTTCCATTAAGATACATATCTGCAATACGTATTTCATTAAAAACGTCGTGACCATTCTGTTCCTGCTGTAACAGTTTGTCTAGTGCTTTTTGGTATAAAGAATAAATATCATTGTCGGATTTCTGAAATGTATCGGGGTTGTTATCATAGAGCTTTGCAAGGTCATAATTTGCAAGGGGAACTCTGTTTATTGCTTTCAAAAAATATTGCTCAGCTTTAATTATGTCAGCATTTGTACCTTCTCCTTTAAGATACATTTTTGCAATACGATAATCTGCATAACTATTTTTTGCCTCGCTTGCAGTAAGGTAAAATGAAAATGCTTTTTCATAATCCTTATTAACACCTAATCCGTAATAATATTGATTACCTATATAATAATTTGCGTGAGTATAACCGTTTTCTGCTGCAAGTAAAAATGTCTGATAGGATTTAAAATAGTCCTGTTCAACACCTTCACCTTTTAGGTACATACGACCCATTAAATATTCTTTATAAGCGTCTGATTTTGGTACTTTTATTTGATAACTTAGCTCATTAAAACCGCTATTAAGGTCATTAAAAAAACTGCTGTTTTTTATTTCATTCCAAAAACTATAGAATGATTTATTACAATAGAAATGTCCAAGTTCATTATCTGTTTCTATTCCATCAGCACCATATAGATAAATTTGACCGAGCCTGTATGACGCCATACTATCATGAAATTGGTCTGCCGCAATTCCGTACCACATAACAGCCTGTGAAATATCTCTTTCTACACCTTTGCCATAGTTGTAACAGTCAGCAAGATTTCTGCATATTTCACCGGTTCTGGTTGATAAACCATTTGCCAAAATTGTAAGTGACTTAAAGTTTTTTACTGATTCTTCATCAGATTCAAAAATCAGAGAGCCGAATATTTCTCGCAATTCAGGATTCTCAGGCTCAGGAGAATAAAAAATTTGCTCAGGGTATTGCTTCATGTATTTTTTGACCGGATCATAACGTGATGAATTGCTATATTCATTTTCTTTGGAAGTAGAAGGGAGAAGAACATTATTTGCATTTAAATTATATTTAATGTCAGGAGAATAGGGAGTTCGGTCTGTGTAATGGTTCATATTTTTTTCATCAAGGTCATGGTGTGACGAATTAAAATCTCCGGTTTCTTTGGGAACAGGGGAGGGAATATTGTTTGCATTTAAATTATCTTTAATATCAGAATAAGACGTATCTGAGAAATTATCATTTGTATAGGTGTTAGATATATTATTAATATCAGCAGGCGACTGTTGTTCATTTATTTTGCCGTCTCTTATTTTTTTGGCTTGATTTAAGATGGTATTTTTAATTTTGGTAAAATCAGAAACCATTTCAATTGACGGAACTTCAGGGAGTTTGTCTTTAACATAATATTTATGAAGGTTATATTTTTCAACACACCAGTTAGTGTATAAATCTGATAATTGGCTGTTGTTTTTTACAAGAGTTTTTTCAATGTCATTTACAAGTGCTTTTATTTCTTTTGGCATATATCCATATTCAAGTTTTCCGTGAGAAGGGATATTATCAGCTAAATTCAGCATTTTGTTAATTAAATCATTAAGGTTTTTGTCGGTAATATATTTGTTTGGATTTTTCAGTAATTCATCCAGTGTTTTCTCTGCTTTTTCTTTAAGTTCATCACGATAAAAGTCTTTTTCAATATAAGATTCAAGTCTTTCATTTTTAAAAATTTGTGTTACAAGTTTTGATTTTAAATTTGTTATGCTTTTTTTTGCTCTTTCATTAAAAAAACCTTCATTGGGGTCGATTGAGTAAACCAACAAGTGTATATGCGGATGATGAGTAGTATTATGCATGGCTGCATACCATCTTAAATTTGCAGGTTTAATATTATGCGCTTTTGCAATTGTATCAATGTTTGCCATAATTAAGTCACGCCAAGGTTTTTGAGAATCATAACCGAGGGCATTGGCATCCTCTCTTCTTAACGATAGTATATGAGTCCAAATATTTCCATCGTGTGTTGAAATTTCATCCGTTGCTTTTTGTAAGTCTACATTTTTGAATGATGAGAATAGTCCGTGTTCCCCAACTCTTACGGCACCAGGTCGTTTGGCGACATATTCAACATAATTAGCTACCTCATCAAAACCTCCTTTTATTAAAAGTTCTTCCGATAAACGAGAAATCAGCTCCGACGCATTTTTTATTGTCGGAGCTGATATATAGTCATCATATTCAAGGGGAACGTCCTCATTTATTTTATAATTAATTGATTTTAACAGCCTGTTTATAGTATCAATTTGTTTTTCGGTTGCAGGGCGATTACTGTTATTATAAAAATTAATTGTCTCAATGCCTTTTTGTGCGGACAAACGGGCAGCTTCATCAAATGAATTATCTGTTAAAATTTCTTCGGTCATGCGTGTAATTAATTTTAATGCATTTCTTCTTGAAGAGTCTAATTCATATTCTTTTAACTCAAGAAAATTTACGGATATATTATTATCTTCAAAAGTTTTGAGCAGTTCGTTTATGCTTCCCTTTTGTCTGTATGTAGCAGGAAGGTCATCTGAGTCATTTGTAATAAGATTATAATCAACTGTTTCACGTGTAGCCATATAGTCAATTAGATTTTGTATATGCTCTGCGCTGAGAGCATAATCGCTTAGTTCTTCACCAGGTTTTGCAACATGAAAAAATCTTGTTTGGAGAATAAAACGTGCGCCTTGCATTGTATTCACTCCTATTTCTGAGCATCGTAAATATTAATAATTCCTTTAGTGGCTTTGACGTCATTCACAGCAGTATGACGCATTTTTTCATATTCATTCTTGCTTATGTCAAAATGCATTGCAATGAGGCGTGTGAGCAGGTTTATTTCTACGGCCTCTTTAAATTGCAGATGTGCAACGCGGTCTGATAAAGAGTTAATCATACCATCTATTTTCTGACCAATAATTGAACACAAATAATCCTGATTTAATTCTGAAGTCATATATCCATAATAAAAGTCAACTGCTGCTTCTATAATTTGATTGCGACTAAGAGTATTTTGTGTTTCAATTGCTTGAAGACTTTTAATTTTATTCAATGTTAAAGTGGGTAAAGATACCGTAACTTGATATTTTTTGCTGGGTAAAGTAGATTTAGTTATGGAATTCTTTTTTAAAACCTCATTCATCAAATATCACCTTTTTAACTGTTATTTGTTTACTCATAATTTTCCATCGTTATTGCTTTTAATTTTTCCTGAATATCTTTAGAATAGTTGCCTGATATAACATAAGACAGATAATGCTCAACTGCGAAGACAATGATATTGCTGCGACTTTGATTGTGTGTCAGATCTTTAAGTAGATCAATTTGTTTATATGTCTTTTTGGGAAGTGATAAGGCTGTCTGAAATGTTTTGCTTTCAGGAATGCTTTTATCGTTTCCTATTTCTATACTATAAGTCTTTTTCTTTGACATTTTGACTTCTCCTTAGTCTGAATTTGTTGTAATGGAGTCAACTCCATTTATTTTCCACTTGTCAACATCGTACACAAGATTAAAAGTGTAAAATACATTATTGTTTTTTATTTCATCTTTGTAGATAACGGTTTGCTTGCAAATTGCAATAACTTCTATATTATCTGAAGGCAAAGAGTTTTCAGAATAATACAGTTTGTCAAGTCCGGTCGACTGCTCATAGTCATCATCTGACTTTTGATGACCCGTTTGTGATAATAATTCGTTATAGTAACTTTCTGTTATAATATTCTCTACTTTGTAGATATTGTCTGTTGCAGAGCCGCTATATGACAAATATTTTTCACAATATGTATTAACTGCACTTTCAAGCGTATCGTCATAAATTTTACTTGCATCTGCAAGTTCTTGTTTGAGTAAATTGTTTTCTTCTATAATATTATCAATGTCTACAGTAGTTTGTACTGTATCTGAAGAAGCAGCTATAGGCTGTGTAACAGTTACGTTATTATCACAGCCTGTCATTGAAAATATTAAAATAAGAATACTTAAAGTTAGTAAAATGAATAATACTTTTTTCATTAATTTATCCTTTCCGCAAGTGTCCCTTCGAGGGACACTTGCTGCTTTTAGTCATCAGATTTTATGTTTAGATCAATAAATTTATCATTTGTAAGGTTCTTAAGGTAATTGTACGTCCAGGTACGCCTTGATTGATAGTTATAATTACTGTCACTCCATGCACGCTGTGAGTTATAAATCGCGTCAAGCGACATACTACCTGTTACACCGTGCAAAACACCGTGGCGGCCGTTTCCATATACATTTGCATTAAATGATGATGTTCCCCACTGATTGAGAATATCGCAACAGTAAACAATAGCTTTGTTTTCTGTTAATTTATTATCCTTGCAAATATCTATGTATGTTTGTGCATCTTCAAGTGAATTGCTGTCCTGTGCCTCTTTCCCTGCATCCGTAAGCAACATTGCTTTTATACAACTACAAGCACTTGAACCGGGTATATAATTGGACCAGTCAGAACCGTTACTTATGGCATTCATAACAGAATTTCCTGTTGAGGAATAAGATGTTGCAATAGAACTAATCTGAAGGCTGTTATTATTATACGCCTTTTGTAACAAGCTTAATGCTTTATTGCCATGCCAACCGTAGACGCCAATAGAAACGGCCCCGTTATCGTTAGCGATAACAGAGCCGTAATTACTTGTATCTATTTCGTCATATAAGACGCCGACTTCATTATGACAAATTACATTTCTTGTTACTTTATTTAAGCCTGTTGAAACTGTTTCAGATGCGCCTACGGCTCCGTAACATGCAATAGTATCATTGTTAATAGACATAGTATATTTATTAACATAACTTACAGAGGCCCAGTTTGAAGTTGCTCCGTTGTATTCGTTGCCGGCTATAACTGTTATTGTGTTATCTTTCACTTCAACGACAACACCTACATGAGCGACAAAATTTGTAGAGGCGTAATTTGCTCTGCCGTCATAATTAAAAAACACAGGATTTCCTACTCGTGGAGTATATCCTGATGCGGCCGTTTTCAATTTTCCTTTACTTTTTAGATTTTCTGTCCAGGTGTTTGTAACAGAAGCGTAGCCACTATCATCAATACCGGCTTCCTCATAACAATATCCTGCAAAAAAGCAACACCAATCAACCACACCAAAATTAAAATATGAACAATATTTTTCACCTTGACAACTGAACCCTGCGTCTTCAGGTGTATGATTTTGCCAATATTCATATTCTTTAACGGCAATATTTGCCGCTTCGGATGAATTACCTTGCAGAACATATAAATAAAAAAAGATTATCATTATAAAAAAAACGATGATTCCAGTTATAATACCAATCAGTGTGTTTCTTGCTTTTTTGTTTTTAAGGATTAAAACAAGGTATTTTGCGGCAGTTGTCATTAACGACCACCTGCCTCGCCAAATAACGCAGCTTTATGAGGTGGTGCAATAACGTGTAAGTGATATCTTTCATTGCCGCAGCGATACAAACAATGTCCTCTGTTTGGGGGTTCAATTAATTTCCATTCGGCATCGGTAACATTGGTTATATTTATATAACTCTTAATATTAACTACACCGGGATAGAAAAGAAATTGATGTGTAGGAATAGAGAAGAATGGTTTTGTGTATTCTTTGATTTCGGGCAGCATTAAATCTTCAAGATTCTGTGAAGCTATTACAAGATTGCTGTCCTTTTTACGTCCGCGCTTTACAAATGAGCGCAGATAAAGAATAACAATTAGATTTTTAATAAGTTCGTGCAATTCATCAACAACGATAACGCTATTACCCTCAGTCAAGAACTTATGCTGCATAAAGGATAAGATATTAAAGTACATTGCATTTTTTAGATTTTCATTTGTATTTAATAAATCCTTAACATCAAAGTTGATGTGTTGTGCATTAGGTATATTAGTATATCCGTTGAAAAATACAGAATCGGTACCAACACAGATTGAACGAATACCGAGCGCAAGAGAACGTAAATTGTCTTTAGTATAAAGTACTTCTTTTCCGCTCATTTTTGCTATCTCATCATATAGGTTAAGCTGACGCTCAATTTCATTAAACAAATCGGATGGAATAGGAAAATCGGTAGATGTTAATTTATTGAAGTTGGTGTTGTCTGTAATGTGAAATTTCTTATACACTTCTTCCAGCATAATTTCAAGAGTATCAAGTTCCTGGCTGCTTAGTTCAGGATTATATGTTCTGAAAAAATCACGCAAAAAAGCAATGTGCTGAGAAATTATTGTTTTACATTTAAATGCAACCGGTTCATCGTCTGTATATTCGTTATCGGATATATCATTTATTAACCTGGGTTCAAGAAAATTAATAAAGTATCTACCTGACATCATATTAAGATTTGTTCCGCCGAGATTTCGGGTTAAATCAATCATTTCTCTGTCTGAGTCTATGCTGTAAAGATTTTTCCCTTGCTGGCGGAACAGACAGATTAAAAGTTTTATTAAATATGACTTGCCCTCACCTGAATTGCCGAATATCGCTATGTGCCCGTTAGTTTTATCACTGTCTCGTTTATCAAAATCGACAAGTAGGTTGCTTCCATGAACATCCTTGCCAATAAATAGTCCCTTTAAATCCGTTTTACCAGAATAAGAAAAAGGAAATAAATTAGCAACACTTGCGGCGGGTAAAACACGAGTGAACTCTCGACCGAACATATCAAGACCAAACGGGCAAACAGATGCAAAGCCATCACGCTGTTGCAGGTATAGATAATCAGGTATAATATGGTTTAAAGTAATAATTCTGCCGACAGTTGTCTTAAGCTCTTTTAACTTTTCAAGGGAGTTTGCGATAAGCTCAATATATACAGAACAGTGGATAAATTGTTCTTTGGTCTTATGGGACTCTCTCAGTAGTTGCTCCATTTCGGTTAAATTTTCATCACTTTGTACCTTTTTGGTTATATCATTTTCACTGTTAAATATATTTCTGTTACGCCGTTCTGCTTTATTAAATATTTTATCTTGTTCGGATGGTTGAACAAGCTGATTATATATATGAAGCGTAACACCGTCAGTTTCACCCAGGTCTTTTAACAGCGCAAGGTCTTCAGTACTTGTCTTATAACTCTTAATAGCCCAAACTGAACGAAAAGTATTTCCAATTATGTAATAATCTCTGTGTTTGAAATCCATTAATGATGGAGCAACTATATCAACAAAATCTTTAAGATTGTATTCATCTTTATCAAGTTTATATTTTTCTCCATCGTAGTCCTGTAAAACATTTTCATAAACATTTTGCTCAAGGTAAATAGCTATCATCTTTTTTATAACGTCCTTGTTTGCAAAACTTATGTTAAAATTGTGTTCATGGCACATTTGAATAACATTATTAACGGATTGAATTCGGGAATTCTCGTCAACGTTTAAGCTAAACTTTAACACAAGAAAGAATATACGACTTGTTGCCATACTTATACGTATATTATCAGTATATTTTATATCCTCCGAATCAAGAGCAGCAATAGCCGCATTGTTTTCATTAATTTTTAATTTTTCAAGATAGTGAAGATTTGTATCATAGTTTTGTGCACTGTTAAGACAAAGAATTTCTGACTGTGGAAGCTGTGCAATTATAGCTGATAAAGAATTAATAAAACCAAGCGTTATATTATATGACAATACACTAATGTTTTTTGGCATTACTTCAATATAATAAATTGCTTGATTCCTTGTAGTTATAATGCAAGTCTCCGTAATTTCTTTAATATCAAAAAAACTTTGCACTTTATCATTGTTATTGCGTGCCTGCTTTTCAATTTTATGTTTTTGTTTTATTTCATTTCTTGCCAAGAATATCACCTCCATTTTAATAGCAAAGTGTCTGTTATTAAATACCTAATATACAGTTTGACAAGTTTTGTTATGGAGTAGTTATCAACTACTTTTGCTGAAACTATTGCATAAAAGATAAGAATAGCGAAAAAGAACCATGTCCGCAGGGTTAAGAAAGAAATAATGCTTATGATAAACACACCAAGAAGTATTACAAGATCTTTTCCGTTCCAGTATTTCGCAAAAAGATTTACAGCCGTTAAGTTATCGGGATAGAAAAATTTTTTCAAGTTATTGCCTCCTATTAGTGCGCAAAAGAACGTACAATTGATGTAACGCCGCTTGCAGCAAATATAGCTTGTGTAGCATTTGTTCTCATACTTGTATCTAATCCAAATTGTTGTGCTATTCTCGGCACTTCAGCTGCAGCAAGCATTATTCCTGCAGCAAGTATAAGATCGCCAAAGTCTGCACCAGCATTTGTACTGTAGACAACCGCGCCCAAAACAATAAGTATATTTGACATAAATGATGTAATACATATTCCTATAACTTGTTTGCACCAGCCGGAAAAGGAGTCCATATATCCGCGCGGAACGGAGAACATATGAATAGAACCTATAAACATTAATGTTACTAAAATGCCTCCGCGCTTGATATTTGCGAGAAAAACTCTAAGCACACAGATAAACATGATTATAAAAAAGATGGGCCACCCAAATCCGGAAAAAAAATTAGTGGTATCACCTGAGTTAAAATTATAAACAAATTTAATTGTTGCATTAATTGTAAATGCTTTACATATCATATTGCAAATATCATTTGTGAATTTTAACAGAAGAACAGGTAATGTTGTAATACAGCATGAAGCAAGCAGTCCTTTTATTATATTTAAAAATAAATCGGGTACGGAATTACCTCGTCCCTCTTGAGAATTAACGCCAAATTCAAAAATAGCAAACGCAATACCCATAATATAAAACATAATGCCCAGAGATGATATAAACCAAAGTAATGAATTTACCATACTGTTGCTAAAAATGCTTGTGGTAAAATTATTATTATAATTAAATAGGTCAGTAATCCATTTGCTAGCTGTTATACCCAGCCCTTCGCTTGGATTAGAAAACAAA
Source organism: uncultured Clostridia bacterium (assembly GCA_947623205.1). Taxonomy (GTDB): domain Bacteria; phylum Bacillota; class Clostridia; order Oscillospirales; family Acutalibacteraceae; genus Ruminococcoides. The sequence goes on from CANQGM010000005.1 coordinate 9,529, forward strand.
AAATCCCAAAACGACATAACAATCACAACCCAAACCAACCAAAGAAACTTGCTGACGCAAATAATGAACATGCAACAGTAGCACCGAAAGCAATTCCAATTGTTTTCCACCCTATTGGTTCTCCGCTGCGATGATTTTCAAGAAGGCCGCCAATTAATTTTGTGCATGCAACAATCAAGCAAATTAGAGCACCCAGTGCAAAGCCTGCGGTAGCAATAGATTTAGCCTGTTTTTTTACTTCATCAAAGACCTTATTTAATCCGCCTGAGACATCGGCTACTGCATTTGCCTGAATCATTGCAGAAGTAATAAGTACAGATATTACAGACAATACTGTTATAAATTTTTTCTTAATTTTCATAAAAACACTCCTTAATTAATAATTGTTACAGAACAGGTGTATGACATTCCGTTGTATGTTGCCGTTACGAAAGTTTTGCCTTTTGACAACGCTTTAAAGCTGCATTGATTATTGCATCCGCCGTAATTTTGTAATATTGTTGAGTTTCCTACAGACCACGAAATTCCTGAACTTGCATTTAATAACGTTAAAAAAACAACATCATTCTCTTCTACAGTAATAGAACGATAGGAAAGATAAATGTTGTTATGAGACTTAGATGCCTGTGTAGGCTTTTGCGTAGCTTTTTCTGTAGGTTTTTGAGTGGATTTCTGAGTTGATTTTTTATTATTAATTGATTTTGACGAAGAGATGCTATTATTTTTGTTTGAATAATTATTGCTGATCTTATTGGATTGATAATATTCGTAGTAATTTTCATTACTAAAGTTGTATGTGCTGCTATTTTTTAAATTCCCAGAAGTTGATTTTGATTTTTTCTTAGTATCTTTGTTATCGCTTTTTGAACTTTCAGATGTAATCTTCGATGATTTAGTACTTTTCTTTACATCTGGTTTTGACGTTTCTTCGGGTTCTGTTGCAATAACTGATGTAAATGTGCTTTCTGCAACTGTAGTAGGTACAGTAGTAGGTACAAAAGTTGTTGATGTACTGCTTTCCTGTACCGGATTATTATTGTTATCAAATACACCGTTAAGGCAAAGAGATACAAGAATCACAACAACAACTATTAATAAACATAATCCTATACAAACAATCACAAATGATGGCTTAAGTCTTCGTTCTATTTCTATTCCTCCTTTTATATGTCCTTGCGAGGGACAGTTATTGGATTTGGTAAAATAAAAACGCACCTGATTTTCAGATGCGAAATAGATTTAGATATTGACATTTTAATTTTCATAATATATAATTATGTTACAGGGAAAACCGTGTAAAGCGGTTAGCCTTTAAGAAAAGTTTAAGTTATAAATAACCGTTCAACTTAGCTTGCTGGCAGTTGGGCGGTTATTTCTTTATGTATTTTGTGACCTCTGCAAGTGCTATTAATAAAATAATTAATAAGACTGTTTCAGTCATACATATCACCCCCCAATCCTTTGGGAGTGCTAACCGCCTTAACTTCCCTGTAACATTTATATTTTATATTGATTGAGATAAAATGTCAATTTTTGTTACGACATTTTAACTGTCCCTCCGAGGGACAGTTTTTTTACAAGTATTTTTGTAGTGTACTTTTCTTATTATCAATAATATTGCAGCACCACATATTACAATTAATATAAAAAAATAGAGGAGAGAGTTAGAAGTATAATTATTACTGACATTAACAACAGTATCGCCAGTGCCGTCTTGTCTTTTAACACGTTCACCTGTCACAATAAGACGATGAGTATTTACCGCGTATGGATAACAGGTTATAAGACTTACAAGATCCTTTCCTTCTTTTATTTGCAGCTTGCTTGTATCATTGGGATCCGCAATATTTATATCGCATACTCTATATGTAAGCGTTTCATCAAGAACCTTGATATAAAACAAATCGTCTTTTTCAAGTTTGGTAAGATTATCAAAAAATACTTTGCCGGGATATGCAGTATGCGCTGAAATTACAGAGTGAGTGTTTTCACCGCCAATTGGAAATGATGTATTTGCAAGGTGTGCTGCGCCTCTGGTAAGGACTTCTTCACCTGTTCCGTGATAAATCGGCAAATTACATTTGATTTTTGGAATTTCAATTGAGCCGATTTGTCCGTTATCAAAGCTTAAAATATCTTTATACGATTTACTTTGAGATGTAAAATTGTCGGCAAACAAATTGTTGTTGTAAGTTTGAGCTTCTGATAAATATTTTTCTTTCTCTGCTTTAGAAAGCGTTCGGACGTTATTATCATAAACTTTTATTGTGCTATTGTTTGCTGCCTCATTGACGGCATTGCTGACAGCAGGGTACAGCAATATTCCGGATGATAACAAAATTAACGCTATTCCAGCGAATAAAACTATTTTTTTCTTTATTGCCGTACACCTGCTTTCGTTAATTTTATTGATTTTTATTTTGTCTTCTTGCTTTTGCATTTAGCTGTAAGAAAAATCACCAGAGCTGAGCTTACTAAAATTGCCGCGCCGACAATATAAAAAATGTTATTGCCGTTTCTGCCTGTCTTTGGCAGTACAACCTTTGTGTCCTTAACATCTACACTTGCATAACCGTTTTCAGGGCTATTGGTTACATATGTTCCGTCAATAATCGTGCTGCCATATTCGGCGTCAATAGTAATTTCAATTACCTTGCCGTAAAGGTTATATCCCGACGGCGCTTCTGTTTCTACAATGTAGTATGTACCTGACTGCAATCTGATTTCTTCACCATTTGAGTTGTAATAGAGAACCTTGCCGATTTCATCAGATGTACCTGTAGCAATTTCATTTTGCTGAGTTTCAGCATTTTCTTTTGTACTGTAAAGAGAGAATTTCGCACCTGCAAGAGATTTACCGGCTTCATTATACTTATCTGTCATAACAGCGTATGTATAAACATAAACCGTATTTGCTTCAACTTCATCTGTTACGCCGTGTTTATTGCTATACTCAAGTTTCAACTCATCGTTGGGGTTGCCTTCCTTGCCGACTACAGCATATTTGTTGAGAACTGCGCTGTATGTAACGGATGTATAGTAAACATTAGCTTCATACAATTCATCAGTCTGTAAATAATCTTTTGTGAGAGCAACATTAAACTCAGTGTTTTCGCCCTCTTTTTCTTTAGTAACAGTTACAGTATATTCGCTTTTATCAAGGTCGGTAATTTTTGTACCCTCTTTGGTAAGCAGAGCAATGTTAAAGCTGTCTTTATTCAGTGTAAGTCCTTTGCTCATATTGTCATAAACAGCGTATGAACCAAGTTTCATTGCCTTAGAACCGGTTGTAGTTGAACGAATTTCAAATTCAACCGTATCACCGAGAGATACATCTGTGAAATTTACATTTCCCTTTGTGCTGTTTGTAATTTCTTTATGCGTTTCGGGTGTGTAGTCAACAACCTTTTCAGCAAGATTAATTGCTGGGATTGTATATACCCATCCGCTATTGTAATAAGGTAAAGCCGCAACTGAGTTTGTAACAGCCTTAACACCTGCTGGGTAGTTTGTAGCTTTTATATAATATACACCCTGTTCAACATCGCTAACAGTTTTTGTCGTAGATGTTCCTGATGTAGTAAAAGTACCCTGGTCAAGACCTTCCAAATCTGAATCGCTAACATTATCCAGAGCCGCAAGCAGAGCCGCGGTATCACCATTCAGTATAGAATTATCTATACCTGATACAAGGGGGTTATACTTTGTCTCATACGGAGTTGTACTCGTACTATCCAGAGATGCAACCTGATACACAGTAAACTCGTACCCTGGCTTGGTACAATTCAGAGTAAATGAAACAGTCTTAGAACCGTCAAGCAACGGTGCTGCTGATACAAACGGAATAGATGAGAAAATAAACAATGATACAATCATAATTAACGCGAACATTTTTTTAATAAATTTTGACATATTAATTACCTCCTGAAAAATTAAAAGCACAGCTTATTTCTTGCTGTGCCATTTTTTATATTTTATTGTATAGATAACAAGGACAGCTATTGCAGCAGCTAAAAATCCCGATCCGATAAAATAAATTGCAGCCGTACCACTGCCGCCTGTATTGTAAGTGACAATTTTATTATCTTTAACCGTCAGATTAGGCGATAATTTTTCATCACTGTCAATTGAAACGGTAAAATTAATTTTTTTACCGTATGGCATCATGCCATTTGGCGCTATAACTTCTATCAGGTAATAATCTCCGGGAAGTAAGTTATATGCGTACAACAAACCGTCGTCATTAGTATATATAACAGAATTTTCACCATTCGACGATGTGCTTCCGGCAGGGTAATTACCCCATCGTTCTGTGCCCGTTCGTGTAAATGATAGTAAAGAGCCGTCAGATTTATGTATCTCCCAGCCGGAACCGCCGATACCGAAACCTTCACTATCTTGCTTATACAGTGTGACGCTGCCGGTTATCGGAGTATTTACAGCTGTTACTTCAACAGTTGCCGCTTTTTCCGGGTTAGATGACATAGCTTTAATAGTAAAACTTTTATTTTCTGTAGCTGCTTCATAACCATACGGTGCCTTTATTTCTTTGAAATAATAACTTCCTAAAGGTAAACCGCTTACACGTAGATAATTATTACCTGATGTTGTTAATTCTGTTATTTTTCCTGATGAATATACTTCATAAGTATTACTTCCTGTTTGATTTAATCGCATAAGCGTGCCATTTGATTTATATAACTGCCAAACAGCCCCGGAAAGAGGATTTCCTTCGGGGTCTTGCTTGTAAAGAATCACATCACCTTTTACCGGTGTATTAACTGCCGTAATCTCAACCCCCTCGGAATCTGCGGAGAAATTATATTGCTTAGTAGATAAAACATGACCTACAGGGGCTTTTGTTTCTTTAAAATAGTAATTTCCTGTAGGTAAACCTTGAACAGTTAGTTTACCACTGCTATCAGTGCTAAGCGTTGTTACCGATCCGCCTGTACCATAGGTATAACCTCCAACACCGGTTAAATACAGTGGTACACGTGTACCGCTTGATGTGTAAAGCTCCCATTGTGAACCTGCGAGGGATTTTCCATCCTCGTCCTGTTTATATAAAATTATCATTCCAGCCTGTGTACGAGTGTTTTTTGCTGTAATCGTAACGCTTGTTGTATCAACAGTAATTGCAAACGTATGTTTTGTTTTTGATAAGTTATATCCTGACGGTGCTTTCGTTTCCACAAAATAATAAGTTCCCAAAGGCAGACTGCCTATTGTCATTTTACCTTTGCTGTCAGTGCTGAGCGTTGTTACAGTACCTGATTTTGAATAGGTATAACCGCCGATACCCGTTTGTGCGAGCTTTACAACAGTATCGTCAGATTTATGAAGTTCCCACTGTGATCCGGCAAGAGAATTACCGTCTCTATCCTGTTTATACAACGTAATTGAACCGGTTATCGGTGTGTTTTTAGCAGTTACAGTAACCATTGAGGAACTTGATGTGATTGAAAAACTATATGTTGATGCAGATATGTTGTATCCCGACGGCGCTTTTGTTTCTTTAAAATAGTACGTACCTAAAGGCAAGCTGCTCACCGTCAACCTACCTGTACTATCGGTAGTCAACGTCGTTACTGTACCTGTTGTGGAATACGTATAACCACCGATACCTGTCTGAGCTAACGGTACTGTCTTATTATCAGACGTGTAAAGCTCCCACTGTGAACCTGCAAGTGCATTTCCGGTTACACTGTCCTGCTTATTCAGCGTGACACCGCCGGTGAGTGCTGTATCTGTTGCGTTAATTGTATATTTAATAGTTGCGGTTGATTTTGGTTGAATATTTACTTTAAATATTTTGCTTGACAGATTATATCCTGCTGGTGCTGTGATCTCTTTAACATAATATTGTGTATTACAGGCAAATTTTATTGCCGATATTGTATAACCATTAGAGTTTGTTTCCGGCATAGTGTAAATCAGATTACCGCAACTCGAATCAGAATAAACGCCGTAAACAGCGCCGGAAAGTTTTTTACTTGAATTGATCGCGTCAGTCTTATAAACTTCAATAAAACCAGAACAGGTGTTGTTAAAAGAAATCTGAATAGCGTCATAGCCTTCATCCTGCGCATTTTTAAACGCGTCTGATGAAATTTCAACTTCTATACTGTCGGGTTCATCATACTGTGACGGAATAGTATATGAGCTTCCTGATTTTTTGCCTAATTCCTCCACCGTGTATGTGCCAACGTCAATGTTGTCAATTTTAATAATGCCTCTATTGTCTGTCGGACCGACAATTTTATTTGTTTTTGTAACGGTGTTTGTCAGCTTGAAATAATAGCCCTGGACGGATGCACCGTCTTCTGCAGTTTTTTGTATTTGCAGAGGTATGTTGGCTACGTTGGCGCAGTAACCTATTTGATTCAGTACATTACTTGTTCCCTGTGATGAATCAGCTACTATTCTTATAGACCCTGATAAAGTATTATTTGCGTAACTTCCTCTCTCAGGACTCCATCCATCGGGGAAATAATAATCAGATGACAGATTATTACCACTGGCTCCGGATTTCAGTTTACCGAGTTCATAGCAATCATACATACCTGTAGGTACATTATGATTAATGTTTTTATCAATCTTGGTTTTAATATACTCGGATATTGTCTGAGTAAATCCGTTTTCATCGGTAGGTCCTAAAATTATGTGGTCTACGCCATACCCGCGTTTAAATTCGGACGGAACTTTTACATAAAAGTACCAGCCTTTAAGATTTTCGGCTGTACTTAAACTTCCCTCTCCTTCACCGGTGGTGGTGTCATCTGCTTCTTCCTGCGTCCAACAGGATTTCTGAATTCTGCCGTCACGGGTCAGGTTGGTTGTTGAATAAACATTAACTTTAACCTTAAAATATGCGTTAGGCGGGTCGATTTTACCACCTGACACGACATCCTGATAGGTGCTTGAACCGTATGCGACCAGCTTTCCTTCATTGGTTGTCGGTACTCCTGTTTTTTCAGCATGAGCAGTTTTTGTTGTGCCGGTTGCGCTTAGAGACGCATTGCTGCACGTCAATTTAAGACTGTTTCCGCTTATGGTTGCTGTTACCTTTGCATTACCTACATCATATGTTCCGGCAAGGCTTTTAAACTGGCTTAATACTTTATTCGAATCATTAAGAGTAGTTGAACTATAAGTCCATTTATTTGTTGTTTCGTTATATACTGCGTCTAAGGTTACTGTGGGGGCTTTGGCTGCAGTGTCTCTTGCAAACGCTGGTAATGTTTGAAATTTGCCCATTGCTTTAATAATACGGTCATATGCAGTTCCTACACCCGGATTTTTGCCGCCGTTGCAGTACATTGCACGATAACCGCTTTTACCCGATTTAAGGCTGTAGGGTGCAGTTGCGTTTCGTTCACCGGTTACAAATTCCCAAGTGATTAGCTGTGTTGCGACATACGCCTGATATTGTGTTATGCCTGATTTTATAGCATTCCAGTTACCCTCAAGACCGTAGCAGAGAGCGGCGTTAATTGCTCTTTGCTTTAATGTGCCTAAGTTAGTCCAAGCTTCATTATTTACTGTTAAGCTGGAACTTGTACTAAGCGGTACGCCCGGTTCTATACAGTATGCGCGTTTACCGTTTATTTTTATCATTACCGCGGCTTCGCCGGCACTCTGATGCGCCATGGATTTTTGAACGGTTATTGTATTTCCACTTGTATCTGTACAGTATTCAAACGATGGCGTATATCCCGCGCTTACCGGATTACTGCGGTATTTAGATGAATAATCTTCTTTTGTCATGTACCCGGAATAGCTTACTATATCGCCGAGTTCTTCATTTTTGATAACATCACCGTACCGTTCTAATTCCACTTTTTCTTCTTTAGTAGTACTGTCTACGGCTGCCGCACTTGCAGATGTTGCGCCAAAACCAACACCAACATACGTACTAAGTAACGTTGTCACGCAAATAGCAATTGCGGCTATACGTTTTAGTTTTTTCATTTTTGTCTCCTTTCGTTATATTCGCTATACTTTAAAATTAAAAAAGATTTTAATTGAGGTCTGTCTCTGCAATGCAGTCTTTTAATATACATTTTTGTCACCTCTTTGTATTTGTTTTTGGGTATAAAAAAAGTGCTTAAAGTAATTAATACTTTAAACACTTTTTTAAATTTATTTAGTTGTATGTTTTAATTTTTATTTAATTAACCGTAACAAAAATATATATCACATCCTCCGTTACTTACTCGTTCATAATAACACCTAAACATTATATCTTCATATCTATCACCCGGTTCATCCATTAAATTTGCTTGAACTTCCGATTCGAAATATTCTATAATATCTTGTTTAAGATGATTAAAAGAACCTATTTTATAATTTGCCGGTCCTTGAAAATCAGTTTCTGGAACAAAAAACCAGCCCGTATGGTCTTTATCAAAAGGACGACCATCGCCATCTTCAAACGTTTGATACGTTCCATAGCTCATTCCCTTTGCAATAAAGTGCTTGTTGACAGCATCGCAAAGTCTCTTCATATTTTCATCCGTATAAAATTCACTGCGAGTAAGAGGTGTATCATCCGTTACTTTCGCAGGCTTCGGCTTAGATTTTGCTTTTACCGTAACAGAACATTTTGCTGTTTTTCCGTTATTGCTCTTAACAGTTACCGTGCAGCTGCCCGCGCTTACACCCTTAACTGTTACAGTCGAGCCTGAACAATTTACAGTTGCATTTCCGTTATTTGTGCTTGCCGTATAATCTTTGTTTGTCGCATTGCTCGGATTAATTGTTACGGTAAAGGAAGAACTCTTACCTACAGTAACGCTCATAGAACTTTTGCTGAGACTTACGCTCGATACCAAAACTGTCGAAGACTTTTTAGCGGGTGTAGAACTATTATTTTTATTTGAATTTTTCTTTACGGATGTAGAATTTGAATTTGTTTTAGAAGAAACTGAATTATTATTCTTACTTGTACTTGCCGAATTTGAGATTGTTTTATTACCGGTTGAACTCTTTTTACTTGCCGAACTATCATTTGATTTTGTTTCAGAGTTTTCAGAGCTCTCGCTTTTTGAATTTGTTGTAGTAGTTTCTTCTATAACCTTAGTTTCTTCAACTATTTGTGTGCTGCCCTGTTCGTCTGTGGCAACTTCGGTCACGGTCTCAATCTTTGTGGCAGCTTCATCAGACGTTGCAATCTTTGCAACCGATTCTTTTTCGCCTCCGCAGCCTGTAAGTATTGCTGCCGACGTTGATAATATAATTGCTGATAAAATTACTGATAAAAACTTTGTTTTCATAATATTTTCTCCTTTACATTAATTTATGTTGACATTTACGTTTAAGTTATATATAATAAGATTACAGGGAAAACCGTTTCAGCGGTTAGCCACCGTTATAAGGCTATATTATAATAACCGTCCAATGGCAGTTGGGCGATTATTTTTTTATGTATTTAATGACCTCTGCGAGAGTTACTAATAAAATAATTAATAAGACTGTTTCAGTCATACATATCACCCCCAATCCTTTGGGAGCGCTAACCGCCTTAACTTCCCTGCAACCTTATCCATAAAGCCCTTAGGCTAATATGGCAATTATGCAGAAAAATCTATTTTAATATTTCATTTTCAAAATTATTTATAAGTTGTATAGTATCGTTGTCAATGTTTTTGCTTGTTTTTACAACATCATAAAACTTTTGATTTGTAATAAAATAATTTGATTTTCTACGCTCAAAATGAGCTTGAATTTTTCCGCAATGATTAGATAATTTACAAATTTTATTATTTGTTTCTTTATATAGTTGTTCTTTTGTTGTTTTTAGATTATCCTCTACTTTTGTTGTATTTTCCTTAAGGAAGGCATATTGTATTTCACAACGATTTATGCTATTTTTATTATCAGTATTAATTATATCTAATTCATCACTTTCGTCATATAATTTCATAAAGTGAATAATAATGTTGCAAGTAAATATAACAAATATACATATAAATAATACAGTAGAAGTTATTTGAATATTTTTACGCATAAGATTGGTAAAACCTATTAAAAAGTTTTTAATATTGCCGTAACAAATGCCTGAGAGAATATCTGTATTACAGACTATAGCAATTATTAAAATTACTATCGAAATATACTTAAATATATTAAGAACTATTTTTATTGCAGATTTATCCATAATTATCTATCCATTTCCAAATCAAAATTACGTCTTAGATTTCTATAATGCTGTATTTCTTTTTGCTTTTGTTCTAAATTAATCTCATCTCTTAATTTAATATCTCGGTCTAAATGTTCTTTAATTTGCTTTCTTACATTTTCAGAATTATTAGGATTATTAAGTAAGTCGCACCAAAGATATAGTTTTTTTTCAAAATCATCATCATAAGTAATTATTTTATCACTTATGGTTATAATTTTATCTGTGTATTCTCCCATTTCAGAAAGTGATTTTTCTGCTTCTTTTTTGTAGTCCATAAATTCCGAATACAGATTATTATACTTTTGTTGCAGCTCGTCAATATTCTTTTCATGAGTTTCAAAAGCATTTTTTATTTTAGAATTAATTTCAATTTTTTTAGCCTTATTTTCCTTTTGTTTTTTAAACAGGCTAACTATAGCTTCAATAATCATTAGAATAACACCCACGGCAATAATAAATCGTATAAAGTTCATTTACTTCACCTCTATTCTATATCTAATATATTTCTTTGTCAAATTTTGTATATAAAAAGCAGCATACAAAGATGTGTACTGCTGTAATTATAGGGGGGTCACACAGAACTAATATTGAGTCCTGTGTGACGAGGAGAAATTATAAAAACATATATCGAATATGAGTCGCTGGCTATTTATTCTATACTTCAAAAGGATTAAATATATTATTTTTATTTTTAAATTCATTTATATTTTCTTAATATTCTTTTTCTATTGTATTTTCGTCTAAAATAATATATTTGTTATTATTTTGAATACAGTCGTTATAAAAATTAATCGCTAATATTTTATATCCCTTGCTTTTACACATAGCGTTGTTACTCCTATTTTAAAAAATTTGAGGTTATTATGAACAATATAAATTAATTAATATTTAAATGACATAATATATGATTTTCATGCTCTGCTGGATAATCCATTTCATATACAGTAAAATCAATGCTATATTCTGAACCCTGAAGATTACATACACCAAAGATTTCACCTTTTACAATATGCATATGTATATCAGGATTATCTTTTTGTGATTTATATTCCGGGTTAACTATATATTGACCAAACACATAACGAAATACATTAAACGTGGCTGTTTTTAAGGTGCTTTTGTCAATTTCTTTTTCTTTTTGATTTAACAGTTCTTCTTTAATTATGTCTTGATATTCATATTTCATAAATTAGTCCTCCCTGTCCCTTCGAGGGACAGTTGATATTTCTATAAACAATAAAGGCAGAGTATAAAAACTCTGCCTTTGTTAATTTGCTATTTTAATGTCATTACTTGTAAAGTGTTTTTACTTCTAAATTGTTATTACTTTAAAAGTTTTAACCCATACAAAAATATATTTCATATTCACCATTATTTAAACGTTCATAATAACATTTAAATAGTGTTCCACTATAATCATATCCTTCACTTATATAAATTGCTTGATAGTTAGTATCTAAGTATTCAATATATTCATTAATACATTGATTTATTGACATTGTCCTTGCAGAATCATATGCTGTTGGACAATGAAACCAACCACTATTATTTTTATTTTTTGATGAATCATATTTCATACCCTTGTCTTTAAAGTAGGCGTTGATAGCGTCACAAACCTTCTGCATATTTTTATCTGTACACAACTCTTTGTGAGAAATCGGTGTATCGTCAGTTACCTTTGTTGATTTCGGCTTAGATTTTGCTTTTACCGTAACAGAACATTTTGCTGTTTTTCCGTTATTGCTCTTAACGGTAACAGTGCAGCTGCCTTTGCTTATACCCTTAACAGTAACCGTAGAACCCGAACAGTTTACAGTTGCATTTCCATTACTTGTGCTTGCTGTATAATCCCTGTTTGTCGCATTGCTCGGATTAATTGTTACGGTAAAGGAAGAACTCTTACCTACAGTAACGCTCATAGAGTTTTTGCTGAGACTTACGCTTGATACCGCTACTGTCTTAGGATTTGACTTCTTAGTAGATGAAGAACTGCTACTCTTTTTACTCGAAGTTTTCTTTACGGATGTAGAATTTGAATTTGTTTTAGAAGAAACTGAATTATTATTCTTACTTGTACTTGCCGAATTTGAGATTGTTTTATTACCGGTTGAACTCTTTTTACTTGCCGAACTATCATTTGATTTTGTTTCAGAGTTTTCAGAGCTCTCGCTTTTTGAATTTGTTGTAGTAGTTTCTTCTATAACCTTAGTTTCTTCAACTATTTGTGTGCTGCCCTGTTCGTCTGTGGCAACTTCGGTCACGGTCTCAATCTTTGTGGCAGCTTCATCAGACGTTGCAATCTTTGCAACCGATTCTTTTTCGCCTCCGCAGCCTGTAAGTGTTGCTGCTGACGTTGATAATATAATTGCTGATAAAATTACTGATAAAATTTTTGTTTTCATAAAAATTTCTCCTCTAATTTATGTTGACATTTACGTTTAAGTTATATATAATAAGATTACAGGGAAAACCGTGTAAAGCGGTTAGCCTAATTGAAGATTATTTTATATTTATAACCGTCCAATTCGCAGTTGGGCGGTTATTTCTTTATGTATTTTACGACTTCCGCAAGTGATACTAATAAAATAATTAATAAAACTGTTTCAGTCATACATATCACCCCCAATCCTTTGGGAGTGCTAACCGCCTTAACTTCCCTGCAACCTTATCCATAAAGCCCTTAGGCTTATATGGCATAATTATAAATGCATACCTTGTTTGAAATCACTTGTATATGTTTGTGTCTGTTTTTGACATTGTGCAAGCTGTTTTTTTAATTCAGAAATTTCTTGATTTAATTTTTTATTCTGAATTTTGAGATTATGATTTTCAGCCTTTAAGTCTGAATTTTCAGAGGATATATTTTTCATAATCTCAGCGAAGCCCGAAAGATTATCAATACTGCTATTTATTTTTTGCATATCATAACCAAGCAAGTTGTTTTTTTGATTTTTTATATCTCGTTCTTTTTCTAAAAACTGGGATATATCTTCAACTTTCTTGATAATATCCTCATTTTGACCGCTGAGTGTAGTGTTATCAAGTGTACCAATCTTGTTATTAAGCCCTTTTGCATTATCATCAATTGATTTCTTAATATCTTCAGTTATTTTGCTGTGCTGACCGCTTAATGTTGTGTTATCAAGCGTTCCTATTTTACTGTCAATATCCTTATAGCCTTTACGGTTGCCAAGCCAATTTACAAATATTGTACCTGCAACAGCTATTAAGGCTCCGGCTATCGTAGCAATTGCCATTTCCATAATATATCTCCAGTCAAAGCTGCTAAAGTTCATTTATTTCACCTCTATTCTATATCTAATATATTTCTTTGTCAAATTTTGTATATAAAAAAGGCAGAGTATAACTCTGCCTTAAAATATTAATTTTTCGTTAGGGAAATCAAAGTTTATCCAGTAAAGCTACAAGTCATATTAAACTAGTGACTTAAGAATATCTAAATATTGATGTAACCTTGAAAAATATTTATTTATTATATCTGTTAACATCGGAGTAGTATCCTCAGGTAATTCATTTATTCTATCTCTTAATTTATACTCTTCATATTCAATTTGCCTAATAAGATTTTTGAAGCGGAGTGAATCACCAAATTTTATAGGGTGAATATCTGTTTGGTTAATTATATCTATTAAATATTTTTGAGGAAGCATTTGTTCAGGAGAGTTAAGTAATCTTTGTTGTGATCTTAATAATTCTAACATTTCTACTATCATCATATTATTATCTTGATTATCATCATTATTCTCCTGTTTCTTTTTTGTAGTACTTTTTTTAATTTCTTCTAAACTTTCATTAATTTCTGGCCAAAATGCATTAAATAGTTTTTCTAATCTTAATTCATCTAAACCATTATTTTCAAGGTGATTATTTATAGACTTAAATAGTTTTAACATATCTTCCTTATAGGAGCTTGCCATTTGAAACTGTAAAATTGGGCTATCAGTTATATCTGTTGTTTTTAAATCTAACAAAAATGGACATACTCTACTCTTATCAATTGCTTTAGATAAAGCCCCAGCTTCAAAATTTAGCCATTGTGAGTTTAAATTTTCGTTTGTCACACATAGTATTCCAAATGAAGCGGATTCTAATTCCTTTGCAATATCTGTGCTCCACCTTGCACCCTTGTCAATATCATCTGCCGAAACGTATGGTTGAACATCTTGAATAATGCAAGGAATCCATTCTTTTAAAACTTTTGCTACAGATAAACTTTTATTACCAGACCAACTTATAAAAATTTTCATTTTTAATGTCTCCTTAGTATCCCAAATGAAGTTGTTCATGTTTCCTCCCTAATTATAACAATATTTATAAAATAATTATATTCATATTGTAAACAAAATTTGTTAAAAAAATTGTGAATAAAATGCACTATTTTTTAATGTTTTGTAAAAATTGATAAAAAAATCTATAAGTTTTATATAATATATTATTATAATACTAAACATAGATTATAAGTTAAGTTTTTTTCTTTCGTTATACTTTATAATTAAAAAATGATTTTTAGGATCTGTCTCTGCAATGCAGTCTTTTAATATACATTTTTGTCACCTCTTTGTATTTGTTTTTGGGTATAAAAAAAGTGCTTAAAGTAATTAATACTTTAAACACTTTTTTAAATTTATTTAATTGTATGTTCTTTTATAATTTCATTTTTCAGGTTTATTATTTGTTTTGTGTAAATGTGCGGCATAATCAATAAATTGATTAATAGTTCCATTTATAGAAATTATATATCCTTCATTTTTATTTAAAAGCATAGATTGCATTGCAAAAAAGTAAAACAGGGGAAAAGGTCTTGTGCGTAGGATAATGTTATGATATTTAAATTCATCTATATTATTAATTAAAGTGTCATAATTTAACTTCGCTAAAGTTATATTATTAGTTAATAAGTAATTTTTACATTTATTACATTTTTGTGAAAAAAATTTGACGGTACCAAAGCACCTACACATAGAAGGTCTAACAGGGTAAATATCACACATATTATTATTTAAAAAAATACAAGGTATATTCAATGATTTAATATTTGTATCATCAAATGCATTTTGATTTTCTATATGTGAACCAAGTTTTACATATTCGTCATTATAATTTTTCTTTAAATATTCTATAGTGTCTATAGACTTCTGAATAGTTTTGTATAGATATTCATATCCGTTGTTTAATAATATATAATTGTAAATACAAAAGAATTCAATTTGAGATACATAGAAATAATCATAACAACAATTATCGCAACCTTTTTTACAAGGGTAGTCTTTTGGTATTGAGATACTTTTATCAATTTTATTATATTTTCTGTATAGCTCTGCAATAATGCTGTTTTCGTTAATTGAATTATGACATTTTTTTATTTTTTTACCACTTCCGCAAAAGCACAAATCATTTCTTCCCAAAACAATTTACTCCCTTATATTTTTTGTTTTGTAAATTCTCATTTTCTTTATTAAAATCAATTATAAGAATTTTTTTTGTACCCCTATTATAATTTAAAAACATTTCAAGTTTTGTTTTAAATTTCATTCCATCGCAGTTCATTTATTTCACCTCTATTCTATATCTAATATATTTTTTTGTCAAATTTTGAATGTTTTATTTGCCTATTTGTTCACAGATTACAATGTAGCGGTTAAATCCGCCGCTTCCGTTTGATATGCACGTAATAAGCGTAAGTAAATCCTTATCTTCATCAATATAAATATCTGCCGATTCATTAGGTTTAATTGATTTAGTTTTTATTACGTTATATTTCAGTGTTGACCAATAATTTTTTATAACAATTTCATCGCCAATTTGTAATTTACGAATATTGTCAAATAAAACCCTGCCTATATAACCGGTATGGGCTGCAAGCACGGTATTTGTGCTTTTGCCGCCGATCGGAAGTGATGTATATGTAAGATGAGCTGCACCGCAACACATATTTTTATCATTTGCACCTAAATAAATGGGTAATTGCATATCAATTACAGGTGCTGAAATATAGCCGTAAATGCCGTTAAAAATACCGTATTTTGTAAGGTCAAGTGACGGGTTTATATACGAATACTTATTAACTAACAGATCACGCTGATTATCTTTAAGATTTTCGTTATATTTAACGCTGTCTTTATATAAACGGTCAATGTCTATTTTAAAATATACAGGATAATTTGATGTACGTTTACCGTTTTTGTCAACAGGATAGCTTTCTTCATCGACCTTGCCTTTTTTTAATGCATCATTAAAAGAGCCGTCAGCAATATTTTCAACAATTGTATCAAACATAGCTATTTCACCTTTTGCAATTTGCTTCCCAATTAAATTTGATATTGAAGGAAACAAAATAAGAGTAGTTCCTACTATAAAAAATAAAGAAGCAATAATAATTATTCTTTTCCGCACGCTAATCTACCAACCCTTTCCGTCAATAGATAACTGCTCAAAAAATACCTTTTTTTCGCATTTATCACAACTTTTTTTGCTGACACAATGTTTTTTAAGATTACAATAAAACGGTAAATTATTATCTCTGTTATATCTTGTAACTACGCAATATTTACAACCTATCAGTTTAACAATATCATCCGTTGACATCAGTTTCACACTCACTTTTACATAAACTCAATAGATTGGAATTTTGGACAAAGTACGAAAGAGTTTCCCCACAATAAATTTTTATTATAAGAGTAAATAGTTTTAAGATTACTGCAATTATAAAATGCATTGTTATCAATTTTTGTTACTGAAGCCGGAAGTGTAACTGTTGTTATATTTTTATTATTTAAGAACGATCCTTTTAAAATTAAATCTACCGTACAGTTGCAGTCGTAAATGTAATTAGGCACATTAACTTTTGTATCTTTTCCAAAATATCTATATAGTGTTGCCGAATGGTATCTATTATTTACGATAAAAATATAATCTTCATATATTGATATAATGCCTACACAGTACTTTTGTATTAATGTTACATCTCCAATAGTTGTTTTTCCATCACGGTCAAAATCAGATAATGCACCATAATAATTATTTATTAGCCCCACCAATTCTTTTTGAATTAATGTTGCATCTGTAACATTAATTTTGCCGTCATTGTTGACATCACCCATTTGATATGACGTTGCAGTTGTACTTGTAATTGTTGACATCAATATTATTACGCTTGTAATTAGTATTGTAATTGTTTTTTTAAATTTCATTAAAATTCAACTCCTTATATTTTATGTGCCCACAGATTTATCTGTGGGCACACTTAATCAAAATGAACATCCGGGGGGAATATTCACTTGATAACTAATTAATGACTTTCTTTGATAATATTAATTAATTTAGCGGTTGACATATATTTGCGCAGATATCGCCTTAAAAAAGAGTCAAGCTCTTTGTAAGATATTTTGATTTCTGTTTTATCAATACTGATATTAAGTTTCTTATCAAATAAAACGTGATAAAAACAGTTATTATACTGTGTATATGGCATCTCATATTCGGATGTATTTCCGCTAAAACTAAAATGTGTTTTTGCATATCGCTGATATATAACATTTTCAACATCTGATGGAGTAGGAAAAACAGTTGCATAATATTTCAGCAAACTGCTTGTGTTGTTGATAATAATTGCAGCGACACTCATTACAATTTCTATTGGTAATTCTTCTTTATTTTTTAAGTGTCCCTTCGAGGGACACTTTTCTGCCCAATCGTTTTGATTTTCTTTTACTTTAAGATTATTTTCAGAATGTTTTTCTTTCTCTGCTTTACCTTCAACAAAGTCTTCTGTATAGGGTGCAGGAGGATAAAATAAATCTGACAAATTATCCGGGTCAAATCGTATCTTTCTTGCAATATCTTTATCAACTTTACAATCAGAATGATTTAGAATAAAATTAAAAAACTGTATTTGCTTTTCTCTGGAAAGAAATGATAATTCATATCCCGCGCCGACTGTAATTGAGTTGCTGTCAACTCTTGAAAGCAGCGGCTCAATAAGATTTGTCAGCTGAATATATTTATGTACAGTTTTTCTGTTTGTGTTATTTTCCAGCGCAATCTGACTTGACGTTGATTTGCTTCCTAACTTTTTTAAAAGCTGCATTTGTTCAAGATAGGAGAATGCTATTTCAGACGGTGCATAATCTATATTGCGGTCGTTATTTGTTGCAAGAAGCATAAGACGTTGTTTATCTGGATTTGTTTCCTGTTTGATAATCGCCTTTACGCTATCTAGACCGAGCTGTTTGCACGCGCGGCAACGGTGACGACCTGCAAGTAATGTAAACCTGTCTTTTTTATTTTTGTTTGGTATAACAATCACCGGATCAAGCTGCCCCACTATTTTCATACTTTCTACGATTCGGGTTATTTTGTCATCGTGAATTTTTTGTGGTTGATTGTCAATTTCGTCAATAAGGTCAATATTTAAATCTATGATTTGATTTTCTGCACTGTTGCCAAGTAATTCAGAATATGCTTGTTCAGGTGTTTTTAAAACCTGTGGTTTCACTTGAAAAAAGTTACCCATTCTCACAAACCTCCATTATTTTGTTGGCAATTTCTATATATTGAGCACCCACAACTGATTTTAAGTCTGATACGCTGCTGCGATGAAAACCCACAGAATTTTTTGTTTCTGTTCTAAATGAAATATATGAATTAAAAACTAAGTCACCGTAGCTCTCTTTGAGTGCGTTGTAAATAGTTGCGGAATGTTTTGTGTTTGTCTGATACATTGTCACTAACATTCCGATAAGATATTTGCGTATATCTGTATCATTTTTAACACGCATAAATGTTTCTATCATCTGTTCTACACCGTCATAACTTAGCAGGTCAGCCTGAACCGGAATAATCAGTTTGTCACAGGCTTTGAGTATGTTTGTAACAAGAAGGTCTAATGCCGGCTGACAATCAAAAATAATATAATCGTACTTTTGGTTAAAATATTCATTATCAAATATTCTTGATATAACGTTAGAACTGTTATTATCTGCTGCTATGACGCTGAGCATACCGGCAAGAACGTTTGTAGATGGGATATAGTCAATATGCTCATCTTTATTGTGGCGGATGCAATTGGCATAATTTATATGCTGATTTGTCACAGTGTTAAAAATAACATCTGATGTTGTAGGTTTACCGTCAGATTCAAATCCTAACCAATTGCTGAGGTGATGTTGCGGATCGCAATCAACAAGTAATGCCCTTCGGTTTTTTACTGCAAGAGCAGTTCCTAAATTCATAACAGTTGTAGTTTTCCCTACACCGCCTTTTTGATTTGATACAGCAATTTTAATTGCTTTGTTATTTGTAATTTTTGTTTCATTCATTTTATTTCCCCCCGAATTTTTATAATTAATAGCAAGTGTCCCTCGGAGGGACACTTGTGTTTTTTTACAATAAAAAAGACTGCCGTTTTGCAGTCATAAGAAAAGATATTACATTGAAAAGTTCATACCGCCCATACCCATATCCGGAAGTTGACTTGGCAAGACGGGTTGCTGCGGTGTTGATACAGCCTGAATTTCTGCTGGCTGAGACTGGACTTGTGTGTTATTTGAGGAATTACTAATGTTTTGCACATGATTTGAATTGCATTGTGTAAGGTCATTTTGATTATCCTGTTCTATCTGTTTTGGTGGATTGTTCATTCTTTTAACAGTAGAATTATTATAAGAAATAACGCGACTCTTATCACTCTCTACAGCACTGCAATTATCATAGGCGAGAACATAACTCTGATCATACGCTTCAACGAAGCTGTTATCATGCGCTTTAACAAAGCTATTATCATACGCGCTAATAGTGCAATTGTCATTTGTTTCAACGAAACTTTTATCATATGTTTTGACAGAACTTTTATCATATGCATTAACAGAACTCTTATTATGCGCTTCAACAGAACAATTATCATATGCTTCGGCATGAGTTTCATCATAAACTTTAATAGATGTATTCTCATGCGCTTCAACTTGACTATTTTCCCTTGCTATGACCGAGCTTTCATTATAAGCTGTAACAGAGCTCTTATCGTGTAATTCAATAGAACACTTATCAAATGCTCTAATGGAACTCTTGTCATGAGTTTGAACGGAACTATTTTCCATTGCTTTTACCGAACTATTCTCACGCGCTATAATATGGCTGTTTCCATACGAATAAACAAAACTGTCGTTAATTGCTTCAACGGTACTATTATCCATTGCTTTGACAAAACAATTTTTTGTTGCAAATACTGAGCTCTTATCATACGCTTCAACGAAGCTGTTATCATGCGCTTCCACAGAACTTTTATCATATGCTTCTACAAGGCTACGGTCACGTGCAATAACAGAACTGTCATTATGCGCTATAACATAGCTGTTACCCAAAATTTCAACAGGATTTTGATACTTGCTGTGAATAATAGCAGGGTTTTCTTTTGTGCCAAAATTAATTAATATATCTTCATTTGTATCACGCGGAATTTTATCAAGTTCAGCCTGTGATTTTACTGTGATTGACATATTATCATTCCTTTTTTGTTTATTTTAAGTTTTTTTAAACAAATCAACTGTTTCTTAATAATTAATAAAATAATCACTTTTTAAATTACATTCTAAATTTGTAATATTATCATTCCACATGCCGCGTTTTGATTTTTCAGCTTCAATTTGTGCTTGTGTAAATATTTCTGCATATTTAGTATTAGGATTGTATTTTTTTGCAACAGCGTATCCATTTGCAACAAGGTCATAATTTACCATATTGTTATCAACGTAAACATATGCAAGGACCCGTCCATAAGGATCATATTTATCTTCATCATATTCAATTGATATTTTTTTGCCTGAAAGAAGGTTGTTTGTATAATCTGAAGCAGTTTTGCCAAATTGACAATTTTTATTTTTGTCAGAATGTACGCTTTCAGGAGTATCTATTCCAATCATGCGTACCTTTGTATTTTCGCCGCTTAAGTCAATTATGATTGTATCTCCATCCACTATTCTAACTACATCATATTTAGCACTATCGCTTGACGGGGCTGTTATGGAATTTGTAGGAATAAATTCAGAATAAATATCACTGCATCCTGTTAATGTTGATATAATTATAATAATTGAAATTAATATTGTAATTTTTTTCATTAATTTATCCTTTCCGCAAGTGTCCCTTCGAGGGACACTTGCTTAAAATTAAAATGGTAAATCTTCATCCAATGGCATTTCCGCAAAGTCATTGTGAGCTGATATTGGAGGTTGTGCAGCAGGTGCAGGTAGATTATTATTTATGTTATTGTTTATATCTCTGCGTTCTCCTGTAAATGATACTGTATCGGCAACAACTTCTGTAATATAACGGTTAGTACCGTCTTTTGCCTGATATGTACGGCTTTGCAGTTTCCCTTCAATAGCAATCAGACTGCCTTTGGTAAAATATCTGCAAACAAATTCGGCGGTGTTGTTCCAACAAACAATATCGAAAAAGTCTGCTTTGCGTTCTTCGCCGGGTTTAGCGTAATTGCGGTCAACAGCAATACGAAAACTTGTTACGCTTTTTCCTGTGCTTGTTGTTTTGAGTTCGGGAGCAGCAACAAGTCTTCCCATTAATACAATTCTGTTTAACATTTTTAAAATCTCCTTTGTTTATATTTTTTATTTCAACTGTCCCTCCGAGGGACAGATAAAAAATCAAATAAGTGTTTCTCCGAGGGACAGCTATAAAAACAGCAAGGGCTGTCTCAAAATAAAAAAATTGAGACAGTCCCTTTAGACTATAATTATTATTTATTAAGTTCTAAATATATGTGGTTTCCTTTAATTTCAAACCCAAATTTTTTATAAAAATGATCCCTACGTGACTTGTTTTCTAAATGAATTTCATCGACCATAGACAATGTTCCAGTGACATATTTTACATGTAATGGTCTAATGTATTCTAAAAAACTTTTCATAACTTTGCTTCCGTAGCCTTTATTAGAATCACCAATAATTTCTTCAAGATAAATACCTTCTATGTATTTTAATTTATCGTTATAAATTATTTCAGTATTTAATCTCATTACCTTTGTAGGATGTTCTTTATAAGGCTCTAAAATGTATCCATAAAAGTTCAAACCAGATAAAACCCTATGAAAATTAAATTCATTTTCAACTGTTATTAAAAAATAGCTATTTATTGTTTTTTCAATATAAGATATATTTTCAGTATGCAAGTTAAACTTATGTATTTGATTTAATAAAGATAAGTGATTGATTTCATCTTGTAACGCTTTTTTCTCATTATTTAATTCAGTAATTGATAAATCTGATAATCTGACTTTAAAACAATTTTGACAATATTTTTTCATCAATATGTTTTTTATAATTTTCAAATATTTCATCCCCATTATAAGGGCAAAACCGTATATAGTCAGCAAGCAAATTCATTAGTTTACCCTTGATATTGTTGTCATTACAAGCGTAAATATCGTTTTGTAAAATTTTAAGGTTATCAATGTATTCATTACAAGTATGTTTGTTTCTTGAAGCGCGAAAAGCCATGATATAAAAAGCCTTATGTAATATTCTTAGAGAACGCTTTATGTTTTTTAGTTTTATTTTATCACATAATATCATATCTTTTACTTTTTGTAAATTATTTTCAATGGTTTGTTCTGTTAATGTTACTTTAATTTTCATTATTATATTATCTCCTTTAATAAACAACTGTCCCTCCGAGGGACAGTTATTACTAAACAATCTATTTTCACATCAACTGTTCTTGTCACAACACACTGACTTGTTGCATATTGTAGGATCATTTAAACAGGCTTTATCACATCTGTTTTTATCTTTACATAAAAAGCAGCACGGAGAACCTTTGTATTTTTTGCAGAAGTGCTCAGCTTTAATTAATCTGCAATGCACATCATAATTTTTATAACGTTCATATTTCTTATCCATTATGCCACCTCTTTTTAGCAAGGATTTGATGAATCAGTAAAGTGATTTAAGCAGCCGAAAAGCTGTTTAAATCACTCGGCTGTAATTATGTGCACTAATTTAAACTTTAATAAATCAAATAATAAACATAGAATAAAGATAATTAAGTAGTTTTTGTATCGTTCCCTATTCAACGGAATCTTGATGTCTAAGCAACAAGCATTCTTCACCCGTTATCATCCCGACGATAGGTGTAATCCGCAGATATAGTTACAAACAAGAAATTATTATATTCACACTTAATAAATTCTTGCAGAGTGGATAAGGCTCTTAGCAATCAGGTGCTATCAACAGTGTGTGTTGGCTCGCCCCTTTGTTAAAAACAGAAGGTATTTATGCGATGCTCTTCCTGAGTGGCTGGTTATATGAGATACATTTATCCTATTCAATTGTTAAATTTATTTAATCTTTCAGTAAACTGAAAGTTAAATACAAAACTTTTTATGTTTCCTCACTTAATGCTCTTGCAACAGTTGCTTTGGCTATTCCGCTAATAGTTTTATTGTATTTAAATTTGCGTCGTGCAGAGCTCAGCGAACATCCAAGATATTCTGCGATTTCGTTAAACGACAACGCTTCTTTATTTGGATATCGTTCATCTAAACGGTCAAGATTAACTCTGAATAGCGGCTTTTCTCTTGGCATGTTTATCCTTCTTTCTTATCCTTATCTATCTATTTCTGCAAATTTTTATCAATAGTTACTTTTGTCATTTATGGTACTGCTTTTTGTTTGCATTTAAAGAACTCCTATATGTTATAAGAAAATTTAATTGCCAGACTAACTCAAAAAATATTCAACAGGAACAGAAAAATATTTAGATAAGATTATAATTTTATCGATTTTAGGACAACTTTTTCCGTTTTTCCAATCACTTAACGTTGATTGAGAAATAGAAGTATCTTTAGAAACTTTATAAGCTGATAAATTATGTTCTTTTAACAAAGCTTCAAATTTAGAGTACATATTGACACCAACCTTAAAATATAATGCTATTGATTTTGCTTCGGTTTTCTGATATACTAAAAAAAAGAAATTTCAGCTACTACGGAATTGTTTATTTTATTACGATGATTACTTTGAAAATCTTTAGTATATTAAAATATTACTACGGATTTTCTAATATGTCAAGCTAAATTACTAAGTATTTTCTAACTATTTTAATATTTGTGAAAGGTAACCAAAAATCATGTATGAAAGATTTGCACAATTACTAATTAAAAATAAAATTACAACTTATAAAGTTTCTAAAGGAACTGGAATAAGTCAATCTACCTTTACTGATTGGAAAAAAGGACGAGCTACACCCAAAATTGATAAATTACAAAAAATAGCTGATTTTTTTAATGTTCCAATTGAGTGGTTAATTGGAAATGAAAATAGGACAGAATTAACAAGTCCAGAAAAATCAACAAACATTCAAACAACTTATAACAGAGACGAGTTTAAAGATTTAACGCAAGATGAAGTTGATACACTGGCTGTTTTGGCAAAAACACTTAAAGAAAAGCGTAAAAAGAAAGAGGATGAGACAGTTACTATTGCTGTTGCCGCACGAAGTAAAAATAATGATGAACCTGTAAAAATAATGAAAATACCTAAAAAAGATTCAGACATTCTTGATACTGCCCCGGAAAGCGATGAAATACTTTAAACTTTAATAAAAAATCACCCCATAGGGGAAAATACCTATAAAGTTAAATACAAAACTTTTTATGTTTCCTCACTTAATGCTCTTGCAACAGTTGCTTTAGCTATTCCGCTAATGGTTTTATTGTATTTAAATTTGCGTCGTGCAGAGCTCAGCGAACATCCAAGATATTCTGCGATTTCGTTAAATGACAACGCTTCTTTATTTGGATATCGTTCATCTAAACGGTCAAGATTAACTCTGAATAGCGGCTTTTCTCTTGGCATGTTTATCCTTCTTTCTTATCCTTATCTATCTATTTCTGCAAATTTTTATCAATAGTTACTTTTGTCATTTATGGTACTGCTTTTTACATTTAGTTTCAATTTTTGAAACCTAATTACCAAAAAAAATATTTTCAATTGTTTTTCCAAAAAAATCTGAAATAATTTTTGCTTCATCCAAAGAGAATTTAATGATATCATTTTCTTTTTTACTGTATGAAGATGAAGAAACCCCTATTAAATTGGCTAAAGTTTGCTGAGTAACATGATTTTTTATTCTGTATTGTTTAATTTTTACCATTTTTAGAACTCCTTTGTTTCAATTATTGAAACCCTATATTTATATTATAGTTTCATATTTTGAAACTGTCAATAGTTTTTTAAAAAATAATTTCATTTTTTGAAACTTTACTGATTTTCAGTTTTTGAAACTGTATAATAAAAACAGGGTGATATAATGTCATTTGGAGAAAGATTAAGACAGTTAAGAATTTCTACAAATTTAACTCAAGAACAACTTGCTAAAAAAATAAAACTATCAAAGGCAAATATTTCAAAATATGAAGCTGACCTTGTAGAACCAAATATAGATACATTGAAGATACTATCTAAAATATTTAACGTATCAACTGATTATTTACTCGAAAAAACAAATATTAAAGAGTCTGAATTACCCAAAAAATTAAATAATAGTCAAACAACTTACAACAGAGAAGAATTTGAAGATTTAACGCAAGATGAAGTTGATACACTTGCTGTTTTGGCAAAAACACTTAAAGAAAAGCGTAAAAAGAAAGAGGATGAGACAGTTACTGTTGCTGTTGCCGCACGAAGTAAAAATAATGATGAACATGTAAAAATAATAAAAATACCTAAAAAAGATTCAGACATTCTTGATACTGCCCCGGAAAGCGATGAAATACTTTAAACTTTAATAAAAAATCACCCCATAGGGGAAAATACCTATGAGGTGACAAAATGGATTATGGTAAATATAAAAATGCCCGTAACGCTTCATGGCAATGTATCTTAGATTACAATATCAATTCATTACCGGTTATTGTGACTAACATTATAAGGCAATCAGACAATATCAAATTAATGAAAAACAGCGAAGTCAAAAAATTACCAAACGACAAAAGTGGAATTACGATAAAGAAAAAAGATATTTTCTATATTATTTACAGAGATACAGAACCGTCACGACGCTGTCGTTTTACAATTGCGCATGAACTCGGACATATATTTTTAGGTCACTTGTTAATTAACACCCCGGTATATCGCACGTTTACTGTTAGAAACGATAATGAGAGTGCTGCCAACGTATTTGCAAGAGATTTATTAGCTCCTGCTTGCGTGCTACACGAGTTAAAAGCATTTACTGCTCGCAATATTGCAAATCTATGTAACATATCGCTTGAAGCGGCAACATACCGGGAAAAACGAATGAAAGAGCTTGAACTTAGAAATGCGTGGTATCTGCACCCAATGGAAGAACAGGTGTACAAGCAGTTTGAGATGTATATAAAAAACAAAAAAAGCGGAGTAATCCGCTAAATATAAAAACTACCGCCTGCCCCTGTGACTGAAAGGCAGACGGTAAAGGGTATAAGTGAGAGAATTTCACCCTCGGATATTATTTTACTTTATATGACAAGATTTGTCAATATGTATTATTAAAAGGGTGTATAGTATGATTTGTTGGAATGTGTTAAAAAGATTGGAAGTGTTTAAATATGTCTAAACACTTAACTTTAGAAAAATTAAATAGCCTTATAAGTACTGCCATAGAAAGCATAAAGAATATGTTTGCTAATTTGCTTAGCAAGCATACTGATAAGGATAATAAAAAGGCTTCCTTGCTCGCTTATTGGGCAAAAGATTACACTAAATACATAACAAGCGAAGAAAATTTCGACTCCAAAAGCTTAATTAAATACAAACGCGGAGATGTCCTTTTGATTGAATTTGGGTTCCGAATTGGAAGTGAATTAGGAGGCAGACATTATGCTGTAGTCGTAGACAAGGATAATAGTATTTATTCTGACACAATTACCGTTGTTCCTCTCTCTTCATTAAAATCTCATTATAAGTCCAACAAATACACTTTCATTCTCAGAAATGGGTTATTTAATTTGTATTATAATAGAATGGAAAAAAGAATAAAAGAAATCGAGGAGCAAAATAACAAAATTAATAATAATAAAGATAGTATATTGTTAGAATTTTCAAATAATAACATTAACCTTGATGAGTTAAAAAAATTTCAGGGTATATTAAAAAAAGAATCAAACGAATTAGATATTCAGCTTGCTATGTTGGAAAAACATATCCATGCACTGGAAAAACTAAAGAATGGAACGGTTATGAATGTTGGACAAATTACTACTATTAGCAAAATGAGAATTGTCAATCCAAAAAATAAAAAAGACAGCCTCTATAAAGTAAAATTATCTTTAGATGACTTAGACATATTAAATCGTCATATAAAAAATTTATTTATTTTTGAGAATAATTATTGACGAAGCACATAAAATATGATATACTGTTATTACGAAGCCGTTTAGCGGCAGTGCATAATGCACAGACAGTATTAAGCAAGGGCACCTCGTCAAATACGAGGTGCCCGTTGCATTTTTATTTAGGTTAATATAAAAAATACCGCCTGCCCCTGTGACTGAAAGGCAGACGGTAAAGGATATAAGTGAGAGGTTCTCACCTCTCGATATTGGCGATATGAAATTTGACACTCTCCACGGTCAAAACATGGTACGTCAAAAAAGTATTGACTTTTTAGAAGCAATACAACATAATAGATTTGGTAAAGGAACGGTGGCGGCTGTTTCAGCTCCCTTGTGAAAGGGGGTGTATATTTGGAATACATAATTTGTTTCACTTTATTAGTGTCAATTATCATTTTAAGTATAAAGAAATAACCGCCCTGTACTGCGAATATAGAGCGGTTAAATGTTTTTAACTTTTGCTTTTGATGCGGAACAGTCAAAACCGTTCCTTTACTATCTATATGATACAATTATTTTAATAAGAAGTCAAGACTTATTTTGATTTTTTATTAATTTTTGATGGTATTATAAAAGAGAAAAACATGATAATATTTCTTTAGAGTCTGCAACATATCGGGAAAAACGAATGAAAGAGCTTGAACTGAGAAATGCATGGTATCTGCACCCAATGGAAGAACAGGTGTACAAGCAGTTTGAGACGTATATAAAAAACAAAAAAAGCGGAGTAATCCGCTAAATATAAAAAATACCGCCTGCCTTTGTGGCTGAAAGGCAGACGGTAAAGGGTATAAGTGAGAGAATTTCACCCTCGGATATTATTTTACTTTATATGACAAGATTTGTCAATAATGTATATAATTATTGAAACATTTGTCATAAAAATTTAGAATATTTTTTGTGCAGATGGTATAAAATATATTAGCTGATTAAATTTTATGTTGACAAATTAAACTTTTGTCAGTATAATTTAATACAGTGATCGCGTTGCAGATACCTGCGGGCCTGCAACCCACTAAGTCCTCTGTACAAAGTGCAGGGGGCTTTTTGTTATGTCAAACATTCAAGAAAAAAGATTTCTTACATATGAACAGCAAATAGAATTACTTAAATCAAAAAAATTACATATATCTGATGAAAAATTAGCTGTCGAAAATCTTAAGCAATACAGTTACTACTCACTAATATCGGGATATAAAGATATTTTTAAAATTGAAAAGAATGGTGAGTATAAAGCTGACGCATCTTTTGATAATATTGTTTCACTGTATACCTTCGATGACTACCTAAGAATTAGATTTTTACATGAAATAATAAGAGTTGAAAAGAAATTAAAATCTTTATATTCATATTCTTTTTGTACTTTATATGGAGATAAGCAAAGTGATTATCTTAATGCAACTAACTATAATTACGAACAGTATCAAGATGGCGTAAATAAATTAATATCAACAATTCAGAAAAATTTAGACCATTCTGAAAAATACTTATATGTAAATTATAACCAACAAAAATATGGAACTGTTCCATTTTGGGTAATAATACAAACTCTAACAATTGGAAATATTTCAAAAATTTTCTTTTATTCACGACAGGAGCTTCAAAGTCAGGTAGCAAGAGAATTTGAAAATGTTTATGGTAATCACTTATCTGCTATGCTTAATGTACTTTCAAAATTTAGAAATGTTTGTGCACATGGAGAAAGATTATATAACTATAAAACGAAAAAATCTATTTTAGATTTACCCATTCATTCAAAAATTGAAAATTACAATCCGACAAGTAAAAACGACTTGTTTAATGTACTTATCTGCCTCAAATACTTGTCAGAAGAAAGGGATTTCATTTCAATGGTAGATATAATTGATCAAATGATTAATGTTATGATAAAGGCTCTTGGACAAGATTATGCCACAGCAATCCTTAAGGAAATGGGATTTCCAAAAAATTGGAAAGATATAGGCCAATTAAAAAGATAAATAAAAACCGCCCTACCCTGTTGGCACAGGATAGAGCGGGACGGTAACACAGGGGCCACCAAAAGACCATGACAAGGCTTAAAATAATTATAGGATAATTATGCCTCTGTGTCAAATTTGATATGGAGGCTATTTTATGAAATGTAAAAAATGCAGGAAAACAATACCAGACGAAAGCAAGTTTTGCAATCACTGTGGTGCGCCAGTTGAAAAAACAAAATTCACTCGCCGTGCTGATGGACGGTTTACGCAAAAAGTGACAATTAATGGAAAACCAAAATATTTTTACGCAAAAACAGAAAAAGAATTATTAAAAAAAATCGCTGAATTTAATTCAATTCAGGCAGCCGGAAAGTCATTTCATGAGGTCGCTGACGAATGGGAGTCAGAGGTTGAACAAGAAGTTGCTTATAACACTTATAAAGGATATAAGCCAAGAGCGGAAAGAGCAGTTGATTATTTCGGCAACAAAAGTATTAAAACTATAACCGCCCCGGAAATTGACAACTACATTAAACAATTTCCAAAATCGTGGGCATTTAAAACACAAAGTGCGTATTTATCGGTACTATCTCTTATTTTTTCACACGCCCAACGAAAAGGATATATTGAATATAATCCTACAACTGCAGCAAAACTGCCAACAGGATTAAAAAGAGAAAAGCGGAGAGCGCCCACGGAAAAGGAAATTGAAATCATTAATAATTCAATATCCGTTGACGGAGGATTGCTTGCTTATTTTATTTTAAACACTGGACTCAGGCGTGGAGAAGTTTGTGGATTAAGGTGGGAAGATATAGATTTAAAAAACGGTCGCTTTGAAGTTTGCCGATCTGTATATTGGGCACCGAATCAACCTGAAATTAAACAACCAAAAACTAAGTCAGGTATTCGAGAAGGTTTTATTTCAAATGAGCTTATAACGTTATTGTCGGAACTAAAGCATAGAATAAAGCCTAAACCGTCAGATGTAATTTTTTGTGATAATAACGGCTCTATTTACACTAATAAGCGATTTTATAAAATGTGGTTGACGTACCAGAAAATAACAGGTTTAACAGAAGTTACGCCTCATATTCTCAGACACGGCTATGCTACTACTTTAAAAAAAGCCGGAGTTGATACAATGACAGCGCAAAAATTGCTTGGTCATGCACAGTATAGCACCACAGCAGATGTCTATACTCATCTTGGAGAGACTTATGCCGAACAGGCAAAAAAAGTTGTCGAGAAATACATAGAAAAGTTAAAAAGTTGTCAAGAATGCGAGAGTGCCGATTAATAAGCCAGTTAGAAATATTTCAAATCCCTTGTCCTCCGCCAAAAGAGACAAACAAGTTTTAACCTTGTTTGTCTCTTTTTTTATTTTATTGTTGTCTTAGGGCAGAAAAGCAAAAGAAGCCGATTTAAAATCAACTTCTTTTGCTTTTTTAATATGCAATTTTAAATGTAAAATAGCGTTAGTCTATTTCAATCATAATCTTTTCACCACTGCGAATAGCGGCGCTGCGTGCAATTGTGCGTATAGCCTTGGCAATTCTGCCCTGTTTGCCGATAATTCTGCCCATGTCGTTTTCTGCAACATGAATGTGGTAAACAGTTGTACCGTTTTCAGAAGGCGCATCAGCCTCTATACTTACGGAGTCGGGGTCGTCAACAAGACCTTTTACCATGATGGCAAGTAATTCCTGCATTTTAAAAATCCTTTCTTAAATTAAAATTATTTGATTATTCCGTTTTTCTTTAGGAGCGCTTTAACAGTGTCTGTGGGCTGTGCACCGTTAGAAATCCACTTTTTAACAGCCTCTTCATCTACCTTAAATTCGGAAGGCTTCTTGAGAATATCATATGTGCCTATTTCCTCAATAAAGCGTCCGTTTCTCGGATACCTTGAGTCTGCAACCACTACTCTGTAAAAAGGAGCTTTTTTTGAGCCCATTCTTCTGAGTCTGATTTTAACTGCCATATTTTTCACCTCTGTAAAATAAATTATATAGTCACCAATTGTTTATCATTGGATGAACTGCTTATTTAATTGGGGGCATACCGTTCATAGGCATACCGCCGAGACCGGGAAGATTTCTCATCATTCTTTTTTTGCCTTTTCCGTTCTTTCCTTTTGAATTCATCTGTTTAAGCATTTTTTGCATTTGTTCAACCTGCTTGATAAGGCGGTTTACTTCTTCAACCGTTCTTCCCGAGCCTGCCGCAATTCTGCGTTTGCGTGACGGGTTCATAACGTTTGGATTGCTTCTTTCTTCCGGCGTCATTGATAAAATAATTGCCTGAACTCTGTCAATCTGTCTGTCGTCAATATCTACGTTCTCAAGCTGTTTGCCCAGCCCGGGAATTTTTGAAAGAATGCCTTTTAGCGGGCCCATTTTTTTAACCTGTTCAAACTGTTCGTTTAAGTCGTTAAAGTCAAACTTATTGCTCAGCATTTTCTGAGCCATTTGCTCAGCCTTTTTCTGGTCTATTTTATTTTGCGCGTCCTCAATCAGAGTAAGAACGTCGCCCATACCTAAAATACGGCTTGCCATTCTGTCGGGATGAAAAACTTCAATATCCTCAAGTTTTTCTCCTATACCCGCAAACTTAATGGGTCTGCCTGTAACTGCCTTTACCGAAAGCGCGGCGCCGCCTCTTGTGTCGCCGTCGAGCTTTGTAAGAATAACTCCGGTGATGTCAAGAAGTTCGTTAAAGCTTTTGGCAACATTTACAGCGTCCTGACCCGTCATTGAGTCAATAACAAGCAGAATTTCGTTTGGCTCAACTTCTGACTTTATGTTTTTAAGCTCATCCATTAGCTCTTCATCAATGTGAAGACGGCCCGCAGTATCGAGAATTACAACATCGTTGCCGTAATCTTTAGCCTGCCTTATAGCCGCTTTTGCTATTTTAACAGGGTTTTCTTTGCCCATTTCAAAAACAGGAACGCCTGCTTTGGCGCCCACGACCTTTAACTGGTCAATAGCGGCAGGACGATAAATATCGCACGCAACAAGCAAAGGATGTCTGTTTTGATTTTTAAGCATTAATGCAAGCTTTGCGGCGTGAGTTGTTTTACCTGAACCCTGAAGACCGCAGAGCATAATAACAGTTGGCGGTTTTGAGGCAAACTCAATTCTTGCTCCTTCGCCTCCCATAAGCTCAGTAAGCTCTTCATCGACTATTTTAATAACCATTTGCGCGGGCGTAAGACTTTCCATAACGTCCTGTCCTACTGCGCGTTCGGTAACCTTATTAGTAAAATCCTTGGCGACCTTATAGTTTACGTCGGCTTCAAGCAAGGCGAGGCGAACCTCACGCATCGCTTCTTTTACATCCGCCTCGGTAAGTTTGCCTTTGTTTTTCAGTTTTTTAAATGCATTGCTCAGTTTATCGGAAAGTCCTTCAAAAGCCATGAAAAATTCCTCTTATTCTTTAAGTGCGCCTGCTTTTTTTTCAATAAATTCGGCAAGCGTTTTTATTTTTGCATCTTCTGAATTATCGTATATTTTGTGTGCCGTACGCGCAATTTCATCAAGTCCGTTTTCAAGATGACCGAATCTTTTAAAAAGTCCGAGCTTTTCTTCAAATTCAAACAGCAGCCGTTCACATCGTTTTATGCTGTCGCGTACGCCCTGTCGGGTTATTCCCATATGGTCTGCGATTTCGGCAAGCGATAAATCTTCATTGTAATAAAGGTCAATTACCTTTCTTCCTGAGGGCTTTAAAAGCTTTCCGTAAAAATCAAACAAAAGGGAAACCTCAATGTTTTTTTCCATATTCTTAGCTCCTTGCTGCGGCAAAATGAGCTGTACTGTAAAGAAATTTTCTTTACACCTGAGTGATTATATTACATATTTATCGTTTTGTCAAGTAATATTTGTTAAATAAAAAGATAAATATAAATATTACAAATGGGACGTTGGGACAAGTAGGGTTTTCGTCATTTTTAACAAAAATTAAAAATTTAGCTAAAAAAGCTATTTTTTATGAGTTTTTATATTCAAATTGTGGTATAATTGTTTTGAAATAATGGAAAAACAGGAGTTTTGCCCTACGGAACAGTTAATAAATATTGATAGAATGGAGAATGCAGTCGCACTTTTTGGCAGTTTTGACGAGAATATAAAACTAATTGAAAAGGAATTTGGCACTCATATTACCTGCCGTGACAGTGAACTCAAAATTGAAGGCGATGCCGAAAATGCGTCAAAAGCGCGCAAGGTAATTGAAAGTCTTCTTCAGTTTATTAACAGAGGCGAGGCTCTTTCGGAGCAGAATGTTCGTTACTGCATTTCACTTGTCAACGATGGCAGTGAAGACAAAATAGAACAGCTTGCAGGCGACTGCATTTGCATAACCTCTAAAGGAAAACCTATAAAACCCAAAACGATCGGACAGAAACGATATTGTTCGATGATTGCGGAGAACACCATTACAATAGGAGTCGGTCCTGCCGGTACGGGCAAAACATACCTTGCCGTGGCAATGGCGGTAACGGCGTTTCGCAGTAAGCAGATCAACAGAATAATTCTTACCCGTCCCGCGGTTGAGGCGGGTGAAAAGCTCGGCTTTCTTCCCGGAGATTTACAAAGTAAGGTTGACCCGTATCTGCGTCCGCTTTATGACGCGCTGTTTGATATGCTCGGCGCGGAAACATATCAAAAATATGTTGAACGGGGCAATATTGAGGTTGCGCCGCTTGCGTATATGAGGGGCAGAACGCTTGACGACAGCTTTATAATTCTTGATGAAGCGCAGAACACAACGGGCGAGCAAATGAAAATGTTTCTTACCCGCCTTGGTTTTAATTCAAAAATGGTAATCACGGGCGACATAACACAAATCGATTTGCCGAAGGGTGCAAGAAGCGGGTTAAAGGACTGTGTTAAAATCCTCAGAAATATCGAGGGGATAGGAAGCTGTACATTTGACGAAAAGGATGTTGTGCGTCATAGGCTTGTTCAAAACATTATTAAAGCATATGCAAAATATGAAAACGGAAAAAATTAACTTTTATTATATATCAGTAAAACAATAGATGTTATTAAGGAAAGGATGTCTGTAATGTCAGTAAATAATAAAGTTAAAGTAATAATTACAAACAAACAAAAAACCGTAAAAATACCTACGGGTATCAGAATGCTTGTCCGTCGCTGCTGCAATGCTGTTCTTCAGCTTGAAAAATTTGAAGGACCTGCCGAGGTAAGTGTGACTTTTACAGATAACAAAGGCATAAAAGTGCTTAACAAACAGTATAGGGAGAAGGACATTGAAACCGACGTACTGTCATTTCCTATGGGTGAAAACGGTGTTTACGACAAAGATATGGAAACAGGCGCAAAAATTCTGGGTGACATTGTAATTTCAATAGAAAAAGCGAAAGACCAGGCAGAGCTTTACGGGCACAGCCTTCAAAGAGAAGTGGGTTACCTGACAGCCCACAGCGTTCTTCATCTTCTCGGTTATGACCATATGGAAAATCTTGAAAAAGTAAGAATGAGGGAAAAAGAAGAACTTATTATGGAACAACTCGGACTTTCCGCGTCATCAAGCTACATAATCGATGAAGATAAGGCATGAAAAAACAACTTTTAAGTTTTAAGTACGCATTAAGGGGTATTTGGTACACAGTAAAAACAGAAAGCCATATGAGATTTCATATTGTAATTGCGTTTTATGTGCTGTTATTTTCATCCTTCTATAATTTTACCGCTGCTCAGCAGGCGCTGCTTATTTTGCTTATTGCGGCAGTTATGGCGTGTGAGGCATTGAACACGTGCATTGAAGAAATTTGCAACCTTACAGCGGACCGATTTGAACCGATTATAAAAGCGGCAAAAGATGCCGCCGCAGGTGCGGTGCTTATTTTGTCTGCTGCCGCTGTCGTAGTAGGCATTATTTTCTTTTGGAATACAACTGTTATAGCGCACATTTTTGATTTTTTTGCACACAATATTTTTATGCTGGTATTTTTTACTTTGTCTTTAATACTTTCTGTATTATTTGTGTTGTTGGGACCCATAGGAATTAAGGCGAAGTTTTTACGCTTAAAAATAAAAAAACTCAAATAATAAAAGGGGCGCTCGTATGAGTTTGCCCCAAATTTTGTATAAGAGGTAATTAATGAACAAAAATGATAAATCCGCATTTATTGCGATAGTGGGCAGACCAAACGTAGGAAAAAGCTCAATTCTCAACAGACTGCTCGGTCAGAAAATTGCCATTGTATCAAGCAAGCCGCAGACTACGCGCAACCGTATTACAGGTGTGCTGACCGATGGAGAATATCAGCTTGTTTTCTTTGATACACCGGGTATGCACAAGCCGAAAAACTCGCTCGGCAAATATATGGTTAGGTCTGTAAACGAGTCTGTCGGAGGCGTTGACTGCTGTATGCTTGTTGTTGAGGCAGGCAAAGAACCTTTACAAACTGAAATCAATTTTATTGAAAAGTTTAAATCCATGCAAATGCCGGCTATTTTGGCAATTAACAAAATTGACACGCTCAAAGAAAAGGACGTGCTGATGAAACAGATTTTAAATTTCAGCTCGCTTTATGATTTTAACGCAGTCGTGCCGGTAAGCGCTCAAAACGGAAACGGAATCGCAGAACTGCTCGATGAGCTTAAAAAGCAGTCGAGCGAGGGAGGACATTTTTTTGAAGATGATACTCTTACAGACCAGCCCGAGCGTGTTATAGTATCGGAAATTATCCGAGAAAAGATTTTAAGGCTCTGCGACAAGGAGATCCCCCATGGTACAGCGGTTGTTATTGAAAAAATGAAAACGCGGGAAAACGGAATCCTTGATATTGACGCAACGATATTTTGTGAAAAAGATACGCACAAGCGAATAATTATCGGCAAAAACGGGTCAATGCTGAAAAAAATAAGTACATTTGCCCGTCAGGACATAGAAAACTTTTTTGACTGCAAGGTGTTTTTGCAGACATGGGTAAAGGTTAAGGAAGACTGGCGCAACCGGGAGCGACTGTTGCAAAATTTTGGGTTTGATGAAAAGAATTTTGACTGAGCGTTAATTTAAACAAACCCGTTTGGGTTTAAAACAGTATTTAATGCGCGGCCGTTTTGCCGTTTTAAATTTATAATTGTATAAAATTTATCAGGTAAAATTTACATTAAATAAAAATATCCTGCCGAAAAACAATATTTTCGGAGGTGTTTTTCATGGATGACTGGTATGCCTGGCAAGCATTTTTTACAACCGGCAGCGTCCTTGATTACATTCGTTACAAAAGTATTCAGGAAGCCAAAAATACAGGCGCAGATACTATTACCAGGGAGGAGACCGATGAAATTCAGGACGGACGGACTGATAATAAAGGAACAGAATATCGGTGAACAGGACAGGCTTGTTTTTGCTCTTACAAAATCTAACGGTGTTTTAAAGGCATTTGTTCGCGGCGCGAAAAACATAAAAAATCAAAAATGTGCCGCAACATCGCTTTTGTCATATTCCCGACTCACAGTTTACAAGGGTCGGGACAGCTACATAATCGGCGAGGCTCGCTCTATCCGTATTTTTTCAAAACTTAGAAATAATGTTGAAAAAATGTGTCTTGCACAATATTTCTGCGAGCTTGCTCTTACAATTTGCCCGCGAGAGCAAAAGGCGGACGCTTTTCTCAGCCTTGTGCTGAATGCGCTTTATCTTTTGTCAGAAGATAAGCGAAGCGCAAATTTAATAAAACCCTGCCTTGAAATGCGGCTTGCAAGTATGTCCGGCTATATGCCCGACCTCAGAATGTGCAGGAGCTGCGGTGAATATTCGGCGGATGTAATGTATTTTCTGCCGCAGTCCGGAGCGCTTGAATGCGCCGCCTGCCGTGCAAATAAAGCGGAACCTGCAATAGCGCTCAATCCGTCGGTTTTAACGGCGCTGAGGCATACTGTTTATGCCGACGACGAAAGGCTCTTTTCTTTTTCACTGCCCGACAGTGACCTTGAAGTGCTGAATACGGCAAGCGAAAATTATTTGAAATGCAGATATGAAAAAGATTTTTCAACTCTTACATTCTATAAAACTATTATTTAATTACGAACTTAGGTGTTACTATGAACAGACATTACAAAACACTCGAACTTGATAAAATTCTTGAAATGCTTGCAAAACAGACATCTCTTGAGGATTCCTACAAAATGGCGCTTGAGCTTGAGCCTCAGTTTGATTTAATAAAGGTTAGGCAATTGCTCAAACAGACAGACGATGCGGTTGTTTTAAGCGGCAAGTTCGGTGCGCCGTCATTCGGCGGAGCAAAAAACTGCGCCAATCAGCTGCGAAGAGCGCAGGCAGGAGGGTGCCTGAATACGGCAGAACTGCTTGCAATTGCTGAAACGCTGCGTATTATTCGTTCGGTCAAAGACTGGAATTTAAGATTTAATTTAACTGAAAATTCTCTAAGCTGCTATTTCAGCGGTCTTATGTCAAATAGGTTTCTTGAAGATAAAATAACGTCTGCTATTATCAGCGAAGATGAAATATCTGATAATGCAAGCAATGCGCTTGCCGATATACGCCGAAAAATCCGTACGGAGTCTTCAAAGGCAAAGGAAGTGCTTGACAAAATCATTCACAGTTCAGCATACATAAAGTATTTGCAGGACTCTATCATTACTCAGCGTGACGGCAGGTATGTTGTGCCGGTCAGAAGTGAATGCCGCAATAATATTCCGGGACTTGTACACGATACATCATCAAGCGGAGCAACTGTTTTTATTGAGCCAATGGGCGTTGTACAGGCAAACAATGAAATAAAAATGCTCATGGCAAAGGAAGAGGAAGAAATAGAGCGTATCCTTTACGAACTCTCCGCAAATGTCGGTGATTTTGCCGATAATATAATTCGCAGTTATAAAAACCTTGCAAGGCTTAATCTTATTTTTGCCAAAGCAAACCTTGCTTACTCAATGAAAGCGTCTGTGCCGATTATGAACGACAAAGGTGTTATTGATTTAAAAAAGGCGCGACATCCGTTAATAAACCAAGACAAGGTAGTTCCTGTGGACGTTAATTTGGGAAAAGGCTTTGACACGCTTGTAATAACAGGGCCTAACACCGGCGGCAAAACCGTTACGCTTAAAACAATCGGACTTTTAACGCTTATGTCAATGTGCGGTCTCCTTGTACCGTGTGACGACAACAGCGAGCTTTCGGTGTTTAGGCGTGTGCTTGTTGACATTGGCGACGAGCAGAGTATTGAACAATCGCTGTCAACGTTTTCATCACATATGACGAATATAATACAAATAATAAAACTTTCAAACGCGGGTTCGCTTTGCCTTATAGATGAACTCGGCGCCGGCACCGACCCTGTTGAAGGTGCAACGCTTGCCATTGCAATTCTTGAAAAACTCAGGACCCGTCACGCAAAAATTGCGTCAACCACCCACTATGCAGAGCTAAAAGAGTTTGCACTGCAAACGGAGGGGGTCGAAAACGGCTGCTGTGAATTTAACATTGCGACCTTACAGCCGACATACAGACTTTTGATAGGAGTTCCGGGCAAGAGCAACGCATTTGCAATATCTAAGAGGCTGGGTATGGAAAGCGCAATAGTAGAACGTGCGCAGGAACTGGTTTCAAATGAAAACAGGCAGTTTGAGGATGTGGTTGAAAAGCTTGAAAAGCGCCGTCAGAGTCTTGAAAAACAGCTTGAAAATGCAAACAGGCTTACCGTAAAGGCAAACACCGAAAAACAGAAAGCCGAAAATGAAATGCAAAAGGCAAAAGAAAAGGCGGAACGTGAAATAGAGCGTGCAAGACAAGAGGCAGAGCGAATTATTTCAAGCACAAGGGCGCAGGCAGATGCACTTATTGAAGAACTTGAAAAGCTGCGCAAACAAAAAGATATAAACTCCGAGGCCCGTTTAAAGCTTAAACGCAACATTGACAAAATGGAGGCGCAGGCAGACCCTGTTAAGCAAAATGTTTCTAATGAGGAGTACAAGCTTCCGCGGCCGCTCAAGGTTGGCGACGATGTGCTTATATATGACATAGACAAAAACGCAACAGTGCTTGCGCCTCCAAATAAAGACGGACTTGTGCTTGTGCAGGCAGGCATAATAAAGACTCGTGTTGATATTAAAAATCTTCGCCTGTTAAAATCACAGACAAAGACGAATGCAAACCAATTTACTGAAAAACGTAATGTTCACAGCTCACTTGACGTGCGGCCTGTTACAGAGATTGATGTAAGAGGAGAAACTGCATTCGACGCGGTAAACATAGTTGACAAAGCGATCGACAATGCGGTGATGACAAACATTACACAGCTGACCATTATTCACGGAAAAGGTACGGGAGTACTCCGCCGCGAAATATCGGTATATTTAAAGACCAACAAGGCAGTAAAAAGCTATCGCCTCGGTGCGTTCGGCGAGGGAGAGGACGGAGTAACCATTGTGGAATTAAAGTGATATGAAAGCAGGTAAAAATATGAAAAAACAGTTTCTCGAATCAGGTAAAATAGTGGGCACTCACGGAATAAAAGGTGAAGTGAGGATTGACCCGTGGTGTGATTCTCCCGAATTTTTATGCGCATTTAAAAAGCTTTTTCTTGATGCTGACGGAAAGACATTTATTGAAGTAAATTCACGTCCGCACAAAAATATAGCACTGTGCAAAATTAAAGGCGTAAATACAATTGAAGAGGCAGAAAAACTCAGGGGAAAGCTCGTCTACATCAACCGTGACGACATAACTCTTGAAGAGGGCGTTAACTTTGTTCAGGATTTAATTGGACTTGATGTAAAGGATGCTGACAGCGGCATTGTCTATGGAAAAATTACAGATGTCTTGCGCACCGGCGCAAACGATGTTTATG
Source organism: uncultured Clostridia bacterium (assembly GCA_947623205.1). Lineage (GTDB taxonomy): Bacteria > Bacillota > Clostridia > Oscillospirales > Acutalibacteraceae > Ruminococcoides. The sequence goes on from CANQGM010000005.1 coordinate 49,935, forward strand.
AAATTACCGATAAAAATAATAAGACTTATTTTGCTCCCGTAATTGATGATGTCATTATTAAAACAAACGTTGACGACGGATTTATACTTATTCGTCCGATGAAAGGAATATTTGACGGTGAGAATTGACATAATAACATTATTTCCTGAAATGTTTGACGCAGTGTTAAGCGAAAGCATTATAGGAAGGGCACAAAAAAACGGAGTAATTGAAATTGTTTGCCATCAGCTTAGAGATTATGCGTTTGACAGGCACAAAAGAGTTGACGATACTCCGTACGGCGGAGGAGTTGGAATGCTTATGAAAGCCGAGCCCATAGCCCTGTGTTTTGAAGATATATGCCGTCAGGCGGGTAAAAAACCTTATTTTGTTTATATGTCGCCTCAGGGAAAAACACTTGAACAAAGCAGACTAAAGGAACTTGCGGAGATTGAAAATATATGTATTTTGTGCGGTCATTATGAGGGTGTTGACCAAAGACTGATCGATACTTTTATTGATGAAGAAATTTCTATCGGCGACTATGTTCTTACAGGCGGCGAGCTTCCCGCAATGGTTTTTACGGACGCATTGTCAAGAATGGTTCCGGGGGTGCTTTCAAGCGACGAATGTTTTACCGAAGAAAGTCATTTTAATTCTCTGCTTGAATACCCTCAGTACACAAAACCGTCAAGCTGGAGGGGAATTGACGTGCCCGATATCTTATTGAGCGGTCATCATGCAAACATTGACGCATGGCGCAGGGAAAAAAGCGTTGAGGTAACAAGAGAAAAGAGACCCGAGCTATATGAAAAGTACATTGTAAATGGCAACAGTTGAACAGTTAAAATTTTTAATAATTATGCAATATTATAAAAGAATATTATAATTTTTTTGACGAAAAAAACAGTTAAAATGTTTTATTTTGTAACATTGCACAATAAATAGATTGAATTTTTATTGGCAAGTGAATATTAATACGAAAATGATTTACTGTATTGACCTTGCAAAAAAAAAAGTTTATAATGTTTAATAAATTGAGCCATAGAATGGCATGTGTGGTTTTATTTTTAATAATATTTTAAGTCAGAGAGGGTTTTAAAAATGTATGTTAAGGACGTATTAGTACAAAACAAAGCCGGCTTACATGCTCGTCCGGCAACTTTCTTTATTCAGAAAGCTAATGAGTACAAATCTACAATCTGGGTTGAAAAAGAAGAACGCCGCGTAAATGCCAAAAGTCTTCTTGGCGTTTTATCTCTCGGCATTATAGGCGGAACAACAATAAAAATTATTGCCGACGGTTCAGATGAAACAGACGCAGTTGAAGGTCTTGTGGCTCTTGTCGAATCGGGATTTGTTGAATAATTAATATGTTTTAAGTATAAATTGAAGGTTTGGGCGGATGATCCGCCCTTTTTGTTTTTAGGGACGGTGATAATATGAATGAAAAAATATCGTCTTTGCGCAAAAAAGCAATGTCTTTGCCTCTTTTGCCGGGCGTGTATATTATGCACGACAAAAGCGGAAAAATAATATATATCGGCAAGGCAAAGGCTCTAAAAAACAGAGTAAGCCAGTATTTCGGTTCTCAGAACAATCATGCTGAAAAGGTGCGCCGAATGGTCGATAATGTAGATGATTTTGAATATATTATTACTGACAGTGAGTTTGAGGCTCTTATTCTTGAATGCAGTCTTATCAAACAGCACACACCTAAATACAATATTCTGCTTAAAGACGACAAGGGCTACAGTTATATACGCGTCAGCGAGGGCGACTGGAAAAAACTTTCGTACGTGCTTCAAAAAAAGAATGACGGGGCGGAGTATATAGGACCTTATAAAAGCAGTTACTATGTAAAGAGCGCAGTAGAAGAAGCAAATAAAATTTTTATGCTCCCAACGTGCAACAGGCGTTTTCCTCAGGATTTTCGTAAGGGCAGACCTTGCCTTAATTACCATATAAAGCAATGTATGGCGCCTTGTACAGGCAGAGTAAAATTAAAAGATTACCAGGAAAGCGTAGACCAGGCGCTTGAATTTCTGCGCGGGGGTTCGTCTAATTCCATAAAACAGCTTTCCCAACAAATGAACGAAGCGGCAGAAAATCTTGAGTTTGAGCGCGCCGCAAGAATACGCGATAAAATAAACGCAGTAAAAAAAATGAAAGACAAACAAAAAGTAGTTGCAAATAAAGTGCTTGATGAAGATGTTATCGCACGGTTTTCCGATGACGGCAAGACGTGTTTTCAGGTGTTCCGCTTTGAGGGAGGACGGCTTTTTGACCGTGAAAGCTTTATTTTTGACAGCGATGATTCTGAGCGTGAAACCGAAGAATTTTTACTGCGATATTATACTCTTCGGACGGACATCCCCAAGAATATAGCGCTTGACAGCAGCTTTGAAGGAATGGATACAATTGCAGAGTGGCTTTCACAAAAGCGCGGCAACAAGGTCGGCATAACCGTTCCCCAAAGAGGAAATCAGGCACAGCTTGTGTCAATGTGCCGTTCAAATGCCGCAGAAACTTTGGCACAGCGCAAGGGCGCAACTGTGCGTGAATACAGTGTTCTTGAAGAACTGAAAGAGATCCTCGGACTTGAAAAGCTGCCGGAATATATTGAATCGTACGATATTTCAAACCTTGCCGGAACTGAAAATGTTGCGGGTATGGTCGTTTATAAAAACGGAAAACCGCTGAAGTCGGCATACAGAAAGTTTAAAATCAAGGGGGTTGAAGGGCAAGACGATTTTGCTTCAATGGCAGAGGTGATTTCCCGCCGTTTTGACGAGTACTGTAAGGCGGAGAGAAGTAATGAAGGGTTCGGCAGACTGCCCGATTTAATATTGCTTGACGGCGGCAAAGGACAGGTTGCGGCAGTAAAAGAGGTGCTGATTCAAAAAAACATAGACGTTCCTCTGTTTGGTATGGTTAAAGATGATAAACACCGCACGCGCGCCATAACAGGAGAAGGCGGAGAAATTTCCATAAATTCAAAACGCGCCGTATTTACGTTTGTAAGTAAGATACAGGATGAGGTTCACCGTTTTGCAATAGGTTATCATCACAGCAGGCGCAGCAAAAACACATTTCGCAGCTCATTGACAAACATTGACGGAGTGGGAGAGGTGAGAGCAAAAACACTGTTAAAACACTTTAGAACCATTGAAAATATTTCCAGGGCTGATTTAGAGGAGCTTGAAAAAGCTCCTAAAATGACAAAAGAAACGGCGCTTGCCGTATATAAATATTTTCATGAAAATGACTTAACTTAAAAAATATTATTGTAAAAATTATTATAATATGTTATACTGACATCACAAATATAAAGGAAAGGTAATATGCGAGTAATTACAGGTTTGGCTAAAGGCAGGCGGCTTGAAACCCTTGAAGGCGAAGATGTAAGACCTACGACCGAAAGAATTAAAGAGGCGGTTTTTTCAATAATTCAGTTTGAAACAGAGGGAAGAAGTTTTCTTGACCTTTTTGCAGGTTCAGGACAAATGGGGATCGAGGCACTCAGCAGAGGCGCGGAGAGCGCATTTTTTGTAGACAACTCAAAAAGGTCGCTCGATGTTGTTAAGCGAAACCTTAAAGCTGTCGGACTTGAACAAAACGCAAAGACCTTTGCAATGGATTTTCGCAGTTTTCTTGTAATGAATACCCAAAAGTTCAATATAGCTTTTCTTGATCCGCCGTACAGAACAGGGGCATTACACCAGGCGCTTGAAATAGTACCTAAGGCAATGAAAGAAACCGGCGTGATTATTGCAGAAAATCCCATTGATGAAAAAATTCTGTCGAATTACGGTAATTTTACACTTGACAGAGAATATCGCTATGGTAAAATAAGAATAAGTACATTCAGACATAAGGACTGCATACAATGAATAAAACTGTAATTTGTCCGGGCAGCTTTGACCCTGTTACTCTCGGACATTTGGATGTAATCAAACGTGCCGCACGAATGTTTGAACACGTAATTGTGGCTGTGCTTGTAAATTCTGCAAAGTCGCCAAGCTTTTCAACCGAAGAGCGTATGGATTTTTTAAAAGAGGTTACACAAGGTATTGAAAATGTCGAGATTGTAAGTTTTGACGGACTTCTTGCGGAATACTGCCGGCGGCGGAAAGTAGACGCAATAGTAAAAGGTCTTCGTGCAGTGTCTGACTTTGAATACGAATTTCAAATGGCAATTACAAACAAAAAACTTAACCCGCAGCTTGAAACAATTTTTTTGACTGCCGAGGCAGATTCAATGTATTTGAGTTCGAGTATGGTTCGGGAGGTTGCATCAATGGGCGGAGATATAAGCAATTTTGTTCCGCCCTGCATTCATGACAGAATCGTCGAAAAGATAAATAAAAAGAATGGGTAGTTAAATATTATTTTTTGTTAGGAGTGGAAAAGATGAAGGTTGATGATTTGATTTTACAGCTTCAAAACATTATTAATGACGCTAAGTCAATGCCGTTTACGGGAGGCAAGGTAGTTGTCAGCAGTGACGAGATTTATGATATTCTCGATCAGATTCAGGACGCCATGCCTGCTGAGGTAAGACAGGCAAAAAATATTGTTGCCGACAGAAAGTCAATTCTTGCCGAAGCAAACCGTGAATCTGAAAATATTATAAGGTCGGCTGAAGAACGCAAAAAGGCGATGCTCAACCAGAGCGAAATTGTTCGTGAAGCTCAGGCAAAGGCTAAAGAAATTGTTGACGATGCAAGACAGAAATCAGCAGAAATAAGAAAAGCCGCAAATGTTTATGTCGACAGTATTATCAGACGAACCGAAGAAAGTATTTCGGCTCAGCTTAGTGAAATTAAAAAAACACGTTCAAACATAGTTAACTCACAGAAAAATAAAAATTCGGAGAATACAAAATAATTATATTTTTAATTATTCGGGCTGTTTTTAAAGCGTTATTTTACAGAATTTTGTCTTATGACGTCACTCGTTACGCTTTAAGGCAGCTCTCTTTTTATGATATTACAAACATATGTTTGTAATATTCCTGCCCGTTTTGTAATATTTAATAAATAGATATTTAATTAATACCCGAGAGTACCCGAAAAAACGGTATTCTCGGGTATTTATTATTCTAATTAAGAAAAATATCGATAAAAATAATTTCCATAAATTTCAAATTTGAAAGATTTAAAATAAATTGTAATTTTTTCAAAAATTTTCGTAAAATTTGTATTGATTTTTTTTTAGGTATAAGGTATAATAAAATCAATCGGTGGCATAAAGTGTCATTTAGTGCCTGAAAATAAAAATTTTGAAACTGATTTTAAGTTTATGTGTACGGAGGTGGGCAAAATGTTTTCGGGAATGTCAAATCACTCAATTGATACAAAGGGCAGAATAATTTTGCCCGCAAAGTTCCGTGAGGAACTGGGAGACACGTTTTTTATTGCGAAAGGTTTCGGTAATTGCTGTATTCAGGCAATGTCATCCGAACAGTTTAATTTAATTTGCTCCAAAATTCTTGAGCTTCCCGCCGATAAAGCAATGGCTTTGCAGTACACATTCAGCGCAACGGCAGTAGAGGTCACTCCAAATGCTCAGGGCAGGGTTGTAATTCCACAGTCTTTGCGTGACTTTGCGCAAATTGAGGACAACGCGCTTGTTATAGGGATGAACAACAGAATTGAAATATGGAACAAACAAAAGTTTGACGATTATATGAATATTCAGCAGAGCAATATTGAAGAAGCTCTGTCCATGCTGAGATTATAGGGAGGACAAAATGGAATTTGCTCATATTCCCGTCCTACTTAATGAAGCAATAAAGGGACTTAAAATAAAAGAAAACGGAATTTATGCCGACGGTACCGCCGGAGGCGGAGGTCACAGCAATGAAATTTTAAATCATCTTACAACAGGAAAGCTGATTTCAATTGACCGTGACCCGGACGCTATCAGTATTCTTACACAGCGTTTTAAAAATAACGAAAATTCTATAATTATTAAAGGAAATTTTGCAGACATAAAAGAAATTTTGAATCACCGAAACGTGGGCAGACTTGACGGCGTTTTGCTTGATATAGGAGTTTCGTCATATCAGTTAAACACTCCGTCAAGGGGATTTTCATATCACGAGGACGCGCCTCTGGATATGAGAATGAGCAAAAAGGGCACGACCGCAGCCGAAATTGTAAATACTGTTCCGCTAAATGAATTGATAAATATTTTGCAGACTTACGGCGAAGAAAAATTTGCGGATTCCATTGCGGCGGGAATTGTCAGAGCAAGAGAGGAAAAACCCATTAAAACTACTCTTGAGCTTGCTGAAATTGTTAAAAACAATGTTCCTCAGCGAGTAAGGCGTGACGGTCACCCGGCAAGAAAGACATTTCAGGCGCTCCGCATAGCAGTTAATGACGAGCTTGGAGCACTTGCAAAAGGACTTGACGGCGCGTTTGAACTGCTTGGCAGCGGAGGAAGGCTTGCGGTAATTACTTTTCATTCGCTTGAAGACAGAATGGTAAAACAAAAAATGGCAACATGGTGCAAGGGATGTACGTGTCCAAAAGATTTTCCTGTTTGTGTTTGCGGTAACAAACCCAAAGCTAAGCTTGTTAATCGTAAGCCTATTTGTGCAAATGAAACAGAATTAAAGGAAAACCCGAGGGCGAGAAGTGCAAAGTTGAGAATCTGTGAAAAAATCTAAAAATTTTTTCTCTAAGCTATGGACAAACTCACTTATTTGTAGTAAAATATAACAAAGTTGTAAAGAATATTACAAATACAATCAATAGTGGTTAAATCGTTTGTAATAACTACATATACGGTTTTAATTATTAATGTTCCGCATTTCAAATAATTGTGTGTTTAGTAAATTATCAAAATTATTAAAAATTTGAAACTTTTTTGTATATGTATAAAAGAAAAATAATTAAAAATACAGCGTGTTTTATGAAAGTTTAATATATAGAAAGGCACAGGGTACAGGAATAATGGCATACACCGACAGAAATGAAGCTTATGATTTAAGCCTTTTTGATGAGGATGTCACCGCTTCTTCAGCTTTGCCGCAGCGCAAAGAACATCAAGTACATAAAAAACAGATCAAACAAAAGAAAAACAGGATTAATAAGGTTGTAACTCTGCCTGAAGAAGAACTGCAAAAAATAAGGCGCCGCAAACATAACCCGTTAAAGCTGATGATAGGCGGTCTTGGCGGCGGACTTGTGGCGGTTGTGATTGGTATAATTATTGTTGGACAAGTTCAGATAACAGAACTTAATCAGCAGATAATTACTGCCCAAAATACATTGGCTGATTCCCAGAGTATTTACACTCAAAATAATATGAAGGTTGAGTCAAAGCTTTCAACCTCAGAAATTGAAAAGTATGCCGAAGATGTGCTTGGTATGACCAAGGCGACAAATACCCGAAAAGAGTTTGTCACTCTTTCCGGAGGAGATAAAGCGGAGGTATCGTCTCCCGGCAGTGAAAATATATTCACTCAATTTATCGACTCGATAAAAAATCTTTGGTCATAACATACATTTTAATTTAATAGATATGTTATGAGAGAATGAGAGTTAAGACTGCGTCTTGACTCTTTTTTCGGTATATATGCAGGCAAAAATGCCATGTTTTTAATATTTTAAAATGCTTTAAACATAAGATTATTGCAGAAGATTTGTAGTTTTTTGCGGTGAAAGGGGCTTTACGATTGGAAAGTAATGACAGACCGATGAAAAAAATAAAAAAAAGAGCCGCAAAAGGTCCAAACCAGCGTTTAAGACAGCGCACGGCAATTCTTATAATATTGATTTTGGTGTTTGGCTTTGGTTCTGCAATAGCAAGACTTTCCTATTTGACCTTGGTTCAGGGAAGTTCACTTCAGGAATCCGCCGTTGACCAGCAGCTTAAAGATACCACCATTTCAGCTAAACGCGGTACGATTTATGATTCTAAAGGGAAAGTGCTTGCAGAGAGCGCCTCAGTATGGCAGGTGGCTATGGCGCCGACTTATCTCAAAACCGACGAGCAGCGCAAAGCAGTTGCAGAAGGACTTTCAAAAATTCTTGATCTTGACTATGACAATGTGTATGAAAAGACAAAGCAAAACAGCTACTATGTGGTTGTTAAACGAAAAATAGAAGCTGACGCACGGGAAAAAATTCTGGAGTTTATTGAAGAAATTGACAAAAAGTATGGCTGCGGCAGTGTAATTCAGCTTCTTGACGATTACAAGCGTTACTATCCGCATGATGATCTTGCATCCTGCGTGTTAGGCTTTACAGGAAGCGACGACCAGGGACTTGAGGGTATTGAGTACCAGTATGACGAATATCTTTCGGGGACACCGGGCAGAATCGTTACCGCAAAAAATGCAAGAGGCACGGATATGCCGTTTCAGTATGAGCAGAATATTGAATCCGAAGACGGAAACAATATTTATCTTACCATAGATGAAACTATTCAGTCGATTTGTGAAAAATATATGAAACAGGGTCTTATAGACAACGGTGTTCTCAACCGCGGCGTATGCATTGCAATGGATGTTAATACCGGCGCGGTTCTTGCCATGGTAACTGTTGACGGCTATAACCTTAATGACCCATATACCCTGCCAAAAGAGACCCAAAAGAAAATAAATTCACTTGCAAAAAATAAGCAGTCGGCGGCTGAAAGCGAAGAACTGTCTGCAATGTGGCGCAACAAAGCAATAACAGACACATATATGCCGGGTTCCGTATTCAAAATGTGTACGGCGTCAATGGCTATTGAAGAAGGAGTTGTAAATGACAAAAGCACTTTTTATTGTACCGGTTCAATAAAAGTTGCGGACGCAGCCCCTATTCACTGTCATGATACTGCCGGACACGGTTCGCAAACCTTTGTTGAGGCTATATGTAATTCATGCAACCCGGCGTTTATTAAAATTGGACAGTTGGTTGGATTAAATAAATTTTGTCAGTATTATCAGGGATTCGGCTTTGCCGACAAAACGGGTATTGACCTTCCGGGCGAGGCAGAGGACAGTTTTTGGGCAGAAGGTACAATGAACGAAGTTGACTTTGCGGTTGCGTCATTCGGACAGAACTTTTCTATTACGCCTATTCAGATGATCACAGCCTGCTCGTCAGTTGCAAACGGCGGATATTTGCTTAAGCCGTATGTTGTTTCAAAAATTACGGACGCCGACGGCAATGTAATTAAAAATGTTGAAAAAACTGTTAAACGTCAGGTGATTTCAAAACAAACATCAGACAAAATGAATGAGATCCTGGCATACAACACGGCAACGGCAGGAGCAACGGCAGGATATGTTGCGGGATACAAGGTTGCCGGCAAAACGGGTACATCGGAAAAAACCGGAGTTAAGCCCATAAGCGGATTTGAAAAGGACTACATATCGTCATTCTGCGGCTATGCCCCTGCGGATGACCCTCAGATTGCGATGCTTGTATTTTTTGATACGCCTTCGGGCGGCTCGTACTACGGCTCACAGGTTTCTGCTCCCGTATTTATTAATATTATGACAGAAGTGCTTCCGTATCTTGAAATAAAAACGGAATACACCGACAGCGAACTTGAATATGTTGACGTTTCTGCCGGAAATTACGTAGGACTTTCGGTAAATGACGCACAGTCAGCTGCTCAGCAGGATGGCTTTACAGTTACGGTAAAGGGTGACGGCGATAAGGTGGTTTCACAAATACCGCCGGCTTCCTCAAAAATTCCGAACGGAGGCAATGTTGTTCTTTATACGGACAACAACAGTAAATCCGAAACAACTACCGTACCCAATCTTATTGGCTACTCTGTTTCAGATGTTAATACTGTTGCAAGCGCTTACGGACTGAATGCAAGCTTTATAGGTGCGGCAGGTTCAAATGTTGTGAGTGCGTCTCAGGATATTGCAGAGGGAACATCGGTAAGTCCGGGCACGGTAATTACCGTAACATTTACGTCTTCAGCAACGCTGAACGATTAGCGATACGTCATAAAACAAACGAATTTTCCGTCTGAAAGGAACGATAATTAATGGTATATGGAATTTTTACTTTTTGTTCTGCACTTTTGGCATTTATAATTTCTGCGGTGCTGGGCAAATTTTTAATTCCTTATCTTCACAAGCTTCACTTTGGTCAGACAATTCTTGACATAGGCCCAAACTGGCACAAAGACAAACAGGGAACGCCGATAATGGGCGGCATAATGTTTATTGTCGCAATAGTTGTTGTTACTTTAATCAGTACAATAACATATATTCTTACGGGCGAGAACTTTATTGATATGTATTTTGCCGACATAAACCGTGAAGCGGTGTTCATATTTGCCGGTCTCGGTCTTGCGGTTGCCAACGGATTAATAGGTTTTATTGACGATTACACAAAGGCTGTAAAAAAACGCAACCTCGGGCTTACCGCAATTCAAAAGCTTGTTCTTCAGTTTCTGGCTGCCGGAATTTACCTTGCCGTTCTTGGGCTTGCCGGTTACGGCACTTCTACTTTGATTCCGTTTGTAGGAATGGTTGACCTTGGACTGTTTTACTATGTTATTGCCGCAATTGTAATTGTAGGAATGGTAAATGCGGTAAATTTAACGGACGGCATTGACGGTCTTAACGGCTCGGTTACGTTTTTTGCGTGTGTCATATATATGCTAATTGCAAGTATGCTGAGTTATCTCGGAATTACTGCAATGAGCGCGGCTTCGGCAGGCGCGTGCCTCGGTTTTTTGGTGTGGAATTTTCACCCCGCAAAGGTGTTTATGGGAGATACAGGCTCGCTTTTCTTAGGCGGACTTGTATGTGCAATTGCATTTGCTCTTAATTTGCCGGTTTTGCTTCTTCCCATTGGAATTATTTATATTGCTGAGGTTTTGTCAGTTGTTTTACAGGTTTCTTACTTTAAAATCACACACGGCAAACGTCTGTTTAAAATGAGTCCCATTCATCATCACTTTGAAATGTGCGGCTGGAGCGAGGTTAAAATCGTTGCGGTATTCAGCGCTATTACCGCGTTGTTCGGCGCTGTTGCGTTTGCACTTGTATATTTTGGCGTGGCGGCAATATAAAATTGAATTATATTATAATAAAGATAGCGGCTTTCGCAGAATATCAGTAAAAGGAGGGAACGGTCAATATGGCTCCATATAAAAAAATGATGCTTAAAGCAGATATTAACAGAATATATGACGACGAATATTATTCGGAGCAAAAAATTAAGGAAGAAAAATTTTTTATACGCCCCTCTCAAAAGCGAAAAATGAGAAATTCAAAATGGTTTTCAATCGGAATGGGAATAGATTTGCCGTTCTGCATAATAATTTTGGTTTTACTTACAATCGGTACGATTATGATGTTTTCATCAAGCTATGCCTTTTCTTTTTATGTAAACGGCGACAGCTATTTTTACCTTATACGGCAGCTTGTATTTATTGTATTTGGTATTGTTGCAATGATAGTTATGTCGTTTTTTAACTACAACAAGCTTCACAGGATAGCGCCCATAATTTTGGGAATATCATATTTGTCGCTTATTATAGTACTTATTCTGCCCGGCGAAAACGGTGTAAAACGCTGGATCCCGTTGGGACTTTTCAACATTCAGCCCTCTGAAATTGCAAAATTTGCAATAATACTTTTCTTTGCACATTGGTGCAGCAAATATTTTGATAAAATGCAGTTTGCACGCAACAGCGTATTGCCCGGAGTTATAGTGTTTGGCACAACGGCGTTTTTACTGTATGAAGAACCTCATTATTCGGGAATTGTAATTTTGGCAATACTTACTGTACTTATGCTTTATCTCGGAGGAATGAAAGAAAAATATATTATAATTGGAGCGGTTATTGTTATTGCCGTTGTAGGAGTGCTTGCAGTGACCGGAGGTCTGTCGTACGCAATGAGCCGAATGGACGGCTGGGGGCAGTCGCTTGAATATACAACAGAAGAAATGTGGCAGACGACTTGGCAGACGCGAAATTCGCTCTACGCAATCGGCTCCGGCGGCTTGTGGGGGCTTGGGCTCGGTCAGTCAAGACAAAAATACCTTTATCTTCCCGAACCGCAGAACGACTTTATTTTTGCCATTGTTGTTGAAGAGTTGGGCCTGATAGGCGCAATAATGATTTTGCTTATATTCGCGCTTCTTGTATGGCGCGGAATTACACTTTCGCTGCGTGCAAAGGATAGGTTTGGAAAACTGTTGGGCATAGGTCTTACCTCGCAAATAGGTATTCAGGTCGTGCTTAACATTCTGGTTATTACCGACTGGCTGCCAAATACGGGTATCAGTTTGCCGTTTTTCAGCTACGGAGGAAGTTCGCTGATTATGCTGCTTGCACAAATGGGAATAGTGCTTGCAATTTCACGAACGGCAAATATTGAAAGACAGTAAAAGCGTTACGGAGGTACTGCTATGAAAATATTACTTGCCGGGGGAGGCACTGCGGGTCATATAAATCCTGCGCTTGCAATTGCCGGATTTATTAAAAAGAAACGCCCCGACTCTGAATTTTTATTTATAGGAAATCGCGGCGGAATGGAACAGCGACTTGTAACGCAGGCAGGATTTGAAATAAAATCAATTTTGATAAGCGGCTTTAAGCGAAGTTTTACACCAAAAAATATGGTGGAAAATGTAAAAACAGTTAAAAGGACATTTACATCTTCACTTGAATCAAAAAAAATCATAGCCGAATTTAAACCCGACATATGCATAGGTACGGGAGGATACGTTTCGGGACCCGTGATTAGGACTGCGGCAAAAATGGGGATTCCCTGCATAATTCACGAGCAGAACGCGTATCCCGGAATAACAAACAAAATGCTTGCCAAAAGCGCCAAAAAGGTAATGCTTGCAGTACCCGACGCTAAAAAATATTTTGAAAAAAATGTTGATTTTGTCATTACAGGAAATCCGGTAAGAGGAGAAATTTTGACATCGGATAAAGAGCGGTCAAGAGCGGAGCTGGGGCTTGACTCACGCCCTGTTGTTCTTTCGTTCGGCGGAAGCCTGGGGGCAAGAAAAATCAACGAATCGGTTGCAGAACTTGTTGCAAGAAGCGGAAAGGACGGAAAATATCAGCATATTCACGCATACGGCAAATACGGAGACTGGTTCCCCGGACTTGTAAAAGAGAAAGGCGCCGATATTGAAAAATGCGGCAATCTTGACATTCGTCCATACATTGATAATATGCCTACCTGTATGGCGGCGGCAGATATTGTTATTTGCCGTGCGGGAGCAATTACCCTCAGTGAACTTCAGGCAATGGGAAAGCCCGCAATACTTATTCCGTCTCCAAATGTTGCTGAAAACCATCAGTACCACAATGCAATGGCTCTTGTTAATGCGGGCGCGGCAGAAATTATTGAGGAAAAGGACCTTACAGGCGAGGTTTTAATGGAAAAAACCGACAAAATGCTGCTTGACCCGGCAGAGCTGAAAAAAATCGGAGAGAAATCAAGAAAAATGGCAATTACAGACGCAAACGAAAGGATTTATTCGGTTATAAAAAACATTCTCGGACTTGTTTGAAAAGTAACAAAACAGACCCTTTTTCATAGAATGTATAGGTATTCTTTTTAAGAGGGTGTTACGGTGTCAAGACTGCTTGTTACGGGACGGGAAAAGCTGAACGGAGAAACATATGTTCAGGGAGCAAAAAACAGTACTTTGCCGATTCTTGCTGCAACAATACTTACAAAAGGCGAAAACGTAATTTACAATTGTCCCGAACTTTCCGACGTTGAAGCATCGTCACGGATATTGCGCTATTTGGGATGTGACGTTAAACGGTATCATCACACATTGCTTGTAAAATGTGACACCGTAAACAGGTCGGATATTCCCGATGAGCTTATGCGCAAAACACGCAGTTCAATTGTATTTTTAGGAGCGGTTCTTGCAAGAACGGGAAGAGCAAAGCTTTCATTTCCCGGCGGATGTGAAATAGGTCCAAGACCAATTGATCTGCATCTTAAATCCTTGCGCGAAATGGGTGTGGAAATAAAAGAAAAACACGGTTATTTGGACTGCAGGGCGCCGAGAGGACTTGTGGGTGCAAAAATTGCATTGTCGTTTCCAAGCGTGGGAGCAACAGAAGACATTATAATAGCCGCTTGTCTTGCAAGAGGAACAACAACCATTACAAATGCGGCGCGTGAACCGGAGATATGCGACCTTGCAGACTATCTTAACCACTGCGGAGCAAAGATTTACGGGGCCGGCGAGGGAGTTGTTGTAATAGACGGCGTCACATCGCTTAACGGTGTTCAGCATACAATAATTCCGGACAGAATCGTTGCCGCAACTCTTATGGCATGCGCAGCGGTAACAGGGTCAAAAATTACGCTTAAAGGTATTATTCAAAGTCACCTTGCGTCGGTAATTCCGATTTTTGAAGACGCAGGCTGTAAAATAAGATGCAGCAGCGGAAATCTTGAGATCACATCTCCGCAAAAACTGAGTTCAATGCGAATAGTGCGCACAATGCCTTATCCGGGATTTCCAACGGATGCTCAGGCACCGTTGCTTGCTGCGGCTTGTGTGGCAGACGGAACGTCTGTTTTTGTTGAGAATATATTTGAAAACAGATACGGTCATATCAGCGAGCTTGTCAGAATGGGCGCAAACATTAAGGTTGAAGGCAAGGTTGCGTTAGTAGATGGAGTTGATTCCCTGTACGGAGCAACTGTTGAAGCCTCTGATTTAAGAGGTGCGGCGGCGCTTGTTGTTGCAGGTCTTTGTGCGGACGGCACAACAGACATAGGAGGAGTAAAGTACCTTGAAAGAGGTTACGAAAGCCTTGAGGTGACGTTAAGCTCACTGGGAGCAAACGTAAAGAAAATTTAAGTAATACAAGTTAAAAATAAAGGACGTAAAAGAAAGGAGGATTTGCAAAATGGACAACGGCAAAAGACCGCTTTCAAGAGAAGAAAAGTTCCGACGTGAAAGCGAACAAAGAATAAAAAATCTTAAGCCAAAGGATTATAAAGACGGTTATTATATTGATGAATACGGAGAGCGTCTGAAACAGGAACGCAGAGCGAAAGAAATTCATAAGCAGGAAACAGAAGTTATTCATCGTCATAAAAAACCGCTTACTCAAAAACAGTTTAAACTACGCAGAAGACTGTTTTACAGTTTAATTTTTGTTATTGTTCTTATAATTGGCGCGGTTTTAAGTCTTACCGTTCTTTTTAAAACGGAAAAGATCGTTGTTGAGGGAGGAAAGTACTATTATGAAGACCAGATAATAGCATTCAGCGGAGTTGAACTTCAGCAAAACATTTTTACTTCAGCATTATTCAGCACTCCCGAAAAAATCACGGAAAATCTTTCTTATATTGAAAGTGTAAAAATATCGTTTACAATTCCCGACACTATTACAATAAAAGTTACCGATGCCGTTCCGTCCTATGTGATTAAAAGCGGTAAAAGCTACCTGCTTATAAGCGCAAAGGGAAGAATACTTGAAAATATTGCAGATAATAAGGACAAGCTTCCCGAGTTGAAATGCGATAATCTTACAAGCACAAAAACCGGTGATTATTTGTCTTTCAGCGACGAAAATATACCCGATATTCTCAGTGAAATTTCAAACAGCCTTAATAAAAACAAGGTAAACGAAATTAAGGGGATAGATATTACCAATACAGCCAATGTTAAGTTGGATTATGACGGCAGAATACAAATAAATTTGGGAATGCCTGAGGATATTGACTATAAAATAAGAACGGCAATTATAATAATAAATGAAAAATTAGACCCTAATAAAGCGGAGACAATTTCAGGAACACTTGACGTTTCAGCGTGCAATACAACGAAAACATCGCGCTACAAACCTGCCGAAACCGCTGCGCCCGCGACCACGGTACAGCCGACGACAGCAGCAGATAGTTATTATGGCGCCGACAGCGGCGATTACAGCTGGGATGACAGTACGGATTACGATGTATATAATGACGACATATACAGCGATGATGCATATTCGGACTATGCCGACGACGGTGTAGTTGATGATGGTGAAAATACATATGTTGAAGAATAGTTTTTTGTTTGGTGTTAATGAAAAAATAAATTAAAATTGCAGAAAAAAGACGTAAACCCATTGAACTTTTTATAAAAGTATGATAACATATACATTATAATGGTGTACTCTAAGATTTTATGACTTTTTTTAATAGACAATTTGATACATATATAAGGAGGACGTAAAAATGGCTTTTGAAATGGAATTGGAAAATGAGTATATGCCTAAAATCAAAGTAATAGGCGTAGGCGGCGGCGGCGGAAACGCAGTAAACCGCATGGTAGCTATGGAGGTAAAAAATGTTGAATTCATTGCAATAAACACTGATGAGCACGTTTTAAGACTTTCCAAAGCATCTCAAAAAATTCAGATCGGCGAAAAGCTTACAAGGGGTAAGGGCGCAGGTTCAATGCCGGCAATCGGTCAAAGTGCTGCAGAAGAAAGCAAAGATGAAATTGCAGGCATACTTAAAGATGCCGATATGGTATTTGTTACGGCCGGAATGGGCGGCGGTACAGGTACGGGCGCTGCACCTATCGTTGCAAAAATTGCAAAAGATATGGGTATTCTTACAGTTGGAGTTGTTACAAAGCCGTTTGCTTTTGAGGGCAAAAGAAGAATGACTCAGGCTGAACAGGGTATTGCAGAGTTATCTGCTTGTGTTGACTCGCTCATTATCGTTCCCAACGAAAGGCTGAAATACGTTTCCGAACAAAGCATTACTCTCCAGAATGCATTTGCAATTGCAGATGATGTTTTAAGACAGGGTGTTCAGAGTATTTCTGACCTTATCTTACTTCCCGGTCTTGTAAATCTTGACTTTGCCGATGTTACTTCTGTAATGAAGGATGCAGGTTATGCTCATATGGGTATGGGCGTCGCAACAGGCAAGGATAAGGCAACCGAAGCTGCGGACATGGCTATTTCAAGTCCTCTGCTTGAAACCTCCATTGACGGAGCAAAGGGTCTTATTATAAATATTACAGCTTCCGCTGATGTTAGCCTTGACGATATCGACGCTGCTTCTACAATGATTAAAGACAAGGTGTCTGAGGATGCAAATATCATTTGGGGCGCTGTTATTGATGATAAAATGGAAGACGCCATCAGCGTGACCGTAATTGCAACCGGATTTAATGCTGACGGACAGGTTGCGAAGAAAAAGCTTGAGAATGAATCGGTATTTACCGATAAGCGTGAAGACGAAAAATCAAAGTCAACAAAGGATAAGACCGATGACGAAGACGATACGTTCTATGACATTATGTCAATATTCAATAAGTAATTTTAATGTCTGAACTTTTTTATTTGCAGGATACATTCCGATTCTGATATAAAGCATATTTTTAAATTTAATACTCCGATTTAAAAATAAATCCCGATGATGAGCTGACAAAAGCACTCATCATCGGGTGATTTTTTACTCTTCCATTTGTTTGCCGAGGAAAGCGGCTGCTGACTGCGCAAGTTTGATTTCTGCATTTGTCGGAACCTTCAGGTTTTCGCCTGTCAGCATAACAACAGCTCCCGTAACATCGCCTGATGCAATTATAGGATAAATTACAGAAGCATAATGCTCTATACCCTCAATAGGCTGAACGTCATTTACAGTTTGCTGAGTTGCCGCATAGCTTTTGCGGTTTTCCATATAGTTTTCCAAAACGGTCGTTACTCTGCGCTCTAAAAATTCGCGTTTTGAAACTCCCGCAGCAGCTATAACATGGTCTTTGTCACAAATAATTGTAGGCATTGAACTTATACGCGCGAGTACATCCGCATATTGGCTTGCAAACACAGACAACTCGCCGACAGGAGAGTATTTTTTAAAAATTACTTCTCCGTCCGTAGCTGTATAAATCTCCAGCGGGTCGCCCTCACGAATACGCAGAGTGCGACGAATTTCCTTTGGAATGACGACCCTTCCCAAGTCGTCTATTCTTCTAACAATACCTGTTGCCTTCATATCTAAAAATCTCCCTTAATTTTAAAAATTTAGCAAAATAATTGCTTTAGTAGTGTTTGAATTACAAAAATATTTATTCTATAAACAGACCGCAAATTTAATGTTAAGCAGTCGGTATTTTTTGGAAATATACATAAATTTTGAGAACACATTATTTGAGATAATTTTATTAATAATAAAAAGAAAAAATTAAAAATCAATAATTCGACACTTTATTTAATTTTTGTATTGTATTTTTTAAAAACATATTATATAATGTTTACTGTCGTAACGGAAACACAGAGTTAATAATATATAAATTTAATATTTATCTTATCAAGAGTGACTGAGGGGACAGGCCCTGTGACGTCCGGCAACCTGCTATTGCAAGGTGCCAATTCCTGCGGTATTGCCGAAAGATGAGTAATTAAAGCACCTTTCGGCTGAAAGGTGCTTATTTTTTGAAAGGAGTTTTTATGATGGCAAAACATTTATTTACATCCGAATCAGTAACCGAGGGACATCCCGATAAGGTATGCGACCAGATTTCGGATGCTGTGCTTGACAGTATTCTTGAACAGGATAAAAACGCCCACGTTGCCTGCGAGGTAACTGCGACTACCGGAGTTGTTCACGTTATGGGCGAAATTTCAACAACATGCTATGTAGATATTGCCGGAATTGCCAGAAAGGTAATCAACGAAATAGGTTATAATGACCCGAAATGCGGCTTTGACGGAAACACCTGCGCCGTGCTTACTTCAATTGACGCTCAGTCGCCCGACATTGCAATGGGTGTAAACCAAAGCTACGAGCTTAAAGACGGAGAAAACGATATTAATAATCAGATCGGTGCAGGCGACCAGGGAATGATGTTCGGCTATGCCTGTAATGAAACTCCCGAGCTTATGCCTATGCCCATATCACTCGCTCACAAGCTTGCAAAGCAGCTTGCAAAGGTAAGAAAAGACGGCACGTTAAGTTATCTTCGTCCCGACGGCAAAACTCAGGTTACGGTTGAGTATGACGGCGATAAAGCCGTAAGGGTCGACACGGTCGTTGTTTCCACTCAGCACGATGAAGATGTCTCGCTCGGGCAAATCAGAAAAGATTTAATAAAATATGTTATAAAACCGGTTATTCCCGAAAATTTATATAATGAAAGCATAAAAATTTTTATTAATCCTACCGGCAGATTTGTTATCGGCGGCCCAGTAGGAGATTCGGGTCTTACAGGCAGAAAAATTATTGTAGACACCTACGGCGGATTCTCACGTCACGGCGGCGGCGCTTTCAGCGGGAAAGACCCCACAAAGGTTGACCGCAGCGCCGCATATTACAGCCGTTACATCGCAAAAAATATTGTTGCGGCAGGTCTTGCCAAAAGATGTGAAATTCAGCTTGCGTATGCAATAGGCGTGGCAAAACCCGTATCAATTATGGTTGATACATTCGGAACGTCACAATATACAAACGAACAGCTTTCAAAGGCTGTTGAAAAGGTTTTTGACTGTCGCCCCAACTCCATTATTGAACAGCTTAAGCTCAGAGAAACAAAACATCTTCCGCTTGCTGCTTACGGTCATATGGGCAGAGAAGAACTCGGCGTGCAATGGGAAAAAACCGACAAAACCGAAGACCTCAGAAACGCACTTGAATAATTAATAAAATTTGCGGGCTGTCCCAAACGTAACGGTCGTTGACCGTACCGTTTTGAGACAGCCCTTTGTTGCATATCTAATTTTGTACAATATTGGTTATGTAGTACAAAATCAGGCATTTAGTCCAAATGAAATTGAAATTGCATTGTTAATTTCATTCATTGAGTTTTCATCAACCGTGCCCATTTTTTCTTTAAGGCGCTTTTTATCTATCGTTCGCACCTGCTCAAGCAGAACCACACTGTCTTTTGCAAGTCCTGAAGAATCCGCATGAAGAGGTATGTGAGTCGGCAAATTTGCCTTTGACTGCTGGCTTGTAATTGCCGCCGCTATCACCGTTGGACTGAATTTGTTGCCTACATCATTCTGAACTATCAAAACCGGTCGGACACCGCCTTGTTCCGAGCCGACGACCGGACTTAAATCGGCATAATATATATCGCCGCGTTTTATACTCAAGGCTTTCACGCTCCAAATAATTATTTTACTGATATTTTTGCCTTTCTTAAAGCTTTTATACAGCTATTACATAATATTTTTGGGCGCAAAATTTGTGAATATACAGGTTAGGTTTGATTTGATTTTACATTTGAAAATGTAATGCAAAAATCAGCGTCGCCGATTTCTGCCTTTGTCAAATTTCCGTTGTTGTCGGTGCTTAAAATGCAATTTCCGAATGGAGTTTTAAGCGTGAATGTACAGCCGTTTTCTCCCTGAGACGACAGGCTGTGTTTACCTTCTCCTATGCCCTTTAAAACCGAGTGAAGTACGTTCGGAAAACTTCCGCTCGGAATAAATGCTTCGTCTGCACTGCATTCCAAATTTTCACTTGAAATAAAAATTTCGGAATTTTTGTAATTCACGCTCATTCCTTTTAAAGTATCTGGATAAGTTATATTTATGTTTGCCATTCCCTGTCTGTTTGCACTTAAAGTTCCTTTGACTGTCATATCCTTATATGACGCAGAAAATTCGGCCGAAAAGTCAGTGTTAAGTGTTTTGGTTTCATTATTTTCATATGTACTTTGGCAACCGCACAGCGCAATAATAGGCAAAAAAATAAAGACACATAATGTTTTAAAAAACTTCTCTGCCATAAGGCACCTCCTGTTTTTATACATTATATGTCTTTTGTGTTTTCATAATTCCGGCAAACTAAAATCCGCATTGTTTAAACGCAAGGTAAATGCAGTCTGTTATATCTGTCGGAAGCATTGAGATTTTTCCGAATTTTTCCTTTGCAATATCGCCCGACAAACCGTGCAGATAAACTGCCGCAGCCGCAGCTTCAAACGCGTCTGCTCCCTGAGCGAGCAGAGACGCGGTCATTCCTGCAAGTACATCTCCGCTTCCGCCTGTTGCCATTCCTGAGTTACCCGTCATATTGGTCATAGTTCGTCCGTTCGGAGCTGCAATTACGGTTCCCTGTCCCTTTAGTACAGTAACAACTCCGTACTTTTTTGCAAAGTCCAAAGCAGTCTGATCACGGTTAGAGTTTACCTGTTTTGACGTTGAATTTACAAGTCTTGCCATTTCACCGGGATGAGGAGTAATGATAACGGGCGCTTTTGCTTTAAGAAGTATTTCGGGCTTTTTAGAAATACAGTTCAGGGCGTCTGCGTCAAGCACCATAGGTTTGTTACAATTTTCTATAAAAAAATCAACTGTCTTTTCGGTATCATCACACACAGAAAGTCCGCAGCCGATTAGAACCGCATTTACGTTTTCTGACTGTCTAAGCAAAAAATCAATATTTGAGCTGCTTATTTTTCCATCCGACGTTTCATTAAGGGGAAAAAACACGCTTTCAAAAATTGACTGTGCCGCAATGGGGTAAATGCTTTTAGGAACTGCCGATTTTAACAGACCAAGTCCGCATTTTAGCGCTGCTTTTCCTGCCAAAACTGCCGCCCCCGACATACCGTAGCATCCGCAAATGCTTAAAAGCGAACCCAAAGTGCCTTTGTTTGCGTCATCAGGACGTGAGAACACCGCCTTTTTTACAATATTTTTATCAGTACGCTCCATTTGATCATCCCGCATTTCTATTATAAAACAGCTTTAAAACAAGATCTTTGTTAAGATGCGGTTTCATTCCCTGCAAAATCTTATCGTTGGGGGAAAATATCAGCAGGCATCTGCCGTAAGCCGGACTGTTAAAGACAGCATAGAAGTTTTCACTATCTTTGTCAATATCACGGGCGGCAAAAAAGGTTTTTGTAAAGCGTATGCCGTCTACTGATTTTTCGCCTTTTTCAAGTTTTTCAATTTCACTTAACTGAACTTTACACACTTTTTTTCTTTTGCGAAGTGAAATTATTTTTGAAATTTCCAGCTCTTTGCCGGAAACGGAATATTCATACTCGACTTTTTGCGAAGTAAATACATACCAAACAATATAAATTCCCGCAATAAACAGAAACAAACCAACATAAATCATATATGGTGTAATAACATATGCGAGCATACAGCAAACTAAGGGGACTGTAATAATAAGTATGATCGACAAAATTTTTATTATTAAGTTTTTGGGCTTATTTGCGCGTTTTACGACCTGTTCAATAAATCCTTCCATATATAGACTCCTTTGTTAAATACTTGTTTTATAATAATATCATAACCGATTTTATTTTTCAACAAACAGCAATGTGAAAAGGTATTGCAAAATAAAAAAATGGTGTTATAATATAAAAGATAACACATTGACGAAGAAAGTAGCACTTTTGTGTATCGTTAAAGAGAATTTGCGTTTAAGCTGAAAGCGCAATACGGTGCATTTTGTGTGAAGTTCACTTTTGAGTGGTGAGGCTGAAATCAAGTAGGTCTCAACGGCCGACCCCGTTACAGGTCAAGGAAGTGTTTGCTTCTTATGATGCAAAAATCAGGGTGGTACCGCGGATTTATTCGTCCCTGCGTAAGTAATTGCGCAGGGATTTTATTATTTTACGGAGGTATGTTATGGACGAGAAAATCATTGATCTGCAAAACGAACTTAAAACTAAGCTGTTAAAGGCAACAGACCTTATGGATCTTGATAAAATCAGAGTTGCTTTTCTTGGCAAAAAAGGAAGTATTACGGCGCTTTTAAAAGGTATGAAGGATTTGTCCGCCGATGAAAGAAAGTCGCTTGGCGCCGAAATTAACCGGCTTAAAAGTTATGCGGCACAAAAAATAGAGGAAAGAATATCTGAGCTTAAAGAAAAAGAAATTGAAAAAGAAATTTCGGCTATGCCTCAATTTGATATTTCCACGCCCGCCGACATGGAGCGGGGCTCTTATCATCCCATAACGCTTGTACAAAGACAGTGCGAAACAATATTTAGATCAATGGGATTTACAGTTGAGGATTATTCCGAAATTGTAACAGATTATGAATGTTTTGAGTCTCTTAACATTCCAAAACACCACCCTGCGCGCGATATGCAGGACACATATTATCTTGAAAACGGTCAGCTTTTAAAGTCACAGACTTCTGCCGCGCAAAATGCAATTCTTAAAAAATACGGAAAAAATCTTATTGAAAACGGAGTTCCCATAAAGGCTATTTTCCCGGGAAGATGCTTTCGCAACGAGGCGACGGACGCGTGCCATGAAAACACCTTTTTTCAAATGGAGGGTGTTATGGTTGACAGGGACATATCTATTTCTAACCTTATTTTCTTTATGAAAACAATGCTTTCCGAAGTGTTTCAAAAGGACATAAAGGTCAGACTGCGCCCCGGATTTTTTCCGTTTGTGGAACCCGGTTTTGAGCTTGACATAAGCTGTCTTATATGCGGCGGCACAGGCTGTGCCTCGTGCAAGCACAGCGGCTGGCTGGAGCTTTGCCCCTGCGGAATGATCCACCCCAATGTGCTTAAAGAAGGCGGCGTTGACCCCGATAAATACACGGGCTTTGCGTTCGGTCTTGGTCTTACAAGACTTGCAATGATGAAATACGGAATAAAAGATATAAGAGATTTAAACAGCGGCAATCTTAAATCATTGTCACAGTTTACCGATGATGAATAAGGGAGGACAAGGAATATGTTTTTATCAATGAACTGGATTCAGGATTTTGTAGATTTAAACGGTCTTGACAAGGTTGAACTTATACACAAGTTTTCTCTTTCTACCGCTGAGGTTGAAAATGAAATTTTTTTTAAAGGCTCTCAAATAAGCGGAATAGTTGTTGCTGAAATCAAGTCGGTTGAGCCGCACCCCGAATCCAAAAAACTTCATCTTCTCAAAGTTGATGCAGGGGAGGATGAACTTACAGATGTTGTCTGCGGCGCTCCCAATGTTAAAGTGGGAATGAAAACCGCATTTGCAAAGGTCGGCGCGCAGCTTGGAGAAATTACCATTGCTCCTCGTCCTCTTGCAGGCTTTATGTCAAACGGTATGTGCTGCAGTGAAGCTGAAATAGAAATAAGCGACGACAATTCCGGTATTATGGAAATTACAGATAATGTAAAAAACGGTACTGACCTTAAAGAAATTTACGAAATTGAGGACATTGTTTTTGAAGTTGATAACAAGTCTCTGACAAACCGTCCCGACCTTTGGGGACATTACGGAATCGCAAGAGAATTTGCGGCTCTTTCTGGCAGAAAACTAAAACCGCTTGACATTGACGACTTAAATGCATATAAAAATCTGCCGCAGGTCGATATGAAAATTGAAGACCCGCTATGCCAGAGATACAGCTGTTTGCAGGTTGAAAATATCAAAAGAAATGTAAGTCCCGTAAATATGAGAATAAGGCTGTATTACTGCGGAATGAGGGGAATAAACTTTCTTGCGGATTTGACAAACTACCTTATGCTTGAAATGGGTCAGCCAATGCACGCATTTGACTCAAGGAAAGTTGAAAAAATAAGAATTAAGCGATTTGAAAAACCGTTTGTATTTCGCACTCTTGACGGGGTGGACAGAAACA
The DNA here is from genome assembly GCA_947623205.1 of uncultured Clostridia bacterium. GTDB lineage: Bacteria > Bacillota > Clostridia > Oscillospirales > Acutalibacteraceae > Ruminococcoides. The sequence continues at coordinate 74,446 of CANQGM010000005.1, forward strand.
TTGACGAAAATACCCTGATGATTTGCAACGGAGATACTCCCGTTGCCATTGCGGGAATTATGGGAGGTCTTGATTCCGAGATAGTGGAGGACACTACTACCCTTACACTTGAATCGGCAACATTCAACGCGGTTTCCATAAGAAAATCGACCGTTCGCCTTGCACACAGAACAGACGCTTCCATAAGATATGAAAAATGTCTTGACCCTGAAATGACCACTGTTGCGATTGGAAGATTTGTTAAGCTTCTCAAAGAGTATGACAGCAATATTAAAGTGGTGTCAAGTCTTACAGACGAATATGCATTTCATTATGACGCTGTTGAGCTCAATTTTGACAAAAAGTTTGTTGACAGATACACGGGCATTGAAATTGACAATAATGCCATTATAAATACGCTTACAAACTTGGGCTTTAAGGCGGATTTTGACGGCGAAAAATTTTCTGTTGTCGTTCCGTCGTGGAGAGCTACAAAGGATATTACTATAAAAGCAGATATTATTGAAGAAATCACAAGAATTTACGGGTATGATAACTTTGATATAAACACAACTCGTTCGCCGCTGTATCCTGTAAGAATGACGGCAGTTAAAAATAATGAGGATAAAATCAAGGATATTCTTGTTAAAAAGTACAATCTGCACGAGGTACATTCATATGTATGGGCTTATAACGATGAATTAAAGGCGCTCGGCATTCCTGTTGAACAAAATGTTAAGCTTGCCAATGCTACTAATCCCAATATTGAAACTATCAGAAATTCAATTATTCCAACACAGCTTTGCCAGGTCAAGCAAAACACATCTTTTGCACAGGATTTCGGAATTTTTGAAATAGGCAGGATTGTAAACGGACTTGATGAAAATAACCTTTGCATTGAAAACAAAAAGCTTGCAATCACATTATTCAGCAAAACAAAAAAGACTAAAGAACTTTACTTTAAGCTTAGGGATATTCTTGCCGTAGTTACAAATGATATAAAGCATAAATCGCTTGCTTTTAAGGCAGCTCAGCCTGAACACGGATACGAGCACCCGATAAATCTTAACAGAATATTTATTGAAGATAAAGAAGTGGGAAAAATCGGAATTGTGCATCCGGTTGTAGGCAAGAAAATCGACAAAAAGGCAAATATTGTTTTTGCAGAAATTGATGTTGACGATTTTTCTTCTGTTTCCGACTCGGGAATTATTTATGAAGAACCTTCAAAGTTCCCGACAATGGATTATGACATTAGTCTTGATATTCCAAGCGGCGTATTTTATGACAAATTGTCAAAATGTTGGAGTGACGAGGGTAAAGACATACTTAAAGGCACAAGAATAGTTGATACCTACGACACCGAGACGGTTCACAGCATAACTGTTCGCTTTGAGTTTTCATCAAATGAAAGAACTCTTTCATCTGACGAGGTTCAGAAAATTATGGATAAAGTTATTGAAAATTTAAGCGCAATAGGCGTTAGCTTAAGGTAACGTTTTGCGGTAAGTACCGAACGGGACAGAGCAAGTTCTGCTTAAATCTTTTATTATATTTTTTCTAAAATTACCGATTTTTAAATTAAAAAGGTAATAATATTACAAATTTATTTATAATATACACCCAATTAAGTACATTAACATAAATAGTGCTTGAAATTATATTTATTATGTATTATAATAAATATAATAGGAATAATAGGAGGTGTTTCAGTATGTTGGATAAGACAATGATTTTTTCGCTTGGCGAAGAAAAAGATGATGAAATAAGAAAAAGTCTTACTATTGTTTATGATGCACTCAGACAAAAGGGATACAATCCGATTAACCAAATTGTAGGTTACATTTTGAGTGAGGACCCCACATATATTACAACATATAATAACGCGCGTAATATCATCAGTAAAATTGACCGTGACGACCTACTTGAAGCACTGGTAAAATCTTATCTTAACATTTAAGAAAGGACTGATGATTGTGGCGAATCAGGAGTTTCCGACCTTTAAAGGAAAACCTATTGTACGTTGCGGAGATGAGCTTTACTTAGGCAGTATTGAGGAACCGTATGTCATAAGATTAAATATAAAGTCAAAGAAAGAAGTCAATGGTTTGGAAGTTGCCGACAAGGTTTTAGTTCAGCTTTTAGCAACCGACCCCTCTTTGTCTCCACGCAAACAGCTTATAAAAACAAGCGAAAAAAACGGTATGTTCCTTGCACTGGATATTGCGGACATTTGGCTTGAAAGGGCACTTGCAAACAAAATTTAAAGAATAAAAATCACCCCGAAACGATTTTAGGTAAAGTTTCGGGGTGATTTTATTTATAAAATCAGCCGTTAGTTTCAGTATTTTCTGTGCCACTTTCTGTTTCTGGTAGTACACTATCGGAAAGTTTTTTCATTTTTTGATGGTTTTCTATCGCTGATTTCAGCAGATAACCAATAATTCCGCCTGTCATTGGAAGTCCCACATAATTGTACAGACTTTCAATTGACACATAATCAGGTGTGTTTAACAGCTGATATATAGTTACGGCAATGCCTAACAAGGCAATTAAAAACCACATAATTATCATTGCGGTTATAACGCATTTTGAAAATTCCTTAAAGTGTTTACTACTACTCTTTTTACTACGTTTTGACATTCATCATCCTCCAAAATAGGACATATTAATTTGTCCTACTATAAAAATATACATCCAATAGCTTTTTGGTTACAGACAAATCGTAGTTTAAAAAATAATTTGTTTTAAAATTTACAAAACAGTATTTGGAATAATTAATCTGTTTTATTCTAATACTTTTTTTGAGGTGATAATATGATTAAAGATTTACCTTTGGGATTTGGTATGTTGTTGGCTCAGAATCCGCAGGCTATGAAGAAATTTTCAGAAATGTCCGATGCTCAAAAGTCCGAAGTCCTTACTGAAATCCATAGAATTAAATCAAAAGAAGAAATGCAGTCGTTTGTCGCAAAACTTGCGCAATGATTTATATATAAGTTTTTGCTGCCTCCTTGCAAAAGGAGGCTTTTTCTTTTTATGCCGAATATGCTTGATGTATCTTGTGATTATTTTAAAGAATAAATCACTATTCTGCCAAATGTTTTTTATATTTTTGACTTTAATTTTTAAGTTTTAAATGCAAAAAATAAAAAGGTCAGTAAAAGTCAAAAAAAATTTGAATTTGAGCAAATGGAAGAAAACGGGAGCATTTTAAAGAAAATAAAAGATAATAATATACAATTTGACTTTAGCTGACTTTGACTTTAACTGACTTTGACCTTATAATATAATCAAAAGGAATAAAACTCAGGGAAAAGGGGCGAAAGAAATGAGAATGAGTGATTTGGTAGCTAAATACATTATGGAAATGTTGGACGAGCAAAACGGCACCACTGAAATTCAGCGTAATGAGCTTGCGGGCAGCCTTGGGTGTGTTCCAAGCCAAATAAATTACGTTATAACGTCGCGTTTTACTCCCGAGCAGGGATATATTGTTGAAAGCCGCCGCGGCGGCGGCGGCTACATTAGAATAAGCCGCGTAAAAATGGATAGAGGCACGGCCCTTATGCATATAATAAATTCGGTGGGCAAAACGCTTGACAGGGCGACTGCGGAGGCAATGCTTAATAATATGCTTCAGCAACAGATTATTGATGTGCAGTCCGCAAAAATAATTGCCGCGGCGCTGTCCGACAGAACGCTTACACAGGTTGAACAGGATAAACGTGATTTTATCCGCGCAAACCTTTTTAAAAATATGTTATTAACATTATGCAGCTAACAGGAGGTATTACTATGAAATGTCAAAAATGCGGAGAAAACAATGCCAACACACATATTAAAACTATTATGAACGGCGAGCTTAAAGAGTATGACCTTTGCAGCGAGTGCGCAAAAAAGATGGGATATACTAATATTTTCAGCGATATGGAAGACGAGTTTTCAAGCTTTCTCGGAAGCTTTTTCGGCAATGCCCTGCCGGCAAGAACACAGGCAACAAGATGTGAATTCTGCGGAAGCACTTATTCCGACATTGCAAGCTCGGGCCATGTAGGGTGCGCTCATTGTTATGAATTATTTAAAGACCAGCTTCTTCCGTCAATCAGAAGAATACACGGCAATACAACTCACTGCGGGAAAAACAGCAAAACATCAGCTTCAGCAGTAAAAGCAAAGTCAGAAGAAGAAACAAAAGAGGCCAAAATCAAAAAATTAAAGGCAAAACTTGACGAAGCGGTCAAAGAGCAGAATTTTGAAAAAGCCGCAGAGCTTAGAGATAAGATAAAAGAACTGGAGGCATAATTATGAACAGCGATGTAGTGATTTCAACCAGAATAAGACTTGCCCGTAATCTTAAAGATTATCCGTTTCCGTGCAGACTGTCGGCCCAGGGCAGAGAAAAAGTGATTGATAATGTTAAAAGCGCGGTAAAAAACAGCAACAGTCCGGTCGCATCAGATTTTTCGTTTATAAAAATGAGCGAGCTGTCGTCGCAGCAAAGTGTATCGCTTGTGGAAAGACGTCTTGTAAGTCCGGAATTTATCAGCGATTCCGAGCGCCGTGCCCTTTTGCTGAGCAAAGACGAAAGCCTAAGCATAATGATAAACGAGGAAGACCACATAAGATTACAGGTGATCAAAAACGGGCTTTCTCTTGAAGACGCCTACGATACGGCGGACAAACTTGATACTCTTATTGATGAGAATCTTGAGTTTGCCTTTGATGAAAATCTCGGTTATCTTACGCAGTGTCCCACAAATCTCGGCACGGGTATGAGAGCTTCGGTAATGATGCATCTGCCCGCGCTTGAAAAAAGCCGCGCAATCAGCAGAATTGCGGGCAACCTGTCAAAACTCGGTTTTACTATTCGAGGAGCGCACGGCGAGGGAACAGAGCCGAAAGGGGCGCTGTATCAGCTTTCTAATCAGGTGACGCTCGGAATTTCGGAAAAGGCCGCGATTGAAAATCTGAAAAACATAACAAATCAGTTGATTGCGCAGGAAAATCAGGCAAGAGAAAGACTTTGCAAAAGTATAGAAATTCAAGATAATATCGGCAGAAGCCTCGGAATTTTAAGATCTGCTCTTTTAATAACGCACGACGAGGCACTTGAACTTTTGTCAAACGTGCGGCTTGGAATAACATCAAAACAGATAACCGATATATCGACAGAAACTATAGATAAACTTATGCTGGCTGTTGAACCCGCAACGCTTACGGTAAACAGCAAAAAGAACTTATCGGCACATGAAAGAGATATTGAAAGGGCAGAAATTTTAAGAGAAGCACTCTCTTAAATTATTTTGCCTAAAGAAAGAAGGTAATATTATGTATGAATTCAGAGGTTTTACGCAAAAGGCGAACAAAGCCCTGAACCTTGCAATAGAAAGCGCCCAGGAAATGGGGCACAATTATGTCGGCACTGAGCACATATTGCTCGGACTTGTAAAAGAGGGCACCGGAGTAGCCGCAGTTTCACTTGAACAGTGCGGTGTAACAGAAGAAGAACTTATGGAAAAAATAGAAAAGATAGACACAGAACATATATCTACTGCACTTACGCCCAATGATTTTACTCCGCGCACAAAGCGTGTGCTGAGAGCCTCAATGATTGCGTCGGCAAGAATGGGCAACAATTATGTGGGCACAGAACATCTGCTTTTGTCAATTATATCGGAGCAGGACAGTTATGCCGTAGCGTTTCTTCACGAACTCGGAGTGAGTGAAAATGAAATTACACAGGCTGTTTCAAACGGTCTGCAAAACGGAAATGCAGAAAATCCATATGCTCAGAACGAGGGCGGTTTTGGCACGTCAAAAGGACATCAGGGCGGTTCGGCTCTTGAAAAATTCGGCAGAGACCTTACAAAGGCGGCAAAAAATGGTGAAATTGACCCTGTAATAGGGCGTGAAAAAGAAATTGAGCGTGTAATTCAAATTTTGTCACGCCGCACAAAAAACAATCCGGTTCTCATCGGTGAACCGGGCGTTGGTAAAACCGCCGTAGCGGAGGGACTTGCGCTTGAAATTTCAAAAGGCGAGGTCCCCGAAATACTCAAAGACAAAAAGGTTGTAAACCTTGATTTAACGGGAATGATCGCCGGCGCAAAATACCGCGGCGATTTTGAAGAGCGAATCAAAGCGGCAATTGATGAGGTTAAAAAGTCAAAAAATACAATTTTGTTTATTGATGAGCTTCACACAATTGTCGGAGCAGGCGCAGCGGAGGGCAGTGCCGACGCGGCAAATATTCTTAAGCCTTCGCTTGCAAGAGGCGACTTTCAGGTTATCGGTGCCACAACGCTTAACGAGTACAGAAAATATATTGAAAAAGACGCGGCGCTTGAACGCCGTTTTCAGCCCGTAAAGGTCGGCGAGCCTACGCAGGAACAGGCAGTTGAAATTCTAAAAGGTCTGCGCGACAGCTACGAGGCACACCATAAGGTTAAAATTACAGATGAGGCGATCAACGCCGCGGTCACGCTTTCTGCACGGTATATTGCAGACAGGTATCTGCCCGACAAAGCAATTGATTTAATTGATGAGGGAGCGTCAAAGGTAAGGCTTGCAAGTCTTACATCACCGCCCGACGTCAAGTCGCTTGAAGATAAAATTGCGGATTTTGAAAAAGAAAAGGCGAGCGCAATTAACGAGCAGGATTTTGAACGTGCCGCAAGGCTGCGCGACGAGCAGAAAGAAGTGCAAAAAGAGCTTGACAGTGCCAAAAAAGAATGGCAGGAAAAGCAAAAGTCAAACTGCGGTGAGGTAACGGCAGAGGATATTGCAAAAATAGTTTCCGACTGGACAGGTATTCCCGTAGTTCAGCTTACGCAGGAAGAGAGCGAAAGACTGCTCAATATGGAGCAGGTACTCCACGAGCGAGTTATCGGTCAGGATGAGGCCGTAAGCGCAATTGCCAAAGCCATTCGCCGGGGCAGGGTAGGACTTAAAGATTTTAACCGCCCGGTAGGCTCGTTCATTTTCCTTGGGCCTACGGGTGTGGGCAAAACCGAGCTTTGCAAGGCGCTTGCACAGGCAATGTTCGGTGATGAAAACGCAATGCTCCGCCTTGATATGAGTGAATATATGGAGAAACACACGGTATCAAAGCTGATAGGCTCTCCGCCCGGATATGTGGGTTTTGAAGAGGGCGGACAGCTTACCGAAAAGGTAAGAAGAAAACCGTATTCGGTAGTTCTTTTTGATGAAATTGAAAAGGCACATCCCGATGTGTTCAATATGCTGCTTCAAATTCTTGAGGACGGACGTCTTACGGACTCGCAGGGCAGAACGGTGGACTTTAAAAATACGGTAATTATTATGACCTCAAACGTAGGCGCGCGCCTGATTACCGAAAAACAGAAATCCCTCGGATTTTCTCCCTCTGCGGCAACAAAGCAGGAGGAACATCAGAATGTAAAAGAGTTGGTAATGGGTGAACTCAAAAATGTGTTCCGTCCTGAATTTCTTAACCGCGTTGACGACATTATTGTATTCAGCAAGTTAAGCCAGAATGAAATTAAACAGATAGCCTCAAAAATGCTTGACACGCTTGCAAAACGCCTTGAGGGAATGAACATTAAAATCAGTTTTACAGACGCCGCCGTAACGGCGATTGCTGACAAAGGCTTTGATGAAAACTACGGCGCAAGACCGCTCCGCCGTGCAATTCAAAGCGACATTGAAGACACGCTGTCTGAACAGATACTTGAAGGCAAGATAAAGGAAAATTCAAAAGTCACCTGCGATTATAAAGATGAAAAATTTGTATTTGAAACATAAATGTTATGTTTTAAAAACAAACGCCTCTTAATGTAATTTAAACCAAACCGGTAAAAGCGGATAATATAAAAAACACCCCTTATGATAGAATAAAAAAGGCTGTCATAAGGGGCATTTTATATGTCAGGAGGATAATAGATACATAAAACAACACCAAAAAATTGCTTAAAATAAAGTTTCAAGGATTAACAATAAAACAAATACAATAAAAATGCGGACAATGTTTTTTAACCACAGACAAAATTTATTATAATTCTCACTTAAAACTTTACATAGTTTTTACAATTATCTTACAAATACATTACTTAATTTTTATATTATTATCTTTGAACGTGACCGCAGACCAATTTGTACCGAGGGGGGTCGGCGGTTACTAAAGGAGAGTATTGAATTATGGATGTGTTCTCAGTTTTAGGGTTGCTGTGCGGACTGGCTCTTTTTCTTTATGGAATGAATACAATGGGCGACGGTCTTGAAAAACTTTCAGGCGGAAAACTTGAAAAAACGCTTGAAAAAATGACCAACAGCACATTTAAAGGCTTTTTGCTTGGCGCCGCAGTAACCGCTGTAATTCAGTCGTCATCGGCAACAACCGTTATGGTCGTGGGCTTTGTAAACTCGGGCATTATGAAACTGCGCCAGGCAATTGGCGTTATTATGGGCGCAAATGTGGGCACTACCATAACCGCGTGGATACTGAGCCTTTCGGGAATAAAGGGCGAAAGTATTGTAATGCAGCTTTTAAAACCCTCATCTTTTTCAGCTATTTTTGCATTTGTGGGCATTATTTTACTAATGTTCTGCAAGGCGGATAAAAATAAAAATTTAGGAACAATACTTATTGGCTTTGCCGTGCTTATGGTAGGTATGAACGCTATGAGTTCGGCGGTTGAGCCGCTTGCGGACAGTGCCGCATTCACAAGTATTTTAACGGCATTTGAAAACCCTGTTTTGGGTATTTTTGCAGGCGCACTGTTAACGGCGGTTATTCAAAGCTCAAGCGCGTCGGTGGGTATTTTGCAGGCGCTGTCTTCAACCGGCAGCATAACATATTCAATGGCAATTCCTATTATAATGGGGCAGAATATAGGCACCTGCGTTACGGCGCTTATTTCGTGTATCGGAGCTAAAAAGAATGCAAAACGCGCCGCATTTATACATTTGTACTTTAACATAATAGGAACGGTCGTTGTTTTAATTTTATTCTACAGTTTAAATCTTCTGTTAAATTTCGGATTTTTAAACAAGGTGGTAAATCCGGCGGATATTGCAATTATTCATTCTTTGTTTAATGTTACAGTAACTGCAATTTTGCTTCCGTTTAACAAACAGCTTGAAAAACTTGCCTGCTTTACAATTCGTGACCGCGATGAGGACAGCGAAATTCCGTTTCTTGACGAGCGTTTTCTTAACACACCGTCAATCGCGGCAGAACGCGCCAAGGAATTAAGCACAAAAATGGCGCGTCTTTCGCAGGGAACGCTTATTGGTTCGCTTGAGCTTATAAATCGGTACGATGAAAAATCGGCTGAAACAATCAGCGAAAACGAAGATATGATAGATACATACGAAGATGTAATTTCAACTTATCTTGTAAAGCTAAGCGCAAAAAAACTGTCGCAAAAGGACAGCAAGCAAATTCAGCTTATACTTCATACTATCGGCGATTTTGAAAGAATAAGCGACCATGCCGTAAATATTTTAAAAGTTGCAAAGGAGCTTTACGAAAAGAAAATTAAATTTTCACCCGACGCACAGGCGGGGCTTAATGTAATGATAGAGGCGCTGAAAGAAATTTTGCGCAAAGCAACTCAGTCATTTATAAACAATGACGTAAAGCTTGCAGCAAAGGTTGAACCTCTTGAGCAGGTAATTGACAGGCTTAGAGACAAACTTAAAGACGCTCATGTAAAGCGGCTTACAAGCGGAGAATGTACCATTGAACTCGGATTTGTATTCTCGGACCTTATAACAAGCATTGAGCGTGTTTCGGACCACTGCTCAAATATTGCGATAGGAGTAATTGAAATCAACCGCAACGGTTATGAGGCGCATGAGTATCTGCACGAGCTTAAAAACTCAGACGATATTCAGTACAACGCCGATTATCAGGCATACAAAAAAAAGTACTCTTTGCCAAAAACGGTAAAGACCGACAAGTAAAATATTAATAAAGGTAAATAAAAACGGCGTCCCATTTGTCAGAAAAGAGATTAACGACTGACAAATGGGGCGCCGTTTTATTTTATGTATTGCTCTTGATTCCCATAATTACCCCAAGAGCAATATATTTTTGCCTTGTCGATAAGTTGCGAAATCCGTTAAGCAGCAGATATTCATCTTCAGTCAGGCTAAATTGAGAAATTTTATCAAGGGGCTGACGAATATCGGTATAGCCTAAAAGATAATCAATAGATGTATTAAAAACCTCCGCCATATGTTTAAGAGTTGAAATGCTGGGTTCATTTTTTTCATTTTCATATGCGCTTATCATTTTTTGAGATATATTCAGCTCCATTGACAGCGCAATTTGACTCATTCCCTTTTCTTTTCTGAGTGATGTTATCCTGTTCATACCGCATAATTCCCCAAAATATACTTTATAGGTATAATATTATTACAAAAGTGTTGACAAATTATACTTTTGTGGTATAATGATACTCATAAAAGGTATAAATTAAGTAAGCGCTTATTAAAAAATATTGTTTACATATTATATATGGATTCCATAAGTGTATGTTGTATATCGAAAGATATATAAATATAAATCTTAAAAACGGGAGGAAAATTATCAGAGGAAGTTAGGTAATCAGAGGAATTAAAACGTGTGGAACAGACGTAACTGCTCCAAAATGTGATAAAATTTTACAAAAACAAAAAGGAGAATTAAAATGAAAAAGAATTCACAAGGCAAAAAGCTAATCAGTTTTGCATTAGTTTTTGCGCTGCTGATCAGTCTTTTCAGCATTTTGCCGCTTACAGTTTCTGCGGAAGTAGGTGACACCACTATTGTTGACGGCGTTACATATCGAGTTACGGGTGAATCTGAAGCATCGGTTTCCAAATTTGACAACAGCACTACAGATGTTAAAATTAAAGAAACTGTCAATATTAAAGGAACTGATTATACAGTAACAGCCATAGATAATTCTGTTTTTATGAATAATGAAAATATTACATCAATAAACATTCCATCAGGATTTGGTCTGATTGGTGCTAAGATTTTTAATGGATGTAAAGCTTTAAAAGATGTATATATTTATTCTGATTCTGCATTTTTGGGTTATCCGTTTACTGGCTGCAGTTCATTAGAAAATGTTTATTGTTATAAAGATAAAAACAATTTTGGTGGCGGTTTTGACAAAAGTAATTTAGATATATCTAAATTTAAGATTCATGGTCATCCTGGCAGCACTGCAGAAGCCCTTGCAACTTCAAAGGGTTATACTTTTGTAGCTTTAGAAGAAGAAACTGCAACAAGAACAGTTTACATTTGTGGACCTCAGAGGAAACTATCAGAAGTTGGTGTCGAAAGTCTTAAAGCTACAGGTTCTTATAAAGATAAACCAGAAGATGAGAAACCAACATCCCATACATTCAATGCATCGTATTTAGGTTTTATTGATAATTATGATGTGTTTGAATTAAAATTACCTGTAGATTTAACAACCACAGTAAACTTTACACTTCAGGGGCTTGATTCCAGCTCAGAGCCAGTTAAAAATGCTCAATGGTATGCAGCTATAGCAAGTAAAACTATTAGTGTTATCTTGGGTACTTCGCCTAATGTTTCAGTTAGCACTACTTATGATCCTACCTTAGCATTAACAGCATTCCAAAGCGGTGAGTTTACATTTGTTACTCCAACAGACACTACTGCTCAGCTTAAAGCATTTGACAATAGCAAAACAGTTGTTGAAATTCCTGATAAAGTAAGTAATGGCGATAAGGAATATACAGTAACAGAGATAAATGGAGATGCTTTTAGGAATTCTAATATTATATGGGTTAGTATTCCCGGAACTATCGAAAATATGAATAGCGGTTTTTCAGGCTGTAAATCACTGCAAACAGTAATTTTTAACGAGGGTATGAAATCTACAGGTAGTAATGGTGGAATTTTTTGGAACTGTAAAGGACTAAAAGATGTGTATTTTTATGACAAGGAAATTACTATTGATAGCTATACTTTTGAAAATGGTCCACAGAAAGACTTATTAACTATTCACGGTTATGCAGGAAGCACAGCTGAAACATTTGCAAAAGAAAATAGTATTAAATTTGAACCTATTGAGGAACAAACATCAACAGAAGCACCTCCTGTTGAAGTGGAACCATTTACAGACGGTAACCTAACATTTACCGTTACTGGAAATGATACTGTGAAGGTTACAAAATTTGATAACAAAACAACGGATGTTGTTATTCCTGAAAAGGTAAACCACGACGGTGTTGAATATACGGTAGTTGATATAGATGATTCCGTGTTTAAAGATAATCAAAAGATTAAATCTGTTAATATTCCAGGTACCGTAGCTTTTATAAATAATTACGTTTTCGCGAATTGTTCATCATTAGAGTCAGTTACTCTTAATGAGGGTACAATAAATATTGGAACAAGTGCATTTGAAAAAACCGCTTTAACAGTAATTGAATTTCCAAAATCAATGAATAAAATTGGAGAGTATTCATTTAATGGAATACCCACACTGAAAACTATTAAAATTAATTCAAATGCAAGTATTGGAATGTATGCCTTTGGCGGTAATATTGGTTTGCGTAGCATTTATTGTTACTCAGATAATATATCATTCGATACAAAAACTTTCTATGATAAGGGAACCAAACAAGAAACAAGTACAAGCAGAGTAACTATTTATGGAAACATCGAAAGTTCTGCTCAAAAATTTGCAGAAGAAAAAGGCATTACCTTTAAAACTTTTGATGAAGAGTTTGAAACAACAAAAGCTCCTGAGACTACTGTTTCTGAGACAACTGAGACAACTGAGTCAACAACTGTTGTTGTGACGACAGAACTTTCTGAAACAACCGAAGCAACAACAGTTACCGCTGAAACAACTGCACCTGTCGGAGGAACAATTGAAGTTCTTTTGGGCGATGCAGACGGTTCAGGAAAAGTAGACGTAAAAGACGTAACACATATTCAAAAGCACATTGCGGCTTACTTTGCGCTTGACGGCACAGCAGCTCTTGCGGCAGATGTTGACGGCAGCGGAGTTATTGACGTTAACGACGTTACATTAGTTCAAAAATATCTTGCGGCATATAATGTTGAATATAAAATAGGCGAAGTTGTTCAGTTTGGTTCAGACGCACCTGCATCTACAACAGTGGCACCTCAGCCGACAGACGAACAGCCTACAACATCAGCACAGGATCCTACAACGGCAGAACCTGAACCTACGGTTCCTGGTTCTACAATAAAACCAGGTTCTGCTATAACATTCTATATACCTAACTATGTTTCATGGCTTACAAATGAAGGCGGAAAGATGTGGGTATATAACGATGATACGGGTGAAGCTATAGCTGCAAAAGATTATCAAGAAAACCCAGATGGTGTTGCAGGTTATTTCATTTTTGATTTACCGGAAGGATGGATTAATCTTTCAATATATAGAACCCCGTTTGATACCACAAAAGAAACATTTGACATAAATTCAAAGTGGGATGAAACTACCCAAACAGGTGTTATCCTTAATAGTTGGGAACACATAGGAGATAGAAAATCATACAACGCTTACAAAATTATTGGCGATGGAGTGCCTGGTTTGTATGAAACATTTGACCCCAATGCTCCAAAATCTCAAGAAACTGAAAGAACAATCTACTTTGATAACAGAAAATCAAAATGGACAAATGTATATATTTACGGTTGGTCATTTGGTATTGATCAGAAGTGGATACAAATGGAGCCATTGGTAGATACAAATGGTAATGATCTTGATATTTGGTCATACACTTACTATGATACTTTACCGATTGACGGCGTTACGGGCTTTTTGTTTGTAAATAAGACAAGTTGGTCAGGAGCAAAACAGACAGGCGACCTTGCAACAGAGTCAGGTAAAAATATATTTGTTGCAAATGAAAGCGCCGGCTCAGATGGTAAGTATTCCGGCACATGGGATGTTTACAACCCATAATTACAATTTAGCTTTTTATTTCTCCCATGTTTTTAAATGTTCCGCATTTAAAAACTGAGAGTTATAAAATATTATCACACGGGAATCCCCGACATGGCTTTATGCCAATGTCGGGGATTTTCGTTAATAAAATATAAAATTAAAGCTCGCAGTAATTGCCCAAAAAGCTGAACTCGGGCATTTCTTCATTTAACTGACTTATCAAATTAACAACATTATTGCTGTGGACATTTCCCGAAAAATCAAGATAGAACAAATATTCAAATTCTTTTCCTTTTATTGGGCGCGATTCAATTTTTGTAAGGTTAAGTCCAAGTGAATTAAACCGGCACAAAAGGCTGTATAAAGAACCTGTGACATGGGGCAGAGAAAAGCAAAGACTTATTTTATTTGCGTTCTCAGGTATGTACAGCTTTTTAGAAATTACAATAAAACGGGTTGTGTTTTCCCTGCTGTCCTGCAAATGATCGTCAAGTATTTTAAGTCCGTATTCATCCGCCGCCTTATAGGAACAAATTGCCGCCACATTAAGACGTTTTTCTTTGGCAGCGTCTCTTGCGGCAACTGCGGTATTTGCGCAGGGAATTGCCTCAAAATTGTGTCTTGCAATGTAATTGGAACATTGTGAAATAGACTGCGGATGTGACCATATCTTTTCAATATCGGAAAATTGAGCCTGTTTAAGTCCTGCAAGACAGTAGTCAATGGGCATATCCAAAGCGCCTACAATGTAAAAACGGTGTCTTAAAATGAGGTCATACACAGCAGAAACAGAGCCGGCATTTGAATTTTCCACAGGCAAAACGCCATAGCTTACTTCGCCCTTATCTACGGCGTCAAACACATCGTCAAAGGTTTTGTAAGAGGTTGGAATGCCGTTCGGAAAAAGCTTTAGTGTAGCTTCGTGTCCGTTTGCTCCTTTAATTCCCTGATAGCCTGCCTTTATGCCCGACATGGGCATTTTTGATGACGCGTTGAGAATAACTTCCTTTAAGGCTTCTCCGCTGCCTACTATGTTGTGCTGAAGCGCGCGGGAAAGCTCCATAATGTTAGAATACAGCAGCCTTGAATATGCGCCGTATTCTTTGCCCTGTTTTTCAACGCAGTCAAGAATCTCGTTTTCTCTTGCCTGATTAAGCACGGGGATATTATTTTCTTTTTTATAGCAGCCTACTGCTTTAGCGCAGTCCATTCTCCTTTTAAAAAGTTTAATAAGCTCTTTGTCAATTTTGTCTATTTCATCTCTGATTTTGCTCAAATCCTGCATTTAGATACATCCCTTTTACATCAGATTAATTATAGCTATTGCCGTTACTGCCTCAATTACCGGCACGGCGCGCGGAACAATGCAAGGGTCATGCCTGCCCTTAATTTCAAGTTGGGCATTTTCTTTTTTTTGCAAATCGACCGTTTGCTGTTTTTGCGCAATTGACGGCGTGGGCTTTACTGCCGCCGTAAACAGAATGGGCATACCGTCGGTTATGCCGCCCAGTATTCCTCCGCAGTTGTTTGTTTTTGTGACAACCTTGCCGTCTTTATATTCAAACGGGTCATTTGACTGTGAGCCGCGCATTTTTGCAAGCTCAAAGCCCCTGCCAAATTCAATGCCCTTTATTGCGGGAACTCCGAAAACCGCCTTGGCAATAACACCCTCAACACCGTTGAACATAGGCTCGCCTATTCCCGCTTTAATTCCTGTTACGGCACATTCAACTGTGCCGCCAATGCTGTCAAGGTTAATTCTTGCCGCCTCTACCTGACTTCTCATATCCTGTTCAATGCTTTGGTCAATCAGTGAAAACGGTGAATTGTTAAGTCTGTTTATAAGCTCATCATCAATGCAAACAGGGTCAAAACGGCTGTCGTTTACATCTCCTATGCTGTTGATATGGGCGGCAATTTTAATGCCTTTGTTTTCAAGAATTTGTCTGCACACAGCACCCGCAAAAACAATGGGAGCCGTTATTCTGCCCGAAAAATGTCCGCCGCCGCGAACATCGTTTGAAGCGTTGTATTTTACAAAAGCCGTGTAATCGCTGTGACCGGGTCTGGGACAGCTAATAATGTTGCCGTAGTCACCGCTTTTTGTGTTTGTGTTTTCTATTACCGCGCAGAGCGGAGCGCCCGTAAGGACGCCGTTGAGCATTCCCGATAAAACTTTTGGGATGTCGCTTTCTTTGCGTGTTGTAGATGTTTTGTCATTGCCGGGAGCGCGTCTTGCCATTTGAACGAGAACCTTGTCCATATCAATTTTTACTCCTGCGGGCAGACCGTCTATTACAACGCCGATTCCGTTGCCGTGGCTTTCACCGAATACAGATATTTTTATTTTTTCACCGTAGGTCGATGACATTTGCCTTTCCCCCAATGCTGTTATAATCTTTAAAAAAGTCCGGATAACTTTTGTTTATGCTGAGTGCGTCAGAACATTCAATTGCGCCGGTTGCCCGTGACGCACATACTGCCGCTGACATTACTATTCTGTGGTCATTACAGCCGCAGACCCTGCCTTGACTGAGCTTATTTATGCCCTTTATTTCAAGACCGTCGAAAAGCTCATTAACCGAGCCTCCGAGCGTGTTTAGCAAATTTGCGGAAGAAGTAAGCCTGTCGCTCTCTTTTATTCTGAGTCTTGCGGCATTGATTATTTTTGTTGTGCCCTCGGCAAACGAGGCGCAGACCGCAAGAACGGGAACAAGGTCGGGTATTTGCGATGCGTCGATAGTTATTGCGTGCAGTTTGTTTTGCTTTACGGTAACGCCCGAACTGTTCCATTTGACATCAGCGCCAAAGTCCGCAAGTATATCGGCAATTTTTTTGTCCCCCTGTGCGGAGCTTTTATTTAATCCGTTTACGGTTATTTCGCCGCCGACCGCACCGCTCGCCATAAAGAAAGCAGCCTGCGACCAGTCGCCGTCGGTTGTGTAGTTAACAGGGGAATATCGCTGACCGCCTTTTATATGCCAGCCGCAGTCGGTTTCATTTACGCTGACTCCGAACTTTGCCATTGTATAAATAGTCATATTTATGTAGCCGATACTCTCAATAGGAGAGGTAAGAACAATATCGCTGTCATTTTCAAGCAGAGGCAGGGCAAAAAGCAGTCCCGTAATAAACTGAGAACTTACATTTCCGGGAATTTCAAATCTTCCGCTTTGCAGTCTGCCGGAAATTTCAAGAGGCAATCCTCCCTCTGTTTTGCATTGAACACCTGCTTTTGGCAAAGCGTCCGTAAAAATTCCGATAGGGCGTTCGGGAAGTCTGCCGCTGCCTGTAAATTTTGCGTTTACTCCTCCTGCCGCGGCAACCGGAATAAAGAATCTTAGTGTACTGCCGCTTTCTCCGCAGTTGAGAACGGCCTTTTTATTTTCAAAAATATGTGTTCCGTCAACCGTCAGAACATTATTTGAGAGGTCAGTTTCCGCGCCCAGTGCCTCAACACAACCAATCGTTGCCTTAATGTCATTTGAAAGTGCAACAGGTGAAATTGTGCTTTTGCCCTTTGAAAGCGCCGCGCATATTATGGCGCGGTGAACATCGCTTTTTGAAGGCGGTGCCGTAACTGTTCCGTGCGGCGTAAATGGTGAATAAATTACGTTTGACATTAGGTATCTCCCAAAATTTCAGTCTGTTTTTATAAAATTAAGAAGGTCGTCAAGCTTTATTTTTTTGGTATAGCTGTCGCCTATTTTTCTGAGAAGTACAAGGTTAATACAGCCTCCTGCGGTTTTTTTGTCGCCTTTAGCTGCATTTACCATATCTTCAAAGGTTGCTTCGTCACTTGTCGGCAGACCGTATTTAATACAAACGTCGGCAATTTTTTTTGACGTGCCGTTTTCGGTAATTCCTTCTTTTTCTCCCGCTTTCGCCATAAGTATCATACCTATGGCAACGGCCATTCCGTGAGAAATACCTTTGAAATCATATATTTTTTCAATTGCGTGACCGAGAGTGTGACCGAAGTTTAAAAGCATTCTTTCGCCCGATTCGTGTTCGTCGCGGCTTACAACGTCACGTTTTACAGTAACACATTTTTCAATTACATCTTCAATGTGCTCCAGCGCATTAAAAGCGGCAAGACTGTCAAAAAATTCGGCGTCTTTGATGCAGCCGTACTTGATAACCTCCGCCATACCGTCGTTTATATATTCGTTTGGCAGAGTGCTTAGCGTGTCGGGGTCAATAAGCACGGCCTTTGGCTGATGAAACGCACCGACAAGATTTTTTCCCTGAGGTATGTCAACACCTGTTTTTCCGCCGACTGATGAGTCAACCTGTGCAAGCAGAGAAGTAGGCACCTGAATAAAGTCAATGCCTCTCAGCCATGTTGCAGCGGCAAAACCCGCCATGTCGCCCGTAACGCCTCCGCCCAAAGCCACAATCAAATCCCTGCGCGTCATTTTAAACTCTGCAAGAGTGTGGTACATTTCAGAAACAGTACTTAGTTTTTTTGATTCCTCGCCGGCTTTGAAAATGTGAGTTGTAACATTAAATCCCTGCTTTTCAAACGAGTTTAGCACACGCCACTGATAGTGGGGAGCGACATTGGAGTCGGTAATTACCGTGACCTTTTGTGCGCACGAAATCTTTTTGACATACTCGCCGCATTTATCTATAATGCCTCTTTCAATAAAAATATCATATGGTTTTCCGGTATCAACATGAATTGTTCTCAACAATAACGCTCCTCTCAAAGTGCATTTTATTCCCCAAGCTTTTCTTTGACCTTGTGACCTTTTTCAAGAAGTTCGGTAAGAGTTTCTTTATCGTTAGCCTTAATGGCGTTTATTATTTTGGTAATATTTCCTATCAAAATGTCAAGTTCCTCAACAAGGGGTTCTTTATTTTCAAGAAAAAGCTCGCTCCATAGTTTTGAATTTATGTTGGCGACCCTTGATACATCACGGTAACTGCCCGCCGAAAAACCGTTGTGATTGGGACAGCACGGGCTCAGAACATATGAACAGGCAAGAACGTGCGGAAGCTGCGAGGTAAACGCAATCATTCTGTCGTGTTCTTCGGGAGTAGTAATTTTTATTGTTTTAAAACCGATTGCCCTTGCAAGAGATGAAAGAATGTCAACATATTTTTGTTTTGCTCCGCAGGGGGTTATTATAAAGTTGGCATTTTTGTAGAGGTCAGCGTCCGACGCCTCGAAACCGTTTTTCTCTTTACCTGCCATCGGATGACTTCCAACAAAAATAAAACCGAATTTTTGTGCAAGATTTTTTAACTCCGGGCATATTGCACGTTTAATTCCCGAAGCGTCTGTTACAATTGCTCCTTTTTTTATAAAGCGGCCGTTTACCTTTACAAAATCAATATCTGCCTGCGGGTACATTGCCAAAATTACAATATCTGCTTTTGAAAGACTTTCGCAGGTGCCTATTTCGTCAATTGCGCCTGACTTCAGCGCCGTTTGAGCCGTTTGAGCCGTACGGTTGATTCCTATTACGTAATGGTCGGTATATTTTTTGATTGCTCTGCAAAAGCTGCCTCCTATTATTCCAAGTCCAACTACAGCAATTTTCATTGCAAAAGCCTCCGTTTTTATTGTTAAACCTTTGTATTAAGTGCGTTTTTAAGTGCAAATACTTTTTTTGCAACTCTGTCAAACTGTTTGGGTGTAAGCGACTGTGCGCCGTCAGAAAGAGCATGGGGAGGGTCGTTGTGAACCTCTATTATTAGTCCGTCAGCGCCTGCGGCGACTGCCGCCATTGCAAGCGGTTCAACAAGCCACGACTTGCCCGACGCATGGCTTGGGTCTACAACAACGGGGAGGTGAGAAAGCTGTTTTACAATAGGAATTGCGGAAATGTCAAGCGTATTGCGGGTAAATGTTTCATATGTACGTATGCCGCGTTCGCAGAGAATTACATTATTGTTTCCGCCTGCCATAATATATTCGGCACTCATAAGCCATTCTTCAATTGTTGCGGCAAGTCCTCGCTTTAAAAGAATTGGCTTGTCTGTTTTGCCCAACTCCTTTAAAAGCTCAAAGTTTTGCATATTTCTTGCGCCAACCTGAATAATGTCTACGTTTTCAAACATATCAATGTGAGATGCGCGCATAATTTCGGTAACTATAGGAAGCCCCGTTTCCTTGCGGGCAGTTTTAAGAAGGTCAAGACCCTCTGCTTTAAGTCCCTGAAAAGCATATGGCGATGTGCGCGGTTTAAATGCCCCTCCGCGCAATATGGTTGCTCCAGACGCCTTAATATCTTTTGAGATCTGTATGATCTGTTCTTCGCTTTCAACTGAACAAGGTCCTGCCATTATGTGCAGACTGCCGTCTCCGATAGTTACATTATCGTTTACTTTTATAACCGTATTGTCCGGATGGAACTTTCTGTTTGCTTTTTTATACGGTTCCTGTACACGCTTTACGCTTTCAACTATGTCCTGAGCGTCAATGTATTCAATATCTATTTTTGTTGTGTCGCCTATAAGACCAAGAACGGTTGACTGAACGCCGTCCCATCTATTTACTTTTACACCATAAGTTTCTTTCAGCTTTTGTGTAAAGCACATAAGCTGTTCATCTGATGTTGACGGTTTTAAGACTATAATCATTTGTTTATATCCTTTCGCTTATGTAAATTTAATATTATATATTTTACCACTTTAAAGTGCTATAATCAATATAGCAAATCATTTTTTTATACTGTTCACCGCATTAATTACGGCATAAGCCGTTTTAAGAGGCGTGTTTTTGCCGCTTATTACAATATCGGCGGCGCTGTTGTACAGGGGCAGACGCTTTTGATAAAGCTCTTTGATAACTTTGTTTTTATCCGGTCTCTGCAAAAGAGGACGGTGTTTATCGTTTTTCAGCCGCATTTTTATTGTTTCAAGAGGTACGTCAAGCAGAACAATGGTATCTTTGCCTTTAAAAACGTCTATGTTGCGCTTGAATGTAAACGCGCCGCCTCCCGAAGCGATTACAAGACCGCTCATTTGCGAAAGCTCAATGCAGGCGTAATGCTCCATATCACGGAACCCGCTTTCACCGTATTTTTCAAAAATTTCAGATATTTTCATATTTGTTTTTTTCTCAATATAAAGGTCCATATCAATAAATTTTCTTCCGGATTTTCGAGCCACATTGCGGCCGACAGTAGATTTTCCGCACCCCATAAAACCGCATAAAACTATGTTGTCCATTTTAACTCTCCAAGTAATTTTATCTTTCGATAAGCTCTTTTGACGCGTCAATGCACAGCTTTGCAATATCGCCTGCGTCATAAACCGAACCGTCCCATTTTTCGTGAGCTGCAACTGCCTGCCATACAAGCATTGACATACCGCTCTCGGCATTAGCGCCGTTTGCCCTTGCCTTTTGAATAAGCTTTGTTTCAAGCGGATTATATACGGCGTCAAATACATTTGAGCATTTTGAAATAACTTCGTCAGATACGGGCTGTTCATCTGTTTTGGGAAACATTCCGAGCGGAGTTGCGTTGATAAGCACGTCAATATCTCCCGAAAGCTCGTCTATCAAACAATATTTCACATCTGCTCCGCAAACGGTTTTTCTTATTTCTTCGCATAAATGCTGAACAATGGCTAAATCATCCTTTCTTACGGCAAAAAGAAGAGAAAGCTTTTTCAGCGCAACTTCATATGCCATTGTTCTTGCAACTCCGCCGCAGCCGAGAATTACAATTCTGTTTTTAAGAACAATGCCTGCGGCGTCAAGAGCCTTTAAAAATCCGTCGGGGTCGGTTGTGTATCCTTTTGCAGTGCCGTTTTTGTTTAAAACCGTGTTAACACTGCCGTACATTTTTGCTTTGTCATCAATTTTATCAATAAAATGTATTATGTTCTGCTTATGCGGAATAGTAATGTTATATCCGTCAAGCTTTGATAAAGTTTTATCATATTCAAAACTCAGGTTTTCGGGCGCAATGTCAAGCACTGTGTATTCGGCGTTAACGCCTGAAAGAGAAAAAAGTCTTTTATGTATAAACGGCGACATTGTATGACCTATGGGATGACCTATTACCGCAAATCTTTTTATACTCATTTTAAATCCTCCAAAATTTTAATTTTCTTAACTATGCAGATTTCTTTATAAAAATATTTATTTATGCAAATTTAAAAAAAATTTAAAAATTTTAAAATATATATTGACAAAGCAGCAAATAATCAATAATATTATTGAAGAAAGGCAAACCATAATTTGCTTTTACACCATTGTAGCATAAAATATGTGCTTTTGTCCATAATTACAATGGATGCAAATAATAATTTAATTTATAATTTTATGGGAGGAATTACCAATGGTATTGGAAAAGGTCAAATCAATTCTTGCGGATCAGTTTGATGTAGAAGAGGATAAGATTACGGCAGAAACAGATTTACAGGAAGATCTCGGCGCAGATTCACTTGACGTAGTAGATCTTCTTATGTCAATTGAGGATGAATTTGAAGTTGAAGTTCCTGATGAAGAAATTGAAAACATTAAAACAGTAGGAGCACTTGTTTCTTACATTGAGGCTAATTCATAATTTGTCATTAAAGGTCGGGGGATCCCGGCCTTATTTTTTTGTAAACAATTTGGTTTTAAACCGGTGTTTTGAATAAGGCAGGGCACTTGCAAAAAATTTAATATATTGTATAATAAAAGCATTGGGTTTGCATTCGGCAAATATAGAATCTGTTTATATTTATTTGGTACAAACCTGCGACTAATATCCTGTTACGGGGGGAACATTATGGCAAATGACAAAAAAATGGTAGAGGCCATAACAAGCAGAGACGAGGACTTTTCAAAATGGTACACAGACATTGTAAAAAAAGCTGAGCTTGTTGACTATTCCGGCGTAAAAGGCTGTATGGTAATAAGACCGTACGGCTACGCTATTTGGGAAAATATTCAGGCAGATCTTGACCGCAGATTTAAAGAAACAGGTCACGAAAATGTTTATATGCCCATGTTTATTCCCGAAAGTCTGCTTCAAAAAGAAAAAGACCACGTCGAGGGGTTTGCCCCGGAATGTGCATGGGTAACGGTAGGAGGACAGGAGAACCTTGCCGAGCGCCTTGCAGTTCGTCCGACTTCGGAAACGCTTTTTTGCGAACACTATAAGAAGATTATAAATACTTACAGAGATCTTCCAAAGCTTTATAACCAATGGTGCAGTGTTGTAAGATGGGAAAAAACAACACGTCCGTTTCTGCGTACGTCTGAATTTTTGTGGCAGGAAGGTCACACAATGCACGAAACAGCAGAAGAGGCAAAGGAAGAGACACTTAAAATGCTGCGGGTTTACGAAAGCTTTTATAGAGATACTCTTGCAATTCCCGCGGTAGTGGGCAGAAAAACCGAGAAAGAAAAGTTTGCCGGAGCGGAAGAAACATATACAATTGAGCCAATGATGCATAACGGAGTTGCTTTACAGGGAGGCACGTCGCATTACTTCGGCGACGGTTTTGCAAAGAACTTTGGAATTACATTTACGGGCAAAGACAACAAGCTGCATTATCCCCATCAGACATCATGGGGAGCCTCAACCAGAATGATCGGCGCAATAATAATGGTACACGGAGATGACGACGGTCTTATTCTGCCGCCTAAGATCTCACCTGTTCAGGTTGTGGTGATTCCGGTGGCGCAGCACAAAGAGGGTGTGCTCGAAAAAGCGAACGGGCTTAAAGCAGAGCTTATGAAAAAGTTCAGAGTAAAGCTTGACGATTCCGACCATGCTCCGGGCTGGAAGTTCTCGGAATATGAAATGAAGGGCGTTCCGGTAAGAGTTGAAATAGGACCTAAGGATATTGAAAAAAACCAGTGTGTTGTAGTGCGCCGCGATACCCGTGAAAAATCGTTTGTACAGCTTGAAAATATTACTGAATTTATTGAAAATCTTTTGCAGGATATTCACAATTCAATGTATGAACGCGCCCTTAAAAATACAGAGGAAAAGACTTTTTCAGCAACAAACTATGATGAGTTTATTGACATTGCCAAAAATCATCCCGGTTTTATCAAGGCAATGTGGTGCGGAGATTCTGCCTGTGAAGAAAAGCTTAAAGAGGTTACCGGCGGTGTAAAGAGCAGATGTATTCCTTTTGAAGAGGAACATATCGGTGATGCCTGCGTGTGCTGCGGCAAATCTGCAAAGCATATGGTTTACTGGGGCAAGCAGTATTGATCAAAGTCTTATTTTATTTGACTGTTATTATGTGAGAGTTAAAAAGGCGGTGATAAAATGCCGATAAAGGTTCAAAGTAATTTGCCGGCGATCAAGGTGCTTGAATCTGAAAATATTTTTGTTATGCCGGAAGACGTTGCTTTAAAGCAGGACATTCGTCCTTTGAAAATTATTATTTTAAATCTAATGCCCACTAAAATTGAAACGGAGACACAGCTTTTAAGATTATTGGGTAACAGTCCGCTGCAAATTGATATTGAACTTTTGCAAATGGCTTCTCATACATCAAAAAACACCTCGCCTCATCATCTTACCACCTTTTATAAAACCTTTAATCAGGTTAAAAATGAAAGCTTCGACGGTATGATTATTACGGGAGCTCCCGTAGAACATCTTGATTTTGAGGAAGTTGATTACTGGAGTGAATTGTGTGAAATTATGCGGTGGTCAAAGCACAATGTATATTCAACATTTCACATATGTTGGGGCGCTCAGGCAGGGCTGTATTATCATTATGGCATAAAAAAATACAAGCTGCCGGAAAAACTCAGCGGAATATATACCCACAAAATTTTAAACCCGATCCATCCTCTGATGAGGGGATTTGACGATACGTTCAAAATCCCGCATTCACGCTATACCGGAAT
Source organism: uncultured Clostridia bacterium (assembly GCA_947623205.1). Classification (GTDB taxonomy): domain Bacteria; phylum Bacillota; class Clostridia; order Oscillospirales; family Acutalibacteraceae; genus Ruminococcoides. The sequence goes on from CANQGM010000005.1 coordinate 99,181, forward strand.
AAGGGAAGAAGATATAAAAAAGTGCCTTGAGCTTGAAGTACTTGCCGTTTCCGACAAGGCGGGAGTTACCGTTGTAAGCAGCAAAACAGGCAGACAGGTATTTGTACTCGGCCATGCGGAATATGACCGCCGGTCCCTTGCAAACGAGTATTTTCGAGATAAAAGCAAAGGTCTTGATCCGAGTGTTCCGTACAACTATTTTCCTAACGATGATGCCTCTTGTACACCAATGATGGTGTGGAGAAGCAATGCAACGCTTCTTTATACAAACTGGCTTAACTACTTTGTATATCAGGCTACACCCTATGATTTGCGTGAACTGATTGAAAAATATCCGCATTGAGTTTTAATATTATTAAAAGGTTTGACAGTCATAATAGATTGCCAAACCTTTTTTACTTAGAAACTAAACAGATTTAATTAAAACTAAACACTCATTTTCTTTCTTATTATGCCGAGAATTTTGCGTTCGCGTCTGCTTACCTGTACCTGGGTCATATCAAGAGTTTTTGCTGTTTGTGCCTGAGTTTTGTTTTGATAGTACCTAAGATCAATAATTTTTTTGTCGTTTTCATCAAGTTGGTTTATGGCTTCTTTAAGGCTTAGCTTTTCGGATATTTCGTCCTGAATATCGTTAACGGGTATATCAAGCTGTGGATTTCCGTCCTCATCGTATTCGGCAGTTAAAGACATAGGCAGACGAACACAGTTGAGCGCGTCAATAATTTTTTCTTCTGTGACATCAAGTTTTTGCGCGAGCTGTGAAACAGACAGTTCTGTTCCGTTTCGTATTTTGTTTTCATTATTAAGTTTATAAATTTTTAAAGCAAGCTCTTTTAGGGTACGTCCCACCTTGACTGTTCCTCCGTCGCGGAAAAGCCTTTTTATTTCGCCCATAATAACCGGAAAGGCGTAAGTAGAAAACTGCAAGTTTCGTTCTTCGTCAAAATTGTTCATTGCTTTTACAAGACCCAGACATCCTGCTGAAAAAAGCTCCTCGTATTCAATGCCTTTATTTGCAAAACGCTTGCAGCACGCGTGTACAAGCCCCATATTGCTTTTGGCGGTATCGTTTTTGTTAATCATTTTGAACGGATATTGTTTTTTCAAGCGTTATTGTTGTACCCTTGTTTACAGTTGACTTGACCTTTACTTTGTCGCAAAAGCTCTGCATTACTGCAAAACCGAGACCTGCGCGTTCTTCTTCGGGTGCGGTAGTAAAAAGCGGCTCCATTGCCTTTTTTATATCTTCAATTCCGCAGCCCTTGTCGCGAATTTTGATAATTACTTTATTTTCATCTGTTATTTTTCCTTTTATGTAAATAATTCCGCTTGACCGTTTGTATCCGTGTACAATAGAGTTTGTAACGGCTTCGGAAACGGCAGTTTTTATATCGCTCAGTTCATTGATAGTGGGGTCAAGATTCATTACAAAGGCGGCAACTACGCTTCGGGCGAATGCTTCGTTACAGCTTTTAGACAAAAAGCTGAGGCTCATTTCATTAACTGTGTTCATCTCAGCACCCCCAGACTTTCAATTCCCGACATTGCAAAAATTTTATACATACTGTCAGGTATATTTATTACTCGCAGAGCGCCGCCGAGCAGTTTGATTTGACGGTACCGTCCCATAACAAGTCCCACGCCGGATGAGTCCATAAATGTTACTTTTGAGAAGTCAAGACATAACAGCCTTGGTTTAAATGACTGTGCCGCTCCGTCAATTCTTGTTCTGATTTTGGCGGCTGAATCGTGGTCGATTTCACCGTCTATGTAAGCAGTCAGAATATTGTTTTTAAATTCTGTTTTCAGCATTTTAAACATTCCTTTACAAAAAATAAACTCCATACTTATCATATATAGTATGGAGCAAAAAATTTGTTTTATTCTGTTGTAATAAAAAAATTATCTGACTTTATCTAAAATGTAAGGGCGCATTTCACCTGCAAGATAGAGAGAACCGCAAATAATAATTGCACAGTCTGTTTTTTCAGCCTTTTCAAGAGCAAGGTCAAAGGCGAGTTTAAAGCTGTCAAAAGTTTTGACACTGTCAAAATAGTGAGAACACTTTTGCGCAAGCTCGGCAGGAGGAAGTGCGCGAGGGTTATTTACCGGAACGGTGCAGACCTCGTCAAAGGCGGTTTCAAGCAGCTTTAAAGAGCTTTCGCTGTCTTTGTCGGCAAGCATACCAATAATACCGATCACTTTTTTATCGGGCAAAAATTTTTTTACCGCGTTTTTAAGAGCCTCGCATCCGTTGGGATTGTGCGCGCCGTCAAGAATCACGGCGGGGTTTTTACACAGGGTTTCAAGGCGTGCCGGATTTACTGCGTTTGCAAAGCCTGCTTGAATGTTAGCGTCAGTCACATTAATAATTTCGTTAAGCCGCAGCACGTCAATTGCAGCAAGAGAGGTCTTTGCATTTTCAATTTGGTGATCTCCTGCAAGGTGAAGGTGAATTTCCGTGCCGTTAAAGTCAAACACGCTCTCGCTCAAAGTTTGACTTTTTATTTTAATGTTTACACTATCGCTTTTTGCAAGCGGTATTTTAACCTTACGGGCGTACTGTTCAATAACCTCCATTGATTTTATATCCTGCTTAGAGGTTACGGCGATTGAATTTTCTTTAAATATGCCACACTTTTGTTTTGCAATTTCTTCTGTTGAATTGCCGAGAATAGCGGTATGGTCAAGCCCGATTGCAGTTATTATTGAACAAAGGGGAGATTTAATAACATTTGTGCAGTCAAGCAGACCGCCCATACCCGTTTCAAGCACAACAATGTCGCAGTTTTCCTTTGAGTGAATAAAAAATTCAAGTGCGTTTACATACTCAAACTCTGTTATGACAATGCCGTCGTTTTGAAGGCTTTCAATAATAGGAAAGGTTTCTTCAACGGCACGGATCAAAGTCTCTTTGCTTATCATTGTATTGTTAATTTGAATCCGCTCGCGAAAATCAGTGATGTAAGGAGATATAAACAGACCTGTTTTGTACCCCGCGGAAATCAGAACGGACGAAAGCATTGCACAGACAGAGCCCTTTCCGTTTGTGCCCGCAACGTGAATATATTTAAGCTTGTCCTGCGGATTGTTCATTCTGTCAAGCAAAGTCAGCATTCTGTCAAGTCCGGGGCGCGACCCGAATGTAAGCAGCGAATGGATTTTGCCGAGCGCTTGTTCGTAAGTCATTACAACAGCTCCCTGTAAATTTCGTTTTTCCTAAAGCCTGTAATTACCGACGCCTGTTTTGCCGCCTCGGTAGGCTTTGTGCCGTTTTCAATCAGCTTTCGCGCGGTGTCAACGGCATATTCGAGCGTGAGTTCTTCTTCGTTTTTTTGGGGAGCGCCCTCAAGTACAAGAACAAATTCACCCTTTAGGCTTTGGTCGGCAAGATTTTCCGCCGCATATTTTGTGGTAGTGCGTATGACTTCTTCGTGAATTTTGGTCAGCTCACGCACAATTGAAAGCCTGCGCTCACCAAACGTTGAGTACAGATCGCGCAGCGTAGAGGGCAGCTTGTGCGGCGCTTCATAAAAAATCATTGTACGGCGCTCGTTTTTAAGACTTTGCAAATGCTCGTTTCGGCTCTTTTTGTTTACGCTGAGAAATCCCTCAAACGTAAATCTTCCCGTATCAAGACCCGATACGGCAAGGGCGGAGATTACCGCGCTCGGTCCGGGAATTACAACGGTTTTAATTCCGCGTTCCCCGCATAATTTTATTAAATCTTCACCGGGGTCTGATATGCACGGCATACCTGCGTCGGTAACTATCGCGCAGTTTTCGCCCGATTCAATTCTGTTACATATTATCTCTCCGCGTTCACGTTTGTTGTGTTCAAAATAGCTTACCATCGGTTTTTTTATTCCAAAGTGATTAAGCAATTTCAGGGTAACGCGAGTGTCCTCCGCCGCAATAAAATCTACGCTTTCAAGCGTTTGTACTGCACGGGGAGAAAGGTCTGACAAATTTCCGATAGGTGTTCCCGTTACATATAAAATTCCGCTCATTTTTTATCCTTTCGGCTTTGTATTTTCTTTGTAACTGCCGTAAATTTCAAGCATTTCTTCTGAAAAATCACCTTTGTCATCTTCAATAAAAAGGGTGGGCAAAACATTTAAAAACCCGCGGTTTCCGCCGCGTCTGCCCTCAATTAAAAATAATTTCGGCGATTTTGAAATGCGTTGCTGAACCATTCTCAGAGTTTTAGGCTCAATGCCATATTTTCGCATTGATTCCATTACATCCGCAAGCCGTTCGGGACGCTGGCACATACAAAGCCTGCCGCCGAACTGCAACAGATTTGAGGCGCTTTTGCAAATGTCGTCAAGAGTACATTCGGTTTCGTGGCGCGCAATTTGCTTTGCGCTTTGCAAATTGGCAACTCCGCCTCCGCCGATTTTGTATGGAGGATTGCAGACAACAAGGTCAAAATACCCAAACGGCAGCCTGCCTTTAAGATTCTTTAAATCAGCATTTACAATTTTTATATTATCGCTCAGTTTATTGTAATCAACACTTTTTTGTGCAAGCGTACACGCGTCTTTTTGAATTTCAACAGCAATAATTTTAAGAGCTTTGTTGTTTTTGCACAACAAAAGCGGAATTGTTCCGCAGCCTGTACCGAGTTCAACGCACTTTCTGTGCCCCTGCATTTTGGAAAAATCGGCAAGCAGAATAGTATCGGTTGAAAAACGGTAGGAGTCAGAGACATAAACGCTTATTCCGCTTCCAAGGGGTTCAAGGTGAATATTATTCATAGGCGCTATCCTTTTGTTTTACTTTTTACTATTATACTACTTAATATGATTTACGGCAATATTTAAAGTTTTATATCCTGGTATAAAGATAAAAAATAAAAGGCAAGGGAATAAAATAAACCCTTTGCCTTTTAAACTTTGCTTAATTATCCCTGTTATCAAGCTTCCTGAGGAGCACCAACAGGGCAGGTTTCTGCACAAGTGCCGCAATCAACACAAGTATCGGCATCGATAACGTATTTGCCGTCACCTTCTGTAATAGCCGAAACAGGACATGCGTCAGCACAAGCACCGCATGAAATGCAGTCATCATTAATTATGTATGCCATCGGGAGAACACCTCCTTCTTTGATTTCATCTATATTGTAACATATATTTTATAAAATGCAATTGTTTTGGAAACATTTTTCGGGTTTTTACATATAATACTTAGAATATTGACAAAATAAATCGATTTTTATTCAAGCTCTTTTAACTGTTCCATTTCTGTTTGGTCAACCCTGATGTATCCGTCTTTTACAAGTTGGCACTCTTTAACAGAGTATGTCCTTGGAAAAGCGTCGTCGGGTGAGTTGTCAAGTTTGACTTTAAGTGTTGCGGAAATAAGGTTGTTTTCAACAACAAGACCTTTACCGTCGGGAGTGTTGACGATTGCACCGATTTTTGGAGTTTTGTGAAGTAAATCAATGTATGCCTCATGCTCGTATTTAAGGCAGCACATAAGTCTTCCGCAGGTTCCCGAAATTTTAGTGGGAGAGAGAGAAAGTCCCTGTTCTTTTGCCATTTTAATTGATACAGGCTGAAATTCCCCTATAAAACTTGAACAACAAAATGGCTTGCCGCAAATTCCAAGACCTCCTAACATTTTAGCTTCGTCGCGGACGCCGATTTGTCTAAGTTCGATTCTTGTTTTGAAAACAGAAGCAAGGTCTTTTACAAGAGCGCGAAAGTCGACTCTGCCTTCTGCTGTAAAATAAAACAGAATTTTACTGTTGTCAAATGCGTATTCAACATTTACAAGCTTCATGTCAAGATTGTGCTCGGCAATCTTCGCCTCGCATATTCTGTGGGCTTCACTTTCTTTAAGCTTGTTTTCAGCAATATGATTTAAATCCTCCTCAGTCGCAATTCTTATAAGTGGTTTTAGAGGATAAACAAGCTTGCTGTCATCTATTATTTTATTGGGAATGACAACTTCGCCGCATTCAATACCTTTTGCGGTTTCAACAATTACTATATCTCCTGTATTAAGTTTATTATCAAGAGGGTCAAAGTAGTACACTTTGCCAACTTCTTTAAATCTTACTCCTATTATCTCTGCCATGAAATCCTCCTGTATTCGCCGCACAACCATGTTGCAAGCAAATTTATGTTAATGTTCTGTGTTATTTTTGATTTTGCAGCCTCGGTCAGCTCAATCATTTCAAGTATCTTACTTTTAGTCATATGCGTACTTATGATTTTTCCGAGTTCTTCATCAAAAATGCAGTCTGCACCTGAAAGAATAGCAAGACCGTCACGCAAAATTAATTTTACTATTGAAAGTATTTCGTCTGATTTTTCTTTATCACACAAGGTATTTATTGCTTTTAAAAGTTCATATTCGCGTGCTGACAAAATACCATGCACTATTTCTTTTGCACTTTGTGCGGCAAATTTATCAAATTTTTGCTCGCTTTTTATTCTGAGCAATACGCAGCGCGAAAGAATGGTAATTAAAAGTTTTTTTGAATTTTCGCACAAGAGAATAAAAAATACATTTTGCGGCGGTTCTTCAAGAAGTTTTAATAAAGAGTTTTGAACTACCGCAGACAGTCTGTTGTCAGCTTCTTCAAAAATATATACCTTTGCGTTTGCCTCGTTAGGGCGGATAAAAGAATCCTTTAAAATATCTCTCATCTGGTCAATTGAGTAAGTTTTGGATTTTTTTTCAGGGTAGGCATATTTAATGTCTGCATGTGCTTTTTCTTTAGCTTTGTGACATTGCTCACATATTCCGCATGGTTTATTTTTGCCTGTACACACTGCCCACATTGAAAGAAAAGACGCAAGTTCAAGCGATTTTTCCTTATCTTTGCTTTCAATTATAATTGCATGCGGCATTCTGTTAAGTGTGTCAATTGTCTGAAGCGTCTGTTTTGTACTTTCATCAAAGTTAAAATCATTAAAATTCAAAATAAACGCCTCCATACCTTAACACAGTATAATTATATCATTAATAATTAAATTTTTCTACATTTATTTTAAACTAACAGTATTTGTCACGATATCGCCCTTATCTGTTATGTCAACATAACCGTAACTTGCCATATATCCGTGGCAGGAGCCGGGATTAAGCATATAAAGTCCGTCGTCGTAGTAACACATTGCCTGGTGTGTATGTCCAAACAGCAGAATATCGGCATTTTGTTCTCTTGCCGCACTCATAATACGGCACAGGCCCAATTTTGCATTGTAAAGATGACCGTGGGTGACAAATATTTTTTTACCGCATACATTTACAGTTTCAGTTGCGGGAAGCAGGCTGTTCCAGTCACAGTTACCCCGAACTCCAACAATCATTTTATCCTTGTAATTATCCTTTAAAAACTGCACCTGTTCTTCACCGTCGCCGCAGTGAACAATGATTTCAGCAGTCGGCTGTGAATTGACAGCGCGGATAAGTGTATTTAAATCGCCGTGCGTGTCAGAAACAACTAAAATACGCATAAAAAACTCCGTTCTAAATTTGATATGCCTGCATAACATATGTTGAGGTGTTTATATGGCAGATAATGAAAATATAAAAAAATTATTGAGTGAATTATCAGACCGTTTGGGTGTTTCGGAAAACCAGCTTAAAAGTGCGGCGAAAGAGGGAAATGTAAAGGATATGTTAAAAAGTTCGGACAGTGAGCAAACTAAAAAAATTGAGGAAATTTTAAATGACCCTCAAAAAACCAAAGATTTGCTCAGCAGTCCGCAGGCTCAGGCGCTTTTAAAGCTGTTAGGCGGAGAATAGAATGTCTGATATTCAAGATAAAATAAATCAGATACTAAGCAATCCCGAGGCTCTAAAGCAGGTGCAGAGTCTCGGAGAACAGCTTGGACTGTCTCAAAAAGAAACGCCTCCCAAGCTGCCCGAAAAGGCGCCGGTCACGCAAAATATAAGTGAAGATATGCTCCAAACGATAACACATCTTGCGCCTATAATGCAGTCGATGAAAACCGATGATGATACCACACGGCTGCTTAATTCATTACGTCCGTTTCTCGGAGCAGATAAGCAGCACCGTCTTGACCAGGCAGAAAGAATGCTTAAATTGTTAAAAATACTGCCTCTTTTAAAAGATAACGGCTTGTTCTGATATTGTGAGGTGATTTTATGTCAAGCATTGAAGAAGACGCTTTTGCACGAGCACAGCAAATGCATTCCAGAGTGCCTTATTATTCAAACAATTCACAAAACCGTTCTCAAAAGCAAAATGTTAATGAAGAAAGCGAGAAAAAACCACCCGAAAGTCCGCAGAAAGCTGCAACGTCCGGACAGAAGCAAAATGAAAATGACAGCAATGTGCTTGATGTCCTTTTTAAAAACAAAGAGCAAAGCTTAATTTTACTGCTTATGATTTTGCTTATGGAAGAAAAAGCCGATCCTACGCTTTTGCTTGCGCTGATGTATCTTTTAATATAAAGTATTTTATCTTATCTGACCGTTACCGTGTATAATAAACTTGCTGCTCGTAAGCTCATTAAGCCCCATTGGACCTCTTGCGTGAAGTTTTTGGGTCGAAATACCTATTTCTGCGCCCAAACCAAACTCGCCGCCGTCAGTAAAACGTGTAGAAGCGTTTACATATACAGCTGCGGAGTCTACACAGCCCGTAAACCTGTTAGCACTGTTATAGTCGCTTGTAATAATACTTTCGCTGTGTCCCGTACTGTATTTTGCAATGTGGCTTAACGCGTCGTCAAGACTGTCTACGACCTTGACAGCTATGATGTAATCAAGAAATTCAATTGCATAGTCGTTATCTGTGGCAGGCACAACACATTCGCCGAGAATTGACTTTGTAATCTTACATCCGCGGATTTCAACATTCTTTTTATCAAGCTCTGCCTTAATTCTTGGCAGGGCTTCTTTTGCAATGTCTTTGTGGACAAGAACCGTTTCAATTGCATTACATACCGAAGGGCGGGAGGTTTTGGCATTAAATATAATGTTTGCAGCCATTTCAAGGTCAGCGCTTTTGTCAACATAAACGTGGCAGTTGCCTACGCCTGTTTCAATTACAGGAACTTTGGCGTTTTCAACAACGCTTTTAATAAGTCCGGCGCCTCCCCTGGGAATAAGCACGTCAAGATATTCGGAAAGCTGCATAAGTTGTGTTGCGCTCTGACGTGAAGTATCCTCCACAAGAGCAATGCAGTCACGCGGAAAACCTGTTTTTTCAATTGCATTGCGCATTATGTCGGCAATTGCTTTATTTGAATTAATGGCTTCTTTTCCGCCGCGCAAAATTACCGCGCTGCCTGCTTTCAAGCAAAGTGCCGCGGCGTCCGAGGTTACGTTGGGGCGTGCCTCATATATTATTCCTATAACGCCCATAGGCACCCTTACTTTTTCTATTCGCAGACCGTTTTTAAGAGTTCTGCCCTCAAGAACGGTTCCGATAGGGTCAGGAAGCGCAGCAACTTGAAGCACACCGTCTGCCATTGAATTAATGCGCTCCTGCGTAAGAGCAAGACGGTCAAGCAAAGACGCCGTAAGTCCTGCATTTTTACCGTTTTCTATATCAATATTGTTTGCTTTTATTATAGTATGTGCGTTTTCTTTGAGCGAATCGGCAATAGCCTTGAGAGCGTCATCCTTTTTTGATCCTGCCGTCATTAAAAATCGGGCGGAATTTTTTGCATTAACGCCCATAGTTTCGAGCTTAGTCATATTATCCATCCTTTTAATTATGGTTTTGCAAGGAAAACTGTTCCCTTGTTTTTTCCGTCTAAAATTTCATAAAGACTTTTTGGATTTGATCCGTTTATAACATGACATATGACGCCGCGACTTGTAGCGTATTCGGCCGCCTGCAATTTGGTGAGCATTCCTCCGGTACCTCGGTTTGAACCGGAGCCTGCTGCCATTGCAAGAATTTCAGGAGTTATTTTGTCCACAGTAGTTATTTTTTTAGCGTCCGGATTGGCGCGTGGATTAGAATCATAAAGTCCGTCAATGTCAGTAAGAATTATAAGTCTGTCCGCATTTACAAGACTTGCGACAATTGCAGAGAGCATATCGTTATCGCCAAAGTTATTGCCTTCAAGTTCATCAATGGCAACGGTGTCGTTCTCATTAATTATAGGGATTATATTCATTGAAAGGAGCTCGTCAATAGTGTTTATTATGTTTTGCCTTTTCTGTTCGGTTTCAACTGCATAACGTGTAAGAAGTATCTGTGCCACGGAGTGGTTATATTCACCAAAAAATTTGTCATACATAAACATAAGCTCGCATTGGCCGATTGCCGCAAGGGCCTGTTTTTTTTTTGTCTCTGACGGACGTTTTACAAGTCCGGTTTTTCCCATACCAACTCCGATTGCACCGGATGACACAAGCATTATCTGCTCGCCTTTATTCTGCAAATCGGATAAAACCTTGCATAAAGATTCAATTGTCCTGTAATTCAGCTTTCCGTTTTCATATGTAAGCGTTGATGTGCCGACCTTGACAACAATGCGCTTGTTTTCCATTTAATACACCTAATTCCTAAACTAAAAATGCACTTGTGATGATTATTATACCACAGTACAATTAAAAATTACAATACTATTTTATTCAGTCAGGCATTTAGGACTAAAAAACGCCGTTGCGACATTATATCATACTTGTCTTCTTTTATAGTATAGAGCCATTTATAGCTTATTATTAAATTGAGAACGGTACAAATAAAGGATTAACAGCCGTATCGGTGAGCGGTCAAAGTCAAGACTGCTATATCGGCGCGCAGTATGTTAAGATGACAAAGCGTAATTAAGAGCTGTTTAATTCAAACCAACAATTTCATATGCATAAATCTATCCCCGAAACAGTCTGCAAAGATAGTTTCGCGAAGTTTTTTGTTTATAATCATATTGCCGGGATTTTTATGCGATTATTTGACTAACATTTATTCAATTTTTTGCGTATTTTTGCGTGTTTTTAAATGAATTTATATAAAAAACAAGCCGCATTAAAAAGCTCAAAAATTGCTTTATAATGCGGTTTTTGCGGTGGTCGAGGTGACAGGACTTGAACCTGCGGCATCTTGGTCCCAAACCAAGCACTCTACCAAACTGAGTTACACCTCGAAAGAGCTGTTGCAATTTGCAACAGCTCTTTAATTATACAGTATTAGTTTTCGATTGTCAACACTCTTCACATAACATTTTCTGTTTTAAATGTCAAGTGTTTTAATTGATTCAAACTCATCTATAATTTCTTTTGAAGGTTTCTTTGTAAGAAGTGAAACGACAACATTTACAATAAGTGCAAGTGCAAAACCGAGTACAAGCGAATACAGACCTGTTGCGAAATAGAGTGTTTCACCGTTTACAAACGGAATGTAGTCCCACACAATAACCGTTAGCGCTCCGACTGCCATTCCGCTTATTGCTCCTGCAAGAGTTGAACGTTTCCAGAACAAAGCAAGAAGAACAACCGGACCGAATGCAGAGCCGAATCCTGCCCATGCGTCCGAAACAAGCCCCATAATGCTTGACTGCGGGTCAATTGCTATGAAAAATGCGATTACCGCAACAACTATAACGGCAATTTTTCCTATTCTGAGCGAACTCTTTTCCGAAGCGTCTTTTTTTATTACGCCATTATACATATCCTCTGATACGGAAGATGCCGTTACAAGAAGCTGGCTGTCGGCAGTTGACATAATTGCCGCAAGAATACCGCAAAGGAATATTCCGCCTATAAAAATGAGTACAACATTATTTGAGAAGAATTGCTGAATTGCACGAATAAATACTGTTTCGCTTGTTGTGCCGTTAAGAGACTCCGTAAGATAGCCTCTTGCAACAAGTCCGATAAGACATGATGCGGCAAGCGATATAACAACCCATGCAATTGCAATTTTTCTTGATTTTTTGATTTCTGAGTTGCTCTTTACCGCCATAAATCTTATGAGAATATGCGGCATACCAAAGTATCCGAGACCCCAAGCAAGGTTAGAAATTATTGAAACTGCCGAAACAGGCGAGCCGTCCTCGTTTTTAAAGAAATTAAGAAAGTTTCCGGGATTTGTTACACCGTTTGCAACAAGTGAGTCGGAAAATCCGGTGTTATATGTAAGAGTTGCATATGTAAGTATCGGAACAGATATAATTGCAACAAGCATAAGCATTCCCTGAATAAAGTCTGTTGTGCAAACAGCTTTAAATCCGCCCATAAATGTGTAAACAAGAATTACGACAGCCGCAACACAAAGGCCGATAAAATATATTGTTTCAAAGTTGCCGCCTTCGCCCTTTCCGTCAGAAAACAGAGTGGCAAACAGCTTTGCGCCCGAGCTGAAAGCTGAAGCAGTATAAACCGTGAAGAATATGGCTATTATCACCGCCGAAACAATTTTGATAATACCCTTGTTGTCACGGTAACGGTTTTGGAAAAAGCTCGGTATTGTAAGTGAGTTGCCGGATGCGATCGTGTATTTTCTAAGTCTTGCAGAAACTATATACCAGTTAAGTATTGTTCCAATTAAAAGACCGACAGCTATCCAGACTTCACCTGAACCTGCAAGATAAACTGAACCGGGAAGCCCCATAAGCAGCCATCCGCTCATGTCGGAGGCCTGCGCAGAAAGTGCGGCCGTCCAGCCTCCAAGGTTACGTCCTCCAAGAAAATAGTCCTCATTGTTTTTTGTGCCCTTTGAGTAAATAAAGCCAATTACAATCATAAGAAGCATATAAACAGCAAAGGCGCTTAAAATGATTATGTTGTCTGTACTCATTTTTTGCCTCCTCTAAAAGTGAAATAAGTGCTTTTTTATATTAGCAAATATATGTAAAAAAATCAAGTGAAATGCAAATGAAAAACAAATTATTGTGAATTATGTCGTAAACTTGAGGTTTGTATTGATTTAAAAAGACGAAAGTATTATAATAAATTTGATTTATCTTCAATTGGGAAGAGGGTAAAAATGGATTTTGTAAAAAGAACATGGGCAGAAATTTCGCTCGACGCCATAACCCATAATTTTAATGAGATTAAAAACAAAATTAACGGAAAATCAAAAATATGCTGCGTGATAAAAGCTGACGGTTACGGTCACGGCGCTATTGAGCTTGCCGATATATATACAAAACTCGGCGCAGATTATTTTGCCGTTTCAAATATAGACGAGGGAATTGAAATGCGAAACGCAGGAATTGACCTGCCGATAGTTATTTTGGGATATACCCCGGCTGAGGATGTAAAAAAGCTTGCAGAATACAAAATTTCGCAGACTGTTTTTTGTCTTGACTACGCAAAGTCGCTGTCCGAAGAGTGTGTAAAGAATAACTGCAAATGCAAAATTCATATAAAAATTGATACGGGAATGAGCCGAATAGGGTTTATGTGTCAGGAGTTCCCGAGAGATGAAATTTCTGTAAAAGAAATATTGGAGACTTTAAAACTTCCTGACTTGGAGTTTGAAGGACTTTTTACACATTTTTGTGTTTCGGACGAGGCAGAGGATGGAAAAAAATTTACTGAAAAACAGTATGAAAATTTTACTCACGTTAAAAATCAAATAGAGAAGTCCGGTGTTAATATTAAGATCTGCCACTGCTCAAACAGCGGCGCTATTGAAGACTATTCAAATATGTATTGCGATATGGTGCGCGCGGGCATTATTCTTTACGGGCTTTCACCGTCGCCTAAGCTATATGGCAGATTAAACCTTGTGCCTGCAATGACGTTAAAGACAACGGTTGCATATGTTAAAAATCTTAAAAAGGGTGCCGATATTTCATACGGCAGAACTTTTACCGCAAAATGCGATATGAAGGTTGCCACTGTTCCCATAGGCTACGCAGACGGCTATATACGTCAGAATGCAAAAGACGGATATATGCTTGTAAACGGTAAAAAAGCAAAAATTGTGGGAAGAATATGTATGGACCAGACAGTGCTTGACGTTACAGATATAGATGATGTAAAAACAGGCGACGAGGTTATTGTATTCGGTACGGGCGAACACGGCGAGCCTACTGCCGATACCATTGCAAAAAATACAAATACCATTAATTATGAGGTTGTTTGTCTTGTCGGAAAACGTGTTCCGAGAATATACTACAAAAACGGAATTATGACGGATGTGATGTATAAATTATGAGATTACTTGTTGTTGACGGCAACAGCGTTGTAAACCGCGCGTTTTACGGTATTCGTCCGCTGACCACAAAAGACGGTCAGTTTACAAACGCAATATACGGATTTCTTACAATGCTTTTTAAAATTAAAAATGATGAAAAACCGGACGCCGTTGCAATTGCTTTTGATTTAAAAGCGCCTACATTCAGGCACAAGGCATATTCGGGGTACAAGGCAACTCGCAAAGGGATGCCAAATGAGCTTGCCTCACAAATGCCGATTTTAAAGGAACTGCTTGCATTGCTCGGCTACAAAATAGTTACCTGCGAGGGGTATGAGGCAGATGATATTCTCGGCACGCTTGCAAGGTCGTGCGAGCAAAACGGAAACGAGTGCGTTCTTGCTACCGGGGACAGGGACAGCTTACAGCTTGTATCAGATAAGACAAGCGTTCACCTTTGTACAAATAAGCAGGATATTATATATACGCCGGAAAAAGTAAAAGAAGATTACGGTGTTACACCGTCAGAATTAATTGAGATAAAGGCAATTCAGGGTGATGCGTCTGACAATATTCCGGGTGTTGCAGGAATAGGACCAAAGGGCGCGGGCGACCTGATTCAGCGCTTTCACTCGGTTGAATACATTTATGAGCATATTGATGAAATTGACGTAAAGGACGGTGTACGCAGCAAGCTGAAGAACTCAAAGGAAAACGCCATAATGAGCAGAATGCTCGGTGAAATCTGCTGCACGGTGCCTGTCGATACAGACATTAACAGTTATAGGGTTAATTTAACCGACCCCGACGCTTGTGCAAGATATATGGCAAAGCTTGAGCTTTTTTCTTTGATAGAAAAAATAGGATTAAACAATGTTCCCGTAAAAGAGGAAAAGAAAACAGAATTAAAAAAACTTGAAGTTGTAGAAAATGCAGAGGATAAAATTCTGTTTGAGAATATTAAAAAAAACGGAAAAGCTTACTTTTATGCTGAATTTTCTAATAAAGAATTAAAATCTTTTGCTGTTTTAAACGAAGGCATAATATATGTGAGCCGCAGTAAAAATCTTTTTAAAGATATATTATCATACGATAACATTGAAAAATTTACGCGGAACAGTAAGTTGATATTTGCATATGCTGACAGAAACGGATTTGAAGTCAGATCGCTTGTGTTTGACGTTGAGCTTGCGGCATATCTCCTTGAACCTTCGTCAAAGGATTATCTTGACCAAAATCTTTGCGCAAATTATGATATTGAATTGCCGTACACAGATAATGAGGAGCATAAAAAGTATGCTCCGCTCGGCGTGTATTATGTTCTTTGCGAAAAGCTGATGAGAGGAATAAAATCAAACGAGCAGGAAAAACTGCTTTCCGAAATCGAAATTCCTCTTGCCAATGTGCTTGCAAAAATGGAAAACATCGGCTTTGATGTTGACAAAAACGGAATTGAAGAATACGGAAAAGCATTGTCGGTGCAAATAAAAAACCTTGAGGATAAAATATATGAAAGTGCGGGCGGAACTTTTAATATAAATTCACCTAAACAGCTTGGAAAGGTACTTTTTGAAGATTTAAAACTGCCCTGTAAAAAGAAAACAAAAAGCGGTTACAGCACAAATGCCGAAGTACTTGAAGGCTTGCGTTATGAACATCCGATTGTGGAAATGGTTCTTAATTATAGAACTCTGGCAAAACTTAATTCAACGTATTGCGAAGGGTTGTTAAAGGTCATCGCCGACGACGGAAGGATCCACACAAATTTTAATCAAACCGAGACACGCACCGGAAGAATAAGCTCTACAGAGCCGAATTTGCAGAATATTCCCGTGCGTACGGAGCTTGGCAGAGAAATGCGCAAGTTTTTCTGTGCAAAAGATGGCTGGGTACTTGTTGACGCCGATTACTCGCAGATTGAACTCAGGGTGCTTGCTCATATTGCGCAGGATAAAAATATGATTGACGCATTCAAAAATAATTATGATATTCACGCTTCTACCGCGTCACAGGTGTTTAATATGCCTGCTGATATGATCACACCCATAATGAGAAGCAGGGCAAAGGCGGTAAACTTTGGAATAGTTTACGGCATAGGAGCGTATTCTCTTGCAAAAGATATAGGAGTAAGCAACAAAGAAGCGTCACTGTATATAAAAAATTATCTTTCGCATTACAGCGGCGTTGATGAATATATGAAAAACATCGTAGAAAAAGCAAAGCGCGACGGTTATGTTGAAACAATGTTCGGCCGCCGCCGCTATCTACCCGAGCTTGCCTCCGGCAAGCATATGCTTCGTGCTTTCGGAGAACGTGTGGCGCGCAATATGCCTATTCAGGGCACAGCCGCAGACATAATTAAAATTGCAATGATAAAAGTTAACGAGCGAATAAAAAAAGAGGGACTTCGCGCAAGACTTATTTTGCAGGTGCACGACGAGCTTATTGTTGAGTCGCCTCAGGATGAAAGTATGCGCGTTGCAATGCTGTTGCAGGAGGAAATGGAAAATGCGGTAAAACTGGATGTTCCGCTTACTGCCGATGCGGCGATTGGAAAGACGTGGTATGATGCAAAGGGATAAGAGATATATTGCTTTTGTCTGTACCGGAAACACTTGCCGCAGTCCTATGGCGGAAGCAATTTTTAATAAACTGGCAAATGAAAACAGACTTGATGTCGCTGCCGAAAGTTTTGGAATTGCCGCCGTTACGGGTACGGATGTATCGCAAAATTCGGTAATTGTCTGCAAAGAAATAGGCGTTGACTTGTCGGATAAAAAGTCGGTTTCTGTTAATGACGCAGATATGGGTAAGTATGAGAAATTTTACTGTATGTCAAACAGTCACGCAAAAATACTTAGTGACTTTTTTAAAATTCCGTATTCCAAAATCGGCATATTAAACACAAGCGACCCGTTCGGCGCCGGTGTTGAGGTTTACAGACAATGCCGTGATGAAATTTATAATTCTGTGAAAGAAATAATAAAAACATATGAAAATTGAAAGAATGACAAAAGCACACCTTGACAGTGTGTGTGAAATTGAGCAAAAGTGCTTTGTGCACCCGTGGTCGCCCGAAAGCATAGAATATGAGTTTAATAACAGCACATCTTTGTTTTTTGTAGCAACCGAAAACAACAATGTAATAGGATATATAGGAATGAGCTGTATTATTGACGAGGGTTACATTTTTAATGTGGCGGTTGACGAAAATTACAGGTGTCAAGGCGTGGGAAGCGCTCTTATAAACACGCTTGTCACATATTGCAAGAAGAACAATTTCAGTTTTTTAACGCTTGAAGTGAGGGAGAGCAACTTAAAAGCA
Organism: uncultured Clostridia bacterium; assembly: GCA_947623205.1. GTDB lineage: Bacteria > Bacillota > Clostridia > Oscillospirales > Acutalibacteraceae > Ruminococcoides. The sequence continues at coordinate 116,592 of CANQGM010000005.1, forward strand.
CGTTCGCTCTATTCAAAATTCGGTTTTATAAAAGTCGGAGAGCGCAAAGATTACTATTCCGAACCAAATGAAAACGCAGTTTTAATGACAAAATATTTTTAGTATGCAATTTATATAATTATGGAAAATACGGCATTAAAAGCGTAAGTAAAAAACACGGCATATACAGAAAGGAAATACCATGAAAATATTAGCCATTGAATCCTCGTGCGATGAAACTGCGGCAGCTATTGTAGAAGACGGCAGAAATGTAATTTCTTCCGTTGTTGCGTCTCAGGTGGAGGAGCACAAACTCTACGGAGGCGTAGTGCCCGAAATTGCTTCGCGCCGCCATGCAGAGTCAATAGTTCCGGTTGTCAGAAAATCGCTTGATGATGCCGGGCTTACGCTTTCGGATATTGACGCAATTGCGGTTACCCATGCTCCCGGACTTATAGGAGCGCTGCTTGTGGGTGTTAATTTTGCAAAGGGGTTGTCTCTTTCAACAGGACTTCCGCTTGTTCCGACACATCATTTGCGCTCACATATAGCTTCTAATTATATTTCTAATCCGGAATTAAAACCGCCCTTTCTGTGTCTTGTAGTATCGGGCGGTCACAGTCACATAGTAATGGTTGAGGACTATACAAAGATGAAAATAATCGGCAGAACCCGCGATGACGCGGCAGGCGAGGCCTTTGACAAGGCGGCAAGAACAATGGGTATGCCATATCCCGGAGGCATTGAACTTGACAAGGCTGCCGAAAACGGCGATCCGCTTGCTTTTAAGCTACCCCGTCCGGTTGTAAACGACGCTCCGTATGATTTCAGCTTTTCCGGGCTGAAAACCGCAGTTATTAATCTTATACATAATTCATCGCAAAAGGGAATAAAGCTTAACAAAGCGGACGTCTGCGCTTCTTTTCGTTATGCGGTTGTAGATTGCCTTACAAAAAACTTTTTAAGGGCAGCCCAAGATTTTGGCGCTGAAAAGCTTGTTATCGCAGGCGGAGTTTCTGCAAACTCTCTTTTGCGGTCAACTCTTTCGGAAGAATGTAAAAAACGCGGCTATAAATTTTTTATGCCTCAAAAATCACTTTGCGGAGACAATGCCGCAATGGTTGGCTCACAGGGATATTATGAATTTATCAGCGGCAATATTGCGGACAGAGATTTAAACGCTTATGCAACATTGAGCATTGAGTAAATAAAATTTTTAGTTTTAATAAATAAAATTTTGTGTTAAAATCATTGACTTTTATATAATAATAAAATATAATTAATTAAAATAATTAATTATAGGAGAGCATTATGGACGAAAATTTTAATAACAACGAAAATAATCAACAAAACGGTCAGCAATTTACTCCGCCGTCGCAGCAGCCGGACTACACCCAGCAGTATAATCAACAGCCACAGCAGCCGGATTATGCTCAGCAGTATAATCAACAGCCGCAGCAGTACAATGAACCCTACTACAATCAGCAGTATCCTCAGTATAATGAACCGCTGAATGATAACAGCAGAGGATTTGCTATTGCATCTTTAGTACTCGGTATTATATCTTTTTTCTGTTGTGGATCTATATGTTCAATATTAGGATTGATTTTTGGTATTATTTCAAAAAAGAGAAAGTCTGAAAATAACGGTATGGCAACAGCCGGTATAGTTCTTTCGATAATTGCACTTGTTTTATGGTTAATTTATTTTATTATCATTTTGTTTGTACCAAGCATATCCTCACTTATTAGCGGATATGAAAATAATCTTAGCTATTACTATTAATTTTTATCGCGTTTACAGTGAATCTGGGCGGGCTTTGGTACGCTTTTTTGCCTGGTGGTAACAACATTGAGGAAATATAAAACATATCAAAAAATATTAATATGTACGGCTCCGCTTTTTCTCTTAGTAATTCTATATTTTGCTGCTCATTTTATTATAGAACATTTTAAATTTCCGCCGTGTTTTACATACAGTATTTTGGGAATATACTGTCCCAGCTGCGGAATGACACGGTCTGTAATTTCACTTTTAAACGGAGATATATTACTTTCACTCAGACAGAATTTACTTGTTATTACGGGAATTATAATTGCCGTGCTGTTTTATACAGAGTTTGCAGTTAGAGCCTGCGGAAAAAATATTCGTTTTTCAATTTATAATGAAAAGTTTGTTTACGGAATATTAATTTTTCTTGCTGTCTATTTTGTAGCGCGCAACTTTATTCCGCAGATCGCGCCGATTTAAGTATAAACTAAACATCCCGCCTGATAAAGGCGGGATATTTAGTTAAAATCAATTTTATCCGCAAGTTTTTTAAGTGCGCTGAAGCTTTCTTTGCTTATATCGTGCTCGATTTTGCAGGCGTCCTCAAGAGCGGTTTTTCGGTCAACGCCAAGAGAAATAAGCAAATCCGAAATGTAGTTATGACGTTCAAGTATGGTCTCGGCGATCTGCATACCGTCTTCGGTAAGCTCAATATAGCCGTCGGCGTCCATTTTGATCTGATTATTTTCACGCAGTTTTTTCATAGCAACACTTACGCTTGGTTTTGAATATCCAAGCTGATTAACAATGTCAATGGAGCGTACTTTGCCATTTTTCTTTTTCAAAATCAGTATTGCTTCAAGGTAGTCTTCCGAAGATTTATGAATTTCCACTGCATAGTCACTCCCGGTAAATTAATTATGGCGGCAATAAGAATTATGTGCCGGCAGATACTGTTTTGCAAATAAAATACAGCATACAAAAGTTATTTGTTGCCAAAACATAATTTTGGTAATGTAAGGTTATTATAACATAAAAATACTCAATTGCAAAGAAAATTTTGCTTGCTATTTCTATTAAAATAGCTTAAACTAATAATATGTTTGAAAGAAGGTGATTTAAATGGATAAAAATCCTATTGTTACAATAGAAATGGATAGCGGAAAAGTAATTAAGGCTGAGCTTTATCCGAAAATCGCTCCCAATACCGTAAACAATTTTATAAGCCTTGTAAACAGGGGCTTTTATGACGGACTTACGTTTCACCGCGTGATTTACGGATTTATGATTCAGGGCGGATGCCCGGAAGGTACAGGCTGCGGAGGACCGGGTTATTCAATAAAAGGCGAATTTTCACAGAACGGCTTTGAAAACGGTTTAAAGCACACTCCGGGAGTACTTTCAATGGCTCGTTCAATGATGCCTGACTCGGCAGGTTCGCAGTTTTTTATTATGCACAGGGATGCTCCTCACCTTGACGGTCAATATGCTGCTTTTGGCAAAGTAGTTGAGGGTATGGACGTTGTAAATGAAATAGCGGAATGCGATACGGATTTTTCAGACAAACCGATTGACCCTCAGGTGATGGCAAAGGTTACTGTTGATACATTCGGTGGTGAATATCCCGAGCCGGAAAAGTGCTGATATACTATATATATTTTAAAATATATATACAGTTTATTTATTTTGTAAAAATACATTTATATAATAGTATATAATAGTATAGGAGTATGTACAGTATTGAAAGGATAATGGAAATGAACGTATTGCTTACAGGAGGCGCGGGATATATAGGAACGCACACCTGTGTTGAAATTTTAAACGCAGGTCATAATGCAATTGTTGTTGACAATTTTTCAAACAGTTGTCCCGAGGCCGTTAAACGGGTTGAAGAGATTGCAGGGAAAAAGGTTCTTCTTTTTGAGGCTGATGTTTGTGACAATAGAGCAATAGATAGAATTTTTGCAGAAAATAACATTGACGCCGTAATACACTTTGCCGGATTAAAGGCGGTAGGTGAGAGTTGTGAAAAGCCTGTTGAATATTACAGAAACAACATTGATTCTACTCTTACTCTTCTTGAAGTAATGAAAAAATATGGAGTAAATAATTTTGTTTTCAGTTCATCTGCAACAGTTTACGGTACCCCTAAGGAGGTCCCGCTAGTTGAGACTATGCCTTCGGGCAGCCCTACAAATCCGTATGGCTGGACAAAGTTTATGATTGAACAGATATTAAAGGATACGGCAAAAGCGAATCCAAAACTTTCTGTTGTACTTTTAAGATATTTTAACCCGATAGGCGCTCACGAAAGCGGAAGAATTGGGGAAAATCCGAACGGGATTCCAAACAATCTTATGCCATATATAACGCAGGTCGCGGCAGGAAGGTTAAAGCGGCTTGGTATTTTCGGCAATGATTATCCTACTCATGACGGCACCGGCGTGCGTGATTATATTCACGTTGTAGACCTTGCAAAAGGTCATGTAAAGGCAATTGACTATGCCGCAAATCACAAGGGTACGGAAGTGTTTAACCTTGGAACGGGCGTTGGATACAGTGTGCTTGACATTGTTAAAGCGTTTATAAAGGTAAACAACATAGATATTCCATATGACATTAAACCGCGTCGTGCGGGTGATATTGCTGAATGTTATTCCGACCCTGCTAAGGCAGAAAAAGTGCTTGGCTGGAAAGCAGAAAAGAATCTTGAAGATATGTGCAGAGATTCTTGGAATTGGCAGTCTCATAATATTTGTGGTTATAAATAACAAAAATCAAAGCGACTTTTTGTGCGATTTTATAAAAATTAAGTTTTATAAAAAAAACATCACTAATTTTGTCAAAAGTTATTGACTTTTAACATCAGGTTGTATATAATATAAATGCTTATGAAGCATTTAATATTAAGGAGGAAAAGAAAATGTTCAAAAAAGCAATTAGTCTTTTATTGTCACTAATGTTGATAGTTGCTTCTTTATCAGTTACAGTTTTAAGCGTATCAGCTGCAGATACTGCTTATTGTGTAGTCGGTGTAGAGGCATTATGCGGCGTTAACTGGGCAGATTCATTTACTAATGCCGGAGAAAATAACATGATGACACTCAAAGACGACGGTACATACGAAAAAGTATATACCAATGTTTCTGTTCAAAACTCGCTCGAATTAAAAGTATTATCAGACGCAGGCGAATATTTTGGTAATGATGCAGGCAACAACATTGTATTTAATGTTGTTACAGCTTGTGACGTAACTGTTAAATTTGACCCTGCTACAAAGAAAGTTACTGTTGACGGCTCAGGCGTTGAGATACCTACCGGTCTTGTAGTTGAGAATATGTACGCAGTAGGTGCTGGCGACGGTAGCTGGCTCAACGGATTAGCTTGGGATCCAGCAGGCGAAGATAACATAATGACCAAAGTGTCTGAAGGTGTTTACCAGATTACATTTAAAGATGTAGAATGGAATGATAACTACGAGTTTAAATTTGCAGCTAACGGCACATGGGCTGACCAGTGGGGTGCACCATCCGATGGATATTATATTCCTCTTAATCAGGATGTAGATGCTGCTTGTAACTCAAATACACCTAATATTCACCTTAACACAGGTGGTGAAGACGGAGATTACTTTGATATAACTCTTACACTTGACGTTTCAGCATTTAATTATGATACAAAAACTGGCGCCAAGATGAGAGCTGATGTTGTTAAGGCTTCCGGCGGCGGTGAAGAGCCTACAGCTGCTCCTATCCCAACAAATGCACAGCCAACAGAGGCAGCAACAGAGGCAACAACAGTTGTAGCAACAGAGGCAACAACAGTTGCAGCCGGTAATCTTACAGTAAAATCTACATCAAACTTCTTCCCTGAGAAAACAGCTACTTATGATGCAGCAACAAAAGAACTTACTGTAAATTACTATCTTGGTTCTGAAAAGAATCTTCTTAACACACAGTGGACTCTTAAATATGATCCTGCAGTTCTTGCTGTATCAGATAAGAATACTGTTAATACTGTAATGCCTGTAGTAGGCGGCAGCGGATTTACTCTTAACCTTGGCGTTGATAAGATTGCTGGTCAGGGCTTAATTAAAGGTAACGTATCAAATCTTGGTCTTTTTGATTTCTCAACACTTAAACCTTTTGTAAGCGTTGTATTTGATGTTGTTGGTGCTGTTGATGCTCCTTTAACTACTGAAGTTAATCTTGAAGTAGAATCACTTACAGTATCTAAGGCTCGTGCAGACGGTCAGTCAGATGAGACTCAGGAAGTTACACTTGTTCAGGATAGTGTAGTAATTAATAATGCTGGCGTAAAAGTTTGGTTTGATGATAGTCAGCAGCCTTCAACAGACGGTGAAGAAGGTCCTTATCTCACAGTAAAGGCTACATCAAACTATTTCCCAGAAGCAGTAGCTTATTATAATGATGAAATTAAGGAAGTTACAGTAACATACTACTTACAGTCATCTAAGAATGTACTTAGCACACAGTGGTTACTTAAATATGATCCTAATGTACTTTCATTGTCAAGTAAGAATACTGCTTTGACTGTTGCTCCTACTATTGGTACTAACAGTTCAGTTTACAACTTTGATGGGCATCCCGGTGAGGTTTACGGTAATTCATCAAATCTTGGTCTTTATGATTTCTCAACACTTCAGCCATTTGTAAGCGTAGTATTTGATGTTAAAGATATTTCTGCTATTGCTCCTGTAAGCACATTAGTTGATCTTGATGTACAGGTACTTAGAGTTTCTAAGGTTGGCGCTGACCTTATGTCAGACGAATCTGAAGAAGTTACACTTGTAGAAAATAGCATTATAAATACAAGCGATGCTGCTAAAGCAGTTAATGTTGTTACTAAGACAGTAATTGAACCTGAATCAAACTGGAATGTACAAACAACAACAACAGAAGAAGAACCCACAACAGAAGAACAGCCTACAGCTGCTACAGCTGCTACAGATGCTACATCTGCTACTGGTAGCAATGTAAATGGTCCTTCAACAGCTGATACACCTCAGACACCAGTTGGCGGCAATGGCGGTAACGGTGCAGTACAGACAGGCGATGCTTCTATGGCAATCATTATTCTGTCAGTTCTCGTATCAGCAACAGGCGCTATGTTCTTTGCACGTAAGAGAATTAAATAATTTTCTTAAGTTCAAATATTAAAAAATAATTATAAATTATTTCACCCTCCGATTTTCGGAGGGTGTTTTTTATTTAGGTTATATTAGTTACCCCAACTTTTAATATAGAACCCTTTTGTTTTAGAGTCTTTATTATGAAACTATCATCTTAAAGTTTAAAAAATTATAAATATATTTTTGTTGAAAAATTTTGTTATATAATATATAATGTTCTTATCAACAAAAAAAGGAATGAATCATATGCATAATCAAATAAAAAGATTTACGTCTATTATCTTTTCTTTAGTAATGGTTTTTTTGTCTGCATTACCGGCATTTGCAGCTGAAAATGATCTTAAAATTAACACTGATGCAAATGTAAAGGTTGGAGATAAAATAACTTATACAATATATATGAGTGACTGCAAAGAGCTTATCGAAGGTATTCAAATGCATATCTTTTATGACAAGGATTATTTGAAACTTGACAAAAACTCTTTAAAGCTCAATATGTTTGACGGTGCTACAAAGAATACTGACAATGATGGTTATATTATGTTTCTTTGGTCTAACATAACACAACTTGCTGATTTTTCAGATAAAGAGGTACTTGTTTCTGCTGACTTTGAAGTTTTGAAATCAGGATCAACTGCAATTACCGAATTTGTCGAACAGCTTTATGGCGATGATATGACTTACATTAAATCTTATAAAATGACCTATGATATTTCAGTTAATGGCAAAGTAATATTATCGGATAAAGCACCGCTTATAAAAAGTGATGCTTCAATCATTAACAATTATCAGGGTGATTTTATTAATTATATAGACGGTATGGGAGAAGAAAATTCTCCTAATAAAGATGATCATCCTGCTGTAACAGGCATAAAAACTACGGTAAAATTAAATAACGGAGCTGCTAATGTAACAAATGATTCCGAAGGGGCAGATGCCTCGTCAGTTATTGTGGTAATTGCTTTTGTAATTGTTGCTTTTGCAATAGTAGCTGTGTTTATTGCAAAGAGAAAAGACAATTTATTAAATAAAGATAATACAGATAAAAATTAAAATAGTTAATTGCGATAAAAAATTTATAATACTAAGAATAAAAAATGCCAGATTTTTGAAAAAGGGTATTGATTTTTAAGTAAATGTGTAATATAATATATACACTGATAGTTTTGAAAATTTTATAGGAGGAAAATTCTTATGTCTAAGAAAATTATTAGTCTTTTGTTGGCTATTATGCTCACAGTGTCAATGTTAGCAGTTGCGGCTGTCAGTGTATCTGCCCAAACAGACGCTCAGGGTGCTTATGTGCCAAGCGAAGGAACTGCAACTAATAGACTTTATTTTTATATGCCTTCTGATTGGTATAATGATCGTGCAACAACTGCGGGTATTTATTGGTGGGCAGGAACAGACGCCTGCTCTTCATGGCCGGGTTACAATGCACATAAAACAGAGGTAGAAAATATTTATTACTGTGATGTTCCTGATGATGAGCTTATAGCTAACGTTATTTGGAATAACGGTTTTGATGGTGGAGAAGATACCTCAAGTCCTGACTATAATAAAGCTGTTCAGACATTTAATATTCCGTTAATTCCTTATATGCCGGGTGAAAGCGATAAATATCCGGACGGATTGCTTAATGCTGACGGAACACCTAAAGAAAACTTTAATGATATGATATTTGTTGTTGACTATACTACTATTACAGTAGGCGATTATGGCGGAAGACAGCAATACGGCGGTGACTGGTATTATTACTACGGAAACGGCGAATACGGTCTTAAGCCTACAAAAGAAGCAGCAGTAGCTGACGGACAGTTATTTAACACTGAATATCAGCCGCCGAAGTCTGAAACACAACCGTCAACTTCTCCTAATGGAGATGCTACCGGTCCGGCAGCAGAGACGACAACTCCTGTTTCGGATTCGACTGTTACTTCAGGTAATGCTCCGGGCGCAGACGGAACGATAGATCCTTCAAAGGAACTTTACTTTACAGTAAAAGCTACGTCTAACTATTTCCCAAATGCTGTTGCTTACTATGATAGCGAAACAAAAGAAGTAACAGTTACTTATAACTTAAAGTCAGCCAAAGACGCTCTTAACGCACAATGGACCCTTACATATGACTCAGACATTCTTACTCTTTCAGAAAAGAATGACCCAAATACTGTAGCACCTGTATTTGCTGAAAATGGAAGCATTTTAACACTTGATATTAAAAATAAAATTTACGGTAATTCATCAAATCTTGGTCTGTATGACTTTTCATCAGCGTCCAAACCTTTTGTAAGCGTAGTATTTGATGTAAATGATATTGCCGATAAAGCACCAGTAATCACAACAATTGATCTTAATGTTGAGGTACTTACAGTTTCTAAAGTCGGCGATGATTCATTGTCATCTGAAAGTGAAGAGGCTACGCTTGTTAAAAATAGCGTTGTAAGTACAGATGATGCTGCAAAAGCAGTTAAGGTCGACCTTGACACAGTTCTTTCACCTGCGTCAACAGTCATTCCTCCCACAACAATAAATGTTGATGAAACAACAGCTCCTGCAGAAACAAAGCCCGCAGAAACAAAACCAGCAGAAACAAAACCTGAAAAATCAACAGTTCCTAAATCACCTGCAACAGATGCAACATCTGCTACTGGCAGCAATGTAAGTGGCTCTTCAACATCCGACACACTTGCTGGCGGCAATGGCGGTAACGGTGCAGTACAGACAGGCGATGCTTCTATGGCTCTTATCATCCTTTCAGTTCTCGTATCAGCAACAGGCGCTATGTTCTTTGCACGCAAGAGAATTAAATAATTTTCTTAAATTCTCTTAAATATAAAAAATAATTATAAATTATTTCACCCTCCGATTTTCGGAGGGTGTTTTGCTGAATAAATTAAAATATAATAACACATATTATAATTTTTAAAAAGTAAATTTAATATATAAAATTTATCTTAATTTCTAAAAAATATTAATTTTTTTAGTTTAAATTACAATAGAAATGTTACTTTTTTTTAATAAAAACTCTTGATTTTTTACTTGATTTATAATATAATATAAATACCGATATGTTCGGTAATTATTATTGGAGGAAAATAAAATGTCTAAAAAAATAATTAGTCTTTTATTAGCTGTTATTTTGACAATTTCTATGGTTGCAGTTACGGCTGCCAGTGTATCAGCTTCAATAGATGACAATGGATGTTATGTTCCATCAACAGATGACACTAACAGATATTATTTTTATTTGCCGTCTGACTGGTGCAACGATGTTGCTAAGGCTGCCGGTGTTTACTGGTGGGCAGGCACAGACGCTTGCAGTGCCATAGATGGTTCAAACCCCGATTCACCAGCATGGCCGGGTTACAAGGCTCAGCCTTCTGATACAGCAAATGTTTATTACATTGATTGTCCTTCGGATGTAGGTACTATTATTTGGAATAATGCATTTGACGGCGGAGAAGATCCTTCAGATCCTAACTACGCTAAGGCTATTCAGACATCTAATATCGCATGTGAATATTATTCTGCCGGTGAGGCCGAAAATTATGACGACGCATTCTTTGAAGCTATGGAAACAAGCTATAATGGCGACAAGGCTGCTCTTGGTGATTATGCCGGTAACTTCTTTTATGATGATGATACATTTTCAATGACATTTGACAATATGATTTATGTCGTTGATCCCAACAAGCTTTCAGTTGGCGAAATCGGCGGAAAACAGCAGTACGGCGGTGAGTGGTACTTCTACTACGGCAACGGTGAGTATGGTACATACCCGGTAAAGGCTGACGGCAAAGTGTTTAACACAGAATATCAGCCTCCTAAAAATGGCGCAGGCAATACTGATGCAACAACACAACAGCCTGAGACAACACTGCAGTCTGAGACTAAACCCGATTCTGAAACAACAGCGGCGCCTGAAACAACTGTTTCTCAAGTTCCTTTCCTTACTGTAAATGCTACATCAAACTTCTTCCCTGAAGCAACAGCTTATTATAATGAGGATACAAAAGAGGTTGCTGTAACTTACAGTTTACAGTCATCTAAAGATGTTTTGAATGACGAGTGGATATTAAAATATGATCCTGAAATTCTTGCTTTGTCAAGTAAAAACAGTGCCCTTACGGTATCACCAGTTATGGGTACAAACGGCTCACAGTATAATTTAACTGATATTGCCGGCGAGGCTCACGGTGTATCTTCTAACCTTTATCTATATAATTTTTCATCAGAAATGCAGCCTTTTGTTACTGTTGTATTTGATGTTCTTAATATAACTGATAAAGCTCCTGTTAATACTACTATTGACCTTGATTTAAAAGTACTTACAGTTTCCAAGGTCGGTGATGATTTACAGTCCAATGAGGATGAAGAAGTTACTCTTGTTAGAGATAGTAAATTAATTGAAGACGACAAAGCAAAAACAGTTTCTGTTTCTACTTCAACAAAACTTACTGAGTCAACATTTGTTCCTGCAACCGCCGGAAATGACTCTAATACAACTGAAACTGCAACAGCACAGAAGCCAACAGATGATTCTGACAAAACAGTTAATGCAACTCCTTCACCTGACGCTACATCGGCAGTAGGTGATCATGCGGCTTCAACTGCTGATACAGTTAACGGCAGCAACGATAACGGTGCAATCCAGACAGGCGACGCTTCACTTGCTTTGATTGTTCTTACACTTTTAATTGCTGTAACAGGAGTTATGTTTGTTATTCGTAAACGAGAAATGTATTGATATAAAGAAACTTTCCTTAAAAAAAGGGAGGGCTAACATTTATATGTTAGCCCTTCCTTTTTTTGTTTTGTGATTTAAAAAGTAACTTCCTTTTTTGTGCAAAAAAGCCTGGCAGCTGTGTCTAAGACACAGCTGCCAAGCTCAAATGTTTAAAGGAGTCGAATTAGAGTATTTTATCTACGCTAAATTCCAAATGAATGAAAGGAAAAGTTTGAAGAATCGGCAGCTATGAATGATACAATCAGCATAACTGCCGATCTTCAAAGGCGGCGGAATGTTTGATTTTTGATTTAATTTATCTATCGTTGAATTAAATATTAAGCCGCCATTAATATCAATTACGATAAATCAAAATCAAAAGATTTGGAGGATTATAAATGAAAAAATTTAAATCGCACCATTAGTTTAGTTGAAAGAATTTTGATCATGATTATTATCAATCATTTTAACAATTATACAACAAATTACTGGACATAGAATTAATTTTCAAATTTTAAACAAGAGCTGCAGGCCCCTCGTGAATAATTATGAATATCAGGTCTAAATTTGAGAACAAAACTATTATAAAACAGTTTTGAAAAGGAAAAAGATAAAAGGTAGAAGAGTATTAATTTTTGATAATCAAATAATTGCATTACACAAATAATAATTATTTCAATCGCATTTATATATAAATAAACCAAAATCAAATTTTTGATGTAGCCAGCACCTAATTTGGACGGTATAAAATATATAAAGTAATTAAAATGAATTTTTTTAGACCCAAAACCAACATTATCCAATATTTTGAAAAAAAATTCAATGTAATGTAAGGCGCGTAATGACAAAAGTATTCTTTATAAGCATACTTAAACCTAAGTACACTCTTAATTTTAAATTGCATAAATTTTTTAAAAATTCTGCTAATTTGAAATTTTAAGCTTACCGTGGATTAATGTACATTTATGCCGAATAGATAAGTCAGTACATTATTTTATCCTAATCTTTCCATACATATATTACTCAATTCCGTCAAAAACTATTATCGCGCGCAAATAACAATTTTTAATTTCCTTTTTCTTATAGTATGGAAATAGAAGAATTAAATAATTTACCTTACAGTGATATAATATCACACTATTTTTTGTTTGTCAACACTTTTTTTCAAAAATTTTTATTTTTTTTATTTATATTTTTTTATTATTTTTATATTGTTATTTTATTTTAATATATTGTTATATAAACATACTTCTTACGTTGTAAATTATCTGGTCAAAAATTATTATAATAAAATTTAAAGGAGCTTTTTAATATGCGAAAACAACGAAACATTTATAAAAGAAAAGACGGTCGCTGGGAGGGCAGATATTTTAAAGAATACGAT
>CANQGM010000006.1 GCA_947623205.1 uncultured Clostridia bacterium
CTGAGGCACACATTTGCAACAAGGGCAATAGAAAAAGGAATTGACGTTAAAAGTTTAAGTGAAATACTCGGTCATTCGACTGTAAGCATAACGCTTGAAAAATATGTGCACCCAAGTTTGGAACAAAAACGCAAACAAATTAATAAATTAAATTTGCTTTGTTCTCGTTAGAATTGATTTTTCAATTATTTTTTCGGCGCATTTAATTCCGTCTACTGCGGCGGATATTATTCCGCCTGCATATCCTGCGCCTTCTCCGCATGGGTACAAACCCCTTACGCTCACGCTCTGCATTGTTTCATCTCTTAAAATTCTCACGGGAGATGAGCTTCTTGTTTCAACCGCCGTCAAAACCGCGTCGCCGTCAGCAAATCCTTTCAGCTTTTTATCCATTTGCAATATGCCGTCCTTCATTGATTCGCATACAAAATCGGGAAGAAACGTGTTTAAGTCCGCCATGGTGCAGTCAGGGCCTGCTGTGGGCTTAACTTCTCCAAAGCCGCTGCTTTTGCGGTTGTTTAAAAAATCATCAACTCTTTGCACAGGCGCATTGTAGCTGCGTCCGCCGGCAATAAATGCCTTGCTTTCAAGCTCACGCTGAAAGTACATTCCCGAAAGGGGAGCATCGCTTTTAAAATCTTTTGGACCTACTCCTACAAGCAAAGCCGAGTTAGAATTTATTCCGTTTCTTGCAAATTCGCTCATTCCGTTTGTAACAAGCATATTTTCTTCGCTTGAAGCATTTACGACCCTGCCGCCCGGGCACATACAAAAGGTATAAACGCCTCTGCCGTTTTGCAGATGTACATTCATTTTATAATTTGCCGCGCCCAGATTTTTATTGCCGGAAAATTTTCCGTATTGTGATTTATCAATTTTTTCTCTCAAATGTTCAATTCTCGCGCCCACTGAAAACGGCTTTGCCTCTATTGCGATTTTTTTGTTAAAGAGCATTTCAAACGTATCTCTTGCGCTGTGTCCCACAGCAAGAATAATGCTGTCGGTCTCAATAATATCGGTTTTGCCGCCGCGCTCGACAACCGCCGATTTTACTTTGCCGTTTTCCGTTTTAATATCAGTAAGCTTAGTTTCAAACCTCACCTTGCCGCCGAGACGTATAATTTCTTCTCTTATGTTTTTTACGGTCTCTTTCAGCCTGTCCGTTCCTATGTGCGGCTTTGCATTATAAAGAATTTCATCCGGCGCGCCGTGTTTTACAAATTCGTCAAGCACCTTGCGCTGTCGCGGGTCTTTAGTGCCCGAATTTAGTTTGCCGTCCGAGAATGTGCCTGCTCCGCCCTCGCCGAACTGTACATTTGAAGATGTGTCAAGAGCTCCGCCTGACCAAAAATTATTTACATCCTCGCTTCTTCTGTCAACGTCCCGTCCGCGCTCTATAACAATGGGTCTTGCTCCGCTTTGTGCAAGGATCAATCCGGCAAAAAGTCCTGCCGGTCCGCTTCCTACAACAAGGGGAGACGCGCCTCCCTGCCATTTGCCTGCCTCATATTTGTACAAAGTTACGATTTCAGCGTTTTTTGTGCGCCTGCAAATTTTTTGTTCATCAGTATTTAACCCAACGTCTACCGAAGCAATAAAGAAAATGTTTTCTTTTTTGCGCGCGTCGACCGATCGCCGGAACAAATTACAGCTTTTAATTGCCTTTGGTTCAACTCCAAGTTGCTTTGAAACTTTGTTTCTGAGCAGTTCGTCGTCATAGTCCAACGGAAGATGAACGCTGTTGATTCGTATCATAAATTTTCCCCCGCATTATGTCCGCTTGAAAATGCAAAATGAAGATTATATCCTCCGCATTCGCCGCAAATATCAATTGCTTCTCCGCAGACATATAGCCCTTTGACAATTTTGCTTTCCATTGTGTTTTCATCAATTTCTTCTCCGCAAACTCCGCCAAGTGTGCATTGAGCGCGGTCAAAGCCTTCGTTTTGAATCACTTCAAACTCCATCTGCTTAATTGTGCGGCATACTAAGTTTATTTCATTTTCGGTCAGAGATGAGCAAAAACGTGAAAAGTCCTTTATATTGCTCATTTTTAAAATTGCCTGACCTAATCTTTTTTGAAAAATTCCGGCAAACAGGTCGTCAGCAGGACGATTATAAAATAGAGATTTTTGTTTTGTAATTAAGTTAAATAATTCTGCAAAAGAATAATTCGGCAGTAAATCAAGAATAATTATATAATTTTGTTTTGTATAAAGCGATAAGTTAAAAATGCAGATTCCCGAAAGCGAATTTTCCGTAAACTGAATTTCTCCGCTTTCGTTTTTTATTATACTTCCGTTTCTGTCGGCAAGAGCCGCCCTGCCCGACGCTCTTAACCCCTTGAGTGATTTTAATAAATCGGATTTTACTTTAACAGGGCATAAGGCAGGAGAAAACGGAATTATTTTATGCCCTAAGTTTTTAAGATAATCCGCCGCGCTTGCAGTACCTCCAAGTTTAGGCGAGGCTTTTGCTCCGCAGGCAATTACAAGCTTTTGAGATATAAATTTATGATTTTCGGTCGTAACGCAAAAGAAATTATCCGCCTTTTTAATGCTTTTTGCGGTTTCATTGCAAAAAATATCAACTCCGAGTCTTTCACAGGCAAATCTCATAACATCAAGCACCGCGCTCGCCTGCCTGCAAACAGGGTAATATCTGCCGTCATAGTCAGCATAGGTCAGCAAGCCAAGCTGTTTAAATATGTTAACAATATAATCGGTTGTATATTTTCGGAACATTTTTTCTGCCTTTGGAACAAAACTTCCGGCATATTTATCGGCGGTCAGTCTGCTGTTAGTCAAATTGCATCTGCCGTTGCCAGTTGACAAAAGCTTTTTGCCGACTCTGTCGTTTTTTTCGATTACGGCAATTTTAAGATTTCTGTTTTTGCTTTTTGCGGCAATTGCGCACATTATGCCCGATGCTCCGCCGCCGACTATTACAGCGTAGTATTCTTTTTTAATCATTTATACATCACCTAAAAAATCAGGGCAGCCGTCTGCTGCCCTATATTTTATGTATTTTAAACTTAAGGAGCAAGCAGCACTTTCAGTCCTCCGAATACGCCCATGCTTGCCAGACCCATTATTATGCCGGCAATAATAACGCCGAACATAACCGCAATTATGCTTTTCTTAAAATCCATATCCAAAAAACTCGCGGCAAGTGTTCCTGTCCATGCGCCTGTGCCGGGGAGCGGGATGCCGACAAACAGCAATAAAGCTATAAACAGACCTCTGCCTGCTTTAGCCTGAAGCTTGCGTCCGCCTTTTTCGCCTTTTTCAAGGCAAAACGTAAAAAATCTGCCGATATATTTTTTGTTTTTACCCCAGAGAAGAACCTTTCTTGCAAAAAGATAAATTATCGGAACAGGCAGCATATTGCCTACAATGCATATTACATAAGACCACACCGGGTCAAGTCCCATACCTATTGCAACGGGGATTGCACCTCTTAACTCAACTATGGGTATCATTGAAATTAAAAAAACAATTAAATAGTTCAGCATATTATCTCCTTAAATAAATTATGTTTAAAATTATATCAGAAAAAAAACAGCATTTCAATATTAATATTTATATTTTCTGTCATATGATTTTACTAAATTTATACAATATGATAAATAGGTGTTTATATCATTGACATAATTTAATTATTCTGTAAAATATATATTGGAGTGATTATATGCATAATCAATCGACCGGTAATTTGTTTAAAATATCGGTTTTTACTGTTACTGCACTTTTTATTTCTTTTGCTTTTATTCATTCTTTAATGCCTGCCGATTTATCGGGAAATGAGAGCGAAATCGTAAAAAATTTTTTACAGTGCATATTAAACCTTTTCGGTTCAAAATTTGTGCTTACCGATTACATAGTGAGAAAAACCGCACATTTTACTGAATACACAATTATTGGCTTTTTGCTGATGATGTGTGCTTTTTCACTTAACAGAACAAAGCCCTGCAAGTATTATATTTATGTGCTTTTTACAGGTCTTGCGGCGGCTGTTTGCGACGAAACCATTCAACTGTACGTTGTAGGACGTTCCGGTCAATTGCTGGATGTTTTGCTTGATTTTTCGGGTGTAATAACAGGAAGCCTTATATTGCTTGCAGTTTTAACAATTTACAGAAAAATAAAAAACAAGTAAGTTTACGGCAGTTCACCTGCCGTTTTAATATGTGTGTGAAAGGGATTTTAAAATAATGGAAGGTACAAAAACGCAGAATAAAATGGGTACAATGCCAATGACAAAGTTAATTATAACAATGTCGTTGCCGGCAATATTTTCAATGACTATTCAGGCAATGTACAATGTTGTTGACGGCATTTTTATAGGACAGTACAGTCAGGCGGGACTTACGGCAACGTCGTTTGCGTTTCCTCTGCAAATGCTTCTTGTTGCCGTTTCAGTAGGTACGGCGGTCGGAGTTAATTCGCTTGTGTCGCGAAAACTTGGTGAGCGAAATTTTAAAGACGCGGATGAGACCGCAACACACGGACTGCTTTTGTGCGTTGTAAGCTATGCATTATTTCTTTTTTTAGGTTTGTTCGCGGTAAGACCTTTTATTAGCGCATACACAAACGACGCCGAAATCACAAAATACGGTGTTCAATATCTTACCGTGGTGCTGTGTTTTTCAGTGTTTTCGATTGTACAGGTAATGATTGAAAAAACTTTGCAGGCAACCGGAAATATGATTTTTCCTATGCTGATTCAGCTTACCGGAGCGGTAGTTAACATTATTTTTGACCCACTTCTTATTTTTGGTTATGGAATTTTCCCCGAACTCGGTGTTCTGGGCGCTGCAATCGCAACGGTATTCGGTCAGTTTTGCGGAATGGTATTTGGGCTTGTTATAATATTTGTTAAGGAACACGAAGTTAAAATAACTTTTAAGAATTTTAAATTAAATATTTCGACAGTAAAAAATATTTATGCCGTCGGCCTCCCGTCAATTATTATGCAGTCAATAGGCTCGGTTATGATAATCGGTCTTAATGCAATACTTGCAGTTTCAAATTCAGCCGTTACGGTTTTGGGAATTTATTATAAGCTTCAAAGCTTTGTATTTATGCCGTGCTTTGGACTTAATCAGGGCGTTATGCCGATTATAGGATATAATTACGGCGCGCGCGACAAAAACCGCTTGTATTCGGCTCTTAAACGCGGAATTGTTATTGCGGTAATTATTATGGCGGCAGGCACTTTAATAATGTGGACTATCCCAGACAAATTAATTTCAATATTCGGCGGAACAAAAGAACTTATGGAAATGGGTTCCTCCGCCTTCAGAATAATAAGTCTTTGCTTTATTCCCGCATCGGCAGGTATTTTGTTTACAACTCTGTTTCAGGCAACAGGCAAGGGAATACGAAGCCTTTTGATGTCATTCTGCCGACAGCTTGTAATAATATTGCCTACGGCGTTTATTTTATCTAAAATATTTGGAATCACAGCAGTTTGGTATGCATTTCCTATTGCGGAAATTTTCGCATTATTACTGGCAATAATATTCTTTATTAACCTTGTAAAAGGTGATTTCAAAAAACTCGGTTAAATTTGTCCGCCTCAATGCATATATTGCATTGGGGTGATAATTTTGAATGAACAAAATAAAAATCAGATTTCATATGAAGAAAACTGGAATACTGTCTCGCGCTCCGAATATCCTCAGACAACAAATGTGAGCGATGAACCTTTAATAGACGAAGAATACGCCGAATCTGAAAATAAAATTCGAAAAAAGAAAAATAACTCACCTAAGCAAACGCTTATTACATTGCAGCTTATAATTTGCATTTTAATAGCGTTAATTGCATTTATTATAAAAAGCTTTGGCGGAGAACTTTATGCAGTAGCCCGTGAATGGTATTATTCTCAGCTTAACAACTCGGTGATTTTTGACGATAAAAACGGCAATTTCAATTTGAGCGAGATATTCGGAAATTCAACAGAAGATGAAATTTAAACTGTTTTCAACGCAGATCATAATATCTTACCTTTTTATATGCTTAACAGCGCTATGTATTATTATGAATATATTTAAAGGTTTTTTATTATGCCTGTTTGCAGTTGCAGTACACGAAGCAGGGCATCTTATACCTATGTGTAAATTCGGACATTGTCCCAATGAAATTAAAATTTTACCCTTTGAAATTTCAATAAGCGACAATTCACGCCAGCAAAGAACATTTAAACAGAATTTAATTATTATTATTTTTGGACCGCTTGCTAATTTTGTTTGTTTTATTATATTATATCTGCTATACTTATTTTGTGATGAAATATTTCTGCTGCCTGCGTTTGCAAATATTTCGGTATGTCTATTTAATTTAATGCCCGTATTATCCCTTGACGGCGGACAAATGCTTTATTTATTGCTCAGCCGCAGATTTTCGTACAAAACATCCGAAAAAATTGTTGACATAATTACGTTTATTTTTTTGTTTCCGCTTGCGGCTCTTGGATTTTTAATATTGTTTAATTCTAAATATAATTTTTCTTTGTTACTTATATGCGTTTATCTTGTGCTGTCTCTTGTGTGCAGAAATAACAGATATTACTGACGGAGGTTTGGTATGTTCAGTAAGGAAGTTGAAAAGCTGCTTCTTAAAGTTCAGAAACCCGGCAGATATGTCGGAGGGGAGCTTAATGAAGTTATAAAAAATAAAAATGATGTTGACGTGCGCTTTGCGTTTTGTTTTCCTGATACTTATGAAGTGGGAATGTCCCATCTCGGAATGAAAATTCTTTACAGTCAGTTCAACTCTGTTCCATACATATGGTGCGAGCGCGTTTTCGCCCCATGGATAGATATGGAAGAGGAAATGATAAAACATAAAATACCGCTTTACGCGCTTGAAAGCGGTGACCCGGTGTCGGATTTTGACTTTATAGGCTTTACGCTTCAGTATGAGCTTAGCTTTACCAATATGCTGAATATGCTAAAGCTTTCAAACGTACCTGTTAAAAGCTGTGAACGCCGCGATTTAAAACAGATTGTAGTTGCGGGCGGCCCGTGCGCGTGTAATCCCGAACCGATTGCTGATTTTGTCGATTTATTTTTCATCGGTGAAGGGGAAGAAGTTGATCTTGAAGTAATTGAGCTTTTCAGAAAATGCCGTAATGAGAACAAAACAAAAGAAGAATTTTTAAATTTATGCGCACAGATAGAGGGAGTTTATGTTCCGTCCCTTTATGATGTCAGCTATAATGACGATGGTACAATCAAGAGTTTTTTGCCGAAAAATAACGCTCCTGCAATAATTCACAAACGAATTATTACAGATATGGACAGGTCGTACTATCCGGATAATTTTGTTGTGCCACTAATAGAAATTGTGCATGACAGAGCGATTCAGGAGATTTTTCGCGGTTGTATAAGAGGCTGCCGTTTCTGCCAGGCAGGGTTTATTTACAGACCTGTTCGAGAAAAATCGCCCGAAACAATAAACGCTCAGTGCAAAGCTCTTTGTGAAAATACCGGTTATGACGAGGTTTCGCTGTCGTCTTTAAGTTCAAGCGATTACAGCCGTATAGTGCCTTTGCTTGAAAAATTAAATGAGTGGAGCAGGAAAGAAAAAGTAAGCATTTCACTACCGTCGCTGAGAGTTGACGGATTTGTTGATGAAATTATGAATAAGATCAAGACCGTAAGAAAAAGCGGACTTACTTTTGCCCCGGAAGCTGGAAGCCAGCGAATGAGGGACGTAATAAACAAAAATGTAAAAGAGGACGAGCTTATAAGCACTTGCGCTACCGCTTTTGAGGGCGGCTGGACAACTGTTAAACTGTATTTTATGATAGGACTTCCCACAGAAACGCTTGAAGATGTTGCAGGTATCGCAAAACTCGGACAAACTGTTGTTGACACATATTATAAGTGTCCAAACAAACCGAAGGGCAAGTCTGTAAGGGTAACTGTTTCAGCGTCATCTTTTGTGCCAAAACCTTTTACTCCGTTTCAATGGGAGCCTCAGGATACAATTCCTGAGCTTCATAAAAAGCAGCAGCATATTAAAGAAAACATAACAACAAAAAAAATTCAGTTTAATTATCACGACGCCGATACAAGTTACCTTGAGGCTGTTTTCGCCCGAGGCGACAGAAAGCTTTGCAAAGTATTGGAGCTTGCCTGTGAAAAGGGTTTTCATTTTGACGGCTGGAACGATTGCTTCAGCCTTGATAAATGGCTTGAAATTTTTAGAGAATGTAATATTGACCCCGCGTTTTATGCAAACCGCAGACGTTCGTTTGATGAAATACTTCCCTGGGACCACATTGATTACGGAGTTACAAAAGAATTTCTTATCAAAGAATGTAAAAAAGCCTACGAAGGCGCCACCACTATGCATTGCAGATTAAAGTGCAGCAATTGCGGCGCGGCAAAATACGGGGAGGGAGTATGCTTTGAAAAACGTAAGAATATGGTTTAAAAAAGACTATGAATGCCGATATATTTCACACCTCGATTTAAACCGTTGTATGTTACGCGCATTGCACAAAAGCAAGCTGCCCATATGGCATACAGAGGGCTTTAATCCTCATCCATTTGTAACGTTTCCGCTTCCGCTGTCGCTGGGCTTTAGAGGAACAAACGAGTGTATGGACGTAAAACTTGAGGATGATAATTATTCTTATGAGGAAATAATTACAAAACTTAATAATTGTCTGCCGAAGGGACTCAGGGTTTTTAACGTAACAGAGCCTGTTATGAAAGCAGGGGAAATCGCATACGCAGATTTTACGCTCAAAATCAGTTATGATAAAATAAGTTCAGATAAAATATGCAGTCATCTAAAAGATTTATTTGCACTTAAAAAAATTGAAATTGAAAAAAAGTCCAAAAAGGGAATAAAAATAATTGACATTAAACCCGGAATTAAGAGTTATGAAGTTGCCGAAAACTCTGGTTTTGCCGAGCTTAATATAATACTTTCTGCCGGCAGTATCGATAATATCAATCCGAATCTTATAATCAGCGCGCTTGAAAAATATTTTTCTGAATCGTATTATGTTGATATAACACGAAATAAACTATATAATTCTGATATGGAATTATTTAGATAATATTTACATTAAAAAAGACTGACTTAAAAGTTCAGTCTTTTTTAATGTCTGTATTTTGATTTTTCGTTGTTTTCTTTACGGAATGTCTGCCGACAGAAAATGCTATTAAAATAAATGCTATAATTGCGGCTCCAATTATAATTCCGGCAATAAGAAATTTTGTATTTTTATCGTCGATAGGATTTAATACACCCATTTCGTTTATTGCAGAATCTGACAAAACCTCGCTGTCGTCGCCGCGTGAGCTTTTTCCGCTGTAACTGTCGCTCTTGTTGGATTTATTTTTACTGCCGTTTGAATAATTGCTTTTATTACTGCTCTCATTTCCGCTTACATTAGAGCCGTAAACGGTTATTTTTGCAGATGTACAATTCCCGACAGACAAACTTTTAACATCTTTATCGACACAGTCATTAACCGAAAAATCAATGTAACCGGTTCCCGATTTTATTGCTTTTAAAGTTAGTGAAAAAATAGTTTTTCCTCCGTCAATATTTTGACCGTATGTGTTAAGATACACAACTTTAACGTTGTTTGTTTGTTCATTAGCTTTAACAGTGGAGCTGCTGTCGGCGGATTTTACACTTCTAAATTCAAACATACTTTTGTCATAGGAAAACTCAAATGTTGCAGCGCAAAGATTTTTGCTGCATTCTGCAATTATATCAAAGGTCACAAGTCTGTTTGTGTTACAGCTTTGATTTGTACATTCAAACTTTATGCTGTCTGCGGCAAAAGCCGTAAGCACTGATGAGAAAAAAGATAAAAATATAATAGATATCGATAATAAAAAAGTAAAAATTCTTTTCATAAATTTCACCCCAAAAATCGAATACACTATTATTATACATTATATTGGAAAAATATGGAATATATTTAGAAAAATAAAAATGGCGCTAAACTTAGCAGCTTAGCGCCATTTGGCGGAGAGAAGGGGATTTGAACCCCTGATACGGTGATTACCGTATACATGATTTCCAATCATGCTCCTTCGGCCAGCTCGGACATCTCTCCAAACATTGTTCATTATTATATCAAATAATATTATAAAAATCAAGAGTAAATTTAAAACAATAATTGTGAACTTTGTGTCGTAAATAAATGTGAACCATTTTAGGTAAAAAATAAAGGAACGATATAGTGGAATGTTTTTGAACGCCTTTGTAGTGGAGCGTAGCGAAACGGAATAGGCGGGCAAAACGACCTAAAAATTATACCCTGGTTCTATCCTAAAAAAGTAGACAAGTATGATATAATAAAACAATACGGTATAGTCGAAAGTCTATGCCGCTCTATGGTATAATTTTACTTGCTTATGGTTGTGCCGTTTTCCTGAAACACCTGAAATTTATACGTTTAAACTTTAAAAGTACCGTTTTCTATTTCTGCAATCATTGCAAGACGCTTTTCGTGTCTGCCGCCCTCTTCCGGAGTGTTGAGAAAAATATCAGCATATTTTACAGCGTCCTCTGCGTTTGTAACTCTGCCTCCCATACAAAGAATATTTGCATGGTTGTGTCTGCGTGTCATTTCTGCTCCAAATTCATTATTTACAACGGCAGCCCTTATGCCTTTTACCTTATTTGCCGCAATTGCAATACCAATACCTGTTCCGCAGCAAAGAATACCTGTTTTGCATTCTCCCTTTGATACTGCCTTTGCAACCTTATATGCATATATTGGATAATCCACGCTTTCCGTACTGAAAGTACCGTATTCTCTATACTCTATACCCTTTTCATCAAGGTATTTTTTAATTGCGCATATAAGGTTATATCCTCCGTGATCACATCCAAGTGCTATCATTATTAAACCCCCATTTTTTTCTTAAGCTCTCTTTGTGCCTGAGGCAACCTGAGATATGTCGGCATAAGTCTGTCAGCTGTTGTAGTTTTGCCCTGCCTAAATAGCAAAAATGCCGCGCAGGCGGTTGACGACGCCCTCTGCATTCTTAGATTTGCCGGAGCAAGCTCAACATTATTGAGTTTGTTTGACATATAATCAATGCATAATACAGCTCCGTCGCCTGCAAAAATAATTTTTTCAGAATATTCTTTCAGTTCATCAGCCAAATCATTTAACGACAATGCCCTGTCTTCGGACAGTCTTTCAATGTTTCCGTCTTTGCATCTGAATAAAGCATTATACACCTGTGAACAGCGTGCGTCCATTACAGCGCACACAATACAGTCAACATTTGAAAGATTAAACGCCATACTGTAAAGTGTTGAAACGGATATACAAGGTATATTTTTGGGAAATGCAATTCCCTTTGCCGCCGCAACGCCGATTCTTACACCTGTAAATGACCCCGGACCGGCGTTTACTGCTACGGCGTCTATCTGATCAATGTCTGTATTCGTATTTTTCATAAGCTCATCAATCATTGGTATAAGCGTCTGGCTGTGAGTTAGCGTAGTGTTAATAAAAAACTCACCTTCAATTTTGTTTTCTTTGGCAAGGGCAACGGACGCTGCCGTTGCAGATGTATCAATAGCAAGTATCTTCATTATAAACTAACGCCTTCTATCTCAAAAATTCTGTCGTTGTCGTTATCTCCTTTTGAGATCTTTATTCTTATTGCACCGTCCGGCAAAGCTTCTTCAATGTTTTCGCTCCACTCAATAACGATAATTCCATTGTCAATGTAATCAAAAAATCCAGTTGAATACAAATCATCCCATGATGTCACCCTGTACATATCAAAGTGATAAATATTATATTTTCCGCTGTATTCATTAACAATAGCAAATGTAGGACTTGAAACGCCTACAAATACGCCCAGCGAATATGCCAAACCTCGTGTAAACGCCGTTTTGCCCATTCCCAAGCCGCCAAACAGCGCAATCACTTCAGTACCGTTAAGATTTTCGGCAATTTGAGCTCCTATTTTTTCGGTGTCTCCCGTACTGTGAGAAATTAATTTTACCATATCAGAACAATCCGCTTATTATGCCGTTTTTATCAACATCTATGCTCTGTGCCGCGGGAGCCTTGGGAAGTCCGGGCATTGTCATAATGTCGCCCGTGTAAACAACAACAAATCCTGCTCCGTTAGAAAGCGTTACATTGCGAACCGTAATTTCAAAATTCTTAGGCGCACCGAGAAGCGCCGGATCGTCTGACAATGAATACTGAGTTTTTGCAATACAGACAGGCAGCTTGTCCGCACCGAGCGCCGTAACTTCTTTTATTGCCTTTTCGGCGGCGGTAGTATAATTAACCTTTCCCGCACCGTATATAGACAACGCAATTTTTTCGATTTTTTGTTTAAGCGTTAAATCAAGAGTGTAAATCGGTGCATAGGCTGACGGTTTTTCACAAGCCTCAACTACTTTTTGAGCAAGCTCAGTACCGCCTTCTCCGCCTTTGCCGAAAACATTGGAAAGTGCAAAATCCGCACCCTTTAATTTGCAGTAATTTTCAATAAACTCAAGCTCCTGCTTTGTATCTGTTCCAAACTGATTAATCGCAACAACTACCGGAACATTAAATTTGCGCATATTATCAATATGAACGCCAAGATTTTCTATTCCTTTTTCAAGTGCCGAAAGATTTTCTTCTGCAACCTCGTTTTTAGGCACTCCGCCGTTATATTTTAGTGCGCGGCACGTTGCAACTATTACAATAGCGGACGGAGTAAGGTCGGCACATCTGCACTTAATGTCAAGGAATTTTTCAGCGCCCAAATCAGAGCCGAAGCCCGCCTCGGTAATACAGTAATCAGCAAGCTTTAATGCAAGCTTTGTTGCGCGAATACTGTTGCAGCCGTGTGCAATATTGGCAAACGGTCCGCCGTGCATAATTGCCGGAGTACCCTCAAGAGTCTGTACAAGATTAGGCTTTATAGCGTCTTTTAGCAAAGCGGCCATTGCGCCGTCGGCTTTTAAATCTTTTGCAAAAATCGGTTCACCTGAATATGAGTAGGCTACAAGAATTTTGCCGAGTCTTTCTTTTAGGTCCTGCATATCGTTTGAAAGGCATAAAATAGCCATAACTTCGGAAGCAACAGTAATTATAAAATGGTCTTCACGCGGAACGCCGTTCACCTTTCCGCCAAGACCTACTACAACATTTCTTAAAGCTCTGTCATTCATATCAAGGCAGCGCTTAATAAGAATTCTTCTCGGGTCTATCATAAGCTCGTTGCCCTGCTGAATGTGATTATCAATCATTGCGCAGCACAGATTGTTTGCGGCAGTAATTGCGTGCATATCACCCGTAAAGTGCAGGTTAATGTCTTCCATAGGAAGAACCTGAGCGTATCCGCCGCCTGCGGCGCCGCCCTTTATGCCGAAAACGGGGCCGAGCGAAGGCTCACGCAGTGCAACAACGGCCTTTTTCCCGATTTTAGCCATAGCCTGTCCAAGCCCAGCAGATGTAGTTGTTTTGCCCTCGCCGGCCGGCGTAGGATTAATGGCGGTAACCAAAATGAGCTTGCCGTCGGGATTTGAACTTACACGCTTAAAAAGCTCATCGGAAAGCTTTGCTTTGTATTTACCGTAAAACTCAAGCTCGTCCTCCGCTATTCCGAGCTTAGACGCCACATCTTTGATAGGCAGTAATTTTGCCTGCTGAGCTATTTCAATGTCAGATAACATACTGATACGCCTCCATAGTAATTTGTTATAATTATAGCAAATGAATAAGTTTATATTATTCCTTATTGAAAATATACTTGATATTACAGACATAATTTAATATAATAAAAATATAAAAAAGAAAGGCGGTTTACAATTGAATAAAATATCAGAGTCTGTTGCCGATTATTTTAAACGCTCTGACATAGTGCTGTGGATTTTGACGATTGTTGCCGTAATATACAGCTTGCTGCTTATATCAAGTATGCAGCGGGCAGGAAATTATAATTATTTGCGCACTCAGTTAGTCGCTGTTTTTATAGGGCTGATAGTTTCTGTTGTTATATCAGTTGCGGATTATAAGTTTTTGATTCAAAAATGGTACTTTGCCGCAATTATAGCAGCCATACTGGCAGGACTTGTTTTTGTATTCGGCATTCAGGTTGCCGGTACAGATGACACTGCATGGATAATGCTTCCCGGAGGGTTTACAATTCAGCCTTCAGAATTTATAAAAATTTGTTTTATAATAACTTTTACAAAACATTTGGCATATCTTCATAAGAAAAACTTAATTAAAAATCTTATCGGAGTAATTACTCTTGCTGTTCACGCTTTGATCCCCATGGCGGTTATTCACTTGCAAGGTGACGACGGAACAGTATTAATATTTGCATTTATTTTTCTTATAATGTCATTTTCGGCAGGTGTTCAGTTAAGGTATTTTGCAATTCTCGGTTCAATGGTTATTGTAGGTATTCCCATTGTTTGGAATTTCTTATTTAATGACGAACACCGAAACAGAATTTTGGCGCTGTTTGATTTGGACGGCAACGCAATGACAAATTACGGATGGCAGCAATATCAGGGCAAAGTTTCAATTGCGAGCGGAGGAATAAGCGGCAGCGGACTGTTTAACGGCTCACGCGTTGAATATGGGATTGTACCCGAACAGGAAAACGACTTTATTTTTACTGTTGCGGGGGAAGAGCTTGGATTTATCGGATGTTTGACGCTGCTTTTGATTTTGTTGCTGATAATTATTAAGGTTCTTATGAATGCAAACAACTCAAATGACATTCAGGGAAAATATATTTGCAGCGGTGTTTTTGCAATGATTGCATCGCAAACAGTTATAAACATAGGTATGGTAATAGGATTTTTGCCGGTAGTGGGAATTACGCTTCCTTTGTTCAGTTCGGGAGGTACGTCTGCACTTAGCACGCTAATTTGTCTCGGTCTTGTGCAAAGCGTAAGAAATCATAATATGGACGATATGAATACGGCAAGCGTGCGCAGAGGAAGTCAAAGCAGACTAAAAATTTAATTATACTAAATTCAAAACATTTAAATTCATAATTTAACTAAAAACATAAAACAGCAGTCACTTTACAGTGAAGTGACCGCTGTTTTTTACTTTTCTGTAATTGTAAGATTAGCTTTGTGTGAGCCATATGCCCAACAGCTTTTTGTTCCTTTAATTGTAAAGCTTACGGGCATTTGAACAGAACCTGTTGTACCCTCTGAGTCAGATGTATCAATAACTCCTGTAATATCATTTGATTTAAGATTGTCAATCTCTTTTTTAGGACCTATAATTGTAACAGAAATACTTTTTTGAGTAACATCTGCCTTATATTCGTTTAATAAGCCTTCAACAGTAAATTTATCAACCGTAAACTTTTTGCTTGATAGCTTGCTTAAATCAAGCGTAACATCAGCTGTTGTTGAATTGCTTATATTTTTGCAATCCTTTGGAATATCAATTCCAAGAGAGGGAAATGTTTTTACTTCATTTTTAAGTGTTGAAAAGTCGATCGGTTCAAGATTTACGGATAATGTATCATTCAAAATCTTTTGCGGACCGGCAATCAGTATTGAATCAGGTTCTATTTTTATTATATCGTCATTAATATTCAGCCCGTTAGGCTTGTTCAAAAAAACAGGTTTGATATCAACGGTTTTTTCAGGCAAAACCGACACCATAGCCTGAACGGAATATAAATCCATTGTAAGCAAATTAGTTGAAATTTCCTTACCATTTTTATCATACAAAACAATTTTTGCTTCAGTTGAATCCGATTCGGTTAAAGTATTGTCAATTGAAGCAACGGCAGAAACCTTTGAAATTCTTGAAATTTCCGTCTGCGGTCCTGAAATCACTACATTTTTAGAGGACAGCGCCGTTGACGCATAATATCCGTCGGCAACCTTATATACTACATTTTCCTGAATTTGAAATGTTGACTCTCTTAAATAATCAACAAATACGCTTACCGTAGAAGGAGATACAGTTGATATTATTTGAAAATTTTGACCGGGGTTGGTCTTTGCAGCAGAAACTGACAACTGATATGTACCAGTTGAACTAATTGTGTTTGCAGCAGCAGTAACAGTGATGTCAGATTCGGTTATTGAGCCGAGAATGGCTCTATTGCCGGATATAGTTACCGAAGCAGTCTGTTCACCGCCTGAAAACACCTGTAACCCACTGTCTCGTGATTCATCAGGAAGTTCAATTTGAATAGGAATGTTGCTTATTGTTAAAGATGTGTCGTTTGAACTGCCCATACTCATATATATCCATACAGAAAATGAAATAAGAACTGCCAGTATAAATAGAAATTTGTTGTTTTTTAATATTCCGTTAAGAGAGAATTTCTTTTTGCTCATTTATCAGAATCCCCCTTTGTTCTATGCAAAAACTTATGAGGAGCTGATTCTTCATTATCATTATATTCGTCAAGCAAAAACTCCTGAAGTTTTTCAATTAAAGAGTCCCTTGTAAAATCACGCATAAGCACACCGTTTATTACAAGCGAAATTGTGCCTGTTTCCTCACTTACAACAAGAACTACCGCATCGCTTTGCTCGCTTATGCCAAGTGCCGACCTGTGCCGAGTTCCAAGATTTATGTCAACATTTTTGTTATCGGTAAGCGGAAGAATACATCCTGCCGCGAACAGCTTTCCGTCACGAATTATGCTTGCACCGTCATGAAGGGGTGCTTTATTAAAAAATATATTGCCAAAAAGAGCTACCGATGTTTCAGCGTCAATAATCGTACCTGTCGCAGCAATATCAGACAGCATTATTTCACGCTCAAAAACAAGCAGTGCACCAGTTTTTGAGCGTGAAAATAGTACTGCTGTATCAGCAGCATCGACAATTGATTTTTTAACTGCTTTTTTCCATTCATCGGTCTTTCCGTGCTGGGTAAAAATTTTAAAGTACTTTTTATATGTGTTATTTCTGCCCATTTGCTCAAGAGCCTTTCGAATTTCGGGCTGAAAAACTATTACAACCAAAATCACCGCTGCTTCAAACAGTGCTCTCAATAATGATGAAAGCATAACAAGTCCGAAAATTGATGCAAGAAAATAAATTATAAAAAGTATAGCCACGCCTTTTAAAAGCTGAACGGCTCTGGTTTCATGAAAGAGTTTAAACACACCGAATATTAAAAGAGCAATTGCAATAATATCAATAATATCTCGTATTTGAATAGTTCTTAGAATAGATAAAATATTATTAACAATATTCACGATGCAAACCCTCTTTCCAGTTAACAATAAATATTATATAACTATATTAGCACATAACAAATGTTGATTGCAACCTTTTTTAATTCTTTTTATTAATTAATTTGATTTACTGCTCTGGAAAAATAATTGATTTGCTCATATTTTAAAAACGCAGACATTACTGCTCTGACAGTTCCCGTATTCTCTGTTTCAAAGCTCTGGTGCGCAAGCGGCGCACAGTGAAGCCCTGCACGCACAGCTATTCCGTACTTATCATTAAGAACTGATGCGACATCCTCACTGTCAAGATTTTTTATATTAAATGAAATTACAGGTACGGAATTTTTTAAATCGGGACGCTGAGTATATAAAATTACATTTTTCATTTTGCTCAACATATCAAACATTCTTTGAGCAAGTTTCATTTCATAATTTTCAAGTTTCTGAGGGGTTCTGGATAACACAAACTTTATTCCGGCGTTTAATCCGGCTATACCGGGAAGATTCGGCGTTCCGCTTTCATATTTATCAGGAAGTATAGACGGCTGTGATTTATTTGATGACTGACTTCCTGTTCCGCCCTGTATAAAACTGTCGGGTGTAATATTTGAATTAATAATAAGCATACCTGTTCCCATTGGTCCGTAAAGGCCCTTATGACCTGCCGTACACAAAAAGTCTATGCAGGTATCTTTTAATGATATGGGAACAACTCCCGCGGTTTGAGCTGCGTCAACACAAAACAAAATCCCATAAATTCTGCACATGGCCGCAATACGTTCAACAGGCAGCTTGACTCCGAATACATTTGACGCATGCGTGCATATAACAAGCTTTGTGTTATCTTTTATTGCCTGCCTGAAGTTATCTATTGTATTTTCATCATCATAAGGAACATAGTCAGCGACAGAATACTCCACTCCTGCTTCTTTTAATTTTTCAAGCGGCCGCACAACAGCGTTATGCTCAAGCGATGATATTACAGCATGATCTCCGGGTTTTAAAATTCCTTTAATAACCGTATTAAGCGCAGTTGTGCAGTTATTTGTAAAAATTACGTTTTCCGGGCTGTCAATGCCAAATAGTTTTGCGGCATTCAGGCGACATTCATACATTATTTCAGAAGCTTTCATAGAAAGCCTGTGCCCGCTTCGTCCGGGATTTGCGCCATATTTTACAAGAGTTTCATTTACAGCCTTGATAACAGAAGCCGGCTTTGGGAACGTTGTAGCACCATTATCAAGATAAATCATCTTTTTCCTACGGCCGCGGTGCCCAAAACGGAGATTCCGTTGCTCCTTAATATTTGTAGTGCTCTGTCAAAATCTTTCGGAACAAAAAGGCTGTACCCGCATGACCGAATCTTAATGTGTATGGGCGTGCGCACAACCTTTGAATTTATATTATATTTTTTCAATATATCTCTGCTTCTCATTGTATGAGTAACAGAGGTGAACATTATTAAGTTATCATTCATATTTTTTTCACCTATCTGTTTAATGTGCGAAAGCACTAATTTTTTGTAAAATCAGGTTTGTACTTACAATTGTACAAACCTACCAATTGTACTATTTTACACTACATAATATGATAAATTACGGAGCTTGGCACTAAAAGAATCTTTTATCTTAATGACTTTATCAAACTATTTTATAAAAAACCTCTTTTAAATGGTCAATATTAAAATTAAACTTGTTTTTAAATAATTGACATCGCTGCCTAATTGTGATAATATATAACATAATATTTTTTAATATATGAAAATATGTGAAAATTAAATTTAATAATTAATTTCTTTTTCACATATTCATAGTCAAAAAATATCGTCCATTACTGCGAATAATGGACGGTTAAAAGAATAAATGTGATGTTTTTCACTCCTTAAATCCATTATTTGAGGAGAAAAACAGATGTTTAACAAAAAAAGAGTTTTTGCTGCTTTAGTTTGTATAATTAGTTTTGCACTAACCATTATTATGAGTGGTTGCAGTAATTCAACAACATTGTCAACTATTTCTACAACTACTTCACAAACAACAGGTAACTCTTCTACATTGGTACAAACAACAGAAGAACCTACTACTGAGGAACCGACAACAGAAGAACCAACTACCGAAAAATCGACCCAAAAACCAACTCAAAAGTCAACTCAAAAATCAACTAAAAAGCCAACTCAAAAACCTACCGAAGCGCCTAAAAACATTGAAATTACAAATGTTTCGTCCTCTGTTTCACCGGGAGAATATGCATATATCAGTATGCAAGGAGAACCTAACACAGATTATAGTATTACAGTTATATACAACAGCGGACCAAGTACAGCCGCAGGTCTATATACTAAAACTTCTGACAGTAACGGAAATGTAAGTTGGGAATGGAAAGTAGGTACAAGAACTGCCTCTGGCACATATCCAATTATAATTTCAGGAGGAGGCAAGACTTACACAACAGAATTTACTGTATATTAAATCAAAAAATTACCGTATGCTACTGCGAATAGCATACGGTAAAAAAAGAACTCATGTGAAGAATACTCACTCCACAAATTTATTTTACATTATGTGACAGAATATGTCAATATTTAAATAAGCTTTTATGGCTCTCTAATAAAAGTTGGGGTAACAAATAGAGCCTACAGAAATAAAATTATTGTCACATCAGGGCGTAAATCTTTAAGAAAAAAAGAATCTTATATTTTATGCACAATTGTTATTTTTGAATAGGCAGTTTGCTGTTTTAGCATACTTTATGATAGCAACTAATTATAACATCTTTATATATATCTTTTGACAGATATAGGAAATTAGAGCATATCAAGTTCTAATATTGTTAAATATGGTAAGGAGCTGATTTTTGCTCAGTCGAAATGCAAAATTAATCCTTCTAATCGTCGTTCATAAAAACTGAAACACCTTTTTACACAAAATTACATTCATGTAACTATTTGTTTCTTTTTTGACTAAAATATGTTTTCAACATAACTAACAATTTTCCACAGCAGAAATTACAGTTTTCAACAGAAATCACATCTTTCCACAACGGAATTATAAATTATTTAATATTAATAAAATATACGCTTATATATTTTTAAAAAATATACAATATAACAAATAATTATTTACTTGTAACTTAAAATATCAAATAATTTCATTTTTTTAAATTTATTTACAAAAAACACTTGTTTTTTTTCTCTAAAGGTATTATAATAACAACACAATGTTTTTAAAGAATTTTATAATAGAATTATATATGATTTGGAGAGAAAAAAATGAGACTTCGCAAACAGGAACTCGGAGACAGAAATTTGGTAGGCAACCGTGTTGAATTGGTAAGAAAACAAAAGGGAATGAAGCAAAAAGAGCTTTTGGCGCAATTGCAGGTGAACGGTGTTGATATGAACGCGTCGGGGCTTTCAAAGCTTGAGGGGCAAATAAGATTTGTAACCGACATTGAGCTTGTTGCACTTGCCGATATTCTTGAAGTGTCTGTTGACTATCTGCTTGGCAGAGTAGATAAATAATAAGTTTTTTGTTTACATATTATTTAAGGGGCTGAATTTCAGCCCCTTTTTGTATATAAAAGTATTTCGCTTATTTTTTTTATACCTTCGGATATTTTACTTTCATCAATACCGGAAAAGCTTAAATTAAAAACATTGTATTCATTATCACACGGCATTATATTTATTGATTTATCTGCAAGTTCTGCTTCAATTTTTTTTCGGTCAATTTTTTTATTTATTTTTACGGCGACATATAACGAGGTCTCGTTAAATATTAAATCAGCTTTATCTTTAAAATAATTGTTAATGCAGTCAAGCATAATTTTACTTTTTTCAAGATAAACTCTTCTTGCTTTTCTTAAATGTATGTCTATTCTTCCGCTGTTAATATATTTTGCAAGTGCCGTCTGCTCGGTTTTAGAAGCCGTTTGGTTTGTCATTGACTTAACTTTATTGTACTTTGCCAGAAGCTTGTCCGGAAGCACCATATAGCTTATTCTGACTGACGGCAAAAGAACTTTTGAAAACGAACCGAGATAAATGGTATTTTCATTGTCATAATTCTGAACGCAGGGCATAGGGTGGGTTATGTATCTAAGTTCTCCGTTATAGTCGTCTTCAACAATAAGCGCATTATTTTTATTCGCCCAGTTTATAAGCTCAAGACGTCTTGTAACAGGCATATTTGTGCCGCTTTTATTTGTAAAATTAGGATTAATAAGAATTATGTCAGGTTTAATATTATTTAGCGATGAAATTGTAACTCCGTCATTATCGCTGTCAAAATAGCAAATTTCAAATCCGAAGCTACTAAAAATAAATTCCGACTGTATGTAGCTTGACTCTGCCATTGCAACCCTTTTATTAATGCCGATAAGAGCGCAAAGCGTGTACAGCAAAGGCTGTGTTCCGGCGCCTACAATAATATTTTGCGCTGTTGTATTAACGCTTCTTGTACCGAGGCTGTATTTTTGCAATGCGTTTCTCAAAATTTCTTCACCCTGAGGTTCGCCGTATGAAGTAAGCATAAAATTTTGATTAAGTACATCTTTAACATACTTTTTCCATTCATTAATATTAATTATTTTTTTGTCAATGCTTCTGCCGCTGAAATCGTATTCAAAGAGCTTTTTGTTATTGATTTTACTGTTGTCGGTTGTTTCAAACATTTTTGGCTTTATCTCAAATTGTGCCTCAACATAGTAACCGCTTTGCGGTTTATTTTTTATATATCCCTCGACGCATAACTGCTCATATGCGCTTGTTATTGTTATTTTTGAAACGCCGAGGTCGCTGCTCAAACGTCTGATTGATGCAAGCTTAGCACCTTTTTTCAAGCTTCCGTTTTCAATCGAATTTCTTATTGAAAAATAAATTTGTCTGTACAGCGGAATATTTGAATTTTTATCTAAAATAATGAAATCATACAGCATTTTATCACCGTCTATATTTTAGCATTATGCAAATATTATTTCAATATTATTTAGAGTAGTTGAAATTTTCTTATTTACTCGGTATAATAAATTAGTATGACATAAAACGAATCAATTAAATAAAAGGGGAATATAGATGAATATTGCCGCAAAACGGTTTTTTGAAGAAATAAAGGGTAAAACAGTGGCTTTTATAGGAATTGGAACAAGTAATTTGCCCCTAATTAAATTGTTTGCCGAAAAAGGTGCAAAAGTTATTGCCTGTGATAAAAAAAGTTTTGAAAATCTGGGAGAAAACGCGTTAAAAGCAAAGGAATACGGCGCGCAGCTTGTTTTGGGTGAAAATTATTTGTCCGATATTAAAGCCGATATTGTATTCAGAAGTCCGGGCACTCCTTTTTATAAGGAAGAACTTACAAATCTCAGAGAACTGGGAACTGTACTTACCTCTGAAATGGAAGTATTTTTTGACCTCTGTCCGTGCAAAATAATTGCGGTAACGGGTTCGGACGGCAAAACAACAACTACCACAATTATTTCGGAATTTCTTAAAGCCTGCGGCAAAAAAGTGCATCTCGGTGGCAATATAGGCAGGCCTTTGCTTCCCGAAATCGAATCTGTAGGCAGCGAAGATTACGCCGTTGTTGAGCTGTCAAGTTTTCAGCTTATTTCAATGAGAAAAAGTCCTGAAATTGCCGTGATAACAAACCTTGCTCCCAATCATCTTGATATACATAAAGATATGCGGGAGTACGTTGACGCAAAAAAGAATATTATTCTTCATCAAAATGCTTTTTCTAAAGCAGTTATTAACCTTGACAACAAAATCACAAATGACTTTTCTGACATTATAAGGGGAAAAACTGTAAAATTCAGTATAAATCAAAAAGTTTATAACGGCGCATATCTTGACGGAACAACAATTTGCTATTCCGATTACGGCAAAACAACAAAAATTATGGATATTAACGATATAAAAATCCCAGGTATGCATAATGTAGAAAACTACCTTGCCGCAATATCTGCGGTATGGGGAATAGTAAACGCCGACATAATGGCCGATGTTGCAAAAAAATTTGGCGGTGTTGAACACAGAGCAGAATTTGTGCGCGAGATCAACGGAGTAAAATACTATAATGATTCAATTGCTTCAAGTCCTACCCGTACCGCTTTGGGTACGCTGTCTCTTTATGACAAAAAAATAATAATTATAGCAGGCGGTTATGATAAACACATTCCTTATGAACCTCTCGGCCCTGTAATTAACAGTAAGGTTAAGCTGCTTATTCTTATGGGAGATACCGCGCCTAAAATCGAGACCGCTGTAAAAGGCGCCGAAAACTACGATGAAAATTTAATTGATATAGTTAATGTAAAAAATATGGAAGAAGCTGTTTCGGTTGCCGCCGAACGTGCGGAAAACGGTGACATTGTATCGCTTTCACCGGCAAGCGCAAGCTTTGGCTTGTATAAAAATTTTGAAGAAAGAGGTAATCACTTTAAATCCATTGTAAATGCTTTAAAGTGACAAATTCAGTATATGAACATTGAGGAATTGATTTTTGACCTTTGCAGTGTCTGCGGAGTTTCAGGCAGTGAAGAACCGGCGGTAAAAGCGGCAAAAAAATATCTTGCCGATTTTGCCGAAGTAAAAACCGATTGCAACGGAAATCTTTTTGCTGTACTCGGCAATAAAGACGCAGATAAAACAATTTTGCTTGATTCACATATAGACCGAATTGGTTTTATGGTGACTGGAATAGATGACAGCGGATTTGTAAAAGTATCTAAATGCGGCGGAATTGACCCGCGTACATTGCTTGACACGGAATTGATTCTTCAAAACAATCCCGATATAACGGGGGTTGTGTGCTGTATGCCCCCGCATCTTTCCGACGGTAACGAGGACAAGGCTGTGCCGATGGACAAGATCTGGATAGATTTCGGCTTGACGTATGAAGAAGCGGTATCTGCAATTTCAATTGGTGACGCGCTTACTTTTAAGAGCAGACCGAGGAAACTGCTCAACAATAAAATTGCTTCAGCCTGTCTTGATAACAGATGCGGTGTAGCCGCGCTTATTAAGTGTGGAGAAATTCTTAGTAATTGTAAAGATTTAAAATATAAAATTGTGATTTTGCTCAGTGTTCAGGAGGAAACTTTTGCAACGGGCGCAAAAACCGGCGCTTTTTCGGCAAACGCCGATGAAGCAGTAGCGGTTGATGTAAGCTTTGCCTCTCAGCCGGACATTTCGGGTCAATACAGCGGTATAGAACTTGCAAAAGGACCTATGATATGTATTTCACCCGTGCTAAACAGAAAAATGAGCGATAAATTTATTGAAACGGCTAAAACAAATCATATTCCTTATCAGATTGAACCTGTTGCAGGTTTGACCGGAACCAATGCCGACAGTATAGCGGTTGTCAAATCGGGAATAAAAACCGCGGTTATTTCAATTCCTCTAAAAAATATGCATACACAAAATGAAATAATTTCAATTAAAGACGTTGAAAATACCGCAAAGCTGATTTCAGAATATATTAAATGCGGAGGCGCTTTCGATGATTGATTATAAATTTCTTGAAAAGCTTTGCACTTGTAACGGTATATCGGGCGATGAATCTGCTGTTCGCAATTTAATTATTAATGAAATCAAAGCTTATGCCGATGATATAAAAATTGATAATCTGGGAAATCTTATCGTTCATAAAAACGGCATACAAAAACCTGCAAATAAGCTTATGCTGTCTGCCCATATGGATGAGGTAGGCTTTATGATAACCGATATTACACCCGACGGTTACCTTAAATTTGATGAAGTGGGGGGAATCGACCGGCGTGTTGTCGTAGGCAAGCAGGTAACAATAGGCAAAAAAGCGGTAAACGGAGTTATCGGAATAAAACCCGTGCATCTTTCAAAAGGTGAAGACAGCGCATTGATTCCCAAATTCAGCGAAATGTATATTGACATAGGTGCCGACAGCAGGGAAGACGCATTAAAAGCAGTATCATACGGCGACAGTGTAAATTTTGTATCGGATTTTGAGCGTAACGCAACATCAATTAAGGCTAAAGCCCTTGATGACAGATTCGGATGTTTTGTACTTGCTGACCTTATAAAGCAAGAATTAAAATATGATATGGATTTTGCTTTTGTCGTCCAGGAAGAGGTTGGATTAAGAGGCGCTAAAACTGCCGCATATTCCATTGACCCCGATTTTGCGCTCGTAATAGAAACTACAACTGCGGCGGATATACCTGAAATTGATAAAACGAAACAGGTATGCAATCTGGGAAAAGGTGCGGTAATTTCCGTAATGGACAGTCGAACCGTCTATGATAAAGAAATGATAGCCAAGGCGTTTGAATGTGCTGAGAAGGTCGGCGCAAAAGCGCAATACAAACGTGCGGCCGCAGGCGGTAATGATGCCGGAGTAATTCATCAGAGCAGAAGCGGAGTGCGAACTCTTGCCGTGTCGCTTCCGTGCAGATATCTTCACGCGCCGTCTTGCATTGCAAATATAGACGACTGTGAAAGCGTTATAAAACTTGTATCAGCGCTTTCTTGTGAAATTGCAGGGGAAAACCTCAATGTAAAAGGTAATGTAATATGATTGTTTCAGCAAGTGAAATCAATGGTTTTGTAAACTCCGTAGCAAATTTATCTGACAACGATCCGTTTGCCTGTAGGATAATATCATTTTACAACAGCTATGCTCCCGACCTTGCTTTTGTAGATTATTGGCTTATAAATGATAACTTGAACGGAAAGTGTACGGGTGCAATAGCACGCAGCGGTACGGCATTTATTCTTTTACTTACCGAGGATACCGACACCGACGAAGTATCATCGTTCATGCGCGTGGCAGGTGCGTCAAGCGTTATTTGCAATGCGCAATATAAACTTGATTTATTTGAAAGTAAAAGCATTACCGGCTCGATTCTTGTAAAAAATACTCCTTATGAAAATATTGATGAAGAAATAAAAATTATTCAGCCTGATATAAGATCAGCATATGATCTTATTGTGAAATGCGCCGATAATAATTTTGTTCCGCCCGATTTTGACGATTATTATGTTGACGTAAACCATAAGCTGCGTCATAATGCTATGCGAATTTGCGGAATATGTAAAAACGAAAAACTTGCCGCAGTTGCAATGACTGTTGCAGAGAGCAAAAACGGTGCGGTTCTCGGCGCCGTTGCATGCGACCCGCAGTTCAGAAAACGCGGCTACGGTTCGCATATTGTAAAACACTTGTCAAATCAGCTTATTGATGAAGGAAAAACAGTTTATTTACACAGAGCTAAAAATTCCAATAAATTATTTTATGAAAATCTCGGTTTTAAAGAGTCGGGAGAATGGAGAGAATATTATTTTTAAAGGTGATTCAATTGAATTTTTTTGATATAGATAAAAAAGTGCGTGCAGCTTCACAAAAAGCTATGGAGCTGTGTAGGGAAAAATTTCAGGAAATAGAGGATATTCAAGAGTATAACCAGCAAAAGATGATTAAGGCATTTCAGAATGCCGGAGTAAGAGAAAGTCATCTTAACGGAACTACCGGATACGGTTACGGCGATGCCGGCAGAGATGCTCTTGACAGAGTTTACGCATATGCTTTTGACGCAGACGACGCACTCGTAAGGCATAATTTTGTAAGCGGTACTCATGCGCTCACCGTTGGACTGTTTGGAATACTAAGACCCGGAGATACAATGCTGTGCGTTACCGGAATGCCTTATGACACAATACGTTCTGCCATTGGCATAGAGGGAGACTATTCGGGTTCGCTTAAAGATTTTGGCATAAAATTTGAAATGCTGGATTTAAAAACCGACGGAACAGTTGATTATGATTCTGTTGAAAAGCGGATTGACTGTGAAAAGCCAAAAATGATTTACATACAGCGTTCAAGAGGTTACAGCATTCGTCCCTCGCTGACTTGGCGTGAAATTAAAAAAATATGCGATATATCCAAAAAGAAATCGCCTAATTCAATTATTATGCTTGATAATTGTTACGGGGAATTTATTGATAAAACCGAGCCCTTAAATGTCGGAGTTGATATTATGGCAGGCTCGCTTATAAAAAATCCCGGAGGCGGCATAGCACCGACCGGAGGATATATTGCCGGAAAAAAAAGTTTAGTTGAAATGTGCGCATATCGTCTTACCACGCCCGGTACGGGAAAAGAGATAGGCGCCACACTTAATGCGAACCGTGAGCTTTTTATGGGCGCATACCATGCTCCGCACATTACGGGAGAAGCGCTTAAAACAGCAGTGTTTTCAGCGGCGTTGTTTGAAATACTCGGATATGAAACTACCCCTAAATATAATGAAAAGAGAGGAGATATAATTCAGCTTATAATGCTTGGAAACGCAGAAAAACTTTGCAGCTTTTGCACAGGGATCCAAAGCGGTTCAGCGGTAGACAGCTTTGTATATCCCGAACCCTCCGATATGCCCGGTTATGAAAGCAAAGTAATTATGGCGGCGGGTGCGTTTACTCTCGGCTCTTCAATTGAATTATCCGCTGACGCTCCGCTGCGCGAGCCTTACGCGGTCTGGATGCAGGGAGGACTTAATTTCCACAGCGGCAAACTTGGCGTTATGCTTGCGGCTGACAAAATTATCAGAGAAACATAAATTATACGATTATAAAAGGGAGACCTTGTTAATTAACACACGGTCTCCCTTAAATAATTTATATTAACAAATTTTATCTGAGCTTCTTAAAAAAATCTTTTAGTAATTGCGAGCATTCATCCTGCATAATTCCTCCCGTACATTGAGGCTTAAAATTATAGGGCATTTCAAAAAGGTTTGTTATTGTACCGCAGGAGCCGTTTTTTAAATCATATGCGCCAAAATAAACATGGGGAATATGCGCGTTTATAATTGCACCCGCGCACATTGGGCAGGGCTCAAGTGTAACGTAAATTTCACAATTCCACAGCCTCCATCCGCCAAGACGGCTGCAAGCATGGTTAATTGCGTCGATCTCTGCGTGAAGAAGGGCGTTTTTTGTTTTTTCACGTCTGTTTCTTCCCGCTGAAATTATTTCATTATCTTTTACAATTACGGCGCCGACCGGAACTTCTCCTTCATCATATGCTTTACGAGCCTGTTCAAGCGCGGCTTCCATAAATTCAAATTTTATATCACACATTTATAATACCTAAAAACATAATTGATTCAATTAAAAATACCGAAAGCGATAGTATTATTCCGGGATTAATGAAAAACGAAAGATTTTTTTCTTTTAATGTAAGCAAAGCTATATCGTTATTTTTTACATCATTATTGTCGGAAATATTAAAGAAACTTTTATCTTTTTTAATAAGATAAACAAATCCCAATATACCCAAAAGACATAACAATGAAAATAAAATATTACTTGCCATTATAAATATTCTTTCATCCAATACTCCAGATGTATTAACAATATCTGAAATAACGGCATAAAAGTTGTTAATAAAGTGAATGATTATTGAAGGCACTATTGAGTTGGTTTTGCAGTCAATATAAGCAAACACAAGTCCAAGAATAAAGGCAAAAGGTATTTGAGTAATATTTCCGTGCATAGCGCCGAATAATACGGCAGAAGCGATAATTGCAAATGTGTCACCGTACTTTCGCAGCGTTCCCATAACTATACCCCTGAAAGCAAACTCTTCCGAGAACGCAGGCACAACGGCAGTAGATATTATGCTGAGTATGGTCTCGGCAGGTGTATTTGTTGAATTACTGAAATCTATGTTGTTATTAAGACCGAATAATGAAAAGTTATCCTGAACAATATCTGAGGCGACATTTGCAACCATAGCAATTGCCATTCCTATAAAAACCAACGGCCATAATACTTTTTGCCTGACGTATCTTACGCTGATCGTTTCTGATATATCTGTATTTGAGAAAATAAAATAAAATAAGCCCGGAATAAATGCGGCAAACACGGATGAGAATATTTGAGTCAAGAGAGACGGTACGCTTGTTGTATTTAAAATATCATTATTTACACCGCATATTACCACTAAAATCAATTCAATTAAAACAGCGCTGACCTGTAATAAAAATGCATAAGCAAAAATAAAAAAACCAAGTCCGCTTGATTTTTTGCTTAAAGCGTTTTTCGCTCTTAATTTATAATAGTTTTCACTATGGTTGTAATATTGTAATTTCTGTTCTGTCAATAGTATCACTTCCGATTTTAAATTTTAACACATAGCTTAAATTATTTCAAGAAAATGCGAAATATACTTGGTGTATTGACAAAAAAGCCTTTAATATGTTATTATACGAATGTTTAAATATTAAAAATAGTGTTTTAAAATATGCTATATTGTTTTGCGTGTAATCTGAACGGGGGGCTTTTTAATGAATACTGCAATAATTCTTGCAGGGGGAGTAGGCAGCAGAATGGGTGCCGACAGACCTAAGCAGTTTTTATTGGTACAGGGCAAACCGATTATTTCATATTGTTTTGATATTTTTCAAAATCATTGTGAAATTGACAATATAGTCGTTGTAGTAGATGAAAAATGGCAGGACTTTGTTGAAGAATATGCCGAAAAATACGGTGTGACAAAAATATGCGGTTATGCTCCTGCCGGAAAAACAAGACAGCATTCAATTTTTAACGGACTTAAATGCACAGATAAAAATGCCGGGGATACCGACATAGTAATTATTCATGATGCGGCGCGTCCTCTGGTGTCAGACAAAATAATTTCAGATTGTATCAGAGGGGCAACTGAATGTGACGGCGCTATGCCTGTTATTTCTGTTAAAGATACGGTTTATCAGAGCAAAGACGGCAAGAATATAAGCAGCCTGTTAAAGCGCTCCGAGCTGTTTGCAGGACAGGCTCCGGAAAGCTTTAAATTTAAAAAATACTATCAGATACATAAAGATGTAACTGATGATGAAATAGGACTTACTGCCGGCAGCAGTGAAATTGCTTACCGTCATGGTATGGAAATATGTATGGTTAACGGCAGTGAGCGCAATTTAAAAATTACAACCGTTGAAGACCTTGAAACATTTGAGTCTATTTTGAAAGGCGTGAATTAATTTGGATACAATGAAAGCAAGAGTATTGAAGGCAGTCGGTAATCTTGATTATTGCGATTACCCGATTCCAAAAATCAAATCGGGCGAGGTCTTGCTTAAGGTTCGCGCCTGCGGTATATGCGGCTCAGACATTCCGAGGATTTTTGTAAATGGAACATATCATTTTCCGACAATTCCGGGACATGAATTTTCCGGCGAGGTCGTTGCGGCTGCCGATAAGGAAAATGAAAATCTTATTGGTGTGAG
Organism: uncultured Clostridia bacterium; assembly: GCA_947623205.1. Lineage (GTDB taxonomy): Bacteria > Bacillota > Clostridia > Oscillospirales > Acutalibacteraceae > Ruminococcoides. Next base: position 30,449 of record CANQGM010000006.1, read on the forward strand.
GGCTACTGTTTTTCCGCTTATTCCCTGCAAAAAGTGTGAAAGCTGCAAAAAAGGCAGCTATGAAATGTGCAAAAGCTATGATTATCTCGGCTCAAGAAGCGACGGTGCTTATGCTGAATATGTAAGAGTTCCTGTTTGGAATCTTGTGCCGATTCCCGATACTCTTTCTTTTGAAGCCGCTGCTATGTCCGAACCCTGCGCGGTCGCTTTGCACGCTTTGAGACGTGCTCAGATCGAAATTGGAGATATAGTAGTAATATACGGTCCGGGTACTATCGGAATGCTTATTGCACAATGGGCAAGAGCTTGGGGCGCTAAGGTTCTACTTGTCGGCACCGACCTAAACAACTGGGATTTTATTGAAGGTCTCGGCTTTTATGATTATTGCAATTCTTCGCACGAGGACCCCGTAAAATGGGTAATGAAGATGACTGACGGCAGCGGAGCCGACCTTGCTATTGAGGCTGTAGGTATTGCTACTACCGCGTGCAATTGTCTTGAATCGGCCGCACCGGGAGGCAAAGTGCTGTTTGTAGGTAATCCTCACGGAGATTACACCTTTCCTCAGAACACCTATTGGCAAATTCTCAGAAAACAGCTTACTGTTTTCGGCACATGGAACTCAAGCTATGACAATACCCGTAAAAGCGACTGGAATATTGTTGTAGACGCTATGGCATCGGGTAAAATTAATGTTGAAAAACTTATTACACATAAATTTGACCTTAAAAATATGGATAAAGGTCTTAATATAATGAAAAATAATTCTGAATTTTTTGCAAAAGTAATGGTTGTAAACAATAGCTGAGAGGGGTTTAATATGAAGGGGATGCTGTCACCGTCCTTGATGTGTGCCGATATGCTCAATTTGCAGTCTGAAATCACAATTCTTGACAACCTCGGCGTGGAGTATATACATTTGGATTTTATGGACGGAAAATTTGTTCCTAACATTACGCTTGACGCATCACTTATTAAATCTGTCAAGTCTGTTTTAAATAATATGAAGCGCGATATTCATATTATGGCTTTTGAACCTCAGAACTATTTTGACAGAATGGAAATAGGCAAGGATGATATTGTTTCTGTGCATTTAGAAGCGTGTTCTGATCTGCACGCTGTCATTGAGAACATCCGTTCAAGAAACGCAAGGCCTTTTGCGGCAATCAGCCCCGATACTCCTGCTTATGCTTTAAAAGATTATTTAAGTGAAATCGATGGCGTGCTTGTAATGACCGTGTATCCGGGCTTTGCAGGTCAGCCTATTGCAAAAGGCAGTTTTGAAAAAATTTGCGAAGTCAGAAAAATAATTGATGATTCGGGAAAAAATTTAATTCTTGAAGTTGACGGTCATGTCAGCTGGGATCTATGCAAAAAAATGCGTGACTGCGGAGCTGATTTATTTGTTGCAGGTTCTTCTTCCGTTTATTCAAAGGGAATGGGTATTGAAGAAGCAGTTAAAAAAATGAGGAATTTAATCTCTTAAAATTTGGGGTGTATTTGGTGGAATACAAAATTCAGATAAAGGAACTTGTAATTAAAGGCCGTAATATGATGCTTACAATCATGGGCAGTGTTTATGATAAGATGATAAACCCACACTTTTTATCAAAGCCTAAAATAGTGTTGTTTTTTAATGACGGTAAAGAGGACAGACGAATTCCGTTTGTCCTTTCTAATGTAACTCATATTGACGGCAAGTGCCTGTTTTCCGGAAAATATACTTATCGGCTGGATTTGCTGTTTTGGAAAACCAGAAGCGAATGTTTGCCGTTTGATATGTATCTTAATTTTAGTTTTGCGGACTATTACGAAGAGAAGATACCTGTTGATTTAACGCCTGAGTTGTTTGAAACCGACGATAAGTGCTACGGATATAAATTTTACGGCGACCATTTTACTTTTTTGCCGGATAAAAAGAAAATATATCATTCTCCTTTTGCAAGATTTGCAGTTAAATTCATTGATTTTTGGGTTCGATTTATTGAGTATATATTTGCAATTATAATGCTGCCGCTGTTTGCAATTGACGGACTGTTAAGATTTACCGATATAAAACAAATGCCAAAACGCTTTAATGATGAAAATAATCTAAAAAGGTATTTAGCTTTTGTTTTCTGGCGTTTTTCTCAAATTGCAACCCAAAAAGTATCTTTGTGGACATTTAAACGTTTTGTTTTTAAGAAATTATACAAATTTTATAAAATTCATAAAGTTAAAGAAAATAAAATTACCTTTATATCATTGCGTCGCGACGATATATCGGGTAACTTTTCTTTTGTTTACAATAAAATTAAAGATGATAAGAATTTAGATATTAATTTTATTCTTAATGAACATACAATTTCTGAAATGTCATTTAAGGAAATCAGAGCTTTTACCAATGCGTGCGCTACAAGCAAGGTTATAATTCTTGATGAATTTACTCCTCAAATCCATTACATTGATTTACAGCCTGAAACTAAGCTTATACAGTTGTGGCACGCCTGCGGTGCGTTTAAAACTTTTGGTTTCACACGTTTGTCAAAGCCTCAGGGGTCGCCTCAGCCTACGCGTAACCACCGAAGTTACGACTACGTTACAGTAAGCTCAACATACTGCAAAAAATGCCATTCAGAGGGTTTTGGTATTTCAACCGATAATGTAATTGCAACGGGTATTCCCCGTACGGATGTTTTTTTTGATGACGAATATAAAAAAACAGCAAAGGAAAAGTTTTTTGCCGAGCATCCTAACTTTGCAGACAAAAAGATAATTCTTTTTGCACCTACATTTCGCGGAATGGTCAAGGAAACAGCTTTTTATCCGACAGAAATGTTTGATTTTGATAATGTTTGCAGCAAACTTCCCGAAGATTATGTTTTTATTGTAAAACATCACCCTTTTGTAAGCGATAAACAACCTATCCCGCAAAAATATAAGGACAGAATAATTGATTTATCGGAAGAAAACGAACTAAATGATCTTCTTTTTGTATCTGATGCAGTAATAACAGATTATTCATCGCTTGTTTTTGAGGCTTCTCTTTTAGAAATTCCAATGATTTTCTATGTGTTTGATCTTGAAAAATACATTAACGACAGAGATTTTTACTTTGATTTTAAGCTTTATGTTCCTGGAAAAATCGTGTATTCGCAGGAACAGTTGATTGAAACAATTAAAAACGAAGATTACTGTACCGAAAAAATCAAGCCGTTTGCTGATATGTTTTTTGATTATAGAGACGGAAAGTCAACAGAACGTGTTGTAAAATTAATTTATAAATGTTTAAAATAATACTTGACATTTAAGAAATGGTGTAATATAATAACTTGGTAAAATAAAGCAAAGCAGAAATTGCTTTCACCTGTGGGGTGCCGTCTGCACGGGTCAATACTTAATTGTTTATTATGTGTTGTTATGCGGACGGAAGTATTTCTGTCCGCATTTATTTATTATAAAAGTACTTTGGAGGTGCTTACCCATCGGCAAGAAAGATATTGAAATCAATGAAGAAATTCATGATAAAGAACTTAGAATAATAGGTTCTGACGGTCAACAAGTCGGTATTATGTCAGCAAATGAGGCTCTTAACTTGGCTGAGCAAAGTAACCTTGATTTGGTTAAAATCGCTCCTCAGAGCAATCCGCCCGTATGTAAGATTATGGACTATGGCAAATATCGTTTTGAGCAGGCTAAAAGAGAAAAAGAAGCAAGGAAAAATCAACATGTGGTTGACATAAAAGAAGTGCGTTTGTCACTTAACATTGATACCCACGATTTTAACACAAAGCTTAATAACGCTCTTAAATTCATTAAGCATGGCGATAAGGTCAAAGTTTCCATTCGTTTTCGCGGACGTGAAATGGGTCATCCGGAAATCGGTCTGGAGACGATGAAGCGTTTTGCCGATGCTTGCAGTGAAACAGCTGTCGTTGAAAAAGCAGCTAAGCTTGAAGGCCGCAATATGTTAATGTTTCTTGCGCCAAAGTCAAATAAGTAATCAAAGCTAAGGAGGATACTATAATGCCTAAAATTAAAACACACAGCGGTGCCAAAAAACGTTTTAAACTCACAAAAAACGGTAAAGTTATCCGCGCTCATGCTAACAAGAGTCACATCTTGAACAAAAAAACTACAAAGCGTAAAAGAGGTCTGCGCAAAACAACGGTTGCAGACAAAACAAATACAGCTCAGATCAAGCGTTTAATTCCTTATAAATAATTGCTGATCGCTAATTACTTAACATCATTGGAGGTAATAATAAATGGCACGTATAAAAGGTGCGATGATGACTCGCAAAAGAAGAAAAAAGACATTAAAGCTTGCCAAGGGCTACTGGGGTGCTAAATCCAAACATTTTAAAATGGCAAAACAAGCCGTAATGAAGTCCGGCAACTATGCATATATTGGTCGTAAGCAGAGAAAAAGAGATTTTCGCCGTCTGTGGATAACTCGTATTTCGGCTGCCTGCAAGGCAAACGGTACAAATTATTCAACATTTATGAACGGTCTTAAAAAGGCAGGCATTACCTTAAACCGTAAAATGCTTTCTGAAATTGCAATTGCAGATCCGTCAGCATTTACTCAGCTTGTTGAAAAGGCAAAAAAAGCTTAATTAAATTTACTGTAATTGCGTTTGGGAGCACCCAAACGCTTTTGCTGTTTTTAGGAATTTAAGGGAGATTCGTTATGCTCGTTCTTACAAGCAAAGAAAACGCTAATATAAAAAGGGCTGTTAAACTTAAAAAAAGTGCCAAATTCAGAAGTGAAACAGGGCTGTTTATATCGGAAGGTCTGCGCATTTGCATGGATGCAATGGCAAGCAATGCTAAAATTGATACATTGTTTGTTACCGAAAACGCAATACAAAAGCACCGTGAGGAATTTTTGAAACTTTCCGAATATTCTGAAAGAACATTTATTGTTGCTGAAAACCTGTTTTCTTTAATAAGCGATACGGAAAATCCGCAGGGTATTCTTTCTGTTATAAAAGCACTTGACAAACACAGTCAGTTTGATAAAATAAAGAACAGTGACAAATTTATTGCTCTTGAAAATATGCAGGACCCGAGTAATTTGGGAACCGTTTTGCGTACGGCGGAGGCGTTTAATGTCAGCGGTGTTATACTTTCAAAAGACTGCTGCGATATATACAGTCCTAAGGTAGTAAGAGGAAGTATGGGTGCCGTATTCAGAATACCTTTTGTTATTTGTAACTCAATATCAGAATTTCTTTCCCGGCACCCTCATCTTAATTCTTATGCGGCGGTAATATCGCACGATGCCGTAAAAATATCAAAATCTGTTTTTAAGTCTCCGTGCGTTGCGGTTATCGGCAACGAGGGCAACGGCTTAAAGCCTGAAACAATTGCTTTATGCAAAACACATATTACAATTCCTATGGAGGGAAGAGCAGAGTCTTTAAATGCGTCAACGGCTGCGTCAATAATAATGTGGGAAATGATAAAATGATTTCTTATAATGCAAGATACTGGATTTGGATTACTTTGGTTTTGGGTTATAATAATCCGAAGGTTAAGAAAATTTTTGAATTATATTCCGACATAAGAGAATTTTATAAGGGCGGAGAGAAAGAATGGCGTTTTTGTGGAATTTTTTCTCAAAATGACCTTGAAAAATTTAATATTAAAAAGCTTAATGAAGCAGACAATATTATAAAAAGATGTAATGAACTGGGATATTCCGTTTTAAGCATAGATGATGAGCGTTATCCTGAATGCCTGTACAACATAGACGCACCGCCGGCTGTTATTTATATCAACGGAAATTTTCCGGATATTGACAACAGACTATCCATAGGCATAGTAGGAACACGAAGCGCTACAAAATACGGAGTAGACAATTCATATAAAATTGCATATGCACTTTCAAAATATGGTGTTACAATCGTAAGCGGAGGGGCTCTTGGCGTTGATTGTGCATCGCACCGCGGCTCTCTTGCCGCCGACGGAGTTACTATTTGTGTGCGTGGGTGCGGAATTAATTGCGATTATCTTCATGATAATGCAAAAATGCGTAAGTCAATTACAAAAAGAGGTGCCGTAATTTCAGAGTATCCGCCAGATGAAACTCCGAGAAGTTATTATTTTCCTGCAAGAAACAGAATCATATCGGCGCTTTCAGACGGACTTCTAATAATTGAAGCAGGCGTTAAAAGCGGTTCTTTAATTACCGCAAACTACGCTATTGACCAAGGTAAAGAGGTTTTTGCTTTGCTTGGCAACAACAGTCCTCAAAACGAAGGTTCAAACAATCGAATAAAAGAGGGCAGCGCAATACCTGTTACGGATTTTATGGACATTTTAAATGCCTTTGATAATCTGTATGCTACTGATGAAGATGTTGATTTTAATAATATTTCTTTAGAGGATGTAGAGGCGGTTCCCGTTAAAGGTAATTTTTCGTCCGTACGAAGAAAGGAAGCCCCAAATAACAGAATAAGTTTAAGCAAATTAAATAATAATGTTAAGGATAATGTTAAAGCAGAAAAAATACACAAAAAAAATTTGAATTTGTCGAATACAGTTCAAAAAATATATGAATATATAGGAAATGAACCTGTTCATATAGATAAAATATCAAATGATTTAAACATTCCTGTTTTTAAAGTGCTTACATCAATTACAACACTTGAAATGAAAGGCTTGATAGAGGCTTTGCAGGGAAGAAGATATATTTTAAAATAATTGGAGGTATGATATGTCGGATCTGGTAATAGTGGAGTCGCCGGCTAAAGCGAAAACAATAAAAAAATACCTTGGAAGCGGATATGAAGTTGTAGCTTCAATGGGACACGTTCGTGATTTGCCAAAGGCAAGACTAAGCGTTGACATAAAAAATAATTTTGCTCCCAAATATGATATTATTAAGGGAAAAGAACAAATTGTAGAAAAATTAAAATCACTTGCTGAAAAAAGCGATAATATATATCTTGCGACCGACCCCGACAGAGAGGGAGAAGCTATATCGTGGCACCTGGCTTATATACTTGGTTTGTCCGATGATTACAACAATCGCGTTGAATTTAATGAAATTACAAAAACAGGCATTAAAAACGGAATGGAAAATCCGCGTTCTATTAATATTGACCTTGTAAATGCTCAGCAGGCAAGACGCATTTTGGACAGACTTGTCGGCTACAAGCTGAGTCCTTTTATTTCGCAAAAAATCAGACGCGGACTTTCCGCAGGACGTGTACAGTCTGTTGCAGTAAGAATTATTGTAGACAGGGAAGAGCAAATCAGAAAATTTAAGTCTGAGGAATACTGGACAATTGACGCTAAATTTATTCCGAAGGGCAGCAGAAAATCATTTTCGGCGAGTTTGTATTCTGACGCAAACGGTAAAATTAAAATTACAAATAAAGAGCAGGCAGATAAAATTGAAGCTGACTTGTCTGACGCTGAATATGTAATTACAAAAGTAAAACACGGTACACGCAAAAAATCGCCTGCGCCGCCTTTTATCACATCAACATTGCAGCAGGAGGCTTCAAGAAAGCTTGGCTTTCAGTCGCGCAGAACAATGAAGGTTGCTCAGGAGCTTTACGAAGGCGTTGAAATTGACGGAATGGGAGCTACCGGTCTTATTACTTATATGAGAACAGACTCGCTGAGAGTTTCAAATATTGCAATAGACGAAGTCACTAAGTTTATCGCTTCTGAGTTCGGCCCGGAATTTCTTCCGCCAAAGCCAAGACATTTTAAATCACGAAGCAACGCGCAGGACGGACATGAAGCAATAAGACCTTCTATGCCGAGTCTTGCTCCCGATAAAATTAAAAACAGTCTTACATCCGACCAATATAAACTATATAAATTGATTTGGAATCGGTTTACCGCGTCTCAAATGGCTGACTGCGTACAAAAAACTACTCAGGCTGACATTGAGGCAAACGGATATACATTTAAAGCTTCGGGATACAGCGTTGACTTTGAGGGCTTTACGGTGTTGTATGTTGAAAGCAAAGACGAAGAAGAGGAAAAGACCTCACAGCTTCCGCCAATTGAAAAGAATATGCCCGCTAAATGCAGGGAATTAAAGAAAAACCAGCACTTTACTCAGCCCCCAGCACGTTATACGGAAGCGTCGCTTATCAAAGCGCTTGAAGAATACGGAATAGGCAGACCGTCAACATATGCGGCTACCATAACTACGATTACAAGCCGTGAATACGTAAAGCGTGAGGGAAAAAGCCTTGTACCTACCGAGCTTGGCGAAGTTTCTACCAATCTTATGAAAGAGCGGTTCCCCAAAATAGTAAATTTAAAGTTTACTGCACAAATGGAAGACAATCTTGATATGGTAGAAAACGGAAAGGAAGAATGGATTCAGCTGCTTGACGATTTTTACGGTGAATTTGATGAAGTTCTAAAAAAAGCAAAAGCAGAAATGGAGGGTGTAAAACTCCGTCTTAAAGAAGATGAAACCGATATAATCTGCGAAAAATGCGGCAGAAAAATGGTGGTTAAGGTCGGCAGATACGGTAAGTTTATTGCGTGTCCGGGTTATCCGGAATGTAAAAATATTAAAAAGTATGTTGAAAAAACCGGCATAAAATGCCCCAAATGCGGCGGAGATGTTATTGTTAAACATACAAAAACAAAAAGAATATTTTATGGGTGCTCAAATTATCCTGAATGTGATTTTGTAAGCTGGAATGAACCTACAAATGAAAGATGTCCGCAATGCGGGGAAGTTCTTTTTAAGAAAAAGGGTAAAAAACCGGTTCTTTTCTGTGCAAAAGAGGGCTGCGGATATACTAAGAGCATAAGTTTGGAAGAAAAGTAATGCATATTAATATAATCGGCGCAGGACTTGCGGGGTGCGAAGCTGCAATGCAAATTGCTTTGCGCGGCATTAAGGTTCGCTTATACGAGATGAAGCCCGTAAAGAAAACTCCTGCGCACCACTCGGATATGTTCGGTGAGCTTGTTTGTTCCAATTCTTTAAAGGCCATGCGCGTTGAAAGTGCGGCAGGTCTTTTAAAAGAGGAAATGCGAAGACTAAATTCATTCTTAATAAAGTGTGCGGATAAGTGCAGAGTTCCTGCCGGAGGTGCGCTCGCTGTTGACAGAGATATTTTTGCCTCACTGGTTACAAAGGGCATTCGCAGTAATCCGAATATTGAAGTTATTTCAAAGGAGATAACCGATATTCCTGACGACGCAGTCACAATTATAGCAACCGGACCGCTTACTTCAGAACCGCTTGCAAATGCAATCAAAAGTAAATTTGGCAGCGCGCTTTCATTTTTTGACGCTGCAGCGCCTATTGTTACTTCAGACAGCATTGATATGAATTTTGCTTTTTGCGCATCCCGATACGGCAAGGGCGACGGTGATGATTATATAAATTGCCCTTTGAATAAAGAAGAATATAAGATGTTTTATAATGAGCTCGTTTCGGCAGAGCGCGCTCAACTGCATGACTTTGATGTTAATAATCCAAAGGTTTATGAGGGATGTATGCCTGTTGAAGTTATGGCTCAGCGAGGTGAAGGAACATTAAGATTCGGGCCTATGAAGCCTGTCGGATTGATAAATCCTGCAACCGGACACAGACCATGGGCTGTGTTACAGCTTCGCAGGGAAAATTCACTGGGGACAATGTACAATATGGTCGGTTTCCAGACTAATCTAAAGTTTTCAGAACAAAAGCGTGTTTTTTCAATGATTCCCGCACTTCACAATGCAGATTTTGTAAGATACGGAGTTATGCACAGAAATACATTTCTCGACTCTCCGCGCGTACTTAACAGCGACTACTCGGTAAAAGAAAACAGCAGATTGTTTTTTGCAGGACAAATAACAGGTGTTGAAGGATATATGGAGTCGGCCTCGTCGGGTATTGTTGCCGGCATCAATGCCTGCAACATTTTGCAGAATAAACCCACTGTTATTTTTCCGAAAAATACAATGATAGGAGCGTTGTCTTCATATATTTCAGATGCATCGGTTAAAAAATTCCAGCCAATGGGAGCGAACTTCGGCATACTTCCAAAACCGGAAAATTGTCCGCGCAACAAAAAAGAGCGCGGGGCGGTTTATTCCGAACGCTCTCTGAAAAGTCTTGAAAAATTTATTTTTGAAAATACGGAGGTTTAATATGGATATAGTGGTGGATGCTTTTGGCGGTGATAATGCGCCTTCGGAAATAATCAAGGGCTGTATTCAGGCTGCGAACGAGTATGATGTACATATTATATTAACGGGCGATGAAAATAAAATTAAAGAGGCGGCTGAACAAAACTCCTTGTCATTGAATAATATTGAAATTTGTAATTGTACGCAAATAATTACAATGGAAGACAGCGCCGATTCCGTTTTAAAATCGAAAAAGGACAGTTCAATGGCGGTTGGTCTAAGATTGCTTAACGAGGGCAAGGGCGACGCGTTTATAAGCGCAGGCAACAGCGGTGCTTTCTGCATGGGTGCAACCCTCGGCATAAAAAGAATTAAAGGCATTAAACGCCCGGCTTTTGCACCGATAATGCCGTCTGCAAAAGGTTTTTTTATGCTTTTGGACGGCGGAGCAAATATTGAATGCCGCCCTGAAATGCTTTATCAGTTTGCAATGATGGGTTCGGTCTATATGGAAAAGGTTATGGGGGTAAAAAATCCTAAAGTTGGTCTTGCCAATGTGGGAACCGAAGAACATAAAGGCACTGAACTGTATCAACACACTTTTGAGCTACTTGCAAACAGCAAGCTTAATTTTACAGGCAACGTGGAGGGTCGTGAAATTCCCGAAGGCAAATGTGATGTTGTGGTCTGCGACGGATTTACGGGCAATCTTGTTTTAAAAACATACGAAGGGGTCGCACAGACCCTAATGAATGAAATAAAGCATATGTTTGCTGACAGTATAAAAGGCAAAGTTTCCGCCGTACTTCTTAATAAGGACTTAAAAAATATGAAACAGGCCCTTGACTACAATTCATATGGCGGAGCTCCGATTCTGGGAGCTTCAAAGCCTGTATTTAAAGCTCACGGCAGCGCAAAGGCAAAAACAATAAAAAACGCAATTCGTCTTTCTAAAGATTATGTCAGCGCAAATGCAATAGAAGCAATTTCTTCTGCACTTTAATAAATTTAGGAGAAAAAAAGATGGAAGATTTACAAAAAAAAATTGGTTATAAATTTAAAAACAATGATTTATTATTGGAAGCATTAACTCATTCATCTTATGCAAATGACAATAAGATAAAGCATATAAACAGCAATGAACGATTTGAATTTTTGGGAGATTCCGTTTTATCTGTTGTTGTATCGGATTACATTTTCATAAACTTTCCCCAACTTCCGGAAGGCGAGCTAACCAGGCTGCGCTCTTCACTTGTTTGCGAAAAATCGCTTTTTGAATTTGCTAAAAAAATTAATCTTGGCGATTATTTGTTTTTAGGCAAAGGAGAACGCAATAATCACGGTGCTGAACGACCGTCTATTTTGTCTGACGCATTTGAAGCTTTAATTGCCGCAATTTATATAGACGGAGGTTTAGAGGCCGCAAGAAAACATATCCTTAATTTTGTAATACCTGCAATAAAAAATAAAAGAAAAGGTAATACTGTTGATTACAAAACCACTTTGCAGGAGATAATTCAGAAAAATCCGGGCGAGAAAATTGAATATGTGCTTGCCGATATGAGCGGCCCCGACCACAACAGACATTTTGTAGTTGAAGTACATCTTAACAGCAATGTTATAGGCAGAGGCGGAGGACACAGCAAGAAAGAAGCCGAACAGCAGGCGGCAAGAGAGGCACTGGAGCTGATGGGATATTAAACACAGCAATATTTCAATATTTATACCGCACAGCGGGTGTCCGCAAAAATGCAGTTTCTGTAATCAAAAAAACATTACGGGACAGGCTTACCAGCCTGATTCAAATGATGTTTACAACACATTATCAAAAGCCCTGTCAGATTTGGGAGAAAACTCAAAATATGCTGAAATTGCCTTTTTTGGAGGCAGTTTTACCGCGATTGACAGAGTTTATATGATAAGTCTTCTAAATGCTGTGACTCCCTTTATTGATAAATTTGCCGGAATCAGAATCTCAACCCGTCCTGATTTTATTGACAGTGAAGTGCTTGAAATTTTAAAGTCATATAAAGTAACTTCCATTGAACTTGGCGCGCAGTCAATGGATGACGATGTTTTAAATGCAAACAACAGAGGGCATTTTTCTGCCGATGTAGAAAATGCGTCAATGCTCATAAAACAGCACGGGTTTTCACTCGGACTTCAGATGATGACGGGACTTTATAAATCCGACGCGGCAAAAGACATATATACGGCGGAAAGGTTTATTAAATTAAAACCCGATACGGTAAGAATTTATCCTACTGTAATAATGAAGGATACTTACTTGGCTGAACTATATTCAAACGGTGAGTTTGTGCCATATACTCTTGATTATTCTATTGATTTGTGTTCTAAGCTTATTTTGATGTTTGAGAAAAATAATATTAAAATTATAAGATTGGGACTTCACTATTCTGACAGTCTTAAAAATAACAGTTTGGCAAATAATTATCATCCTGCTTTTAAGGAGCTTTGTGAAAATAAAATTTTTTTAGACAAATTTCTTAAACAGGCTGATAATAAAAATAAAAAAAACAATTTAACGGTTTTTATTAATAAAAACTCACTCTCCAAATTTCTTGGACAGAAAAAAAATAACATTATTACTTTATCGAAAATGGGTTATAAGATAAATACTGAATTTGACAACACACTGGGAAAATATGATTTATACATCAAATAGGGGTTTTTAGATGCGTTTAAAATCATTGGAAATACAGGGATTTAAAACTTTTCCCGATAAAACTAAATTATCCTTTGAACAGGGAATAACTTCTGTTGTAGGTCCAAACGGTTCAGGTAAAAGCAATATAAGCGACGCTATACACTGGGTGCTTGGCGAGCAGTCGCCCAAAAGCCTGAGATGTACTAAAATGGAAGATGTCGTTTTTAACGGAACAGACAAAAGAAAAAGACAGGGCTATGCCGAGGTCACACTCAATATTGATAATTCTGACAGATTTCTTGCATTTAACGGAGATGAAGTAGCTGTTACCCGGCGTTATTACAGAAGCGGAGAGAGCGAATATTTAATTAATAAAGCTTCTGTAAGGCTAAAAGACATAAATGAACTTTTTATGGATACCGGTCTTGGTCGTGACGGTTATTCGATGATAGGTCAGGGTAAAATTGACAACATTGTATCGTCAAAGAGCGAGGACAGGCGAGAAATATTTGAAGAAGCCGCCGGAATTTCACGGTACAGATACAGAAAAATCGAGGCGGAGCGCAAACTTAAAAACACCGAAGATAATCTTTTAAGACTTCGCGATATTGTAACGGAGCTTGAAGAACGTGTTGAACCTCTGAAAAAGCAGTCGGAGAAGGCACGTCAGTTTTTAGAATATTCTGACGAAAAGCGCGGTCTTGAAATAGCATTATGGCTTTTGACCCTTGACAAGTCACAGAATGACGTAAAAATGCAGGATGAAAAAATAGCAGTTGCGCGCGCGCAATACAATGACGCACAACAGGCTTTAACCGACATTCAGACCGAAACTGAGAAGATTTATGCCGAAAACGGCGAATTATCTTCACAGCAGGACAGCATAAGACGGAACATATCAGAGATAGACAGTGAAATATCTGAAAAACATTCAATAATTTCAGTTGCAAAAAATGATATTCTTCACAGTAATGAAAACATTGAAAGAATAAAAAATGAAATTTTGCTGGCGGACCGCAACGCAGATGAACTTGAGCATAAAATTTCTGAAAAGCAGGATAAAATTGCCGTACTTGACACTGAAATTATAAATAAACAAAAGAAATGCGCTGAACTTGCCGAAGAGCTAAATGAAATTAACTTTAACTCAAGCAAAAGCGGAGATGAATTACAGGAAATTACTGCCGAACTTTCTGTTCTCACCTCTAAATCCGCTGATGCCAGAGTAGTTGATATGACGTCTGAGGGAACTATTACGGAACTCGGCAATCGAATCAATGCGCTTGTTTTATCAAACGAAGAAAAAGAATTGCAGTTAAGTGAACTGTCTGAAATTCTTACCGAATACAATAATAAAATAAATAATTCGGAAAATGATATTCAGTCTTTAAAAAATTCTATTGAAGGACTTGAATTAAAGCTTGTTTCAAAAAGAAAAAAAAGAGATGATTTAAAGGCTGAAAGCGACAGACTTATGCTTGATGTAAACGAGCATATCAGAAAAATAAACTTTCTTGAAAATCTTGAGCGCAATCTTGAAGGCTTTTCTAAAAGTGTAAAAACCGTTGTAAACGCTTCAAAAAACGGACGGCTTCACGGCGTTTTCGGTCCGGTTTCAAGAGTGATTTCAGTTCCAAAAAAATATGGCGCGGCAATTGAAACCGCCCTTGGCGCAGCCATGCAGAATATTGTGACTTCAACCGATGAAGATGCAAAACAGGCTATTAAATTTCTTAAATCAACCGACGGCGGACGTGCGACATTTTTGCCGCTTAATACTATTAAACCCAGAGAGCTTAATGAAAACGGTCTTGATGACTGCTACGGATTTGTAGGCATCGCTGCCGAGCTATGCGCTTGTGACGATAAATTCAAAGGAATTTTATATTCTCTGCTTGGCAGGATCGTAATTGCAGAAAATCTCGACTGTGCGGCTTCAATCGCAAAGAAGTATTCATACAGATTTAAAATTGTTACTCTTGACGGACAGGTAGTTAATTCAGGCGGCTCTTTTACAGGCGGTTCGCTTAATAAAAATACAGGTCTTTTAAGCCGTGCTTCTGAAATTGACGCTTTAAAAGAACAGACTGATGTTTTGAGACAAAGGGCAAACGACGCTGAAAACGCAAGCGCAGGCGTTGCAAACGAATATGCTGCCGTTGAGGCACAACTGCTGGGGACACGGGCTGATTTATCAAACGAACAGCAGGATCTTGTAAGGATTCAAACCGAAAAGACAGCCTGTGAGAATGAAATAAACAGCTTAAAACTTGAATTGCAAAATTCAAAAAAAGAAATTGATGAATGCAAAAGCAGAATAGAAACTCTAAAATCAAGCAGACAGCGGGCAAAGGAAGAGCTTGCCGAGCTTAATGTAAAAATTGCAAACGCCGAAGAAAAAGTAAATGCCGTTACTGGCAGCAGAGCGGTGCTTACCGAAAAACGTGAAGAGCTGACAACAAAATTGCAGAATATACGTTTTGAAATTGTTGCTGCTCAAAAGGATATTGATGTTCTTAATTCAGAAATTGTATTTGCTCAGAATACGGGTTCTCAAAATAATGAACGCAAATCAGAACTAAATGCACAAATCGAACTGATAAATAAACAGATTTCGGCCTCCGTTCAAAAAATTGAAGAATCGGAGAATCAAATAAATTATCTTACCGAAAATAAAAATACCTTAAACAATCAAATCAAAGTTATTGACGGGCGGCGTGACAGCCTTGAAAAACACAGCGTTGAAATACGCGGTTTAGAGCGCGACAAAACTGCCGAGAAAGAATCGACGGGCAGAGAGCTTGCACGTCTTGAGGAGAGAAAAATAAATCTTCAAAAACAGTATGATGATATTATTTCAAAACTTTGGGAAGAATATGAACTTACAAAGCGTGAGGCTGAAAAAATTGCGATAGAAATAAATGATTCATCTCAGGCTCAGAAAAGGCTCAACGAGTTAAAGCAGAAAATCAAAATGCTTGGTAATGTAAATGTGTCCGCTATTGAGGAGTATAAAGATGTTTCCGAACGCTATGAATTTATGAGCGCACAGGTAAACGATGTTGAAAAATCAAAAAAAGAAATTGAGCGCCTTATAAACGACCTGACTAAGCAAATGAAAGAGGTTTTTTCAGACAGCTTTGAGAAAATCAGTAAAAACTTTACTTACACATTTAAGGAGCTTTTCGGCGGAGGCACGGCCTCGCTGTCGCTTTCCGAGCCGGAAAATATTTTAACAAGCGGAATAGATATTCTTGTTCATCCTCCGGGGAAAATTGTTGTTCACCTTGACGCCTTATCCGGCGGCGAAAAAGCGCTTGTTGCAATTGCACTGTATTTTGCTATAATGAAAGTAAGGCCTGCGCCGTTTTGTGTAATGGACGAAATTGAGGCGGCGCTTGATGATGTAAATGTGTACCGTTTTGCAAGCTATGTGCGCAAGCTTACTGATAAAACGCAGTTTATTTTAATTACTCACCGCCGCGGTACTATGGAAGAAGCCGATGTGCTTTACGGCGTAACAATGCAGGATGAAGGCGTTTCAAAATTGCTTGAACTGCGCTCGGAAGAGGTTGCGGCTAAGCTCGGCATTGAGAATAAATAATTTTAAAGGACTGATTTTATGGGTTTTTTTAACAAGATTAAAGAGGGTTTAAAAAAGACCAGAGACTCTGTTGTAGGTCAAATCGACTCAATGCTGAAATCTTTTACTAAAATTGACGAAGAACTTTTTGAAGAACTTGAGGAGCTTCTTGTTATGGGAGATGTCGGCGTTGCCACGGCTGAGCGCATATGCGATGAGCTTCGCGTCAAAGTAAAAAAGGACGGAATCAAAGACCCTGTTCAAATTCATGTTCTGCTTGAAGAAATTGTTACGGATTTACTTAAAGGCGATGAAAAACTTGACTTATCAACACAGCCGTCTATCGTTCTTGTTATAGGAGTAAACGGCGTAGGTAAAACAACAACTATCGGTAAGCTGGCAAATAGTCTTAACAATCAGGGCAAAAAAGTTATTCTTGCCGCTGCCGACACATTCCGTGCCGCGGCAATTGAGCAGCTTGACATATGGGCAGAGCGCAGCAATTGCGAAATTGTAAAACAATGCGAGGGCAGCGACCCCGCGGCAGTTGTTTATGACGCAATTTCCGCCGCAAAGGCAAGAAATGCCGACGTAATTATTTGTGATACTGCGGGACGTTTGCATAATAAAAAGCCGCTTATGGATGAACTTGCAAAAATTAACAGGATTATAGACAGAGAACTGCCAGATGCGGCTAAAGAAAAACTCTTGGTTCTTGATGCAACAACGGGTCAAAACGCTGTTAATCAGGCGCAGCAGTTCAGAGAGGCAACCGGAATTACCGGTATTGTGCTTACAAAGCTTGACGGAACTGCAAAAGGCGGAGTGGTTTTAGCCATAAAAGAGGGACTTGGAATACCTGTTAAATATATTGGAGTAGGAGAGCAGATCGACGATTTGCAGGAGTTTGATGCCGAGGCCTTTGCAAAGGCTTTGTTTGCTCAAAATTAAAAATACTGATAAATCGCGTTTTAACAATTTTTATACAGGCAGGTTTATAATATATGGGGACTGACAAAATTAATTTTATAATTGCTACAAATAATTTAAAAAAACTTAAAGAACTTGAAAGAATATTAGAACCGCTTGGAATCAAAGCTGTTTCAGCCAAAGAAGCAGGAGTAAGACTCGATGAGGTTGAGGAGACGGGAACTACATTTGCCGAAAATGCTTTTTTAAAGGCAAATGCGGCTTATACAAAGACAGGTATGCCGTCAATAGCAGACGATTCGGGTTTGTCTGTTGACGCTCTTAACGGCAGACCCGGCATTTATTCCGCACGATATGCAGGAGATAATGCTGACGATGCCGACAGATATAACAAACTTCTTGATGAAATGAAAAATGTTCCCGCAAAAAAGCGTTCGGCACATTTTACCTGCGCAATTTGCTGTATATTGCCGGACGGCAAAAAAATTGAGGCAGAGGGTATTTGCAACGGTTCAATAGCTTTTGAACCCTGCGGAAACGGCGGCTTTGGTTACGACCCGGTGTTTTTATGCGGAAACAAAAGTTATGCGCAACTTTCTTCGGAAGAAAAGGATGCGTTGAGCCACAGGGGACAGGCCTTAAGAAAATTACAGTTTGAATTAAAAAAATATATGAATAATTTCGAAAGGAATTAATATATGCTTACAAGTAAACAGCGTGCTTTTCTGCGCGGAATAGCCAATAACATTGACACTATTCTTATAGTGGGAAAAGGCGAGATCGGCGACAATATAATAAAACAGGCCGACGCCGCTCTTACAGCCCGTGAAATTATAAAGGGAAGGGTACTTGAAAACAGCGCTTATTCTTCCCGTGAAGCGGCGGGAATTCTTGCCGAAAAATGTGATGCTGACGTTGTTCAGGTAATAGGTTCAAAATTTATTTTGTACCGCAGAAATCCGGATGACCCTGTTATTGTTCTGCCAAAGAATAAAAACAAATGAGCGGATTAGGCATTTTAGGCGGCACATTTAATCCGATACACAACGGACATATTATGCTTGCCGAATATTGTAAAAAAGAACTTGCACTTGATAAGATAATTTTAATTCCCACATACACTCCGCCGCATAAAGAAAGCAAAAACCTTGCAAGCGAAACGCACAGAATGAACATGTGTAAAATAGCTTGTAAAAATTTGCGCGGTTATACGGTGTCGGACGTTGAAATAAAGCGCAAAGGGAAAAGTTACACATATCAGACCTTAAACTTGTTAAAAGAAGAATATCCTAATGATAAATTTTATCTTATAATGGGCGCCGATATGTTTTTGACTTTACATGAGTGGAAAAATCCACACGAGATTTTTAAAAATGCTGTTATGACTGTTATACCGCGCGACAAGTCTGACTGTAAAGATTTAAAAAGCTATTATAATAACGTCATAATGCCAATGGGAGCAGAGGCGGTTATTTTAAGCGAACCGGTAATACAGGTTTCGTCAACCTTTGTAAGGGAAAATATTTATAATGCCGAGCTTCTTGAAAATCTTGTTGATAAGAATGTTTTTAAATACATTGAGAAGAATAAATTATATCGGGTGTGATTTTTTTGAAATCAGATGATTATAAAAAAATAATAAAACCTAAAATGAGCGAATACAGATATATTCACAGTGTTAATGTTTCAAAAGAGGCAAAACGCCTGGCAAAAATTTATGGCTGTAATGAAGAAAAAGCGGCAATTGCAGGTATGCTTCACGACATTACAAAAGAGCTTTCAAAAGAAGAACAGTTGAAAATTATGTTTGACGGTGATATAATTTTAGACAATCTTCAAAAAAACTCACCCAAGCTGTGGCATGGAATAAGCGGAAGTGTGTATGTAAGTAAAAATCTTGATATTGATGACAAAGATATTCTTAACGCTATACGTTATCATACAACCGGCAGAGCAAATATGTCATTACTTGAAAAGATTATTTTTGTTGCTGATTTTACCTCAGAAGAACGTACATACAACGGTGTTTCCTCAATGCGCAAAAAAACAAAAAAAAGTCTTGAGGAAGCAATGCTTTTCGGTCTGAAATTTACATTAAAGGATCTGTCAAGGCGCGAAATGGCAATTCATCCGGATGCGCTTGCATGTTACAACGATATTATAATGTTGAAATCATCTTTGAAAGGAAAGAAAAAATGACATCATACGAACAGGCGATACTGACCGCAAAAGCATTGAGCGGCAAAAAGGGTCTTGATATAAATATTATAGAAATCGGCGACATTTCAATTCTTGCAGATTATATGGTAATTGCTACGGGTACAAGTTCAACTCACGTAAAGGCTCTTGCAGATGAAGTAGAGTACCAACTTGACAAAGCAGGAATATCAGTAAACCATATTGAGGGGCATCGCTCAGATTCATGGATATTACTTGATTATATAGACGTTATCGTTCATGTTTTTTCAGATGAAGCAAGAGAATTTTATAATCTTGAAAGACTGTGGCAGGACGGCAGGCCCGTTGATTTGACAGGGATAATAGATTAATGTTTTGAGGAGGACTCAATTTGAAATATAATCATAAAAAAGTTGAACAAAAATGGCAAAAAATCTGGGAAGAAAAGGGTGTGTTTCACGCAAGTGAAGATACATCAAAAGAAAAGTTCTATGCTCTGATAGAGTTTCCTTATCCTTCGGGTCAGGGGCTTCATGTAGGACATCCGCGCCCTTACACCGCTCTTGATACGGTTGCAAGAAAGCGCAGACTTCAGGGGTATAACGTGCTTTATCCTATTGGTTGGGACGCATTTGGACTTCCCACTGAAAACTATGCCATAAAAAATCATATTCATCCCGAAATAGTTACAAATAAAAATATAGAACGCTTTAAAAAGCAAATTCAGTCACTCGGCATTTCTTTTGACTGGAGCAGAGAAATCAATACAACCGACCCAAATTATTATAAATGGACTCAGTGGATCTTTATTCAGCTTTTTAAGCACGGTCTTGCATATAAAAAAGAAATGAATGTAAACTGGTGTACCTCCTGTAAATGTGTTCTTGCAAACGAAGAGGTCGTAAACGGTGTTTGCGAGCGCTGCGGAAGCGAGGTAGTTCACAAGGTCAAGTCACAGTGGATGCTTAAAATTACCGAGTATGCCGACAGGCTTATCAATGACCTTGATTTGGTGGAATATCCTGACAGAGTAAAAGCACAGCAAAAAAACTGGATTGGAAGAAGTACCGGCGCGGAGGTGGACTTTACTACCACAACAGGCGACGTTCTTACAATTTATACTACCAGAGCCGATACACTTTACGGTGCTACATATATGGTAATTGCACCCGAACACCCGCTTATTGATAAATGGGCCGACCGGCTGACAAATATGGATGAAATACGTAAATATCAGGCCTCCGCCGCAAGAAAATCCGACTTTGAAAGAACAGAGGTCGCAAAAGAAAAAACAGGCGTTATGCTTAAAGGAGTAAGAGCAGTAAATCCTGTTAATAATAAAGAAATTCCCATATTTATTTCTGACTATGTTCTGGTGTCATACGGAACAGGCGCAATTATGGCCGTGCCCGCACATGATACCCGTGACTGGGAATTTGCCAAAAAGTTCGATTTGCCTATAATTGAAGTTGTAAAAGGCGGAAATGTTCAGGAAGAGGCATTTACCGACTGTGCATCCGGAATTATGGTAAATTCGGGTATGCTTGACGGTCTTACCGTTGATGATGCAAAAAAGAAAATTATCGACTGGCTTACGGCTGAGGGTAAAGGTCACGCAAAAGTTAATTATAAACTTCGTGACTGGGTATTTTCCCGTCAAAGATACTGGGGTGAACCTATTCCTATTGTACACTGTGAAAAATGCGGTTACGTTCCTATTGATGAGAGTGAACTTCCTCTTAAATTACCTAAGGTAGAGTCGTATGAACCTACTGACAACGGTGAGTCGCCGCTTGCAAAAATGACAGACTGGATAGAGACGGTTTGTCCTCACTGCGGCGGAAAAGCAATTCGCGAAACGGATACAATGCCTCAGTGGGCAGGCTCTTCATGGTACTATCTGCGCTATATGGATCCTCACAATAACAAAGAGCTTGCATCAAAAGACGCTTTAAAATACTGGTCC
Organism: uncultured Clostridia bacterium; assembly: GCA_947623205.1. Classification (GTDB taxonomy): domain Bacteria; phylum Bacillota; class Clostridia; order Oscillospirales; family Acutalibacteraceae; genus Ruminococcoides. The sequence goes on from CANQGM010000006.1 coordinate 51,862, forward strand.
CCAGTCGATTGGTATAACGGCGGTATGGAGCATACAACGCTTCACCTGTTATACAGTCGTTTTTGGCACAAATTTCTTTATGACATCGGCATTGTACCTACACCCGAACCATATGCAAAGCGCACGTCGCACGGTATGATTTTAGGTGAAAACGGCGAAAAAATGAGTAAATCGCGCGGAAATGTCGTAAATCCCGATGAAATCGTTGAGGAATACGGCGCAGACACAATGCGCTTATATGAAATGTTTATAGGTGATTTTGAAAAAGCTGCACCGTGGAGTCAGGCAAGCATTAAAGGCTGCCGCAGATTTGTTGAGCGCTTTTGGAATTTGCAGTCTGTTTTGATTGACGGCGATAAAATCCGCCCTGAACTTGAAAGTCAGTTTAATAAGGCGATAAAAAAAGTGGGCGAGGATATTGAAAACATTAAGTTTAATACTGCAATTGCAACGCTTATGGCATTAATTAACGATATTTCAAATGTCAAATCTATAAATAAAGAAGAACTCAGAGTATTTTCAATACTTTTAAATCCGTTTGCGCCTCACGTTACAGAGGAAATTTATGAGATTTGCGGACTTGGCAGCGGCATTATTGCAGAACAAAGCTGGCCCGAATACGATGAATCAAAGTGCGTTGATGACAGTGTAGAAATAGTAGTTCAGGTAAACGGAAAAATTAAAGCTAAATTGAATATCCCCGTTTACGCACAAAAAGATTATGTTCTTGAGCTTGCAAAGGCTGATGAAAATGTAAAAAAAGCTGTTGGAAATATGACCGTGATCAAAGAAATATTCGTGCCTAAAAAGCTTATAAATATTGTTGTTAAGCCATAATTCTATAAGATAATTTGTTTTTTCTTAAAATTCTACATTGCTATTGACATTAATAGCTACATATTGTATAATAACACTTGCAAACGTATGCAAATTACCCTGTCTATTGGTGGATGGGAGGGAAGATAAATGGCAGAAATAAGACTTAAAGATAATGAATCTCTTGAAAGTGCATTAAGAAGATTCAAAAAGCAGTGTGCCAGAGCTGGCGTTATTGCTGAGGTTCGCAAGAGAGAAGCTTATGAAAAGCCCTCTGTTAAGCGTAAAAAGAAATCCGAAGCAGCTCGCAAACGCAAATACAGGTAATTAAACAGGCGGACAGAGCTTTCTGTCCGCTTTTTGTTATTTGTTATAAAACATTGGTATTTAATGTTATTATGAATCAAAAGGTGATAATATGAAAAAAATACTTGTATTGTTAGGACCAAACCTCAATATGGTTGGTGTTCGTGAAAAAGGAATTTACGGTGAAGAATCTGCGGAAAGCATTGAAATTCAAATAAGAAAATATGCCGACGAAAAAGGATTATCTGCCGAGGTTTTTCAATCGAATCATGAAGGTGATTTGATTGACAAAATTCATTCATCCAAAGGTAATTTTGAAGGCGTAATAATTAATGCCGGAGCTCTTACTCATTACAGCTATGCTCTGCGTGATGCAATTGCCTGCGTTAAAATTCCTTTTATTGAGGTTCATATGTCTAATATTCATGCGCGCGAAGATTTCAGGCATATTTCTGTTATCGCGCCTGTCTGCGCGGGACAAATAGCCGGGTTTGGAAAAAACAGCTATTTTCTTGCAATTAATGCTTTAAAGGATATGGTGTAATGCTGCAACAGTCTTTTTTATCAAGACTTGAAAAACTCACTTCACTGTTAAAAGCAGACAATGAAGCAATACTGATAACTAACGAAATAAATGTGGGCTATTTTTCGGGATTTCAACACAGTGAAGGCGCAATGCTTGTAACAAAATACGCTTCGTATTTATTTGTTGATTTCAGATATTTTGAGGCAGCGCAAAAATTTTCAAAAAATTGCAAAGTAATTTGTTATTCACGTTTTTTATCAGATGTATCTAATATTTTAAAAACTACCGCTGTAAAGTACCTATATGTTGAAATATCCGATTTGAATCTTTTTAAATTTAATAAATATAAAGAGGCATTTTTAAATACAGGCGTTGAGTGTATTACAACTTCAGCTCTTGACAGTAAAATTACTGAAATACGAATAACTAAAGATAAAGCTGAGTGTGAAAAAATTCTTAAAGCACAGCAAATTACCGAAGAAGCTTATTTTGAAGTACTCAATTTTCTTAAACCGGGAGTTACCGAGCGCAGAATTGCAGTTGAACTTGAGTACCTTATAAAGTTAAAAGGCGCGGAACGGGTTTCATTTGATTTAATTACAATAACAGGCAAAAAAACATCTTTGCCGCACGGGGTCCCTTCTGATGATGTTGTTTGCAGAGGGGATTTTTTTACAATGGATATCGGCGCAGTGTTTGAAGGTTATCACAGCGATACAACAAGAACAGTTGCCATAGGATATGCGGATGATGAAAAAAGAGAAATTTATAACATTGTTTTAAAAGCGCAGCTTGCTGCGCTTGAAAAAATTAAGGCCGGTGCGTTATGCAGTGATATAGACAAAACCGCACGCGATATAATAGATGAAGCAGGCTACGGGAAATACTTTGGTCATTCAACAGGACACGGAGTAGGGCTTGAAATTCATGAAGCTCCCGCGGTTTCACCCAAAAATAACGTTAAGCTAAAGCCGGGGATGGTTATTACTGACGAACCCGGAATATATTTGCCTCAAAAATTCGGTGTGAGAATAGAAGATATGGTTTGTGTTACCGAAGAAGGCTGTAAAAACTTTGTTACTTTGCCAAAAGAACTTATAATTGTTTAAAACCCTTGCTTTTTCTTAAATGTTTATGTATAATGTTATTTGACATATTACGGAAATTCTTTTCGTAAGAGTAAATTATGGAGGTATTGCAAATGATTTCTGCGGGTGATTTCAGAAACGGCGTTACATTTGAAATGGACGGTCAGGTTGTATCTATTGTTGAATTTCAGCACGTTAAGCCCGGAAAAGGTGCTGCGTTCGTCAGAACAAAAATTAAAAATGTTATTACAGGAGCAGTAGTTGAAAAAACTTTCAATCCAAACGATAAGTATCCAACTGCATTTATTGACAGAAAGGATATGGAGTACAGCTACTCGGACGGCGACCTTTATTACTTTATGGATACCGAAACATGGGAGCAGCTGCCAATTAACAAAAGCGTTCTCAGCGACAACTTTAAGTTTGTTAAGGAAAATATGATTTGTAAGGTACTTTCTTATAAAGGAAATGTGTTCGGAGTAGAACCGCCAAACTTTGTAGAACTTCAGGTCACAAAAACTGACCCCGGTTTTAAAGGAGACACAGCAACAAACGCTACAAAGCCTGCCACGCTTGAAACAGGTGCCGAAATTAAAGTTCCTCTGTTTATTGATGAGGGCGAAGTAATCCAAATCGATACAAGAACAGGCGAATATATGGGCAGAGCTTAAACTCTGAAGGAGAATTGATATGAATTTAACAGAAAAAATTTCTTATATTCGCGGACTTGCCGAAGGACTTAAACTTGATGATTCAAAGCCGGAGGTTAAAGTAATTAACGCTATGCTGGATGTTCTTAACGATATATCTTTTTCAATATTCAGTTTAGAAGATCTGTACGATGATTTGAGCACGCAGGTGGATGACATTGACGGTGACTTAGCTAATTTAGAGTCGGATTTTTATCATGATGAAGACTGCGATTGCTGCACTTGCGATGAAGATGAAGACGATGAAAGCGATCCTTTTTATGAAGTAACGTGCGCTTCGTGCGGTCAAAAACTGAATGTTTCAGAAGATGTTCTTCTTGAGGGTGAAATTGAGTGTCCTAATTGCGGAGAGCTTCTTGAATTTGATTTTTCAGATCTATTTAATGAAGACGGCTGCAGTGACGATGTTTGCTCCTGCGGATGCTGCGATGACGACAGTGAAACCGAAACAGAAGAAGAATAAAATTTTCACAAATAAAACGCCTCTCGTATAAAATAATGAGGGGTGTTTTTTTGTTGTACAGAAAATACCGCAAAAAAAGATTTATAAAGTTAAAACGCGTGCTGCTGATTTTTATTTTAATTTTGACCCTGACAATAGTATTTTGCGAATATCAGATTTATGACTTTAAGCCGGAGTACATCAGAATACAGGCAGAAATATTATCAGTTAATTCTGTTTGTGATGCCGTGAACAGCTGCCTAAAAAAAATTAATTACAATTATGACGACATAGCTAAAATCAATTATTCCAATGACGGAAACATTCAGTCGATAAGCACCGATTCTTTTAAAATCAATTTACTTAAAACCGATATAACTAAATCTGTACAAAATGAAATAGCAAAGGTATATGACAATGAAATTGAAATACCAATCGGTTCGTTTACCGATATAACCGCTCTGTCTAATGTGGGCCCTCCCATTACTGTAAATTTTAATCTTACGGGCAGTTTTTCTTCCGAAATAGTAAGTACGTTTGAATCGGCAGGAATAAATCAGACCGTACACCATATCAGACTTTTATTAACATCTGAAATAATGACAACTTCGCTTGATTACTCGGGTAAAATAACTTTTACAACAGATTTTGAAATCGCACAGACGGTAATAGTGGGAGAAATACCTTCAGAATACGGAAATCTTTACCGAACCTATTAAAGCGTGCAAAAAAAATTTATCATACACCTAATTTATTAAAAGACTGTGAAAAATATTGAAAAAGGATATATTTTGTGTTATAATTATTTGAATAATAATGGGTTAGGAGTGCATTTCTTTGCCTGAAAATACTTTTTCAGCAAATAATGTATCCGAAAATCAATCGGAGTATATAAAGCTAATAGCTGAAATAATGGAGATACGAAAAAGAGGCGAAAAACCTCTTGCGTATGTCAGAACATACGGCTGTCAGCAGAATGTTGCAGACAGCGAAAAAATAAAGGGAATGCTTGAAAAATCCGGATTTGATTTTGTTGACGCACCGGATGATGCCGATTTTATACTCTTTAATACCTGTGCAGTTAGGGAACACGCCGAAGACAGAGTATTTGGAAATGTAGGCGCGCTGAAAAACCTTAAACGCCGCCATCCCCAAATACTCATTGCTCTTTGCGGATGTATGACTGAGCAAGAGCATATTGCTGACAGAATGTACAGAAGTTTTCCGTTTGTAAATCTTATATTCGGTACTCATTCGCTCCATCACTTTCCCGAATTGCTGTATAACGCATTGGTTAACAGCAAAAGGATAGTGGAGAGGGGTAATGACGACAAAAAGGTATATGAGGGTTATCCGTTAAAACGTGACGGCACTTTTAAAGGCTGGCTGCCGATAATGTACGGCTGCAATAACTTTTGTACATATTGTATTGTGCCTTATGTGCGCGGCAGAGAGCGAAGCCGTGAAAAAGATATTGTTATTTCCGAAGCAAAGCAGATGATCGAGAACGGTTATAAAGATATTACTTTGCTTGGTCAAAATGTTAACTCCTATGGCAAAAATCTGAACGGAGATGTTAATTTTGCCCGACTTATTAAAGAAATTGATTTAATCGACGGGGATTATTGGCTGAGATTTATGACTTCGCATCCAAAGGACTGCTCAAAAGAGCTTATTGACGTTATTTCCGACAGCAGACATATAAGCAGACATCTTCATCTTCCGTTTCAAAGCGGTTCGGACAGAATTCTAAAGTCTATGAACCGGCATTACGACAGAAAAAAGTACCTTGAAATTATTAATTATGCCAAGGAAAAAATCGACGGTCTTTCACTTACAAGCGATATTATAGTCGGTTTTCCCGGAGAAACTTATGAAGATTTTAAAGAGACCCTGTCGCTGATAAAAGAGGTTGAATTTACTTCTTTATATACATTCATTTTTTCTCCCCGCGTCGGTACACCTGCGGCGGAAATGGACGACCCGGTTTCATCTGAAGAAAAATCCAAGTGGTTCAGAGAACTTTTGGATGTTCAGGAGGAAATTGCCGCAAAACGCTGTGCTTCAATGGTTGGAAAAACCGAAAAAGTGCTTATTGAAGGCGAAACTGGCAAAAACAACGAATTAAACGGACGTACAAGCGGAAATATAATAGTGGAATTAAAAGCTCCCAAAGAACTGATAGGAACATTCCAGAATGTTAAAATAACAAATGCACGCAACTGGATCCTTAAAGGAGAAATTGTATCATAAAAATTAATTTTGGAGGATAAATATATGGACCTTATTTCAAAAGCAAGAGAACTTGGCAAACTTATACAGCAGGAAGAATCTTATATAAATTTGCAAAAGGCTCAGAAAAAAGCGGACGCTGACGCTGAACTGCAAAATTTGATCGGCGAATTTAACCTTAAAAGAATGTCTATTAATAACGAAGCGTCTAAAAAGGACAGAGACCAGGAAAAACTTACACAGCTTAATACCGAAATGAGAGAGGCTTATTCAAAGATTATGTCAAATGAAAATATGATTGCGTATAATGACGCTAAAGAAGAATTTGATTTGATCGCCAACAGAGTAATAGCAATTGTTCAGCAGTCGGCGGAAGGCGCTGACCCTGAAACGGCGGACTACTCGCAGTCATCCTGTTCGGGAAGCTGCGAATCCTGCGGCGGATGCTGCTGATTTATACTTGTTATTTTATTTAATGGAGTGAAAACATGGCTGAGTTATCTCCTATGATGAAACAATATTTTAAAATTAAAAAAGAGAACAAAGACAGTATTTTGTTTTTCCGGCTCGGAGATTTCTACGAAATGTTTTATGATGACGCAAAAATTGCGTCAAAGGAGCTTGAACTTACCCTCACCGGCAAAGATTGCGGACAGGAAGAACGTGCGCCGATGTGCGGAGTTCCGTTTCACAGCTGTGAAAGTTACATAGCGCGGCTTGTTTCAAAGGGATATAAAGTTGCTATATGCGAACAGACAGAAGATCCCAAAGCTGCAAAAGGACTTGTAAAACGTGATATTATCCGTGTTATTACTCCCGGTACGGTAATGGAATCAAGTATGCTCGACGAAAGCAAAAACAACTACATTTGCTGTATGTTTGCCAGGGATAAAAAAATTGGATTATGCTTTTGTGATATTTCCACAGGAGAATTATACGCTACCGAAATATTTGATAAGGATTACTATAATATTCTTACAAGTCAGCTTTCAAGCTACAATCCGCGCGAAATACTTCTTGGCGGTGATATAATTAAAATTTCTCAACTCCCTAAATTTATTAAGTCAAAGCTTTCTGCCGGAGTTGAAATGCTTGAGGATAAAAAATTTGATTATGAACTTTGCAGTAAAATTGTAAAAAACCAATTTAACAGTGAATTTGAAACGGTAAAAGATAAAATTGTTTTGGTGTCCGCGTTAGGCGCTTTGATTTCATATTTAAAATATACGCAAAAAAGCGGACTGGAGCGCATTAATCATATTGACGTTTATAAAGAAAACCAGTTTATGCGCCTTGATTACAATACTCAGCGCAACCTTGAACTTACGCAGACAATGCTCACAAAAGAAAAGCGCGGTTCCTTGCTGTGGGTTATTGACAAAACAAAAACAGCAATGGGCAAGCGGCTTATGCGTTCATGGCTTGAACATCCGCTTATGAATATCTCTTCAATCAACAACAGACAAAGCGCAGTTGAAGAACTTGTAAACAACACGGTTTTGCGCCTTGACCTTACTGAAAGTATCTCCGGAATATTTGACATTGAACGCCTTATGACAAAAGTTGTTTACGGTTCTGCAAACGCAAGAGATTTGCGCTCTTTATGTTCTGCAATTCAAAACCTGCCCGGAATTTCAGAACTGATAAAAAACTGTAAGGCATCATACATAAGAGAGATATATAAAAATATTGATAAGCTTGAGGATATTTTCACATTAATTGACTCTTCAATAGTTGAAGAACCTCCGTTTACTGTACGCGAAGGCGGAATGATCAAGCGCGGTTATAACAAAGAACTTGATTCCGTCACGAACGATATGAATAACTCAAAGGAAATACTCGCTCAAATAGAAGCCGGCCAGCGTGATGCAACGGGTATTCCAAAGCTTAAAGTAGGCTATAACAGAGTGTTCGGATATTATATAGAGGTTTCAAACTCATATAAAAATCTTGTTCCCGATACATACATCCGCAAGCAGACGCTTACAAACTGCGAGCGTTACATAACTCAGGAATTAAAAGAGGTTGAGGGAAGGATACTCGGTGCACAGGACAGGTCTGTTGCAATGGAGTTTTCAATATTTGACGGAATAAGAAAAACGGTATCCGACAATCTTGAAAGGATCCAGCGCACAGCAAAAGCAATTGCAACGCTTGACGTAATTACATCGCTTGCAAATGTGGCGTCTGATAACAGATATGTTCGCCCAGATATAAATTTATCTTCGGCAATCAGAATCAAGGATTCACGTCATCCCGTGGTAGAAGTGCTTTTAAATGACGCGCCGTTTGTACCTAATGATGTAAATCTTGACAGCAATTCCGACCGAGTCGCAATAATTACAGGACCGAATATGGCCGGTAAATCAACGTATATGCGCCAAATCGCATTAATTGTCCTTATGGCCCAAATAGGCAGTTTTGTTCCTGCTTCGTCGGCTGAAATAGGAATTGTTGACAGTATTTTTACCCGTGTGGGCGCGTCTGACGACCTTGCCTCAGGTCAGTCAACATTTATGGTTGAAATGAGCGAAGTTGCTAATATTGTAAAAAACGCAACGTCAAAAAGCCTTTTGATTCTTGATGAGATCGGAAGAGGCACATCAACATTCGACGGTATGAGCATTGCAAGAGCAGTTCTTGAATTTTGTGCAGACAAGAAAAAACTCGGTGCAAAAACTCTTTTTGCAACACATTATCATGAGCTTACAGTTATGGAAGAATTGCTTGAAGGCGTTAAAAATTACAGCATTGCGGTAAAAAAACGCGGCGATGATATTACTTTTTTGCGCCGCATTATTCCGGGAGGAGCCGACGACAGCTATGGTATAGAGGTAGCGAAGCTTGCCGGTATTCCGCAGTCAATTATAAGCAGAGCAAAGGAAATTCTTCATGCTCTTGAAAGCGGAGAAAGCGATGTTGTTGTAAAAACAAATAAAGCAGATGATGATATGCAGTTATCGCTTATTAATACCTCGGACAGCGCGGTATGTGAAAAACTGAAAAATACGGATGTAAACACTTTAACGCCCATTGAAGCTATGAATTTGCTTTATGAGCTTAAAGAAATGATATAATAAAAACCTGTATTTAATTTTTATGCAAAGGCGGTGACACTATGGGTGTAATTAATGTTTTGGATAAACATGTTTGCGAGCTTATAGCTGCCGGAGAAGTAGTTGAACGCCCTGCGTCCGTAATTAAGGAACTTGTTGAAAATTCAATTGACGCAGGAGCAAAAAACATTACTGTTGAAATAAAAAACGGCGGCACCACATTTATGCGTGTCACCGATGACGGCTGCGGAATTTATAGGGACGATATAAAAGTTGCTTTTCTGCGCCACGCAACAAGCAAAGTTAAACTTGAGACTGACCTTGACCGCATATCAACGCTCGGATTCAGAGGTGAAGCGCTTGCTTCCATATGCGCTGTGTCAAAATTGCAGCTTATTACTCGCAGTCAAAACGAAGAAATCGGAACTTCCTATGAAATTGACGGCGGTGAAGAAGTAAGCTTTAATGACGCAGGCTGTCCTGTGGGTACCACTTTTGTTATAAGAGATTTATTTTATAATATTCCTGCAAGAGCAAAGTTTTTAAAAAAGGATGTTTCTGAGGGAAACGCTGTTTCAAACATTATTGACAAAACAGCGCTTTCTCATCCCGAGGTTGCTTTTACATATATAAAAGACGGAAAGCAAGTTTTAAAAACATTTGGAGACGGAAAATTGCTTTCTGCAATTTATTCGGTTTTCGGCAAGGATTTTTCAGACGGATTGATTGCCGTTGATTATCAGCTTGATACAATCTCGGTTAAGGGTTATGTTTCAAAGCCTGAAAATTCACGTCCTAACAGAAATATGCAGAATTTTTTTATAAACGGACGTTATGTAAAAACCCGAACAGCAATGGCGGCCGTAGAAGAGGCTTTTAAAGGCTCTATAATGGCAGGGAAGTTTCCTTCCTGTGTTCTTCAGATTGACCTGCCGTACGAAATGATTGATGTAAACGTTCATCCTGCAAAAATAGAAGTTCGTTTTATAAATGAACGTCCGGTGTTTGATACGGTGTACCATGCAATTAAATCTGCGTTAATGAAAAATGACGGCAGAAAAAAAGCAGTTTTTAAAAATGATTCCGCGTTTAATGATTTAAAAGGGTTTAATCCGTTTCAAAACGCTCCTGCAATTTTAAATAAACCGGCAGAAAATAATAAAAGCTTTGTTAAGGAGCAGTCCGACACCGAAAAGAAAAAAAACGAAGATTATTACAATCCTTTTGATAATGTACAATTTAATGCGGAAAAAACGGTTAAAAAGTATGAATCCGCATCCGGGAACATTAACAACACTAAAGTAGCAGATAAAGTAAATCCTTTTGACATTTTTTCAGAACAGGCAATAAAAAAGGCCGCAAAAGAAAAAGAACATAAAAAATTTGTTGTTAACGAACCTTTTATAAATAAAGAAAAAGCAACAGGCATACCTAAAAGCGAACCGATGCTTATAAAAGAAAACGGTGCAGATATTATTTATATCGGCGAGGTATTTAACACATATATAATTGCCGAAAAGAATAAAAAAGAAATACTGTTTATTGATAAGCATGCCGCTCACGAGCGTATGATTTATGAAAAGCTAAAAACTGAGAACGCGGCGTCATTTTCTCAAATGCTGCTTCAGCCTGTTACCGTCACTTTAGGAAAGAGCGAATACGACGCCGCAATAAACAATATTGATATGTTCAAAAAATGTGCTTTTGAAATTGAAGATTTCGGAAACGGCACCATACTTGTGCGCAGTGCTCCGCAGTACCTTGACGCGGCTGACATTTCCGAATGTGTCGCAGAGATGTCCGAATATATTTCAAACGGTAAAAATGAAATTTTTGCTGAAAAAATGGACTGGTTTTACCATAATGTAGCATGCCGTTCCGCAATTAAAGCCGGCAACACAAGCACGCCGCAGGAACTGATTGATATAGTCAAAAAGCTTGAGGAAAACCCTCAGTTAAAATATTGCCCCCACGGCAGACCTATTTGTATTGTAATGACAAAACATGAAATTGAAAAACAATTCGGCAGGGTGTGATTTTTTGGAAGATTCTATAAAAATTATCTCTGTTGTAGGACCTACCGCTTCGGGAAAAACAAAACTTTCAGTAGAACTTGCAAAAAGGTTTGACGGAGAAATAATTTCTGCTGATTCCATGCAGATCTATCAGGGTATGCAGATAGCAACTGCAAAGCCCAAGCCGGATGAAATGTGCGGCATACCGCACCATCTTATGGGCTTTCTGCCCGTAACTCAGACATATTCGGTTGCAATGTTTGTAAGAGACGCCTCTGCGTGTATAAAAGATATTTCGGCACGCAATAAATTGCCCTTTCTTGTAGGGGGTACGGGTTTATATGTTGATTCACTGCTTAATAATATTAATTTCAGCGATGAATGCCGCAATGAAAAAATCAGCGATGAACTCAAAGAAATTTATAAAAACAAGGGTATTGATACATTGCTTGAAATGCTTGCAGAGTTTGATCCCGAATCTGCCGACAGGCTCAGAGAACAGCGTAATCCCAAGCGCATTATAAGAGCTGTTGAGTTTTATAAAACTACCGGTATTACAATTACTGAGCAAAATAGAAAATCAAAACTTGTAAAAAGTCCCTATATGCCTATAAAAATCGGTCTTAATTGTTATGACAGACAAAAATTATATAACCGTATCAATCAGCGGGTTGATTTAATGATTGAAAACGGTTTGCTTAAAGAGGCCGAAAGCGTTCTTTGCTCCGATCTTAGTTATACTTCGGTCAAGGCGATTGGCTATAAAGAATTGGAGCCGTATTTTAACGGTAAAAAAAGTCTTGATGAATGTATAGAAAATTTAAAGCGGCAAACACGCAGATATGCAAAGCGCCAGTTGACATGGTTTAAACGCGACGCTGAAATACAATGGCTTTATATTGATGAATATAATTCGTTTTCAGAATTATTAAATGACGCAGTTTCTGTAATTGAAAGAGGATTGTAATAAATGGACAAATTGTTGTTTAAAAGAATACTTATCGCGGCAATTTCAATACTTGCCGCGGTTTACGTTGCCTATTTGCTTATCAGCACTAATTTTAAAATATATCCTACTGAAAATGCAGTTGAAACAACGGTTACCGATAAAATATATTCAAATGCTTTCATTATAAGGGATGAAACATATATTTACAACAATACATCCAAAGTATTGTCTTATGTCGTAAATGATGGAGATGAAGTTGGAATTAAGGGAGAAATAGCTAAAGTTTATGACAGCGAAGACGACGCTGCGGCGCAGACTAAGGCTGACGCGCTTGAAAAAAAATTGGCTGACTTGCAAAATCTTCAAAAAACACATTCTTCAAGCGGAGTAGGTATTGAAACAATCAACTCTGAAATTAACAATAATATTATTTCTTTTCTCGGCAATCTTAACGAGGGCAATATTATTTCTTTGGAAAACGATACAAATAACCTGCTTTATTCAATTAACCAAAGTCAGGCTTATACAGGCAAAATATCGAATTTTAATTCTGAAATTTCAGAAATTCAGGCGCAGATCAATAATCTGCGGGGTTCATCGGACAAAAGCACGGGAGTAATAACTACCGACAAAGCAGGATATTTTTCCGCACATTGCGACGGTTATGAAAATCTGTTTAAATACAAAGATATAGACAAGTTAAAATTATCTGATTTAAACAAAATCAAAAAAACTGAAGTTTCCGCTAATGTCGCAGGAAAGGTTATAAGCAGCTTAAACTGGTATGTTGCATGCAAAATTTCTGCCGACGAAGCAATAAATCTGTCGCTTTGGAACGGCGGCGTAACAATGCTTTTCTCAGACGCCTTGACCGATTATGTTCCTGCTGAAATTTACAAAATTCAGCAGGATTCAAATAAAAGCGACGCATTGCTTATTTTAAAGTGCAGCTATATGAATGAAGCTCTGGCGGATATCAGACAGGAGCCAATAGAAATAGGACTTGGTACTTATAAGGGACTGAGAGTCAGCAAAAAAGCAATTCATGATGATTATATTGAGAAAATATCATACGATAATAACGGAAACCAATCGGTTGAAAAAAAGAAGGTGCAGGGAGTATATGTGTTGTATGGCAGTGAGGTTCAGTTTAAAGAAATATCAATAATTTATTCCGGAAATGATTATGTACTGTGTGATGAATCACCCGACAGCGATATTTTATTTAACGGCGAAACCATTTCTATGTATGATCAGATAATTTTAGAAGGAGATGACTTGTATGACGGCAAGGTCATTGAGTGATGTAGAATACAATTATAAATTAATTAATGAGCGCATTGCGGAAGCGGCTCAAAAGGTTGGTAAAAAAAGAGAAGATATAACATTTCTTGCAGCAACAAAAACAGTTGAACCTGAAATTATTAATTACGCAATTTCACTCGGACTTGACCATATAGGTGAAAACAAGGTACAGGAGCTTATTTCAAAGTATGATAAATATGATTTACAAAGCTGTTCTTTACAGTTTATAGGTCATCTGCAAACAAATAAAGTTAGGCAGATTGTAGATAAAGTAGATTTGATTCAATCCGTAGACTCTTTTAAACTTGCGAGTGAAATATCAAAACAATCGTTAAAACATAATAAAAAAACTGATATTCTTATAGAAGTAAACATAGGACGGGAAGAAAACAAGTCAGGCGTTTTGCCTGAACAGCTTGACGAACTTTTAGGTCAGACTGCTGAACTTGAAGGCGTTTATGTTAAAGGTTTAATGGCAATTCCGCCTATTTGTGAGAATAAACATAAAATTTCTGTTTTTTTTAATAATATGAATAAGATATTTATTGACATTTCGCAAAAAAAATTAGATAATATAAATATGACTATTCTTTCAATGGGTATGTCTGCCGATTATTATGAAGCTATATTGGAAGGCGCCAATATGATAAGAGTCGGTTCATCACTTTTCGGTGCACGAAATTACACATAATTTAGGAGGAAATATAAATGGCAGGATTTGTAGATAAGTTTAGACGTATGTGGGACGCTCCCGATGATGAATATGAGTATGACGAATACGGATATGCTGAAGACGATATGGATGATGATTATGAAGATGAGCCCGTTAGGGAAAAGGACAGAGAGAGAGAACTCGGCGGCAGAAATAAAGTTGTAAACATTAATGCCACCGCAAAGCTTCAGGTCGCTATTTTTAAGCCGGAGCGTTTTGGGGAAGAGACCCGAACAATTGCCGACGAGCTTATAAAGACTCATACAGTTGTTTTGAATCTTGAAGATACCAATAAAGATATGGCAAGAAGAATAATTGATTTTCTCAGTGGTGTTGCTTATGCCAACCGCGGAAAAATTAAAAGAGTTGCTACCAATACGTATATAATTATTCCGAGTAATGTTGACCTCACAGGTGATGATTTACTTGACGAATTAGAGAACAGCGGTGTGTACTTCTGATAACGACGTGCTTTTTCGCTCAAAAATAGATGATGCAATCCGCCTTTGTGCAACAAGGCAAAAACCTTATTATTTTCCCTTTATGAGTGAACGCAAGCAAAATGTTGCCGCTGAATATCTAAAAACAATTTGCTGTGAAAACTATTTGTTTTTCGGCGGCTGCGGCAGCAGCGAAAGAAAAATGCTTGGTATTTTTTATAAAAATCCTGATACATCAGATTTTCCGATTTCTGCAATTGAATTTAGCTTCAGATCAAGCGATAAGCTTACGCACAGAGATTTTCTCGGAGCATTGATGTCGCTTGGAATCGAACGTGAAACGGTGGGCGACATTCTTGTTGAAAATAGCAGGTGCGTTGTGTTTGTAAAATCAGAGTTAAAGGATTACATAACTTCACAGTTGTTTAAGATCGGTAATGTGGGCGTAAAAATAAAAGACGCAGATTTGTCGAATTTGCCTCAGGGCAGGGGTAGAGAAGAAAAGTTTTATACGGTCGCATCACTGCGTCTTGATAATATAGTTGCAGCTGTCACCAATTATTCTCGCCAAAAAACAAGAGAGCTTATACTATCGGGCAGAGTCTGCGTAAACTATGCAGAAATGCAGAATGTAAGCCATAACTTAAAGGCAAATGATATTTTTACAATACGAGGTAAGGGTAAATTTATTTTAAACGGGGTTCTTGGAAATACAAAAAAAGACCGTCTTAAAATTTCGGTATTTTATTTTAGATAAGGAGTGTCGCAAAATGATTACAATTGATGAAATTAAAAATGTCAGTTTCAGAAAGGCCGGTATGAGCGGAGGCTATCGTGCTGAAGATGTAGACGCGTTTATTGAAGAAGTTATTTCTTCATTTGAACAGCTCAGAAAAGAAAAAACAAATCTTGTGCATAAAATTGATGTACTTGCAACAAGAGTTGAGCAGTATCGTGCAGATGAAGAAACTGTAAGAAATGCCCTTTTGTCCTCGCAAAAGGTTTCTGACGCCTGCATAAAAGAGGCAAAGGATAAAGCGGCTAAAATTATTCGAGATGCCGAGACTAAGGCACAAGCTTTGCTTGTTGACGCGAATAAAATGACTGCCGTTGAAAAAGAAAATTACTTACAGCTTCAGTCAGACGCAGTAGCTTTAAGAGGTAAACTTATTGAGCTATATAAACAGCACATTCAATCTATTGGCAATCTTCCGACTTCTGCCGATCTTGAAACTACTAAAAAGACTCTTGATGAAAAATATCCTACAAATGTATCTGAAGTATCTCAGGATTCAGAGACTGCACAGACACAAAAAGAGGACGATGTTGACGACACTTTTGAAAAAAACAATGCTGCTGATACGGCTAAAGAGACATCGAACTTTGAGCAAAAACATACTGAAAAATTTGCTCACCTTAAATTTGGAGACAATTATGATGTATCCGCTGAATAATTGAACATATTATATAAATATTGGAGAGGTTAAATAAAATGTCCCAGGATTATAATTCCACGCTTAATCTTCCTAAAACCGATTTTCCTATGCGTGCAGGTCTTCCTAAAAGCGAACCTGTAACACTTAAAAATTGGGAAGATGAAAAAGTTTACGAGAATTTAATGAAAATTAACGAAGGCAAACCGCTTTTTATCTTGCATGACGGTCCTCCGTATGCTAACGGCAACATTCATCTTGGAACTGCTCTTAATAAAATTCTTAAAGATTTTATTATAAGATATAAAAATATGTCCGGATTTAAAGCTCCTTATGTTCCCGGTTGGGATACACACGGACTTCCGACTGAGCTTAAAGCAAGAAAAAAAGCAGGAGTTGGCAGTTCAGCCGATATTTCAGTTCTTGAACTGAGAAAAATGTGCCGGGAATTTGTTGAAGGCTATATTGACGACCAGCGCAATCAGTTTAAACGTCTTGGTGTAATTGGCGAGTGGGATAATCCTTACATTACTTTAACTCCTGATTTTGAGGCAGAGCAAATCAGAATTTTTGCCGAAATGGCGTGTAAAGGCTACATTTACAAAGGCTTAAAGCCGGTTTACTGGTGCCCCGAATGTAAAACTGCGCTTGCCGAGGCTGAAATAGAATATGCTGAAGACCCATGTCATTCTATTTATGTAAAATTTAATGTGACCGATGACCTTGGAAAATTTTCAGCTATGGGCATTGATCCTAATAAGGTTTATTTTGTGATTTGGACAACAACAACATGGACTTTACCCGGCAATGTTGCTATTTGCGTGGGCCCTTCATTCGACTATGCAATAATCAAATGCGGCGATGAATACTATGTAATGGCCGAAGAACTCTATAAAAACGCTATGGCAGACGCTGAAAAAACCGATTACGAAGTTGTCGGCACAATTAAAGGCTCTGAGCTTGAATATATGAAAACTGCACATCCTTTTATGAACAGAGAGTCTTTAGTAATTGTCGGCGACCACGTTACACTTGAAAGCGGTACGGGTTGTGTTCATACTGCGCCGGGTCACGGCGTTGAAGACTATGACGTATGCCGCAATTATCCTGAAATTCCTATTATTGTGCCTGTTGACGAAAACGGTGTTCTTACACAAGAGGCAGGAAGGTTTGCGGGACTTAAAACAGAAAACGCAAACAAACCCATAGCCGAATATCTTGAAAAAACAGGCGCGTTATTTGCATTAAAGAAAATTATACACCAATATCCGCATTGCTGGAGATGTAAGAATCCGGTTCTTTTCCGAGCAACCGACCAGTGGTTCTGCTCCGTTGATGATTTTAAGGAAGACGCGTTAAAAGCAATTAATGACGTACAATGGATTCCGGGGTGGGGAAAAGACCGAATCAGTTCGATGGTTAAAGACAGAAAGGATTGGTGCATTTCACGTCAGCGCAAGTGGGGCGTACCAATTCCGATTTTCTATTGTGATGATTGCGGAGGGCCTCTTATTGATAAAGAGGCAATGCTTGCCGTTGCCGATTTGTTTGGCAAAGAGGGTTCGAACGCTTGGTTTACTCACGACGCGTCAGATATACTTCCCTCAGGCACTAAATGTAAAAAATGCGGATGTAAGTCTTTTACTAAAGAAAAAGATATTATGGACGTTTGGTTCGACAGCGGTTCTTCACATTCGGCAGTGCTCAAACAGCGTCCTTATCTAAAGTGGCCTGCCGACCTTTATCTTGAGGGCGCCGACCAGTACAGAGGCTGGTTCCAGTCATCGCTGCTGACATCTGTGGCTACAACAGGAGCTTCTCCTTACAAGGCTGTTCTTACTCACGGTTGGGTCGTTGACGGCAACGGCAGAGTAATGCATAAATCGCTCGGAAACGGTATTGACCCTCAGGAGGTAATTGACCAGTACGGCGCGGATGTTTTAAGGCTTTGGGTCGCTTCGTCTGATTATCACGCTGATATAAGAATTTCAAAGGATATTCTAAAGCAACTTTCAGAGGCTTACAGAAAAATCAGAAATACTGCAAGGTATATTCTCGGCAACCTTTCTGATTTTAACCCTGATACAGACATGGTAGATCTTGATGAGATTCTGCCTATTGATAAATGGGCGCTTGCAAAGTTAAATACACTTGAAGATAAAGTTAAAGAAGCATATGAAAAATATGAATTTCATCTTGTTTATCACAGTATTCACAACTTCTGCGTTGTTGATATGTCTAACTTTTATCTTGACGTTTTAAAGGACAGACTTTACACCGAAAAAGCAGACAGCAAAAAGCGCAGGGCCGCTCAAACTGCTATTTATTTGATTCTTAATGCAATGACAAGAATGATAGCGCCTATACTTGCATATACTTCTGATGAAATCTGGAAATATATGCCCCATTCGGCAAATGACAGAGCTGATAATGTTATGTATAATGATATGCCGGAGAAAATAGACATTTGTGTTGACGATGAATTTATGTCTTTCTGGGATGAAATTCACGCTCTTAGGGATGATGTTAAAAAGTCGCTTGAAACATACATTAAAGATAAAACAATAAAAAGCTCTCTTGAGGCAAAGGTCGTTCTTTCTGCTTGCGGAGAAAAGCTTGATTTTCTTAAAAAGGCAGAGCCTGAGCTTTGTGCAGCTTTGATAGTATCTGCCGTTGAAATAGTTGAAAATAGCGGCGAGCTTGAAATTAAAATTGAAAAAGCAACAGGCAATAAATGCGAACGCTGCTGGACTATCAGCGAAACAGTGGGACAGAACAGTGAACATCCTTCGCTTTGCAGCCGTTGCTGTGAGAACCTAAAATAATTATTTATCTAAATCGGTGTGGAATAGTTTACGCACCGATTTAGATTTGTCTTTTATAACGCATTTTATATCGGTATAAATCTATGTTTACGGAGGTTATATGGCATTTGTTGCTTTGATACTCGCCGCGGTGCTGGCGATGATCGACCAGATTATAAAATATTTTGTTACTATATATTTGCAGCCTATCGGAACAGTCTCAGTAATTGATAATTTGTTTAAGCTGACATATGTTGAAAACAGAGGTGTTGCATTTGGTATGTTTTCCGATATGCGTTGGATATTTGTTGCTTTTACATTAATTTTGATTATAGCTATTATAATAATTATGTTTGCAAAGCAGCCTAAAGGCACTTTTCTTTACATTTGTTTTGCATTGATTATAGGCGGAGGAATCGGTAATTTAATAGACAGAATTTTTTACGGTTATGTTATTGACTATTTAAGTATTTCATTCTTTCCGCCCGTTTGCAATTTTGCTGATTACTGTATAACTGCCGGAACTGTAATGCTTGTAATTTATGTTCTGTTTTTTTCTGAATTATTAAACTCCAACTCTAAGAAGGTTAAAAAATAGAATGACTGAATATAATTTTGTTTGTGAAAGCGCCGGGATTCGCATTGATAAGTTTATTTCTGACTGTAATATAGGATTGTCACGTTCCGCAGCAGTAAATTTAATTGAACAGAATAACGTACTTGTAAATAATAACTTTGTTACAAAAAATTATAAATTAAGGCTCAATGATTCTGTAAACATTAAAATTCCCGCTCCCGTTAAATATGAGGCGAAAGCAGAAAACATTCCGCTTGACATTGTTTATGAAGATGAGTTTCTTCTCGTTGTAAACAAGCCCAAAGGAATGGTCGTACATCCTGCCGCAGGTAATTATGACAATACTCTTGTAAACGCCCTGATGTATCATTGTGGAGACAGCCTGTCAGGTATTAACGGAGTTATGCGACCCGGAATCGTTCACAGAATAGACAAGGATACAAGCGGATTGCTGATTGTAGCAAAAAATGATTTTGCACATATTGCGCTTGCCAAACAAATTAAAGAACATTCATTTACAAGGGAATATGAAGCTGTTGTTTTTGGTAATATTAAGGATGATGAAGGCTCTGTTGACGCACCGATCGGCAGAAATCCAAAAGACCGCAAAAAAATGTGCGTAATTTCTAAAAACGGCAAAAATGCCGTAACTCATTATTCCGTAATTACGCGTTATAAAGGATACACTCACATAAAATGCAGACTTGAAACGGGAAGAACTCATCAAATTCGCGTGCATATGGCATACATAGGACATCCTGTTTCGGGCGACGCCGTTTATGGTGTAAAAAATGAAAAAGTTAATTTTGTAGGGCAATGTCTTCATGCTAAAAAAATCGGCTTTATTCATCCTTCAACAAAAAAATATCTTGAATTTGATTCCGAATTACCGGAATATTTTAATAAATATCTTAATAAATTACGTAATTTGAGTAAATAATTTTCATTTTATGAAAAAAACACTTGCAATATATTTTTTTTTATGGTATTATATATAGGCATTTGAAACCGTCGTTACTCTCGACGCGGTTCAAATAACGGTTTTACCGTCATTTTGAAGCTGATAGTCCTCTGCCTTTGCAGGTAAGAATATCGGGTAAATCAGGAGGATAATAATGGACGCATTAAAGACAATTGCAGCTGAATCGGTTAAAGATGTTACTCCCGAATTCAGAATTGGTGATACTGTAAGAGTATCAGTAAACATTCGCGAGGGCGAAAGAGAAAGAATTCAAATGTTTGAAGGTACTGTTATTGCTAAAAGGGGCAGTGGCGTAGCTGAAACATTTACTGTAAGACGTGTTGCTTACGGTGTAGGTGTTGAAAGAGTATTTCCGCTTCACTCTCCAAATGTAAAAGACATTCAGGTAGTTCGTTACGGTAAAGTTCGCAGAAGCAAGCTGTATTACCTGCGTGACAGAGTTGGTAAAGCTGCTAAGGTTAAAGAGCAGATTCGTAAGTAATTATCAATTTTAAAGGGACTTTTTAGTCCCTTTTTTACTTTATTTATCAGCAGGTGAAATGATTTGAGCGATAAAAATACATATGAAGATAACGCATATGAAAATGAAACCAGTAATAAAATAAATTCTTATTTTCATAAAGACAAAAAGAAAACAATAAAGGTAGCTGATTCAGACGGCGCTGCATCAAATATTTTTGATTGGATACGCTGCATACTGTTTGCACTTGCAGTTGTTGTATTCTGTCTTACATTTTTATTCAGACTGGTTGACGTTAAGGGTTCTTCAATGGATAATACTCTTGCTACTAAAGACAAGGTTATTGTCACAAATCTCTTTTATACACCTCAAAACGGTGATATAGTTGTAATTTCGCATGGAGCTGAGTATTCTCATCCAATCATAAAAAGAGTAATTGCAACTGAAGGACAGAAAATAAAACTTGATTACGAAAATGATAAAATTATTGTTGACGGCATTGAAATAAGCGAGCCATATCTTGACGGTTCAACTTTTGGCGGCAACATAGGTGATAATAAAATTCCCGAAGTTGTGCCGGAAGGAAAAATTTTTGTTATGGGCGATAATCGCCGTGTTTCTATGGACAGCCGCAGTTCCCAGATTGGTCTTATTGATGTTGATAATGTAATCGGAAAGGCTCAGTTTGTAGTTTTTCCTTTTGAGCATTCCGGATATTTGTATAAATAAAAATATTTTGGATTATTAAAAAATTGTATTGTTTTAAACCTATTTCTGTTTTATAATAGAAATAGGTTTTTGTTTATGGAGGAGTATATGGTTAATAGGTCTTATAAAGGCAGCATTAAAAGAAAATATTTTTTAAATAATGATAAAATAATTAATTATATATACGATATTGTTAAAACAATACTATTTATGTTTTCCATAATATGCATTATATTTACTTTTATATTCAGAGACGCAAATGTTGTAGGCAACTCAATGGTCGATACTTTACATAATAACGATAAAGTTATACTTACTAATTTTATGTATATGCCCGAGCCGGGCGATATTGTTGTGATAAATGCCGAAAATCAGATTGAAAAGGACATTATTAAAAGAGTAATTGCAACTGAGGGTCAAACATTAAGAATTGATTATAATACAGGCGAGGTATTGGTTGACGGAGTAATCATTGATGAGCCTTACATTTCATCTTATACAATAAAGCCTAATAATGAATATGACATACCGTATGTAATTCCCGAAGGATATATTTTTGTAATGGGAGATAACCGGAATGTTTCTCTTGACAGCAGAGATTCGGAAATCGGGCTTATACCAGTAAGTGATGTAATTGGAAAAGCGCAGTTTATTTTTTTTCCGGTCAACAGAATTTCTTATTTATATTAAGGATGTTAAAATATGAGTGAAATGCAGAGCATACAGTGGTTTCCCGGTCATATGACCAAAACCAAACGTCAAATACAGGCAAGTTTAAAGCTTATTGACGCAGTTGCAGAAATAATTGACGCAAGAATTCCGGTCAGCAGCCGCAATCCGGATCTGAATAAACTTATTCAAAATAAACCGAGAGTAATACTTCTTAACAAAAGTGATATGGCTAATCAAACAGCTACTAAAAAATGGATAGAATATTTTAAAAATCAGGATATTACGGCAATTGCCGTTGACTGCAAAAGCGGCCGCGGTATTAATCAGTTTGTTCCTGCCGTAAACCGCGTGCTGAGTAAAAAGATAACTGCTTTAAAAGAAAAGGGAATGATAAACCCTACGTTAAGAATAATGATTGTAGGGATTCCCAACGTAGGAAAGTCATCTTTTATTAATAGAATTGCAAAGCAAAACAGAGCAAAGGCTGAGGACAGACCCGGTGTTACAAGGGGTAATCAGTGGTACACAATAGCAAAAAATCTTGAAATGCTTGATACGCCGGGAGTTTTATGGCCTAAGTTTGACGATAAAACAGTTGGCGAACATCTTGCGTTTACGGGAGCCGTAAAGGACAGAATACTTGATATTGAATTACTCGCTGTGCGTTTGCTTGATTTTTTAAAAAAATTAAAACCTAAGGATTTTATTGCCCGATATAAATTGGAAGAGTCAGATGTTGAAAATTCAGAGTCATATGATTTGCTTAAATTAATTGGTAAAAAACGGGGTATGCTTGTTTCGGGAGGGGAGATAAATACCGAAAGAGCGGCCATAATGCTGCTTGATGAATTCAGAAGCGCAAAACTCGGAAAAATTACTTTAGAAATGCCATAGCGGGGAATTATATGAACTGGCTTGAATATGAAAATAAGGCAATTAAAAACGGTTATAAAGCTGTTTGCGGTGTTGATGAGGCGGGCAGAGGCCCTCTTGCAGGACCAGTATGCGCTGCCGCAGTCATTTTGCCTGCAAATACTATTATTGACGGCGTGAACGATTCTAAAAAACTTACTGAAAAAAAGCGCGAAGAGCTGTTTGACATTATAAAAGAAACCGCGATCTCTTACAGCGTTGCATTTGCAAGCGTAGAGGAAATTGAAAATCTTAATATACTTAACGCAACAATGCTTGCAATGAAGCGCGCTGTCGAAGGGCTTGATGTTAATGCAGATTATGCAATTATTGACGGCAATAAGCTGCCTCAGCTTGATATTCCCTGTGAATATATTATAAAGGGCGATGCAAAATCAATGTCAATTGCAAGCGCGTCTATACTTGCTAAAGTATCAAGAGACAGATTATTGTATAAATATGCGCAGGAATATCCGCAATATCGCTTTGATAAGCATAAAGGTTACGGCACAAAACTTCATATTCAGGCATTAAAAGAATTTGGACCTTGTCCTTATCATCGTAAAAGTTTTCTTAAAAATATTCTGAAATGATAAAACACACAACAAAACAAATTGGAGATATTGGCGAAGAGTACGCCGTAAAATATTTAGAAAATAAAAAATATAAAATCATTGAGCGCAATTATAAAAAAAAGTACGGTGAAATTGATATAATTGCCCTGCATAAAGAATATATTATATTTGTTGAAGTTAAAACGCGTCACGAAAATCCTATGACTCAGCCGGCTGATGCTGTTGACAAACGCAAGCAAATGCGTTTAATAAAAACAGCGTCTGCTTTTTTATCGGAAAACAATATAGAAAAGTTGTGCAGGTTTGATGTATGCGAGGTTTATGTACAAAGTAAAAATTTTAAATTGATACATATTAATCATATTGAAGGTGCTTTTGAACAGGAGGGCGAATATGCGCCTTGTTGATTTACATTGCGACACTCTGTATAAAGCTGTTAAAAATCAAATTTCAATAAATGACAAATCACTTGATGTATCAATATGCCGAAACGGAGTATTTTCAAATAAATTACAATGCTATGCTATATGGATACCGGATAAATATAACGGAGATTCGGCAGAAAAGCTTTTTTTGGCGGCACATAAAAAGCTGAATGATGAATGCAGAAAAAACAATATATATCTTATAAATAAAACAGAAAAACTTAAAGATAAGTTTTACTCGCACGAACACACCGCTTTTTTTACCGTAGAAAATTCAACCGCTCTCAACGGAAAAATCGACAATGTAAAAAAATTTGCGGATATGGGTGTGAGGATGATGACTCTTACATGGAATGCTCATAACGATGTTGGAGATGGGGCGGATGTTGCTGAACCTTATGGCATAACCGAATTTGGTAAAAAGGTTTTATGCGAAATGGAAAAGTACGGAATAGCGATTGATATTTCGCACGCAAGCGATAAATTGTTTTATGACGTTGCCGAGCTTACATCAAGACCTTTTGCAGCCTCTCATTCCAACTCAAGAAAAATTACAAATCACCGCAGAAATCTTACCGACAAGCAGTTTAAAATAATTATTGACAGAAACGGACTTGTCGGAATTAATTTTAACAGAGATTTTTTATCCGAAAAACCCGAAAGCGCTTCAAAATATGATATTATTCGGCACGTTGACCACTTTCTTTCGTTAGGCGGTGAAAGCTGTATTTGCTTTGGCAGCGATTTTGACGGTTGTTATTTGCCTGACGATATAGAAGGAAGCAGAACTATGTATGATATTTATAATATGTTTTTAGCGCATAATTACCCTGAATCAACAGTAAACGGTATATTTTTTGAAAATGCGCTCAAGTTCTTTGAAAACTTTGACATTTAGAAAATTATGTAGTAGAATATTTGAAGTTTAAAGTCGTTTGAAAGGAAGATTTCAATGTTATATAACAGTACGCAAGATGCTTCGGAAGTTGTTTCTTCAGCTCAGGCAATTGCGCAGGGTATCTCAAAAGACGGAGGACTTTTTGTTCCTCAGATATTTCCAAAATACGATGAGAATACCTTTAAAACACTATTAAAACTTGATTATAAAGGCAGAGCTAAAAAGGTTTTTTCAGATTTTTTAACTGATTTTACTGAAGAAGAAATTTCCGATTGCGTTGAAAAGGCATATACAAAAGATAAATTCGGCGGCAATAATCCTGCTCCGATCACATCTTGTAATCTTGACGGAACTGAGATTAACATTCTTGAGCTTTGGCATGGACCTACCTGTGCTTTCAAAGATATGGCGTTGCAAATTTTACCTCATTTTTTGACAAAATCGCTTAAAAAGACTTATGACGGCAAAGACGCTGTAATTCTTGTGGCTACGTCGGGAGATACAGGAAAAGCCGCTCTTGAAGGCTTTAAGGATGTTGACAACACAAAAATTATTGTTTTCTACCCTGTTAACGGCGTAAGTCCTATGCAAAAGCACCAGATGAATACACAGCAGGGAAGCAACGTAAATGTTTGTGCAATAAAGGGTAATTTTGACGACGCGCAAACCGGAGTTAAAAAAATATTTACAACTCCTTCTGTTTCAAAAAGGCTTGATGAAAATAATATGATTTTTTCATCGGCAAACTCAATTAACTGGGGCAGACTTCTTCCTCAGATAGTGTACTATATTTCCGCATATTGCGATATGGTAAACATGGGCAAAATCAAGTTTGGAGATGAAATAAACGTAGTAGTTCCTACCGGAAATTTCGGCAATATTCTCGCTTCTTATTATGCAAGTTTACTGGGACTGCCTATAAAGAAATTTATTTGTGCGTCAAACTCAAACAACGTTCTTACCGACTTTATAAAAACCGGTATTTATAATAAAAACAGAAATTTTTATACAACTGTTTCACCTTCTATGGATATTCTCGTTTCAAGCAACCTTGAACGGCTTTTATATAAGCTTTCTGACAACAGCGATACTGTAACTAAAGAATGGATGACATCTCTTAAAACAGACGGAAAATATGAGGTTTCAGCGCCCGTTAAAGCTGTTATTAAAGAAAAATTTTACGGCGGTTTCTGTGATGATGAACAGACAAAAGCAACTATTAACAAGCTGTTTGCAAAAAATAATTATCTTTGCGACACTCATACTGCCGTTGCTGTTAATGTTTATGAGCAATATATAAATGAAACAGGCGATAAAACACCGTCAGTTATCGCTTCAACCGCAAGCCCGTATAAATTTTCAAAAGCAGTATTGCAGGCAATTTCGCCTGACACTCCGCTTCCCGAATCGGAATTTGATATGGTTGACAAACTTTACGAAATATCAAAAACAGATGTACCGCTGCCTCTCGCAGATCTTAAAAATAAAACCGCAC
Source organism: uncultured Clostridia bacterium (assembly GCA_947623205.1). Classification (GTDB taxonomy): domain Bacteria; phylum Bacillota; class Clostridia; order Oscillospirales; family Acutalibacteraceae; genus Ruminococcoides. The sequence goes on from CANQGM010000006.1 coordinate 78,400, forward strand.
GTTTCTCAAATGTTGTCGAGGTTGACGATATGCCCGACTATGTGCTGAGTACGCTTGGAATTAAATAATGGCTTTATTTGCAATAGCCGACTTACATTTGTCACTTGGTGAAAATAAACCAATGGACATATTTAATGGCTGGAACGACTATATTGCGAGGCTGACAGAAAACTGGAATAAACTGATAAAGCGTGAAGACACGGTAGTTGTTGCCGGGGATATTTCCTGGGCAATGAAGCTTGAGGAAACATATGCGGACCTAAAATACATTAATGATTTGCCCGGTAAAAAAATTTTACTAAAAGGTAATCATGATTATTGGTGGGGAACAAAGAGTAAAATTGAAAAATTTTTACTTAATAATGATTTAAACTCTATATCCGTTTTATTCAATAATGCATATGAATGTGAAAACTTTGCTGTTTGCGGAACGCGGGGATGGTCTATTGAAAATGAAACCGCTGAAGATGTCAAAGTTTTGAACCGTGAAACCGGAAGATTAAAACAGTCTATTGATTGTGCTAAAAAAATAAATAAAGAACCCGTTGTGTTTTTACATTACCCGCCTGTTTACGGGGGAGCAGAATGTAAAGAAATTATGGATATTTTGCGAGAAAACCATATAAAAAAATGCTTTTACGGTCATATTCACGGAAAAAAGAATATTATGAACGCTTTTGAGGGAATTTACAGCGGCATAGAGTTTAAATTAATTTCATGTGACAGGCTGTCATTTACGCCTGTTTTAGTAAGATGATTAATTTTGCCTATTGGCAAGAATGGTATAATATGCTATAATAAGACGATTTGTTTTAAATATTTCATTTGGAGGAATTAGAAATGTCACTAAAAGAAAGTACGAAAAAAGAGCAGGCTAATACTTATGAATTGGTTGTAAATGTTGACGGCGATACATTTGAAAAAGCGGTAAACTCTGTTTATAAAAAAGAAGTTAAAAATATTAACATTCCCGGATTCAGAAAAGGTAAAGCTCCGCGTCAATTAATAGAAAAAAAATACGGATCAGAAGTTTTTTACGAAGATGCTATGCAAAACTGCTATCCGAGCGCTCTTTACGAGGCCGCAAAAGAGGCTGATGTAAAGATAGTTAAGGTTGAGTCGATTGAGTCAATTGAGGCCGGCAAAGACGGATTTACTTTTAAGGCGTCAGTTATTGTTGAACCCACAATGGAGATAAAGGATTATCTCGGTATTGAGGTTACAAAGAAATCTACTGAGGTTACAGATGAACTTGTAAACGAAGAAATTGAAAAAATCCGCGATCGTAACTCAAGAATTGTTACAGTAGATGACAGACCGGCTGAGAACGGCGACATTACCGTAATAGATTTTGAAGGCTTTGTCAACGGCGAGCCGTTTGATGGCGGAAAGGCAGAAAATTATAACTTAAAGCTTGGCTCGGGCAACTTTATTCCGGGTTTTGAAGAGCAGATTATCGGACACAGCACAGATGAAGAATTCAGCATTAATGTTAAATTCCCTGATGATTACCAGGCAGAAGAACTTAAAGGAAAAGAAGCCGAATTTAAAATTAAACTTTATGAAATCAAAACAAAAGAGCTTCCGGATGTTGACGATGAGTTTGTAAAAGATGTTTCCGACAAAGATACTCTTGACGAATATAAAGAAGAACTTAAAGAAACTGTCGCAAAGCGTCTTACGGAAGAAGCCGACAAGGATATTGACGACCAGATCGCAAACAAGCTTATGGAACTTGTTGAGGGTGAGATACCCGAGGCAATGTATGACAACCAAGCTAACGATATGGTAAGAGAATTTGAGATGAATTTGCGCTCACAGGGCATAAACATCAATGATTATATGAAATATACGGGTATGGATATTAACGCTCTCAAAGGTATGTACAGAGATAATGCGGAAAAGAGAGTTAAGCTCAGACTTGCACTTGAAACAATTGCCCGAAAAGAGAATATTGAAGTATCTGAAGCTAATATTGAGGAGGAATACAAAAGGCTGGCTGAATCCTATAAAATGGAAGCAGATAAGGTTAAGGATTTTGTAGAGTCTGAGTCTTTGTCAGAAGATCTGAAGGTTGAAAAGGCTCTTGATCTTGTAAAAGAAAAAGCGATTATTAAATAATTTTTGAATATATTATATAATTTTTGTTAATTATTATTTAAGAAAGGTTATGATTAAAAATGGCTTTGGTACCATATGTAGTTGAACAGACCAATCGCGGTGAGCGTTCATATGATATTTATTCCCGACTTTTAAATGACAGAATAATTATGCTTAATGAAGAAGTAAACAGTGCCAGCGCAAGCGTTGTTGTTGCTCAGCTTTTATATCTTGAAGGTCAGGACCCATCTAAAGATATAAGCCTTTACATCAACAGTCCCGGCGGCAGCGTAACTGACGGATTTGCAATCTTTGATACAATGAATTACATTAAATGTGACGTGTCTACCATTTGTATGGGTATGGCGGCAAGTATGGGAGCTTTTCTTCTTGCGGCAGGCGCTAAGGGAAAACGCTATGCGTTACCTAACAGTGATATTATGATTCACCAGCCGTCCGGCGGAGCCAAGGGTCAGGCAACCGATATGGAAATTCATACAAAACATATTCTTGATATGAAACAGCGTCTTAATCAGATTCTTGCCGACAATACGGGTCAGCCTATTGACGTTATCGCAAAAGACACAAACCGTGATAATTTTATGACTGCACAGCAGGCGCTTGAATACGGTCTTATAGATAAGGTTATTGAAAAAAGATAAGGTGAGGAACGGCTAATGGCGAATAAAATTAATGACAATGACATTTACTGCTCTTTTTGCGGAAAACCTCAGGAAATGGTTGGTCGTCTTATTGCCGGAAACGGTGTTTATATTTGCGACCAATGCATTGAATTGTGCATGAATATCCTTGAGCAATCGGGTGAAATTGAACATGAACACAGAGATTCTTCCGTGGAAAGTTCCGAAATTTCATTGCCCACTCTTTTAAAGCCAAAAGAAATTAAGGCTATTCTTGACGAATATGTCATAGGTCAGGATTCGGCTAAAATATCTTTGAGTGTTGCCGTATATAATCACTACAAACGCGCTTTTTCTAACGACGACAGCGTTGATTTTGCAAAAAGCAATGTTCTTTTACTGGGGCCTACCGGCGTGGGAAAGACCCTGCTTGCCCAAACCCTGGCAAAAGCGCTCGATGTTCCGTTTGCCATTGCCGATGCAACTACTCTTACTGAGGCAGGATATGTCGGCGAAGATGTAGAAAATATTCTTTTAAAACTTATACAGTCTGCCGATTTTGATATTGAAAGGGCAGAACGCGGCATTATTTATATTGATGAAATTGACAAAATTGCAAGAAAGTCCGAAAACCCTTCTATTACACGAGACGTAAGCGGTGAGGGCGTTCAGCAGGCTCTGCTTAAAATTATAGAGGGAACTGTTTCAAATGTTCCTCCTCAGGGCGGCAGAAAACATCCGCAGCAGGAATTTTTGCAAATTAATACAAAAAATATTTTATTTATATGCGGCGGTGCTTTTGACGGACTTGAAAAAATAGTTGAAAAGCGCAAGGGCTCTTCGGTTATTGGTTTTGAATCACTTGTAAGAGATAAAAAAGACCTTGATAAAACCGACTGGATGAAGGAAGTTACAGCCCACGACCTTGTTAAGTACGGCATAATTCCTGAGCTTATAGGCAGACTGCCTGTTATTACTGCCCTCAGCGGTCTTGACACAGAAGCACTTGTAAAAATTCTTACGGTCCCCAAAAATTCAATAGTTCAGCAGTACAAAAGGCTTTTTGAGCTTGACGATGTGGAGCTGATTTTTGAAGAAGACGCGCTTAAAGCCGTTGCTGAAAAGGCGCAGGAACAACGAACAGGCGCCAGAGGTTTGCGCAGTATAATGGAAGGAATACTGACTGAATTAATGTTTGAGTCTCCTTCTGATTCCTCAATTGAAAAAATAATAATAACCGAGGGAGTAATTTCTAATTGTGAATCTCCTCAGATTATACGGAACAAAGAAAAGCAGTCTGTTTCGTCGATTGCTATGAGCAAAAAAGATGCAATGAAGCGTCAAAAACGCAACACAGCGTCATAAAAATGTAAATTAAAGCTGTATTGCTGTTATTCAATACAGCTTTAATTATTTAAGTTAGAATTTATCTGAAAAGTATCTAAAACACATTTTTTAAACCGAAAGGATACTATATATGGATTTTGATACTCAAAATAATATAATATTACCAGTTTTGCCGTTAAGAGGTTTGGTCGTATTTCCAAAATCAATGGTTCATTTTGATGTAGGACGAAAAAAAAGTATTGAAGCAATAAATAAAGCTATGAAAGATAATCAACTCATCTTTCTCAGCACTCAAAAAGACCCTGCCGAAAACGAACCCAATTTGCTCGATTTGTTTAAAACAGGCGTAATTGCAAAAGTTGTTCAGGTGTTAAAACAGCCTGAAAATTCTTTAAGAATTGTAATTGAAGGTCTGTGCAGGGCAGATATAGTCACCCCTGTATATGACGACAAATGTATTATGGCTGAAATAATGCCTTTAGTGGCGGAAAAATCTCTTGAAACAGCTGAAGACACAGCTTTAATGCGTGCGGTAAAAAAAGAATTTAAAGAGTATATAGATTTTTCCTCTAATATGCCAACTGATATTATATTTAAGGTGGCAATGTGTAAAAGTCCGGGAGAGTTGGCAGATTTTATTGCTTCTAACATTATTCTTGAATATTACATAAAACAGGCAATTCTTGATATTGTCCCCGAGACGGAACGCATTGAAGCCGTTTATGATATTTTAGTAAATGAAAATTTTGTTTTAAAAATTGAAGAAGAAGTTTCTCAAAGAGCAAGAGAAAGAATCGACCAAAACCAGCGTGAATACTTTTTGCGTGAGCAGATGAAAGTAATTCAAGAGGAGCTCGGAGAGGATGATAATCCGTCTGTCGAAGCTGACGTTTACAGCGATAAGATAAAAAAGCTTAAACTTGACGAAAAGTCAGAGGATACTTTGCTTAAAGAATGTAACAAGCTTAGCAAAATGTCTTACGGAAGTCAGGAGGCCTCGGTAATAAGAACATACCTTGACACAGTATTGGATTTACCGTGGAATAAATCTTCACCTGATAAAATCGTTATTTCAAAAATACAAAAATCTCTTAACAAAAGTCATTTTGGATTGCAGAAAATAAAGGAAAGAATTATTGAACAGCTTGCCGTAAGAAGACTCAGCGGCAATCAAAAAGGACAGATAATATGTTTTGCCGGTCCTCCGGGCGTGGGTAAAACATCAATTGCCCAGTCTATTGCAAAGGCAATTGGAAGAAACAGTCAGAGAATCGCGCTTGGCGGCGTTCATGACGAGGCCGAGATCCGCGGCCACAGAAGAACATATATAGGTTCAATGCCGGGCAGAATTATATCCGCAATACAAAGTGCAGGCACAAATAATCCCGTACTTATTTTGGATGAAGTAGACAAGCTTGCCAGTGATTACAAAGGAGATCCGACATCGGCTCTGCTTGAGGTTCTTGACAGTGAACAAAACTATAAATTTGTTGACCACTATATTGATGTTCCTTTTGATTTATCAAACGTAATGTTTATTACAACCGCTAACGATGTTTCCGCAATTCCGGCACCTTTGCGCGACAGAATGGAAATTATAGAAATTGACAGCTATACAAGGGAAGAAAAATTCAATATTGCTAAAAAGCACTTAATTCCCAAACAGCTCAATGAATGCGGCTTTACGCCAAAGGCAGTAAAATTTACACAAAAGGCTGTTTACTTCCTCATTGATTTTTACACAAGGGAAGCCGGCGTGCGTACCCTTGAACGTCTGATAGCTTCCATTCTGAGAAAATGCGCGGTAAAAAGGCTTGCGGATAATACGCTTGAATTTAAAATAGATGAATCAGCGGTTGAAAAAATGCTCGGTCAAAAAAAATATTTGTCGGACAACCATTCAAAAAAGGATGAGGTTGGTGTTGTCAACGGACTTGCATGGACGTCTGTCGGAGGCGAGCTTCTGCCGATTGAAGCAGCGGTTATGGAAGGAAGCGGAAAGCTTGAGCTTACAGGCTCTTTGGGTGATATTATGCAGGAGTCTGCAAGGGCTGCAATTACTTGTATAAGAAGTCACGCTAACGCATTGGGCATTGACCCCGATTTTTATAAAACAAAAGATATTCATATTCATGCTCCCGAGGGCGCAGTTCCTAAAGACGGTCCGTCTGCCGGAATTACCATGGCCACGGCAATTTATTCTGCTTTGGCTTTAAAGCCTGCTAAACACAGCGTAGCCATGACAGGTGAAATTACGCTGAGAGGCAAAGTTCTTCCAATTGGAGGGCTTAAAGAGAAAAGTATGGCGGCTTATAAATCGGGAATAAATACTGTAATTATTCCAAAACAAAATGAACCTGATTTACAGGATGTTGACAGTGCAGTAAAAGAAAAGGTAAGGTTTATTTCTGTTGACAGCTTTGCCGAGGTTATTTCACTTGCCATATCGGATACGTCAAAAATAACTGATAAGGACTGGAATAAAATTAACTTTTGTGTACAAAAACAGAATGCATCGTCAGACATAATACGCCAATAGGAGTGGAACGATGAATTTTAATGAAGTAAATTTTGAGTTTGCCGCGGGAAAAGCCGACCAGCTACCTGAATCTAATATGCCTGAAATAGTTTTTTCCGGTCATTCAAATGTGGGAAAATCATCGCTTATAAATAAACTTGTTCAGCGCAAAGCTCTGGCAAGAGTTAGCTCACAGCCGGGAAAAACTTCAACTATTAATTTTTATAAGCTGAAAGATTTTCGTATGGTTGATTTGCCCGGATACGGGTACGCAAAGGTTTCAAAGGCTGAAAAACAGAGATGGGCAAACCTTGTTGAGGGTTATTTTGCTCAGAACAGAAAATATGCCCTTGTAATTCAAATTCTTGATATGCGTCATCCGCCAACGGATGATGATCTTCATATGATAGATTTTTTATTCAGGGGAGGGTACAGGTTTGCGGCTGTTCTGACAAAAAGTGATAAACTTAACAAGAAAAATTTCGAGGCTCAGCTTGATTATTACAGTGATATTTTCAAAACTATTGAACATATTCCTTTAATACCTTTTTCAGCACAAACAGGATTTGGAAATGAAGAAATAAGAAAATTAATTGAGGAATCAGTTACAGAATTTAATAATTTGGAGGTATGAGTAAAATGTTTGTAAACGATTGTCTTAACATCAACAGCAGCGGACACCTTACAATAGGCGGATGCGATACTGTGGAGCTCGCAAAAAAATACGGCACACCCCTTTATGTGCTTGACGAAAATGTTATAAGAGAAAACTGCCGTTCTTATGTAAGGTCATTTAAAAAATTTTACAACGGAAACGGAATGCCTCTGTATGCGAGCAAGGCGCTCTCATGCAAGGAACTTTGCAGAATTGTAAACGAAGAACATATGGGACTTGACGTTGTTTCCGGCGGAGAAATTTATACTGCCGTACAAGCAGGCTTTCCTATGGAAAAGGTTCATTTTCACGGCAACAATAAAACTGCTGATGAAATCAGGTTTGCGCTTGAGTCAAATGTTGGCAAATTTGTGGTTGATAATCTTTATGAACTTGAACTGCTCAATAAAATTGCAGATGAAATGGGCAAAACAGCCAACATCTCATTTAGAATCAAGCCGGGTGTAGACGCTCATACCCATAATTTTATCAGAACAGGGCAAATTGACTCTAAATTTGGTTTTGCCCTTGAAACAGGCGAAGCATATGACGCGGTAAAAAAAGCAGTTACATATGATAACGTATGCCTTAAAGAGCTGCATTGTCATATTGGTTCACAGATTTTTGATATTGAACCGTTTGTAACAGCCGCTAAAATAATGGTTGAGTTTATGGGCAAAATATACAAAGAATTAGGCGTTGTAATATCCGAGCTTAACCTTGGCGGCGGATTTGGAATAATGTACACCAAAAACGATGAACCGGTTCCTTATGAAGATTATATGGAAAAGGTATCGGCAGCGGTAAAAGATGTTTCCGCCGAACAGGGAATACCGGTTCCTTACATTTTTATTGAACCGGGTCGCTCGGTGGTAGGAGAAGCCGGAATTACTCTTTACACTGTTGGGGGTAAAAAGAAGATTCCCGGCATAAGAACTTATGTTTCTGTTGACGGCGGTATGACAGACAACATTCGTTATGCGCTGTATCAGTCGGAATACACCGTGGTAAACGCAAGCCATGCGGACAAGGAGTCAGCAGAAGAAATTACGGTCGCAGGTAAATGCTGTGAAAGCGGAGATCTCATTCAGGAACACACAAAGGTTGCGCCTGTTGAGGCAGGGGATATACTGGCGGTTCTTTCCACCGGCGCATACAATTATTCTATGGCGTCAAATTATAACAGAATTCCCCGTCCGGCAATTGTTATGGTCAATAACGGAGAATCTCGCATAATAGTTAGGCGTGAAAGCTATGAAGATATTGTAAAAAACGACTTATAATTAAATTTAAACTTAAATAGCTTTCACAGGTTGTAACTTGTGAAAGCTATTTTTATTGTTTTATAAAACTATTTTATAAAAGGGTTTATATGTGATGTGCATATAAACCCTTTTTCTTTTGCAAAACTGAAAAGAGGGGAGAGGTATTATTTTTTTATAAATTTTTCTATTCCGAGAATATAATCGCTTGAGGTGTTATAAAGACAGCAAAGCGTTATAAGATGTCTGATCGGAAGCTCTCGTTTTCCGTTTTCATATTTACTGTACTGTTCTTGTCGTGTATGAAGAATAAACGCAATTTGTTCCTGTGTATAACCGTTTTCAATTCTAAGCTGTTTTAATCGCTTGCAATAATCCATATGTACCGTCCTCGTCTTAATGAAATATTACTATTTGTATTATCAACACAATTATAACATGTTAATATGTCTGTTTGCAACTAAAATTTATGTCAACATCGTGTTGAAAAATTGATTTTGAATTATACAAAACATTACAACCAATGTTGAAAACTGTTTTTTAATTTTTAAGCGATAATAAATAATGCAATTTTTTAAAAAATAATTGCAAAATCAGCGAATATATACTAAATATTTTAAATATTTTTTAAAAAATAAGCAGGAAATCTATATTTGTTATTGCAAAACCTGTAAAAATATAGTATTATTATATAGGCAATGGTGCCTGATTGTACATTTACGCATTATGCCGTTAATGTACATTTTTATTTTTCTGATTTTTTAAAGGAGGTACTTACAATGTCCTATGTAAGTGAACAGCTTGAAAAGCTGAAAGCAAAAAATTCTAATGAACCTGAATTTATTCAGGCAGCAACTGAAGTTTTAACATCTCTTGAACCTGTTTTTGAACAAAACCCAAAATATGAAGAAGCAGGAATCCTTGAAAGAATTACAGAACCCGAAAGAGTTGTAATGTTCAGAGTTCCTTGGGTTGACGACAACGGAAAGGTACAGGTTAACCGCGGTTTCCGTGTTCAGTTTAACAGTGCTATCGGTCCGTATAAGGGCGGTTTAAGACTGCATCCGTCTGTTAATCTCGGCGTAATTAAATTTCTTGGATTTGAACAGATTTTTAAAAACTCATTAACCGGTCTTCCAATCGGCGGCGGCAAGGGCGGCTCTGACTTTGACCCTAAGGGAAAAAGCGATAATGAAGTAATGGCATTTTGCCAAAGCTTTATGACAGAGCTTTGCAAACATATTGGTGCAGATACTGATGTTCCTGCCGGCGACATCGGTACAGGAGCTCGTGAGATCGGTTATATGTTCGGTCAATATAAGAGAATCAAGAATGTTTACGAGGGCGTACTTACAGGCAAAGGTCTTAACTGGGGCGGTTCACTTGCAAGAACAGAGGCCACAGGTTACGGACTTCTTTACCTGACAGAGGCAATGCTCAAGGACAACGGCAAGGATATTAACGGCGCAACTGTTTGTGTATCCGGTGCAGGCAACGTAGCTATTTACGCCACACAAAAAGCAAATCAGCTTGGTGCAAAGGTTGTTACAATGTCAGATTCTAACGGCTGGATTTATGACGCAGAAGGCATTGATCTTGACGCCATAAAAGAAATTAAAGAAGTTAAAAGACAGCGTCTTACAGAGTATAAAAAATATCGTCCAAATTCAGAGTATCACGAAGGCAAGTTTGACTGGTCGGTTAAGTGTGACATTGCTTTGCCTTGCGCTACTCAAAATGAACTTAATGAAGAAGACGCAAAGAGATTGATTGCTAACGGCTGCTATGCAGTTGCAGAAGGCGCTAATATGCCCACAACTCTTGAGGCTACAAAGCTTATTCAGGAAGCCGGCTTATTGTTCGCTCCGGGCAAAGCTGCCAACGCAGGCGGCGTTGCAACATCCGCACTTGAAATGAGCCAGAACTCTCAGCGCCTTTCATGGACATTTGAAGAGGTTGACTCTAAGCTTAAAGATATTATGGTTAACATTTATAAGAACATTGCAGCCGCTGCTAAGAAGTACGGCTATGACGGCAACTATGTTGTTGGCGCAAACATTGCAGGTTTTGAAAAGGTTGCCGACGCAATGATCGCTCAGGGCGTTTGCTGATATAACAAATTATAAATATAAAAAAATCCGCTTGAATTATTCAGGCGGATTTTTTATAATATAGATAAAGAGAATATTATGAAACTGTTAACTAATAATCGTTTAATCGTTGAATAATTATAAGGCCGATATATAAGTGAATTTATACAAGTGATTGATTTTTTATTATACCTCCTCCCTCAACTATACAAAATATTCATTTTGTATAGTTACTAATATAAATTTAAGTCCCCCTATTTTCACATAATAATTTTAATTTTGGTGATGTAATTATGGCTGTATCCTTTCGTGACGAGGCTCCGCAGATAATTAAAGAATATTTGTATTATCTTCAAACAATTAAAGGCAAATCAAAAAAAACAGTTGATGAATATTATATTGACCTAAGAACTTTTTTTAAATATATTAAGCTCAGCCGCGGCATGGTTTCAAATAAAGTTGATTTTAATGAAATTAAAATCGATGATGTAACTCTTGAGCTTGTAAAGTCAGTTACGCTGAATGACGCCTATGAGTTTATGGACTACTTAATGCGTGAACGTAATAATCAGAATGCCGCACGAGCCAGAAAATGTTCAACGCTTAAGGGTTACTTTAATTTTCTTTACACTAAAAAGCATTTAATTGACAGCAACCCTGTTGCCGAACTTGAAATGCCTAAAAAGAAAAAAGCCTTGCCCAAATATTTGACTCTTGAACAAAGCCTTGAATTACTTAATGCCGTAGACGGTCCGAACAAACAGCGCGACTACTGTATTATTACTCTGTTTTTAAATTGCGGTTTGCGTGTTTCTGAAATGGCAGGACTTAACTTCAGCGATATTCGCAATGACAATACAATGAGAGTTGTCGGCAAAGGCAACAAGGAACGTGTTATTTATCTAAATTCTGCCTGTATTAATGCCATAAATGAATATAAAAAGGTTCGTCCCGTTGACGATGTAAAAGATAAAAACGCCCTTTTTATCAGCCGGAATCACCAGCGATTGTCTGTAAAAACAATTCAGGCTATGGTTTATAAATATCTTGAAAAAATAGGTTTAAATGCTCAGGGTTACTCCTGTCATAAGCTTCGTCATACTGCAGCCACGCTTATGTATCAGCACGGCGGAGTTGATGTAAGAGTTTTAAAAGAAGTTCTTGGTCATGAAAACCTCGGCACTACCGAAATATATACTCATTTAAGTTCCAATCAGTTAAAGAACGCGGCTGATTCTAATCCGCTTGCAAAGGTTAAACAAAAGAAAAATCCAGATGAATAAAAATGTGGGATAACATAATTTGTTATCCCACATTTTCTATTCCGCCTATGTCAGTCAAAGGAAGCCCGGGGCATATAATGTCAATTATAACATTATGCTTTTCGCAGAAATCTTTTATTTTTAAATAATCGGGATGTTCTTTAACATTGCCGAAAAATACTATTTTATTACCGGAAATTCTTCCGCTTGCTCCGCCAATAAAGCCGTAATCAAAACCGTCTAAAATTATATTGCCCGAATTTATTTTGAGCACATCTACCCCATTATCTTTTAAAGCCTTTTCAATTGTTTTGTCGGCGGTTATTGCCGCATTTTCAGAAACCACCGCTGTTGAACATCTGCAATATCCCTGATTAACATTAATCATTCGTATATTATTTTTAATGCAATAATGCTTTAATGCCGGGTCAATTGCAGAAAGTTTTCCGTATAAAGTATTTTTTAAATATAAAAAATTCATAAGTATGTTTTTGGGATACTTTTCCCCTGCACTGTTCTTGCATATAATAATATTTTTATTATTTAGTTTGTTTTTAAGTTCGCAGCACTCTTGTAAAATAAAAATGTCATTATTTATATTTAAAATTTGTATATCCGCGTGTTTTTGTTCGGGCAGTGCAAATTTTTCAATACATTCCGACGGTATAATTCCGTGTCCCTGTCTTATAAGTTCCCGCATAAACTGTGGGTATTTGTCAGACATTACAAATGTACTCATACGCAAATAGCCTCGAATGCGTCGCGTATATTTTTTACACCGATTAGCTGCGCATCGTCACAATTAACTCCTTTTAAGTTGTGATAAGGTAAAATTATCTTATTAAATCCAAGCATTACCGCTTCGTTAATTCGCATTTGCGCCTGTGAAACAGCCCTTATCTCCCCTGCCAGACCTATTTCTCCAAATACAACGGCTTTTTCGTCAATCGGAGTGTCCTTTAAGCTGCTTATAAGCGCCATTGCTATTGAAAGGTCAATTGCGGGTTCGTCAACCCTTAAACCTCCGACAATATTTATATATGTATCACTGTTTGAAAAGAAATATCCTGCACGCTTTTCCAACACCGCAAGCAAAAGCGATAATCTGTTGTAGTCAAACCCTGTTGCCATTCTTCGCGGATTGCCGTAGCCGCTCTGCGTGGCAAGTCCCTGTGTTTCTGCTAAAATAGGTCTGGAACCCTCAACAGTGCAGGTAACGCAGGTTCCAGAAACATTTTTAGGTCTGCCCGAAAGAAGCATTACAGACGGATTTTCAACCTCGCACAGTCCCTTATCAGTCATTTCAAATACGCCTATTTCATTAGTTGAGCCGTATCTGTTTTTGACTGCACGCAAAATACGGCAGCTCATTTGTTTGTCGCCTTCAAAGTGAAGAACCGTATCTACAATATGTTCAAGAACTTTCGGACCCGCGATTGAGCCTTCTTTATTGACATGACCTATAATAAACATAGGTATATCGCATCCTTTGGCGGTGCGCATTAGCATATTTGTACATTCACGCACCTGCGTAACGCTGCCCGGTGATGAATTTAGCTCAGTTAAATTCATTGTCTGAATTGAATCAATCATTACAAGGTCGGGTTTAACAGACTTAATTTGTTCGCATACTATTTCTACGTCGGTTTCGGTCATTACAAAAAGGTTAGGCGAATTAACGCCAAGTCTTAACGCTCTGAGTTTAAGCTGACGTTTTGATTCCTCTCCGGAAATATACAATATTTTAAGCGTGCTGCCCATAAACTGGCATATTTGCATAAGTACGGTCGATTTTCCAATGCCGGGATCGCCGCCAAGCAAAATGAGACTTCCCTTTACTATTCCGCCTCCCAATACCCTGTTAAGCTCTTTGTTGCCCGTGTCATATCGGTGTTCGTTTTCAGTAGAAATTTCCTCAATTGATTCAGGTTTGGAATATTCCGAAAATGAGCGTGTTTTAACTGAAACAGAAGATTTTACAGCGTCTTTTATCTCTTCGTTCATTGTGTTCCACTCTCCGCAGGAGGGACATTTTCCGTACCATTTAGGCGACTCATATCCGCACTGCGAGCAAATATAAACACTTTTAATTTTAGATGCCATTTTTTCACTTCCTAATAGTTTGCATTATAAAAATTTAAAAAACCGAATGTTATTGCATAAGACATTTGTTTTTGATATGACTCCGTAAGTAATTTTGCACATTCATCGGGATTTGAAATAAATCCGCATTCAACAATTACGGCAGGAATTTTAGCATTCTTTAGTAAATATATGCTTTTATCGGCTTTTTTACATTCTCTGGTATTTTCCGGCTGTAAAAGTGATGTTACCGAATATTTAATACTTTCAGCAAGAGCGCTGCTGTTTGGTGTGTTAGGAGAATAAAATATCTGCGTTCCGTAATATTTGCTCTCGGTAAACTTGTTTTGATGTATGCTGATTACTATATTATTATCATCAGAATTGAATAGTGCAAGCCGATTTTTCATATCAGAAACTTTTCGTGCGCGTATGGTATCGCCATTTGATGTAAGCGAAACGTCATTTGTTCTTGTCTGACATACATCAAAGCCTAAAAAGTAAAATAAATCTGCGGTATATTTTGATATTATCAGGTTTAAATCCTTTTCCAGCACTCCGCTGTCGTTTACAGCTCCGCCGTCTTCACCCCCATGCCCCGCGTCAATTATAACAGAAGGCATTGTAGATTTAATATTATTTGACGAAGTATTTAATTGCAGTTTATAAAATGCCGAACACATAAGAACGGCAAACGCAGAAATCATTATTATGCAAATGACAGAAAATATTATTTTTTTCTTAAACACACAAACACCTCCAAAGAAAAATATGCAAAAGATGTTATGTGTTATTACTCAATAATTATATCATATAAAATAATATTTTAAAAGAATAAAAATTTTTATATCTGCTAACGGGCTAAAAGACCGTACTTTGTTTTTATTCTGTCCAGTTTTTCAAGCATGGGTTCAGCTCCGAAATAAAGAAAAACTGCGGTTGCAAGTCCGTGAATAATATCCATGGGAAATCCTGAAATATAAAAAGAAAGAATAGTTGAAAAATTCATTTGAACGTGTGCGGTCAGTGCCGATGAAAAATTTGTAATGCCGCCGTATATTAAAATTGCAGATACAAAGCCAAAAACACATAAAGAGAATCGGTCGCGGCATAGCAGTCCTTTTTTAAACAAAATTCCGGCCAAAAATCCTATAATGCCCATTGCAAACATTTGCCACGGCGTCCACGGCCCCTGCTGAAATATTATATTTGACGCAAGCATTGTTACAGCACCTGTAAGAAAGCCTGTTTCACCGCCGAAAGCGACGCCCGAAACAATTACCACAGCCATAATAGGTTTAAACTGAGGCAGCATATAAAATACTGCTCTTGCCGCAATTGCAAGAGCGCACAGCACCGCAATAATCACAAGTTCTCTCGCCTGCGGTTTTCTGCCCTCAAAAACAAGAAAGAACGGCGCCATACATTCAAACATTACAAGTAATGAAATAAATAGGTATTTTTGGTCTTTTAAATATGTAACTCCTACTAAAACCGTAATCGGTATCGCAATTAATATCATTATTGCCGCCGCAACGGTTCGTTTGGGAATTTTTCTGTTTATTTTGTCGTTTCTAACCTCATAAATCGGACGTTTTGATTTTGAGCCAAATGACACCATAAGCAATATTAAAGGAACAGTAATTAAAACAAACTTTATCCAAATAGGAAATTTACTCTCATTTAAAAAAACATCATATTTAAGATTAATAGCCAACCCAAAGATCAGCATACATACTGAAAATATTCCGAGTATTTTTTTCCATAACGGATGTTTTAACCTTTTATTTGATTTTTTGTCATAAGTATTTTTGACTTTTGATGTATCATCATAAAGCACATTACCGTTAATCGGTCTGACGGTATTCATTTTACCGGTGCAGGCATAAATAACATCGTCCGGGATTACCGCGTCGGGTATTATATTTCGGGACATTCTGTTTGCCGAAGTAACATAAAAGCTGTTTGAAGCAAAAAAAGCTCTCGGCGTACCCTGCGACACAATTTCACCGTTAAAAAACAATAAACATCGGTGAGAATATTTTGCACAAAACTCAATATCATGACTTATCATAAGAACGGTAACGCCGCTTTGCAAAAGACTTTGAATAATATCGGCAAATATTATTTTAAATTCGTTGTCAACACCTTTTGTAGGCTCATCAAGCAACAAAATTTTAGGACGAAGTAACAGAATTTTTGCAAGTGCCGCACGCTGTTGTTCTCCTCCCGACAGGTCATATGGATGTCTTGAGCAAAGGTGTTCCAATCTGCACAATGATACTGCCGCATCAATACGTTTTGATTTTTCGTATTTATCAATTTTTCTGCCGTCAAATACTTCCTGCAAATCTTCTAAGACGGTCTTTTTTACAAACAGTGTTTGTGGATTTTGCGGCAGTGTTGCCGTTATTGGTCCATTCAAAGTTTTCAGTTTATTTATTTCGGTACCAAAAATTTTAACAATTCCTCTGTAAGGCTTATTAATACCGTTTATAAGCGAAAGCATTGTTGATTTTCCTGTTCCATTGCCGCCTAAAATCGTTATAAATTCTCCTTCATATGCCTTTATCGAGAGACCTTTTATTATGTCCGGAGACGTTTTTTCATATCTGAACCAAACATCATCAAGCGATATGCTTAAATTATTTGAATGTTCGGGAATAATCTCTGGGTATAATCTTTGCATTTTATGCGACTTTGCATAATTTTCGAGCCAGTTTTTGCCTTCGGCAACCGTTACGGGACAGCTGCCGTTCGTATTATCGACCGCCTCCCATATTTTCATTTGAGCCGGCATTGACAAAAAGATTTTGCTGTTGATTTTTTTCAGATTTTTACCTGTATTTTCCGGTGTATCAAAAGAAACTGTTTTTCCGTTATCTATTACAAGTACGCGGCTGCTTAAAGGCAGTATTTCGTCAAGCCTGTGTTCGGTTATTATTACGGTAGTTCCTATCTCACGGTTAATTTTTGAAATACACGCCAAAAAGTCAGCCGCCGCAATTGGGTCAAGCTGACTTGTAGGTTCGTCAAGTATAAGAACAGACGGCTGCATAGCCATAATTGAAGCAAGACAAAGTATTTGCTTCTGTCCTCCTGAAAGCTCAGTTACACTTTTATCAAACCAACTTTGAATGCCGAAAAAGCTTGCGGTTTCCGCAACCCGTTTTCTTATTGTCGCATTATCATAACCGAGACTTTCAAGTCCGAATGCAAGCTCATGCCATACCTTATCCGTTACAATCTGATTATCCGGAGACTGAAGCACATAGCCGATTTTCTGACTTTGTTCACGCAGTGACATGGATTCAATCGGTTTATTTTCAAAAAAAATATCGCCCGTTTTAATTCCGTGCGGCGCAAGCAAAGGCTTTAAATGGCGCAAAAGCGTACTTTTTCCGCAGCCTGAGGGTCCGCAAAGCGTAATAAATTCCCCGTTTTGTACTGTAAAGCTTATGTTTTTAAGCACATCTTCGTCTGTTTCAGGATAACGAAATGTCAGATCCTTGACCGCAAACGCTTCCAATTTATGTCCTCCTTAATGTTAATCACCATTGGCAAAAGCATTAATACAGCATATGAAATATATGATAAAATTGAATATACGTTTATCGTTCCACCGTTTATGGCAGGAAAGTAACTGTATTTAAGACATCCTGAAATTGCCGAAATGATAACTGTAAATCCCAATATAAATACTGCCGCAAGAAAAAATGCGTCACGGCTTTTAAAACTATAAATTGAAAACGCGGTTCTTTTTTTAAGCCCGTGTCCCCTGCTTTTCATAGAATCGGCTGTCTCCACCGCGTTTTCCATTGACCAGGTTAACATAATTGAAATAATTTTAACGGCATTTTTAATCCGCAACGGCAAAGTGCCGTCTGAAATATCACGGCCGATACATTTTTGAGCGTCGCGTACATTTTTAAATTGTGAAGAAAACTTTGGTATGAATCTGAGCGCCATTGACAAAACAAGACTAAGCGACGGAATTATTCTGCCAAACAAATAAACAAATTTGTCTGACGTCATTATTGTATTAAAGGATGAAAACCAAAGAATAACAGCCGCCATCATTATTGCCGATGCAATTCCGTAGATAATAGATTCAAGAGTAACGGGATTGCCGGATGACAAATAAGTAAGAATTGTTGCACCCTCATGGTTAAATATGGGATTAACAGCTGCAATCAGCAAAATCATTGGTAAAACATAAACCAAGCTCAATTTTACTGCTCTTTGTCCGTTTAAATAAAGAGCATTTATAAGAGAGCAAATAAAAGAGAGCAAAAGGCACACAGGGTCCATTAAAAACATAGATAATGTAATAACAAACGCAAAGAAAGAAAAATTTACAATCGGATGCATTTGTGAAAAAGAGTTTTGCATATTTGCTCCTTTCCCCTATTGCCCTGATGCATATCCGCCGCCGATATCATAGCCTGAATCACAGGTATATTTCCATTCAATAATATCATTTTTTTTAACTGCATAACGTGAGCAGCCGTAATTTGGAAAATAATTATTTACACAATACTTCCAGCCGGAACGGTCTCCGCAGTCAAATTCATAAATATTGTTAATTCCTTCAATGTATGCTGAATCGTAAACAGGGGTCCAAGATGATTCCATATGTATTGATTTTTCTCTGCATACTTTTTGCAAAATATCAAAAGCCGATTCGCCTTCATTAAAAGTTACCTTTTCGGGCTTTAAAATCCAGCCGTTTTTTGGTACAATACCTTTTTTATCGGAATCAAGCATTGACATATTATCAATTATCGTTCCGCAATTTATTGAAACGGTACATGTAAGTTTACTATTATCCTGCTGTTTTTGCGGCTCAGCAGGCTTTGATTTTTCATTTGAAACGGAATCCTGCCGCGTTTTAGAAGAAGTTTCAAAGTTTGTTGCAGTTTTTTTCTGAGATGACTTATCAGCCTGCTGCTGCGTCTGATTTTTGTTTTGCTGCGATGAAGAATCACTTGTTTTTTGCTGAGAAACAACTGTTGAATTTTGAGTTTTATCTGTTGTATTTTCAGATTTTGATATTAAAGATTCTTTCGTTTCTGCCTCAGATATTTGAGAACTGCCATTAACAGCTTTTTCATCGCCGGCATTTGATACTGTTTCACTTTTAATTGTTTGAGATACGGCGGCATTGCCGGAATACGTAGTTTTGGGCGAAGAATCTGTTAAACGTCCCCCTAAACAAAATGCCGCAATAAGTACAGCAACAGCAAAAAAAGCGGAAATAATTTTTAGTTTGTGTTCTTTTAAAAAATTATACATAAAAATTCCCTGCTCAAAACATTTCAGAAATTTAATAAAGATGTACTAAATATTTTTGCATAAGAGTAACGTCGGAAACATCAACACATCCGTCGCAATTACAATCAGAATCATTTATCTGCTGCGGAGTAAATGTTACAAGCTTTACAATATATTTTTGAATATATGTACAGTCATTAACATTAATTATACCGTCTGAATTTATATCTTTAAAAACGTCTGTTTTATCCTTTAAGTCACTCATATCATAAAGAGATGTTTTGTTTTCAATCAGACGTATATAAGACACAAGCGCATAGTATGCCTGTTCTGTTGCAATTTGGTCATATTTTTGTTTTAAAACATGGCTAAAACCGTTTTCAACGCTAAATGACATAAGTGCGTCAATAAGTGAATTGCCGTTTTTAATAAAACGCTCATCGGTATGAGGATTGATACCAAGACCTGTAAGCGCTGTAATTACCTGAGCGCAGCTCTCGCAGTCGGAATACCCGCCGTTACGGTTCTGTAAATTTGAAAGGACATTTACTGCACGGTCGACCGCCGTTTTTACTGCGTCATCTGTTTTATAATAAGGTGCAAGCGATTGTATAGCCATGCCTGTAATGTCCGGTTCGGCTGCGTTTGCGGACAGCGCCCATCCCCCGTCGTCAAGGCAGTTGTTTAATATGTAATCAATAAGTTTTTTTCTGGTTGTTTGCTCTGCAACATTGTAATTTACCGGTATTTGATAATTTACGGTATCAAGTGCCGTCAATGCCCACACAGGCCCGTTTATGCCTTGCTTTTTAACATAATTAAAATCAGCAAGAGGCTCAAGTAAATTATATCCCGACACATCGGTAACATCTTTTCCGATAGAAGTAAGCGCAATTATAACCCGAGAATTATCTGTTGATTTTGAACGGTGGAGCTGTGCGGAACCCTTATTTTTAACATAATTTTCTACATTTTTATAATATCCGCTTTTAAATTTATAGCTTATTTTATCTGCGCGTGAAAGTCCTATTATCATCCACTCTCCGCCTATTGAACTTACAATCGGAGTGTCAAGTCCTGACAGGTGTACTGACGTTTCATTAAACTTATCAAATATTTCACTGTTTGCCGACGCATTAACTGACATAGTGCCAATAATACATAAAATAAAAGCCGTCAATAACGCTGTTATTTTTGTTACTTTACTTTTCAAGATTATTTCTCCTGTTTAATGACTTTTTGTTTTTTTTTAATACGCTGCCGTTTAATTTTTGATTTTTCTTTTGAAGAATTTTCGAGAATAGGCTTAAGCCCCGCTGCTTCAAGCGCGCGAGGCCATGGTCCGAGTTTTTGCTTAATAAAACAAACTGTCTTGTCGTCAAAATCCGTTCTTTTGGGCAGTCTTCCAAGCTCTTTGGATTTATCAAATAAAATTTTAACTGCAAATTCTGCTTTGTTATCCGTATTTTTCATAAAATCACTTTAATTTTACTATATATTTTTGAAGCGCGGTTACATCTAAAACATTAATTATTCCGTCTTTGTTAAAGTCGGCAGCCACTTTTTGTTCGTCTGTGAACGATATTAATAATACAATATTTTTTTGAATTTGAGTAACGTCCATAACATTTATAAAACCGTCGTTATTTACATCTCCGAGTAAGGTCGTTTTATCAAAAACGATGTTGATTTTATATATGTTTTCTTCAGCGCCCTCGTTCATGGAAGGCCAGTTTGAATTGTTCACGCCGACATAAATAGTATCGCCGTCTTTAACGTCAATTGACTGTGTTCTTTTATATTCGGATTTTTCCACATTTGGAGTATATTCATTTTTGTATGTTCTAACCTGAAAATTTTTGTTTGCGGCAGTAGGAGTTACAAAAACACTTGTTACATCTGTCGGTAGAGTAAGTGTATATTCAGTTGTTGACGGAACAAAATCAGCAGAGAGCGTACCCTCACTGAATACAAGACTGCTGAGAGAAGAATCATTATTTGCCCAGTCGCTGCCAATGTCCGCGCCCCATGCATTTGAATACATAATACAAATTTCGTCGCCGCTTTCAAGGGTTCCGTTTGCAACAGTGAATGCGTCAAATCCTACATTAGCAAACCAGTCGTTAACGGTTCCCATCCAGCCGCTCATTTCGCCTCCGTCATATGCTGCAAGTCCGTTAATTTCTTCAATGTAGCAATTTTCCGCTCCTTTTTGTGTATAGCCGTGATTGTCAAGCGCGTTTACAACAGCGGACATTAATGTTGAATTTTCGTCTATTTCCACCCACTCGTCAACAAGCGTTCCGTCCCAAGCGGCGCCGTCATCAGTTGAAAATACTTCGTTTTTTACAACTACTTTTACTTTTTCTTCTTCTGCTGCGTATGCAGAAGCAACCGAAAAAGCAGCGGAAATTACTGCAATTGCCATAATTAATGATAGAATTTTTTTAATTGATTTTTTCATAAGCTTCTCCTTTAAAAATAATTATATATTTTTACGGAAAGCACTAAAATAAAAATGCTTTCCGTAAAGGAAAGCACAACAGATTATGCTGCATAAAACAGCAAATCATACAGTTTTATACAGGCTTATATAACCGGTTGCACTTCTTCTGCGTCCAAGATTGCAAGCTCCGAAGAACAGCGGGAGTAATCTGACTTATGGCATACGCCAAACACAGTAATGACGGTTGTTTCGGATTCTGACCGAATTCCCAATTACCTACCGGGCAAAGCCTTTCGGACCGCTGCTCAAAATATTATTTAATTTTTTATATTATAACTATTTTGTAAAAGATTGTCAAGCATATGAAACTTGTTTATTACTATATTATTTTTGCGTTATTAAAACTGTTTAAACGGGAATTGCAAGTAATTGATAAACGATGTAACTGATTATTTATTTTTGAATACCCTGTTATTAAAAAGTTAAAATTGGTGAAGACAATGAATGAAAAATATACCCTGGATAATTTACCGTTAAATAAAAGCGCAGTCGTAAATAATGTGAATTGTAAAGAGTCATTGAAAAACAGAATATACGATTTAGGCATTCTTAATAATGTAAAAATCACTCCCGTATATAAAAGTCCTTTTGGAGATCCGACTGCTTTTATTGTCAAAAATGCAATAATTGCATTAAGAAATAAAGATTGCAAAAATATTACCGTTACTCCCATATAAATTAATGAGGAGGTATTTTATTGTTTGTAAGAAATTCTGTTGCAGCTAAAATATCCGTAAATGAAAATGAGAGAACCGATTTTAAAATTGCGCTTGCAGGCAATCCAAATGTTGGCAAAAGTACCGTATTTAACGCCCTGACGGGTCTAAAACAGCATACGGGAAACTGGACGGGAAAAACAGTGGAATGCGCAAGGGGAACATCTAAAATTTTTGACAAATATTTTTCTGTTACGGATCTGCCCGGAACTTACTCTATGTTGTCTTTCTCAAAAGAAGAAGAAGTTGCAAAAGATTATCTTGCAGGCAATGAAATAGATTGTGTTGTTATTGTAATTGATTCAAATGTAATTGAACGCAATTTATCCTTTGCGCTGCAGGTTCTTTCTTTGCAAACAAAAGCTGTGTTATGTCTGAATCTTTCGGATGAGGCTGAGAAAAACGGTATTTGCATTGACAAAGACGAACTGTCGCTTAATTTGGGAATACCTGTAATCAGCACATGCGCAACAAAAAAAAGAGGACTCAAGGAGCTTAAATCCTTAATTTACGATGTGTGTACGGGTAAAACAAAATGTTTTAGAGTATCGCGTCTTTATGAAAATGTAGATGTATTAAATTCTGACAGCCACCGAGAAAATGCTGAAATTTTATCACAGCACTGCAAAGATATATGTGCCAAGTGTGTTTGCAATAATAAAAACATAATTAATGAGCGCACTAAAAAGCTTGACAAAATACTTACTTCAAAAATAACCGGAATACCTATAATGCTTTTGTTGTTCGGGTTTATATTCTGGATCACGGCAGTAGGCGCAAATTATCCGAGCGAATGGCTCAGCATATTTTTTGATTTTTTAAAAACAAATTTATATACTCTTTTCAGCTATTTGAATGTACCTCAGTTTTTTACCGGACTTATTATTGACGGAATATACACAACACTTACCTGGGTAGTGTCAGTAATGCTGCCGCCAATGGCAATATTTTTTCCGCTGTTTTCAATTATTGAAGATTCAGGATACTTGCCGAGAATAGCGTTTAATCTTGATAAATTTTTCTCTAATTGCGGTGCTCAGGGCAAACAGAGCCTAACAATGGCTATGGGCATAGGATGCAATGCATGCGGCGTTACGGGATGCCGGATAATTGAGTCGCCTCAGGAACGGTTAATTGCTGTATTAACAAACAACTTTATGCCCTGCAACGGACGTTTTCCAACGCTGATAGCAATAATAATGATGTTTTTTGCAGGCAGTACGCTGGCATTTGTAAACTCAATCAAAGTAGCCTTAATTTTAGTCAGCGTAATTGTATTATGCGTAATTATAACTCTAATTACATCAAAGCTGTTATCGGTAACAGTTGCAAAAAGTGAACCGTCATCTTTTGTTTTAGAGCTGCCACCGTATAGAAAGCCGCAAATTTTTAAAACAATAGTACGTTCATTGTTTGACAGAACGCTTTTTGTACTCGGCAGAGCAGTCGCAGTTGCAGCTCCCGCAGGAGCCGTTATATGGCTTATGGCAAACATAAAAGTCGGCGATTCATCCATTTTAATGCACTGCACACAATTCTTTGATCCGTTCGGTCATCTTCTTGGCCTTGACGGCGTTATAGTAATGGCATTTATTCTTGGGTTTCCTGCAAATGAAACTGTAATTCCTATAATAATTATGTCATATATGTCGGCAGGAACGCTTGTTGATTACACAAGTTACGACCAGCTTTTTTCTTTACTGACTGCAAACGGCTGGACAACAACGACCGCTGTATGTATGATGATAATGTGCATAATGCATTTTCCCTGCTCCACAACTTGCCTGACAATAAAGAAAGAAACCGGCAGTTTAAAATGGACGGCAGTATCAATGATAATACCAACGGTAATCGGCATAATTCTATGCTTGCTGACTGCTAACATATTATCGTTATTTTAAAAACGGAGCTGCCTTGCGACAGCTCCGTATATTATAACGGTGTGTATTATATAAAGTGTGTGAACGTAAATTCTTTGTTAATTACAGGACTGGGCCACTTTCATCATAATTGCACATTCCATACGCTTTTTAAATAGTTGACATCCGTATTCGTAAACACCTTTTATTGAGCCGGAAGAGTGATATGCATTTGCGGCGCATCCTCCACTGCAATAAAGTCTTGCCCAACATTTTTTACAATCGGGACGGGCATAGGCGTTGCAAAGTTTAAATTCATTTTGAATTTCTCTGTTTGTAACGCCGTCATAAATATTGCCGAGGCTGTACTTTGGGTCGCCTACAAACTGATGACAGGGATACAGCTCTCCCCAAGGCGTTACCGCCATATATTCTGTACCCGAACCGCATCCGGAAATGCGTTTATATATACACGGGCCGCCCGTTAAATCTATCATATAATGATAAAACGTAATAGGTTTGCCCTCTTTTTCACGTTTCAGCATTTCCTTGGCAAGAATTTCATACTGTTCAAATAACACGGGCAAATCATCATATGTAAGGGCGTAAGGGTCATCTGGCGCACAGACTACGGGTTCCATAGAAAGCTCAGTAAACCCTAAATCTGCCATATGAAATATATCATTTGTAAAGTCAGTGTTGTTGTGAGTGTATGTCCCGCGAACATAGTAGTTTTTGTCGCCGCGTTTTTTTACAAATTTTTGAAATTTAGGAACTATTATGTCATAACTGCCCTTGCCGCCGACTGTTTTGCGAAGACTGTCATGAACTTTTTTTCTGCCGTCAAGGCTTAAAACAACATTATGACATTCTTTGTTTGCAAATTCAATTACATCGTCGTTAATAAGCATTCCGTTTGTAGTCAGCGTAAAACGGAAGTTTTTATTTTTCTCTTTTTCAATACTGCGCGCATACGCAACAATTTGCTTTACAACATCAAAATTCATAAGAGGCTCGCCGCCAAAGAAATCAACTTCAAGGTTTACTCTGCTCCCTGAATTTTCAACAAGAAAATCAATTGCCCTTTTCCCTACTTCAAAGCTCATTAATGCTCTGTCTCCGTGATATTTGCCCTGACTTGCAAAACAGTATTCACAATTAAGATTACAAGTGTGTGCAATATGCAGGCAAAGCGCTTTTATAACGGTGTTTCTGCTTTTAAAATCAAATGCAAGGTTTTCATACTTGTCTTCGGCAAATAATTTTCCCTTAGCTTCAAGCTCTTGAACATCGTCAATGCAGTCGTTTACTTCATCCGCGGTAATTTCAGGGTTATTCTTATATTTTTTAAGCAGAGCGGACACAATACCTTCCCTGCTGTTGCTTTTATACATTTCAATGACGTCATAGGCAAGGTCATCAACGCTGTGAACACTGCCGCTGTAAACGTCAAGAACAATGTTATATCCGTTTAGTTTATACTGATGTATCATAAAATCTCCATAAAAAGACAAAAGGAAAGCCGTTAAACCTCAAGGTAAAACGGCTGTTAATGCAATACCGCAAGTTATGGTGCAAGGTACTGCCATAAATCCCTAAATCTTAACAAAAATTATTTTTCGTCTAAGCATTTCTCACACTGCTGATTTGCAACGCCGCAGGATGTTTTGCAGGCTGATTGGCAAGATGTTTGGCATTCGCCGCAGCCGCCTGTTTTTACGCTCTTGTTAAGGTCGCGAGTTTCAATAGTTTTAATTCTTTTCATATAAATCATACTCCCTGTAAGATTTTATTTATAATTTTAATATTTATAATTTTATCATATGCGTTATATTTTGTCAATTAAATCGGCGGCATAAATTTCATTTGGAAGTTTATTGTAAGTTGAATGAACATTTATGCCGCTTTGAGTTAAATTTTTTATTTGCATAATTGTGTTTTTATTGATTATCTCTCCGGGAACAATAAGAGGGATTCCCGGAGGATAAGCCCATACATATTCAAGCGATACCATATTGAGCGAATTATTTACTGAAATTTTTCGGCTTTTAAATTTGTATTTTTCACTTGATTTAACTTTTCTTTCAGGCAACTGGTACAGATAATTAAGATTTTTTCTATTTTTCTCAAGCCTTATGCAAGTTTTATCAATTTCCAAAAGTGCTTCAGACAACAGAATAAAACTATCTTTTGTGTCACATACGGAAGTCATTGCAATTATATAATCTGTATATGCCATTTCAATTTCTATTTTATATTTATCTCTTAAAATATTCGCCAATTCTTTTCCGGTAATGTTTGTATTTACGCTGGAAACAATAATTTTTCCTATATCAAAATCATAAAATCTGTGATTACTTAAACTGTCGTTTCCGCAGCACATTACATTGAGTTTGCTGAGACTTTTACATTTTTCAGAAAAAATTTTTAAATTGCTTATGTATTCATTAAACAAAATATTATTTGAATTTATTAAATCAATACATCTATCAATTGAACTCATTAAAATATATGAAGGACTGCTTGTTTGAAAAACAGATAAATTACTTTTGAGTCTGTCCGCAATAGAATTGTCATTTGTAAGCAATAATGCTGTTTGAGTAAGTGACGGCAAGGTTTTATGCAGACTTACCACAGCGGCGTCCGCTCCAATTTTTACAGCTTCGCAGGGAAATTTGTCGGAAAACGGAAAATGCGCTCCGTGCGCCTCGTCAACAAATAACTTTGCGCTGAATTTATGACATATTTCAGAAATTGATTTTACATCAGACACAATCCCCTCATAAGTAGGCGATGTAATTATTACAAGTTTAACATTATTGTTTTCATAAAGCAGCTTTTCAATTTGTTTGGGGCTTATTGAAGCAAATATGCCAAATTCGGAATCAACATCGGGCAAAGCATAAACAGCGTTTAATCCGCAAAGCTCCACCGCATTATAAACCGATTTGTGGCAATTCCGCGCCATAATAATTGTATCTCCATAATTTGTCATTGACCGAACTGTCGATAAAATGCCGCCTGTTGCACCGTTTACAAGTAAAAATGCATTGCCGACACCATATGTCTGCGCCGCCTTTTTTTCAACCTCTTTAATGCATCCCTCGGGATTTTGCAAATTATCAAAACCGTTTATTTCTGTAAGATCTGCCTCATAAGGCAATACGCCGTCTAAAACAGCCTTGCTGCGTTTATGCCCGGGCATATGAAAGGGATATATGCCGCTTTTTAAATAGTCTTTTATTTTATCGTACAGCATATAACCTCCGCAATTTAATCGTTTGTGCCAAATTCTCTCAGTTCAAGACCTTTATTATGCTCAAGCGCCCAATTAATGCTCCAATAGCTTGTAAACAAAAGCAGGTGATGACCCTTTAAATCCTGAATACGTTTTGTATCTGAAGCAAGGTCAAGCGTTTTGGGATCAACGTCGTCATTAACGATCCACCTTATATACTCAAACGGCAATGTTTCCATAATAATATCAACATTATATTCGTTTTCAAGTCTGTATTTGAGTACATCAAACTGAAGTACGCCGACAACTCCGACGATAACTTCTTCCATACCCGCGTCAAGTTCCTGAAATATCTGAATTGCACCCTCCTGCGCGATTTGACTTGTACCCTTAATAAACTGTTTACGCTTCATTGTGTCTTTCTGACGTACAAGCGCAAAGTGTTCGGGAGCAAATGTAGGAATACCTTTAAACTGTACCTTTTTGCCGGGAGAACAGATTGTGTCGCCTATTGAAAAAATACCAGGGTCAAACACACCGATAATATCGCCTGCATATGCCTCGTCTACAATTTCGCGCTCCTGAGCCATAATTTGCTGTGGCTGTGACAAACGCATTTTCTTATTGCCCTGAACATGAAAAACTTCCATATTTTTTTCAAATTTACCGCTGCATATTCTCATAAATGCAACACGGTCCCGATGCGCTTTGTTCATATTTGCCTGAATTTTAAAAACAAAAGCGGAAAAATAATCGGACATAGGTTCAACATTTTCGCTAAGAGTTTCGCGCGAAAGTGGAGATGTTGTCAATTTTAAAAACTGTTCAAGAAACGGTTCGACTCCAAAGTTTGTCAGAGCAGAACCGAAAAATACAGGCGTCAGCTTGCCGTTGCGAATTGCTTTAAGGTCAAAATCGTCGCCTGCGCCGTCAAGCAGTTCTATATCATCAAAGAGTTCTTGTTTATGATAAATTCCTATTGTCTTTTCAAGAGCTGGGTCGTCAAGAGCAAGTTCGGTTTTTTCAACTTCCTTCTGTCCGTTATTAGCGGTAAACGCAAGTATTTTATTTGAATTTCGGTCATAAACGCCTTTAAATTCTTTACCCGAACCAATAGGCCAGTTAATTGGGCAAGTATGAATGCCGAGCACATTTTCAATATCTTCAAGCAAATCAAACGGGTTTTTAGCGTCTCTGTCCATTTTGTTTATAAAAGTGATTATGGGAATATTGCGCATTACGCATACCTTAAACAGCTTGATTGTTTGTTTTTCAACGCCCTTTGAACCGTCAATTACCATTACCGCGGAATCGGCGGCCATTAAAGTGCGGTAAGTATCCTCTGAAAAGTCTTCATGTCCCGGAGTGTCAAGAATATTAATGCAATAACCATTATATTTAAACTGCAATACAGATGAAGTAACTGAAATTCCGCGCTGTTTTTCAATCTCCATCCAGTCAGAAACCGCATGTTTGGCAGTCCGTTTACCCTTTACAGAACCCGCAAGATTAATTGCGCCTCCGTAAAGCAGCAATTTTTCAGTAAGAGTCGTTTTACCGGCGTCCGGATGAGAAATAATAGCAAATGTTCTTCGTTTGCTTATTTCTTCGTTTATTGAACTCATATCTCAACAATCCCTTCGGAGCATAATTATATTCATAATTTATTATTTTACTATTTTTTCATTGTATATGTCAACATTTTGAATTTAAAATAATGTATATTTTAAATTATTCTTAAATATGTTTTATAAAAATTAAAGATTACAACGAGTCCTTGACAAAAGCTATAAAATATTGTAACATAATAAAGGGATTTTTTGAACATAAATTTTTCCTTATACTATAATACCTTTCTATCGAGGCAGAAACATTTGTTTCTGCCTCAAACATATTTATAAACAAAAGTTTTAAACAGCATTTTTTCATATGAGATAAAATTTGGGGTTTAAAAATGGATAAATCATTAGGATTATATATTCATATTCCGTTTTGTAAAAGCAAATGCCCATACTGCGATTTTTTCAGTTCAAAAGCTGATGAAATTGCGTTAGAAGAATACACAATAATACTTTTAAATAAAATTAAGCTTTGGAGTATGAAAATTCCGGAAAATATTTCAACAATTTATGTAGGCGGAGGTACGCCGAGTATTTTAGGCGCAGAACGTTTGTGCAGAATTCTAAAATCAGTTAAAGACAATTTTAATGTTTTGAACAATGCTGAAATTACAGTTGAAGTTAATCCCGATACAGGCAAAAACATTAATTTTAATTGTCTGTGTTCTGCCGGATATAACAGACTTTCAATCGGAATGCAGAGCTCAGTAGAGGCTGAATTGAAATCTCTTGGAAGGATCCACACTGCCGAGGACGCAAGTCTGACTGTTCAACACGCAAAAAATTCAGGATTTGATAATATTTCTCTTGATTTAATGATAGGTATTCCACATCAGACTGCTCAAAGTCTTGAACAGTCAATAAAATTTTGTTTTGACTGTGGAGTTACACATATATCGTCATACATTCTAAAAATTGAACCCGAAACAAAATTTGATAAAATCAAAGACAAACTCGTCCTTCCTGATGACGACGAACAGGCTAAATTGTATTTATACGCCGTAGATTTGCTTGAAAAATCAGGCTATAAGCAGTATGAAATCTCAAATTTCGCAAAAAAAGGATATGAAAGCAAGCACAATATTAATTATTGGAACTGCGGAGAATATATAGGAATAGGTCCCTCTGCACATTCATTTTACAGAGGAAAAAGATTTTATTATAACCGTAATACAAAAGATTTTGAGAATAACAAAACTGTATTTGACTGTTTTGGAGGAACAGAAGAAGAATTTATTATGCTTTCATTAAGACTTAAAAGCGGACTGCAATTTGATGAATATCGAAAAAGATTCGGAAAAGAACTTCCGCGTTTTATAACCGACAAAGTGAAAACGTATGCAAAATTAGGTTTTATGCAAATGGATGAAAAGAAAATAAATTTTACACCTAAAGGCTATCTTGTTTCAAATACTATAATAAGTGAACTTATATGAATTTTTTCTGAGTATAAAAATATAAAATCTTTCAAATTCTCAGTTTAAGAGAGCGAATTCCTATGTTATGCACTGGTATAATTCACTAAATTAAGTTATATTTAAACTAATAAAACTAATAAAATTTTCAGGGAGTAAAAAATGGATAACAAAAAATTTGGTGAATTTATCACCATGCTTAGGAAAGAAAAAGGATATACTCAGAAAACTGTTGCAGAAAAATTACATGTATCCGATAAAGCTATTAGCAGATGGGAAAACGGTTATAATTCACCTGATATTTCCATATTATCTGAAATTGCCAAATTATATGATGTAAAAGTTGATGAAATTCTAAATGGTGAAAGAAACAAATCATCGAGCAATGAAAATAAACTAAATCTTGAAACAGCAGAAGATAACAATAAAAAAACAATTATTCTCATTCAAAATATAATAGTAATTTTGCTTGCAGTAATTTCATATCTTGTTGTATTGGCGGGAAATTTTATTTTTAACAGTGTAATTATACCTTTACTAATTGCATCCGGTATAATTATTTCCGGTATTATATGTCAGACTATTTTTCTTGTAATTCATTTAAGTAATAAAAATAATAAATATAAATATATAAAGAATGCAATGAATATTTATACTATATTGTTAGTGACAGTAGGTTTGTTTTCTTCTTCATTAGTTTTGTATGTAAAAGAACAAATAAATTTTAGCAATAATAGCAATAATACATTGGTATATTTCTTATTTAAAACATTTTCCTTAGATTATTTTATTGTAAATATATATGAGTGGTTTGTTTATGGTTTTATTTGCGGAGCAGTTATATATGTGATTTGTATTTTATTAAGGATAATAATAAAACCAATTATAAAAAAATTATTTAAATCTTAACTAACAAGCCAGTTGAGCAAGCATGTGATGCGCAATATAAACTGAATGTTTACCGTAACATACAGAAAAAAACATAATAAATCCATAAAGAAAGCAGCACCCAAAAGGATCTAATATCCTTTTGGTGCTGTTGTTTATCCTTATCAATTAAGAACACGCATAAAATATGAGCGTTATAATTTTAATAGTAAAATCTTATAAACTTAATATTGTAAAAATCGCAGGTTGTTATATCATTAGTATCAAGCTCATTCAAAAGAATGTAATTTGCTGCTACGCCAAGAAGATAGCCTGACTTTTCAACGATATTGTTTGATCCTACGAGAAAATCGATAGTTACACGTCTGCCTATCTGAGTTCTTATAAAACCATTTAGATATTGAATGCTTTCAGCAGTTACCGGATAAGGATTGGTAAAATCAGTAATCTGCATACCCATATCATTTCTTATTCCGTTGTCTAATGTTGCGCCGTGTATAGTCGTTGCAGGAGTTTGAAGTGTATCTTGCGGTAATGGTTGTTGTGTTCTGTCAAGGGTCTCAACTTCTCTTACTCCCGGAGCCTGATTTAAATCACTATATTCTTTTGCAGGACTTTGACCTGATATTACGGACTGATTATAAGAGGCTATTTCCTGAAGTGATGGTATGTCGGTAGCCAAATCACTGACTGCCTTTTGAACACAACCGCCGCCAATACAATCTGTAGCTACTCCAAGACCGTAAATATCATTTACGTTCATCTGACTTTGTGCAGGGGAATTATTATTAGTAGAATTACTATTAGTGCCATTCATAATATCTATATCTCCTTACGTATTAGCATATGCCTGTGTAGGCGAATAAAAACAATGGTCACCTACACGGTTATAAATTACACCGTTATTTGATGGAAAAAATGTTGGACAACTCGATGAAAATGGATTAAAATAAAATATCGAATTACCAACAGAACTTGCCGTGTTACCGGCTAATGCCCAGTCGGCAATTTCATAATGAATGTCTTCCGGGGTTGTATTGTAAATATTCTGTGGATTATATGCACCGCCTATTGAGGTCTTTAAACAAGTAAACTGACCGGGCTGTTCAATGATCGCGCGTATGTCTCCCCCGTTGCTCACTCTTGCAAACTCTCCGTTAGGAACATTTGCACGGTTTACAATAACTGATGCAACGGCTCTCATACCATCATCGCCTTCACCGCCAGCTTCGCATTTTATTAATCTGGCAAAGAGTTCCCTCGTATCATATGCCACGTTTTCACCTGCCATCTTCTTATTCATTTCATTTTATGTTAACTCTAAAAATAAGTTACTTTTGTATTGACATTTTAATTAAAATTAAGTAAAATAATTTTTGTATTGACATTTTGTTAAAATATGCAGACGTATCGAAGTGGTCATAACGGGGCTGACTCGAAATCAGTTAGGGAGCAATCCCCCGCGAGTTCGAATCTCGCCGTCTGCGCCACGCCGGAGCAAAGTCCGCTTTGCTCCGGCGCTTTTTATTGCCTACGGCAGTAAAAAGCGCCATCCGCCCGCTCCCTTCATCCGCCACCGGCGGCGGTCGCAGGCGTAGCCAACTTTTTGCGGGGTTCGCGCCAGCGGCGCGAGGGTTCAAGTCATACCACCAAAAAGCCCAAAAAACTTTTTTATCGTCTTCAGACAAAAAGCGGCAGGTTTCGATAAAATGGAAATCTGTCGCTTTGATTTTTCAGTCTTAAAAAACACTTTAGCATGCTCTATGCTCCTCTCCTCAAGTACACATTTGATCCAATATCGGAATCAAAGACTTTCCACTTTCAGGTTAAACTATATTCTACCTTCAAAGGAATCTTCAGATATTCTTACCGATGTACGAGTTTATTCGCCTCTAATTCTTTTAGCGTAGAACTAAGCGTCTTATAGGAAATGCCGCCGATAAATTTTTTCATCTCGTTGAAACAAACCACCTTAAACCAAGCCCAGGTACTTTGAATTTTAAATTGAACATTCAAATCAAAAAAGGTCAGCTTCACGCTGGCCTTTTTTGATAGACTGATGGGAATGCGGGCACATTTCTTTATAAGCAACGAAAGGTATTTACTCGTTTTTTGTGTCCAAGCATATACTGTTATAGGAGGTGAAAATATGAAAAACGATCAATCTGACAGCACGGCAGTAAGTTTCGTAGATGAAGTTATTGCAATCGCGATAAGAGAACGTGCAAGTGATATACATTTTGAGCCACGCGAAAATGAGATGATTGTAAGAATACGAGTTGATGGTGTATTGCGTCGCATCGGGACTGTGACAGCCGAATTGAGAGAAAGGGTTATCTCAAGGTTGAAAGTCATATCGGGGATAAATCTGACCGAGCGCAAAAAAGCGCAGGATGGCAGAGCAAGCATCAATGAAAATGTCGATATCCGTATTTCAACGCTGCCTGTTTTATATGGTGAAAAGGTCGTAATACGTATTCTTAATAAATTATCGCGCCCGTCTGGAGCTAAGTCACTTGGAATAGAAGATGAAAATCTCATTCGGTATAAGAGGCTTCTTCACTCAGACAGCGGACTTATCCTCATTGCAGGACCGACGGGCTCAGGAAAAACCTCAACAATGTACCAAATGCTGACAGAGCTTGCGCATGATGAAGTCAATATAGTGACACTTGAGGATCCTATAGAATATAATATTGCAGGGACAAATCAAATTGCGATTAATGAGCGCGTAGGTATGACATTCCCTGCTGCAATGAAGTCAGTTTTGCGTCAGGATCCTGATATTATAGCTATTGGTGAAATACGCGACGCTCAAACAGCGGAAATCGCGTATCGCTCCGCGATAACAGGTCATCTCACGCTCACGACAGTTCATACCAAAAACGCGTCAACGCTCCTGAACAGAATGGACAGCATCGGAATAAACACAGCCATGATGGAGGGAACGCTGCGCGGTGTAATTATACAGCAGCTTGTTAAACGCGTCTGTAAGAAGTGCCGCGGCAGCGGGTGTGAAGCCTGTGGCGGTACCGGATATTACGGGCGCGTCGGCGTATTCGGGGTTTCGACATTTACTGACAAAGTAACACCGGATCGTCTGCGTGACGCGGACATTGCTCTTTCGGATAACTGCCGTAATCTCGTTGAACGCGGCATTACGACAAAGTTGGAGGCGGAACATGTGCTCGATTTTCTTTAATTTTAATGTAAAAGATGCAGCTCTGGCGCTTGCTGCAAGTAAATTTGCGGCTGTGCTGCGCGCGGGCGTTTTGCTTCCGGACGCGATAGAGATTATTGCTGCGGAAACAACCGATAGGCGCATGAAGTGCATACTGACCGCTTCTGCCCACCGCCTTTCAGAGGGATATACATTCGCACAGGCGCTTGCGTCACACCGCGGAATACCGGAGTTATTTATTGAAGCGGTGCGCATCGGAGAAGAAAATGGGCGGCTTACCAAAACCTTTGACTATCTGAACACCTATTACAGCGGCAGAAACAACGTGAAGAAAAAGCTTCATGCCGCGGCGCGGTATCCTGAGTTTCTCGCATGTTTATCTGTTGTTACGGTATGGATTGTTATTGCATGTCTTGTGCCTGTAATGAAGTCAGTTTTTACAGTGGCCGGTACGCAGATGCCAACGCCGATGAATATGTTAATGGCAGTTTCGCAATTTCTATTGTCAAACTGGTGGTGTGCCGCAATTATTATAATAGTGGCCATTATTATATGGCGGATTCTAATGCGGACTCGTCGGGGAGTAATGATAATATCAAAATTAAAGCTGCATCTGCCCATTGTAGGTAAAATTTCACGACTGGTTGCCGCCGGACAGTTCGCGCATACAGTAGCAATGCTTACTTCGGCAAGTCTTACTCTGCCTGAGGTAATGAGTATAGCCGGACGTGTGATTGATAACCGCGCTGTCGGTGAGACAATAACACTTGCAGCGCATTCAATAGAGTCTGGCGAATGTATCGGATGTGTATTATGCAGCAATAAATATCTTCCCCGTATGATATGCGAAATGGTAACGGTTGGCGAGGAGACGGGCACTCTTGAAACATCAATGTTTATAGCGGGCGATTACTGTAATGCGGAAGCTATGGCAAGATCCGACAGCGTGCTGGCAATGCTTGAACCGACGCTTACCGTCATAACGGGACTATTTGTTGCATTCATCGTGATTTCGATATATGTCTCGATATTCTCAATGTATGACGCTATAAGACTTTTGATATAGCGGTATCAATAAATAAAGCAAGAAGAAGGGGAAAAGATGAAAAAAACAAAAAGCAAAAAAGGCTTTACACTGGCGGAACTGCTCATTGTTATAGCAATCATCGCTACCCTTATCGCAATAGCGATACCAACCTTTTCAGCGCAACTCGAAGGAGCGAGGATGGCGGTTGATATGTCAAACGCTCGCGCCGCTTCATCGCTGGCGTATTCTGAATATATGCTGTACCACAGTAATATTAAGGAACGCGGGCCAATCACTTATACGTTTGCCACTGATGACGATTCAAATCTATTCATTATGTCTCACAGCGATGAGGATGGGAGTATCAATGATAATAATGACGGGACCGGAGGCACAGAAATAGAAGCAAAATCCGATCATCTCGGAGAAATGAAGCTGGAGATTGTTATTGACGACGGCAAAGTAACGAAGAACACATGGTTATCGGCGCTCAAGAAATAGCTACAGCTATCATTCCAGCGTTCTGCATCGGTACAGCCGCCGGAGTTGTAATAACGAAGAAATGCAGGCTTAACCGCAGATGTGCCACCGCAATTATATACGGCATCGAGTACGCATTTGCGGCGGCACGATTCGGTATAACATGGCATTGTGTACACATTTGTATACTATTTACACTGCTTAGCGCAGCGGCGTTTTATGACCTCGACACAATGGAAATACCCGACATGATTCATGTCGCTGCAGCATGCGTGTTTATGGTATTTTTGCCGCTGGAGGGAAATGTCATAAGCACATTCATTCGCGGTATGACCGGTGCACTCACAGTCGGCGGCGCAATACTGCTTTTGTCATGGTGCGCGGAACGCGTGACTGGGCATGAAGCTCTGGGAGGCGGCGATATCAAGCTGTTTGCGGTGCTGGGACTGCACTTCGGCGCAATAGGCGGAGCTTTTGCGGTGATAGTGTCATGTTTGGCTGGTCTTTTCATTTGCGGATTGATGCGTATAGGAAAAGGAACACCTTTCCCGTTTGCCCCGTCAATAGCGTTTGGAGCATTTGTAACGGCGATAGCAGGCGAAGAATTGATAAATCTCTATATACGTGCGTTCAGATAGGAGGAAGGTATGAAAAAACTATTCAATCGCCGCGGAGCGTCATTAGCATCGGCGCTGATCTTGTTTATGATATGTGTTGCCGCGTCGTTGATCATGATAACAAACGCGGTAATGTCCACATCTCTTGAAGCGTCGGTCCGCGAAGTTGAGCTGCAATACGCATCCGCATCATCGGCGGCTCGGATAATTCGAGACTCTATGACCGATTTAACAAATGTAAATGTACTGACAATGTCCTGCTTACAATCTGCAGGGAGTGCGGAAGATGACCTGACAATTATAATAGAAGCTGACGGTATGCCGCCTGCCGTTTGCATAGTCGCCTTCGATGATGATCTTAATCTTACAGCAACAGCCGAGGCAGGATCGTTCCTGCTTCGACTGACGATACCGGCAGATGTACCCGGAGTGCTCGGATGGAGTAAGGAAAACGCACTTATTGAGCGTATAGAAAGGCAGGAATAGAAAAATGATTAGGAAACTTATTTCCAAGCGTGGCGAAACGCTTGCCGAAGTCCTCTTGTCTGTGGTGATAACGATGCTGGCGCTCTTGATGCTGTCAGCCACACTTTGCGTATTTGCGCTGCCTCAAGATGATAAAGTGTCCGAACCGTCCAGCGGCGTTGTCAGTATGACGCTTGTACTGGGCTACTCGTCAATAGAGGCAGACATTGACGTCATATATAACGAAGAAGGCTACTCGTATGCACCATATTAAATCGAGACGCGGCTTTACAATTGCGGAAATTCTCATTGCCGTCTCAATTGCGGCGATAGTAATGGTTACATGTGTATTCGGCATATCATCAGCGATTTATACAATCCGTGCAGTGGTGGAAAAATCAACCGCTGACGCGCTCGCAGAAGCAGAAGCGCAGTATATCAAAAACGAGATACGCTTCGCACATGACCCTGATGCTGTTATAGAATCGTTATCCGGACATGATGCATCTCTCAATGACATGTCCGTGAGCGGACTGATATTCGAGACAGATCCAAGCGGAGCGGTCACTTTTCGCTTTGCCATTGGAGAACATGAATATGAGTATATGGTGATTCCATTAAATAAGGAATTTATTCAGTAGTATTGAAACTCCTATTGCGATCTGAACCCATTATGGTTAGACTGCAATAGGCGTATCGTCCTTAGGTTCGACCGAGTCTACCTGGAGTGACAGACAAGCTTCGTAGACTTGCCACGCGTGGGCTCAAATCCCTACAGTAAATTGTTGAAAGAAAACATCCTGCTGCATTGTGTGGGTTCAAGTCTACACACCTAAATGCCGAAAATATCTTTTTTATAGTCCTTAAACAAAAGACCGGCACTCACGCGAGTGCCGGTCTTTTCTTTTATCCGCTTTCAGAAGATCTCTTATCCCATCGAATTGGACTATAGTCAATAAAGTGAAAAAAATGGTGGAAAAAATAAAAAAATTGAAGCTCAGCTTGATTAGGTGATAAACCGTTGTTATGAGAATGAGGTCTAACAGAGTTGTAGAAGCCGTTGATATATTCAAAGAGGCAAAGGTTTAATTCGTTAAAAGAAGAATATGAACGCCTGTTAGTTTCTTCTTTTTTCAAGTACTTGAAAAAGTGGATTAAGGATATCATAAACTTGGATTTGGAAGACAACTCAACTATCAAAGAGTCGGGATCTATACTACCTACCCAGCTTTTTGAGGACGTTTCGCATAACATTCCGCTACTATGCAAACAGATTAATGCAAGCTATGAGAACAATCTTTACGATTGCACAGCTGTTATGATGCGACGTCTTTACTTGTATTAGCTTATCAAAATCATGACATTGAATCTGATATTCAGAAAAGAGCGGTTGGCTCTTTACACTCGACAAAATAATTAAAAATGCTGCGCAAAAAAACATTCTGGCATTATCAGCAAATACAAAACAGGATATGTCATTGTTTAAAAACATTGGTAATTTTTCCGCACACAAAATATGGTATAACTCTACGAAGCAGGATATAGCACCACATATTCTGAAATATAGTGTTATAATAGATAAGTTAATGTATAAAGCTGGAGTAAAATGAACAAGCAAAAGACCACGTCAACGGATTATTCACCGTTAATGTGGTCTTTCGTTTTTGTCCCGCTTGAAAGTTGTCAGCTTGAATTTACTCGTTCATTTGCAAATCTCTACGTTGAACCTCCAAAGGGGTGGTTTTTATTTTTTCAATTCATTATCTTGTGTATTTGTTAAATAATTTTTTTCTGTTAAGTACAATATATGCGGTCGCACAGGCAATCAGCAAAGCTCCTATAATGCAGAAAATCAAGATTCCCATACCGCCTGCCTCCGGCAGAAATACCGCGGGAACATTCACAAAGGTCATGGCAGCTTCTGCTTTTTCTATCTTTCCGGATGCGATTTTGCCATGAACGCTTACGTTGCCGGACGTTTCAATGTCCTTCAGGGTGTAACCGTTGCGATTTGTTTCATCTACGGTATATGTCGTGTCAAGCGGAATGCCATTGATAACGACCTTTTCGCCGTGCTTCAGGGTAAATCCTACCTCGAGCTTCGTAACCCGTTCGTCGGCTTTTGTTTCTTTCCAACCCGGATCAGCTATTGATTCCTGAGTTTCCGTTCCGTCCGCAGCTTTTGTGACCTTAGTCATCGTAAGCTCGGCTTTGTCCAGCGACTCGCCTTCCTTTGCCGTAAGCGTTACAGTAAAGCCGAACTCCTTCTCCGTGTTCGGGTCGTTGTCCAGAATTTCCTTCTCCACGGAGAGGATGCCGGAAGGAAGCTGATTGATAAAGTCGGCTCTGTTTTGGGACTCTGCCGGCGCAACTACCTCAGAATTTTGCTCTATCGTGCCGGTCTGCGTATAATAATCTCCTGTCTGCGTAAGATCTTTAGGATCAACAACGGGATATTTATCATCCTTTGTCTCTGTAACGGTGTAGTCCGTGCCTGCAATAAGCCCGTAAAGCACCACAGCTTCTTTTGCCTTAAGTTTGATTGTTGCGGTGTACGCGTCTTCTCCATCGGCTTTATTCAGCTGCAAAGTATTTAGAGCATTGATTTTATCGTAGCTGTTGCGGTCAGGCGCTTTCGACAGGTCGCTGATATTGCCTTTCCAGTAATGCAATGTATCAGACGCGGTTATTTTGCCGTTTTCGGGCGATGTTAATTTTAGTGTAAATATAAATTCTTTGTCAGGCGGAACGGCGACCTCTTTGCCGCTCATATCCACCATATTTTTGGTGATAACCAAAACGTCGGGCTCAACGGTGTTGACGTAGTTTGCGGACTCCTCATAGGTACCGGTGTTACCGAACACGGAGTACACGCCTGTATAATTGGTGTTGGACTTCGTATCAGTCATGGGGGTTTCCGCGTAATTCTGATCCTCGCCTTCAACGCCGAAGTGAACCGTTGGGCTGACGAGGTAACGTCCTATGTTCCTGATATATCCAGAGCCTTCGCCCTCATAATGCTTGTCGACAAGCTCACCGTCTTTGAACATATAGTGGCGAACAGTACCGTCGCCCATGTCCATGTCACAACCGCCCTTTTCAATGGAATAACAGCTCGGGTTATCCTGCACAATATGTGTGCCTCTATTCACGTTTGTATTGTTTTCCCAATGCCAGAACGTTGATGTTCCATTCTTTCCGTCATTAAGGAATCCTGCCGGCTGATGGTGGTTGTCGCCGTTAGCGTTTTCATC
Organism: uncultured Clostridia bacterium; assembly: GCA_947623205.1. Taxonomy (GTDB): domain Bacteria; phylum Bacillota; class Clostridia; order Oscillospirales; family Acutalibacteraceae; genus Ruminococcoides. The sequence continues at coordinate 118,896 of CANQGM010000006.1, forward strand.
CATTGTGGCATAATATTCCCACATGACGGCGTTAGTGTGATGGAAAGGCTCTTCATGGCAAAATTGCTCATTGTTTTTTTCGCCTTTTTGGCTTATCGCCCACATCAAGCCATTTTCAGGCTTATCTTTCTCATATTGAGACGGATATACAAAACTGCCATCTGCTTTTGTGCCGCCGTACCAACCATAAGTTGAAGTATCAGAGTAATAAACGGGTATGCTCTGTTTTCCCGGGCGGTAGGTACTTATGGAGCCTACCTGCTGGTTATGGCTAACTTCCTTCAAGGTGTAGCCCGCCGCCAGCTGCTTACTTGTCAGCTTTTCGGTGACGCGGTACACGGTGCCGGAGGATATGCCGCCAAACAGCAGCGCCTGCCCGTGTTTCAACGTAAATTCGGCAGTGTGTTTCGCGATTTCATCGTTATTCAAATTTGCGAAGTAATCCGCGCGGTCTGCTTTGGGGATGATTCCGTCGTAGAGATTATCCTCGTTAAGTTCCTTTCCGACTTCACCGTCGCCGTCTTCGTTCGCGTTTTTGCCGAATGTTAACTGTTTCGTCCAATAGGAGCTCATTGTGCGGTAGGGCGTTTCAATTGAAATCTCGGTCGTTTCAGAAACATTCGGGTCAATGGACAGCAGTTCAAAATTATTGTGAGAAATGCCGCCATAATTTTCGGCATTAAAATCATCTTGAGCAGCATCAAGTTTGTTACCGTCTGCCAGTACCCATTTATTGTTATAGTCATCTTCGGACACAAGCCAAACGGTTGATGCATAGAAAGTGCCTTTTTCGCCCTGTTTACCATCCCAAGTTACGTCATTTGTACCTACCGTGCCGTTATCATCCACAGAGTTATTATGATAAACACGGAAACTCGTATCGGTTGTACCGACTTTTTCAGCAGTATCTCTGTTTCTGCCTATGAAGACATAGTACCGATCGCCGTTATACGGTTCATTTGTATCATCGGCATAGACATAACCGCCGTCTTGGGCGACAATGCGTCGTTTGCCGGATTCGTCCACCATAGCCTTTGAGCCGTCGGCGGTTTGCAGGAACAGCTGAGAGTCAAGCTCCAAATCAATATAGTGGAACTGCCGCTGCCAGCTTTTTTGGAGTTCATTCCACTGCACCACAACGGCGTCCGTTGTGCCTTCCGCTCCGTTGATAAAGACTTGGAAGTTGAACACTTCTTTATTTAAGGCATCGTTTGCCATATCAAACCCTTCGGGCGGCTCGACCAGCTTTGTGACAAGCAGGGTCGTGTCCATAACGCGCAGGCGACCGTTGTTGCCCAAATAGACGTTCACCTTGATATCGGAATGTTCGATATTTGAGGTTTGGCCGATAGTGGGCACATAGTAGTTATTTGCCGTGCGGGTGACGTTTTGAGCATAATAGCCCCAATTCAGCGAGGCAGCGGTGTCAACACCTTTATATCTTTCATCGACATACTTTTTAATTGTTTCTTGTTCTTGTGGGGTCGAATAGGCTCCGCCTTTTTCCTGCACGTTTTGCGCCAGGTCGCCCACACGCAGACCGCCGGGCTTTGCGCAAACAACCCACTCGCCGCTATTCAATGTAATTTCCCATGCATCATTCTTTGTCTTAGTACTACTTGGGCAGCCATTGCTTTGCTCGGGGATTCCATGCTCGCTCTTATTGCAACCCGAATAATATCCCGTAGCCGAGTCAATAGGCGCGCCGATAAACTGTTTGCCGCGCGTCGGATCGGGATTTCCTGCTTCGTTCGTCTCGGAATATGACAGGTAGGGATAATCCTGCGTATTTCTTCCGCTGACATCGTGCCAGCAGAGCATATCGCCGTTGGTGATGCCGCGGGCGCTGTAGGCCGAGCCGAACTCGCTGCCCTTGCGGGTGATAAGGTACTGCGTCCATGTGGCATTGTTAGTGTCTTTATCGAGCGAATAATATTCAATCGGCAGGAAGTAGTAGCTGTTGGAAGAGAACGGGTCTTTAATTTCCGTTCCCTCGCCGGGCTTTGTTACGTCGGTAAGACGGTGATTTTTCAGCAAAATCATATCGCCGTTTTGGACTTTATCTTTAGAAATACCCTTACTTTGAAGAGCATCCCAAATTGACTTTTGACGCTGTTCGTCAGTTCCTTGCGAACCCGAATCCGCCTCTAAATCCTGTGCGATAAGTTCTCCGCCGAATGAGGTAGCGTCAAAGGTTTGTGCATCAGCGCCTTCGCCAACGTCCTCACCAATTACAACACGCCGCCATTTATCTTCCGTCTTAACATAGGTGTACGCTGTGCTGTAAATTGGCAGCGCCTTTTCAAAAGAATAGTATCGGTTGCTGGAGGCGGGTGAGAACGAGGTCACAGGGTCGCCGTAGGAATAGTCGGTATTGGTAGTTGCATATTCGCCGTAACGGTTCAGCGGGTTGTACCAATTCGAGAAAAATTCCAATTCCCCTTGGCTAACATTGCGCGCTGTTGCCCAATCGGCGTTTTTCGCCTTGTTTTGCTCAATATACTCCGGACTTATCGCTCCGGCGATGTTAATGCGGTTGGAGTTTTCAATCACGTCGTCGCTGACGCCCACGGTGTAAAATACGCGCAGTGGGAAGCTGGCCTTATAGCCTTCAGAGTCGCCCGTCAGGTTCGTCGTGTATGTCCAATTGTCATCGTGCCCCTCTTTCGGATCGCCCAAATTGACGGACACGGTGCGCAGCGGCAGCATGTTCACCGGAATGTTGACCCACAGAGCCTCGTCAAAGTTGGAGTCGCTCAGCGTGCTGTCGACAGTGGTGTCGTTGTAATCGCCGCTGTCCTCCACCCAAATGCGCAGGTCAGAGAGGGCGTACACACCGGGGTCATTCAAGTGTTCGCCGTCGGCATTATATGTTTTGCCCTGCAGTGCTTGCTCTTCCGTCTGGCCGTCTGTGAGATAAGCAGGGTTCATGTGCAGCTTGTTGCGTTCTGCTTGTGTTTTGTCAATGCGGTAGAATGTGTACTCTGTCTTTCGCTCTTTTGCAAGAGCTTCTTCGGGGTTGTTTATTTCTTTCAGCGTCGGCACAAACTTCGCTGCGGTCTGATAGTTTACGCGGTAAACCCAGCCGTCATTCCAAGCTTTCTCGGCATTAGCGCAGCCTGGGGGCAATTGATCCGGACTTCCCGCATATTTCACGTCTTCGTTGCTTGTTTCCGTGGGCGTGCCGTAATACCAACCTTCGGGGAGCGGGGAACTGCCTTGCACCAGATTTTGATCATTTTTTATGTACTGATCGTTCCATTGATAGTCGTAGACGGCGGTTTTTGTTATGCCGTAAAGCTCGCCGAAAAGGGACAGGTTTTTAACGTCTTTAACATCCATATACTTGCCAACGGGATCCATATATGTAACGGCATCGCCCACGCCAAGGTCGTTATCGCCGGCAACGGGTGAGAAGATGGGCTTATTGATATTCTCGATCAGGCTTTGGAACGTCCCGGTCAGGTCAGCAGCTCCGATATCAACGAAGCTGTCGTTGTAATTTATGTTATTGATAACGTCTGCATTTGATACACCTAAATGACCAGCAGGTAGTTTATTATATTTTATATTAACATTTTTATTATCGGAGTCTGTAAATGATATTGTGGTTCCTTCTGATTTTGTTTTCCAAGTATTAAAGTGATCATATGCGCTTGTTATGCTCTCTTTGTATTTCCAGGTTGTAGGATCAGTTGCTATTCCTGCTACAGCTTTAAGATCAGCCGCGCTCTTAAAGAAATCTTTGGGATCGAGTCCGGCATAGATTCGCGGGATCTGATATGCGTCAACGTTTTGAGCGTCAACGCTTATGGAATGGATCTGGAAATCAGCCTTCTCGTCTTTCGATTCATCCAGTATTCCCTCGCCTTGAAGAAGTTCAGTATATTTATTCTGGATCTTTGACTTCATATATGACGCTGTCAAAAGAATATCCAAAATGACAGCGTCGCCGCCTACACCACTTGAGGCCTCAGCACGATATTTTTTCTTTTGTGCATCATTGTAGCCTGTGGAGCTGGAGTTCAGTTGCTCCGGAACCGTTAGATTATACCATTCGTCTCCATTGCCGCTTGCATCAGCATTTGTTGCTTTAACCGTATAGTTTGAGCCGCCATCTGTCATGACGAACGCTACCGGAATTCTTGCGATAGTTGTCTTTTCATTAGTCAGTTTAGACGTGTATGTATATGTAACATCATTAATGCCATGAATACTGTTGTAGAGTTCATTGAAACCCTGCCATATTCCGGCTTGCAGGTTAGTATTGAAACCTATCAATTTCAGACTCGCCTGATTGTTTACCCCATCATTAACAGCATAGTCGTTGCGCGCTCGTCTATCTACTTTATTATTGACTGTTCCGGTTGCATCAGCGTGTACTGTGTAAGCAGCACTACCGGAAGTATTTCCGAGTGGTCCACCTCCACGTGCAATATAATCACGGAAATTTTCAACCGAAAGATAGACTCCCCATTTCTCACCATTTTCCGTCTTGCTGTTAGTTGTTGTGTAATGATCCAAAGGCAGAAGCGTATATGCTGTTCCGCCATATCCCACCACGCACACTCTGTTCGTATCATTGAGGCTCATCAAATAATCAATAGCTTTATTTATAGAATTGAGTACCTGTTGGATACGGGAATGCTGTACGCGTTGTCCACTGTCATCACTACCATCAGCATGATTCTGTCCATCAACAACGTCGGTACCCATCGAGCCGGACATATCCAAAAGGATAACGAGGTCGATAGGCGCGGAAACAGAGTCATTGAACTCCAAGCTGGACCCGAGCGCACTGTACACATGCATAAAATCGTCGTTCAATGAGATTTGGCCACCTACACCGTCAAGTGACTCATCGAGATTTAGTGTATTATTTAGCCAATTTCCCTTTCTGTCGCCGGAGTCGCCGGAGCCGTAGGCAAACACCGTTTTATCCGACCACAGACGTCCGGCATACCGGGTGTTTTGAGAAAAATCCAACATCTGTTGGTAGGTATCCATGGTGCTGGGGTCTGCCTGACGGGTAACGCCCGCCGTAGGGCCGGATTGCCCGGCGGCAAATGCATTCATTGACAATACTCCGCATAGACCGGGAATCACCATACAAATGCACAGCAAAAAGGAAACAATACGGCGTAATGCCGTTTTGTTGTTTATTTTTAGATGCTGAAGTTTAAATAAAAGGATTTTCATATGCATTAAATATACTCCTTCTTACGCTTAACAATTTGTTAATTTATGGTAATAATTGTCTTATCTTATTTCGCAGAGTTACTAACTCTGC
>CANQGM010000007.1 GCA_947623205.1 uncultured Clostridia bacterium
GAAGTTAAGCTCAGTGGTGCCGAAAATACTTGGCTGGCGACGGCCCGGGAAAATAGGGAGATGCCAACACTTTGCAATACATCATTTTGGGTGTTTTGCATTATATTCCTCCATAGCTCAGTCGGTAGTGGCTGCGTACATTAAAATACCCGACACTATCACTTAGTTTGAGGAACAACTAAATATGTTGTTTAAGTCCACTACCGGGGATTTAAGTAACAAAAAAGATTGCTCTTTGTGCAGTCTTAACAAAACTCTTTGGCGAAAGTCAAAGGAAATTGTATATTCCTCCATAGCTCAGTCGGTAGAGCGCATGACTGTTAATCATGATGTCACTGGTTCGAGCCCAGTTGGGGGAGCCAAAAAGTCCGTAGAATTTTCTACGGACTTTTTCTTTCATATGTACTTTCTTAGAACTAATCGTTTAACTGTATCACAGTTTGATGATTGGTTTTTTGTTTTGTGGCTCTATTTGTTACTCTAACATTTATTATAGAGCCTGTTTTGTTAAATCGCATAATCTTTGGTATGAGCAAAGATAAGAAGTGCTGCTAACTTATACAGATACACTTTCCGATAGAATTCCTTTGGTAGATAACAAAGAATTTAAAACAATAAAGAATCATGTAATCAAGGAGGCTCTACGAATAAAACAAGGAAATTTCTACGATGAGAAGATTGATATAGGAGATGAGCAATCCGTTGTTGAATCAGAAACAGTAACGGACGAGCCTGCCATTGATACAGAATTTGTAGATTTCGGAGAATTTGACAAGAGAGCATTTGCAAAAAAGAGTTGGTGGACTAACGATTACAAGATTGCTCGAAAATGTCTGTATGGCAATAAGAAGGTTAAGCTTTATTTTCAAAAGGCAATGGCTTTGCTATGCATGATCTTGCAAAAATGTATTTGGACGGTCTTGGTGTTCCAAATTACGCAGAGCAGTTAAGGATTTGCGTAAAGCAAAGCTGATTGAAACCGAGCAGCGGTATGGCTATAACGGAGAGAACAGCAGTTTGCTTTATAAGCTAAAAAAATTTAGATTTGGTTTGGCTTTTTGAATTTCTTGTGATATACTGTTGTGCTTGGGAAGGTGGTGCTCAAATGACACTAATTGAAAACTTATGGTATGGGACTGTCGCAATGAGCGACAGAGTAATCCATAAAGACAGTGGGTATGATAAACTCACGCAACTTATTATCTGACATGAAGATCAACTCAAAGAAACACTAACAATGCTTCTTCTTGGCTTCTTGTGTCAGTATGTTCAAGAGAAGTACTCCTTTTGGGTTAATGATCTTAGCAGTCTCATTATACCATATTTTGGAGTTACTTCTCTTTTTTATTGGTTCACATCATTTTAACACATACAAATTCCAGTTTATTTGATGGTTCTTCTACTTGACAAAAAACAGCATTTATGCTACTATGTCTTTAATTAAATATTTGATAAGAAAATACGGTTTGAAAAGTTGTTAGCTGAGTAAATGAAAAGGGAATCCGGTTCGAATCCGGAACAACCGCCATTACTGTATTTGACGAAACGAAGAGCATAATGTCATTGGAATTTCTATTCTGAGAAGGCTGCTCTTTTGCGGTGCTGCTTTTTGGCATTGCTTATCATAAGTCAGGATACCTGCCGTATTTTCAAAAGGTTTACCATGATTGGGCGAGAAGAGTGCAACCGATTATCAAATGTCGCAACGTCGGCTTTGAAATCCTGCACTTTTTATTTTTTTGTGTAGTTTCAACGTCTTGTTTGTGTTACGCCTTTGTGATCAGTTGTGCTCTTTCCTCAAAAATGAAGGAAAGAGCCTTTTTTGTTCAGAAAGGGGGGTATCAAAATGGCAAAAGAGGAAAAGCAGTCTTGGGCGGTAGGACAGCTGCAGACAAAGCATGCGGAAATGGGTAGGCCTCCGCTCAAAAGTGATTTTGATATTGTTACCCTATCCCGAATCAAAGCCTTTTTGGGACCGTGGCCGCGGGCTTTGGAAAAAGCAGGATTGAAAGAAAAAAGAAATCCTGAGAAAACCAAAACTTCTCATAAGAAGAAAACTCGAAAAAGGAGCAAGGAAAATGAAACTTAAAACTTCTCGTTTTATCGCTGTGCTGTTGGCGGCGGTTATGCTTGTCGCAGCATTGCCGATATCAGCATTGGCAGTAAATCATTCAGATGAATTTAATGTCGTGATTTCTATGGAAGGTCTGACGCTCGGACAAGGATTCTATGTGAAACCAAAATCCTATACTTTGGAAGAAATCAATACGCTTTTAGCAAAAGAAAACTATGGCCCTTATGCGGAAGATGAGCTTACAGCAGGCATGGCAACTCTTGCAATGCTTATTGACAACGGACTTGAGTATCACATTACCGGAAGTTGGGAATCGGATGCCTATATTTCCGAAATTGCAGACATTGATAAGGGATCTGTTGATATTCCGTCTGTCATCACGCAGAACGGAGGTCCCGGCAACAACGATCATGATGGCAACAGTGACAAATGGCTTGGAGAATTTGATTATTCTTTTATGTCCGGCTGGATGATTACCGTCAATGATCTGATGATTCCTGTCGGCTCATCGCAGTTCGGCTTGGAGGATAATAACGGCAGCTCAGGTTATCAGGATTACGGTAACACCTATGTAATTCGTTGGCAGTTCACTCTTTGGGGTTACGGCGCGGATTTGGGACATAACAACGGTTGGGGATCTGCCGCTTACTATGAGCACGCCAATAAGGATATGCTGTATGCTGCTTATGCAGACAGCAATAATGCCGCGGCAAAGGCTTCCGCTCTCAAGGTCATGGAGAACCTTACGGCAACGCAAAATGAAGTCGATGCTGCAATCGAACTTCTGAACAATACTTCTTCCGAAAATACGGGCAGAGAAGCACAAAGTGTAAAGGCAGTTTTGAATGCAACGCTGGCACAGTTAGCCGCATCTATTCCTGCGCCTGTGTTCGGTACTACTGCTGGCGAGTGGACTGTTCTTTCCCTTGCTCGCGGCGGATATTATGATACAGACAGCGCCTACTTCAATGACTACTATAGCCGCATTGTGGAAACTGTTCAGTCGACTGCTGATTCAAACGGAGCATTACATCGTGTCAAATCTACGGAAAATTCAAGATTGATTCTTGCGCTTGCTTCAATCGGTAAAGATCCGACCAATGTAGGCGGAGTTAATCTCGTTACTCCGTTTGATGATTTCTCATGGATCCCGAAGCAAGGGATTAACGGCCCGATTTTTGCGCTGATCGCTCTCGATACACAGAACTATCAAACAACAGATTCCACTATTCGTCAGCAGTGTGTGGATTATATTTTGAACAAACAGCTTGCGGACGGCGGATGGGCTCTCAGCGGAACTGCTGCAGACCCGGATATCACCGCTATGGCTTTGCAGGCCTTGGTAAATTACCGTGGACAGGCAACTGTTGCGGAAGCGGCAGAAAAAGGTTTTGGTTGCCTTTCTGCTATGCAGAAGGATAACGGCGGGTTTGCTTCATGGGGGAGTATCAACTCCGAAAGCATTGCACAGGTCATCGTTGCCTGCACTGCATGGGGAATCAAACCCGATACCGATTCCCGATTTGTGAAAAACGGACATTCCGCAGTAGACGCACTTCTTGAATTTTATATTGAGGAAGACGCCGTATTCTGCCACACAATGAACGGTGGCAGCAATGCTATGGCAACCGATCAGGCAGCCTATGCGTTGGTAGCATATGACCGACTCTTGAATAACAAAAATTCTTTGTATGATATGACCGATGTGACGAAACAGGCTTCGGCATCAAAGGATATTGCAGCAACGCTTTCTCTTCCCGAAAAAATCGAAAATATTGACGGAACTTCTTTCAACGCAATTATTGATTTGACTGCTTGGGATGCAAAGGCAGGATATAAACTGATGGACTGCATCGTCTCTGTTCCGTCTGAATTATCTGTTACCGATGTTACCGTAGGGGGCCGTGTCAGCGGCGGACAGCTGAGCTATCATCTTGAAGAATCCACCGGAAAACTCCGTATCGTATATTTTGATCCGCAAAACGGAAATGATATTGTAATCAGTGGAAGCAGCTACCCAGCAGAATTTCTTGTCATTGGTTTTGAACTGAATAAGGACATCAATATTGCAATCACAGACAGACTTTCTGTTGCCGTTACCGGAATGACTCTTAAAAAGAATTCGCAGTCTGATAATGCAGATTCCATGACGATCGTTGATATTACAAATGCATCAGATAACGTGAAAATTGTCAAAGGTATTTCCTATACTGCTATGGTACTGTATACCGGAGATGATGTGGATTTGATTTCTTCTAATCAAACAGCGATTGCTATTGCCGTAACGGGAGTAAATGACGGTGTAAAAATCAAGTTCAATGATGGAACAAACAGCATTTTCCCACGTTACAGTGCTTCAATCTCCGCAAAGACCGGTGTTTCCACTTATGTATGCATGACGACATCTTCTAATCTTTCTGCATTTGCCAAGGCAAGTAATTATACGATTTACGATAGAACTGCTGATTCGATCACCTTTGGTGACTCTAACGGCGACGATATCATCAATGCTCAGGATGCTCTGGCGTCAGTGAATATGTGGCTTAGAAAAGCAGATGCACCGAGTGGCGATGAAATTCTTTCTATGAATGTCAATTCAGATACAAGACTCAACACTTTTGACGCACTTGGCATTGTAGAATATTTTGTGAATGGTGATGAGTTTGCTGTTGTGGACAAAGCGGCAACACTTAGGAATGTGATCGACTGATGGAAAAGAATACGCTTTCTGTAAAAGAAGAAAACGTTAAGGAAGACAAGTCCTCTTCAAAGCAAAAGAAACCTCTTTCCAAGAAAAAGAAAATAGCTATTACAATATCCGTTGTTTCTCTCGCTGTGATTGCGGTGGTTCTGATATTTTTTCTGAGAGGGTGTAGCAGTTTTTTTGCTGATGCTCCATCTGTTACCATTGAAACTCCCGACAAAAAAAGTGCGTCGGATCACGAGCAGTTTAGCTTAGAATTACAGTTGTCCTCACTTGGTGATGCGCTTTATCCGGCTGCAAGCTTCAGCATCAGTTTTGATTCCTCGAAACTTGAGTTTTTAGGCATCGAAGAAGGGAATGTTATGATTACGGATGCGCAAAGCGTTTCCGGATATCAGTTGCCGGAATGGAACGTCAATGTAGATTACAGCAACGAAGTCGGACAGATCAATCTGATGTATCTGGATATGACCGGCGGAAAATATGCTTTTACAAACAATGCGCTTGATAGAGATGGCAATGTATTGTTGCATTTGCTTTTCAGACTTCGCGGAAGTGCCAGAAGCGGTGATATTTATGAGCTTTCTTTCGACGACGCCATTTTTGCCGCAGCCGATGAAGCGAACAGCCTTGCTTCCTCCAAGGATACCTTGAAAACAAATAACGGACGTATTGTGATTGGAGAATAAGCTATGAAAAAAAGAATATTATGTTTCCTGCTATGTTCTTTGATGATATTTAGTCTGTCAGCTTGTGACAGTCTTGGACTGAATCCGGCAGAGCTGCAAAGCAGCATAACGATCCCCGATGATGGTATGATCTATGCTTCTGTTTTCAAAGAACTGAAAGAGCAGAATAAAGTTACGACATTTATTGGTGAATCAAACGGATTCCGTTACGAATGGACAGTGTTCGGCAGCGATATTGACGCGGTCAAAGATCTGAACCTCGGAATTGAATTCGTTGAAGAAAGCGGCAAAAAAATTGCATTCAGCTATCTTTCGGACGAGGACTTCGGGTTCTCTCCCGTTCTATCAATTTATCTGAACGAGCAATGGGATGTGCAGAGTGCTACTGTGTATGAAGTCTCCGAAACGGATTCCACGCCAAAATGCAGTGCCAGTTTGACAGGTAACGATAAAAGTATTCTAAACTTTTCTTCGACAACACAGATGGGATATTTTGAAATCATGCCCGATACCGTGCAGAATACGGAGGCTGACAAAACAGAAACGCCCTCTGAAAATCACAACAGCTCTTCTGTTAAATACGATCCGTATCTTTCCGATGGCGTCAACCAAAGCGGAAAGGTTCCCGATCAAAGCGGAAGAGTTCTCTCTGACGGCAAAGACACCAAGCAGGATAAGTACAAGACGGATCCTGTGCCAAAGGGTAAGCCGATGCCGGTAGAGCCGGAAGATCAGGAGGTCGATACAAGGACAACATACACTTGTACTTTCTCCATTGAGTGCTCCACGATTCTGAATAATCTGAATGACTTGGATCCTGACAAGCTGGACGCAGTTCCCTCAAACGGAATTATCTTTGCGGCACAGACCGTGACATTCTATGAGGGAGAATCCGTTTACGATGTACTGCAGCGTATTTGCAAGGAAAACGAAATCCAGATGGAAGCGTCGTGGACCCCAATGTACAACAGCGCCTATGTGGAAGGAATTCATAATCTGTATGAATTTGACTGCGGCAGTGGTTCCGGTTGGATGTACCGTGTTGATGGTTGGTATCCGAATTACGGATGCAGCCGCTATCAGCTGAAACAAGGCGAGGTTGTTGAATGGCGCTATACCTGTGATCTCGGTAAAGATATCGGCGGCGGTTACGCTATCGGCGAATAAGGTAATTGATTCAGGAGGTGAATGGAATGCAAAATAAAGATGCTTTTTCTAATTACCACCCGTTTGTGAATTTTTTTTATTTCGGTTTGGTATTTGGATTTACAATGTTTTTCATGCATCCCGTTTGCCTTCTAATTTCTCTGTTCTGCGCAGTCTGTTACCATATTTGTCTGAACGGCAGAAAATCGGTACGCTTTTTGCTTCGCTATGCCGTTACGATTATGCTGCTGACGGCAGTTATTAACCCTGCGTTCAATCATCAGGGTTCTGTAATTCTGTGTTATCTTCCAACAGAAAATCCGCTGACACTGGAAAGTATTCTCTATGGAATTGCTGCCTCCGTTATGCTGGTATCTGTTCTTCTGTGGTTCAGCTGCTACACGGCGGTAATGACCTCGGATAAGTTTGTGTACCTGTTCGGGAGAATCATCCCGGCAATGTCTTTGGTTCTCAGTATGACCCTTCGGTTCGTGCCGAAATTCAAAGCGCAGCTTAAAACGGTGAAGGAAGCCCAAACAGGCATGGGGCGTGACAGCGCAAACGGCAGTCTTTGGAAAAGATTTAGGAGCGCTGTCACCTGCTTTTCAATCATGGTCACATGGTCGCTTGAAAACGCCATAGAAACCGCAGACAGCATGAAAAGCCGCGGATATGGGTTGAAAGGCAGAACGGCATTTTCCATTTACACGCTTACCGACCGTGACAAAGGCGCTCTTTTTTGGCTTGCGTTCTGCGGTATCTACTTGCTAAGCGGCAGTTTGTCAGGCGGACTGTTCTGGCGGTATTTCCCCAGTATTCGGGGTGTACTGACCGAGCCACTGACGGTTAGTTTTCAAATCGTTTATTTTGCACTGTGCATCACGCCTATTGTACTTGACGGCAGAGAGGAGCGACAATGGAGATCCTTACAGTCAAAGATTTAACATTCTATTATCCCGAAACAAAAAATCCGGCGATTTTGCATTTATCGCTGACGGTTCACGCCGGAGACTTTTTCGTGTTATGCGGACAGTCAGGTTGTGGGAAATCCACATTATTGAGGCAGTTCAAGCCTCAGCTTGCACCACATGGTGTAAAAAGCGGGAACATTTTTTTTGAAGGAACAAGCCTTTCTGATTTATGCGACAGAGATTCTGCGTCAAAAATCGGCTTTGTATTGCAGTCTCCCGATAATCAGATCGTCACCGACAAGGTATGGCATGAGTTGGCATTCGGTTTGGAAAGTCTCGGATACGACACGCCGACGATTCGCCGCAGAGTGGCGGAAATGGCATCCTTTTTCGGGATACAGAACTGGTTTTACAGGAATGTGTCGGAGCTTTCCGGCGGACAAAAGCAGCTTTTGAATCTCGCTTCGATTATGGTCATGCAGCCGAAGCTGCTCATACTCGACGAGCCCACAAGCCAGCTCGACCCCATCGCGGCATCAGATTTTCTGGCAACATTGAAAAAGATTAACCGCGAGCTGGGAACAACAATCATTCTGACCGAGCATCGTCTGGAGGAGGCTCTGCCTCTTGCCACTCAAGCTGCGGTAATGGAGAAAGGACAACTTCTCTGCTATGGTACGGTTACAGAAATCGGAGAATATCTCAAGAGAACCGATCATTCTATGTTTCTCGCCATGCCCGCCGCTATGCGTATTTGGGAATCAGTCGAAACAGATTCGATCTGTCCCGTTTCGGTCAATGAGGGACGGGAGTTTTTGTCGGCATACACGGCGGAGCATACGCTCAGACCGGTATCCGTAAAATCCGATACAGAAAATAACGGGGATATAAAGCTCTCCGTCACTGACGCTTGGTTTCGTTATGAAAAAGAACTGCCGGATATCGTTAAGGGCGTTCATCTTACCGCACACTCCGGTGAACTGCTTTGCATTCTCGGCGGGAACGGAACAGGAAAAACTACAACACTGAAGATTCTGTCGGGCTTGAAAACGCCATATCGGGGAGAGATTAAAACTGATGGACGTGTTGGATTCCTTCCACAGAATCCGCAGACGCTGTTTGTAAAAAAGACAGTCTATGAAGATTTGAAGCATACGCTTGCAGATTTCAAGCTGTCGAGAGAAGCGAAAGCGGAAAAAATCGCGCATATCATTAAGCTTTGCCGTCTGGCGGGTTTTGAAAACCGGCATCCCTACGATTTATCAGGTGGCGAACAGCAGCGGGCGGCGCTTGCAACAATTCTTCTGCGCAGTCCCGATATTCTTCTCCTTGACGAACCGACAAAAGGATTGGATGCGCAGTTCAAAATGGAGTTTGCTACTATCTTAAAAATACTTCTTGACTCGGGTGTGTGTATTGTCATGGTAAGCCATGATATTGAATTCTGCGCTCGGTATGCCGACCGATGCGCGCTTTTTTTTGACGGGGCAATCGTCACCGAGGGGACACCGACGGAATTTTTCTCCGGCAACAGCTTTTATACTACCTCTGCCAACCGCATTGCACGGAATATGATCCCGAATGCTGTTACAACCGAAGAGGTAATCGAAGCAATCGGCGGGGAAACACCGACGGTGCATATGGAACAAACCGCCGAATACAAACCGGAACCGATTTGCGAAGAAACCAATATTCCCCCGAAGAAACTGCCGTTTTGGAGAAAAATAAGCGCCGGGATATTCGGTCTTCTCTCTGTGCTCACTTTCCTCTATGCCCTAAAAACAGAAAAGCTGAGCGAGATGATTGACAAAAACGGTCTGACCGCACTCGGGAAAGACCAATTGTACCTTTACAGCATACTGATCCTATTTCTGATGCTGACGGCAGTATTGGTCGGGCGCAGATCTGCACCTCCTGTCACGATTCAAACGCCGAAAGAAAAACGCAAGCTGTCAAAACGGACACTTGCGGCGGTCGTTCTGATTTTGCTTATGATCCCTCTGACGCTTTTCGCAGGTGTAGTCTACATTGACCGCAAACAGTATTATTTGACGGCATTTGCCGTGCTGATCGAATGTATGCTGCCGTTCTTCATGGTGTTTGAAGGGCGAAAACCGAAAGCGCGAGAGATGGTGATCATCGCCGTTTTGTGTGCACTCAGCATTGCGGGGCGAGCTGCATTCTTCATGCTGCCGCAGTTCAAGCCAGTGCTTGCCATGACGATTATCGCAGGCGTTGCATTCGGCGGCGAAACGGGATTTTTGGTCGGCGCTGTGACCATGATGGTATCCAATATTCTGTTTTCGCAAGGACCGTGGACGCCGTGGCAGATGTTTGCTATGGGTATCATAGGATTTCTTGCCGGAGTGCTGTATCGAAAAGGTCTGTTGCGCCGCACAAAAGCATCGTTGTGTATTTTCGGTGCGTTCAGTGCGATCCTGATCTACGGAGGAATCATGAACCCGGCATCCGCACTGATCTGGGGCAGCGAGTCGCTGAATATGAAGATGATCATGAGCTATTATCTCACAGGTTTTCCTATGGACATGATCCATGTGGTGGCAACGATGCTCTTCCTCATGTTTATCGCAGAACCGATGCTGGAAAAACTCGACCGAATTAAGGTGAAATACGGGTTGGTGGAGTGATTTCTTAGACACTTAGGTTTTTCGGTTAAAGGTCGGAAAATTCTACGAGATATCAGCTTTGAAATAAAGCAAGGAGAGCGTGTTTTGTTAATTGGCGAAAACGGCTGTGGCAAAACAACGCTTTTGCGCCTTATTGCCCGACTGTATTCACCTACAAACGGCACTATTATTCAAAGCATAAATCCAAAATCGGTCAAAAGGCTAAGGGAACGGGTGCTTGGTTTAAACAGGTAGGTATAGTGTATAAAGAATCTGAAATGGGCAGAATTGATTATTACTATAACCAATTCGTAAGCTGGGCTGATGAGTTCGACAAAGCATCACTCGAAAGAAAACGAATGATAGCTGACGAATTACTGAGCCAAGTGTCCATATCCAGAGGATACGAAATACAAATCTTGATGAACGCTTCATATCAGTAGTTCTTGGCATCTTAAGCAGGAATTGACATAATATGCGAAAGCGAGTATAATAACGCAAGCAGAAATCTGCAATCTGGTGCAAAAACTGTTGCAGTGCGATATCTCTCAACCAACGAACCATTTACTATGATGTACGAATTAACGTCTGCGAGAGCGCATGACTGTTAATCATGATGTCACTGGTTTGAGCCCAGTTGGGGGAGCCAAATCGAGGCTCATAGCAAGACTATGAGCCTCGATTACTTATATACAAAAAATTTATTTCCGGCAGAAATGATAATTAGTTTATCGGAAGGGAAAAAACATGGAGATTAAAAATATTACAGATAAACAATTTGATGTTCTTATGAATTCAATTATTCAAATTGTAAAGGATTCCAAAACAAAGGAAGAAGCTGTTGAAAAGCTTCAAAATTTGATTAATGGCAAAGATAACTGATTACTTTTCGCTAATTGGCATGATTTAATATTATTAAATATATGAGTCAATCATTATATTTCTATTTTTAGAGATATAATAATTGGCTCTTTTTTTATTGGCAATCGTTTTAATTTTACATTAGAACGGTTGCCTTTTTTTATTTTACAAGGAAAGGAAGATTGAAATGTATTTTACCGATACACCTGAATTGAGAAAGTTAGAGCGTGAAATGAAACAAAAGCCGAATTTTGACAGGCACAATGATGATTTTTCTGAAAACGGAAAAGGTCAGTACTCTGATAAGAAAATTTATAAATCGAATAGCAAAGATACAGATGGAGGTTAATAATATGAAAACAAAAATTAGAAGTCCTACTGACACTTACTACTTTAAAAATAATAAATTATTGGAGATGTAAAAATTGAACGAATATGAAAGACAGCACAGGCGTGCTGAAAGCATTAAGCAAATGTATCCTCCGGGTACACGCATTGAGCTTATATGTATGAACGACCCTTTAGCACCTGTTCCGTCTGGAACAAGAGGAACGGTTAAGACCGTGGATGATATTGGAACGATATTTCCCGAGTGGGACAATGGTCGTTCACTCGGAGTTGTTCCCGGCGAGGATGTATTCAGAAAGCTTACGCAGGAAGAAATTGAAGCAGAAAAGTTGTCCAAATCAGAGATTGAAGAAAAATCAGAAAACCTTGATGAAGATAACGGCATGACAATGAAAACGTGAGGTGATAGATTTTAAAATAAATCTTCGGTTAGAATGAAGATTTATGCCAATTAAATATTTTGATATGTTTGCAGGCATAGGCGGTTTTCGTTCAGGACTTGAAGCCATTGACGGTTTCGAGTGCATTGGTTACTGCGAAATCGACAAATATGCAAAGCGGGCATATGAAGCAATTTATGATACGAGAGGTGAACTTTACTTTGATGACGCAAGAAAAATCATACCCGAACAGTTACCCGATTTCGACCTTATCTGCGGAGGCTTTCCGTGTCAATCCTTCTCCGTTGCAGGACGCAGACTCGGATTTGAAGATACCCGAGGAACGCTGTTTTTCGAGATTGCTCGAATTGCTGCCGTTAAAAAGCCTAAGTATCTCTTCCTCGAAAATGTTCCCGGACTGCTTAACCATGACTCAGGCAGAACATTTGAAACTATCCTCCGTACGCTGGATGAACTGGGGTATGATGTGTGCTGGCAGGTACTTAACAGCAAAAATTTTGGAGTTCCACAATCTCGAAAACGAGTGTATATTATCGGATATCTTAGAGGAGAATGTAGCGGACAAGTATTATCTTTCACGCAAGCAAGTGAAAAAGCTCTTATACAAAGAAAAGCCGCCTCAAGGTGAGCGAATCTACTCATCAAATGGAGTCAGCTGTACCCTAACAAGCGGTTCAGGCGGATTCGGCGGTCATAGCGGACTATATCTGATTGAGGATTTTGGTATTCCCATAATATCCAACACAAAAGACGGCTACCAAGTAGCCTATCCCGGTGACAGCATTGATACTGCATTTTCAGGACAAAACTCAAGGCGTGGCAGAGTAGGCAATCAAATAGCGCACACTCTTACAACCTCAGCAACTCAGGCATATTACTTTATAGATATGAACCCTGACCCGAAACTGACAGAAATTACAAGGTGCATAACTGCAAGGCAGGATTCGGGAATTAGTAACCGCAAGGCTGAACATTCGGGAGTTTTCGTTGAAAGCACAGATTTTACAGATGATGAGAAATTTGCCGTAGCATTTGTTGAGCCAAACGGAGAAGTCCATATCGGCAGAATCAGAAAGCTTACTCCGCTTGAATGTTGGCGCCTGCAGGGATTTACGGATGAGCAATTCTACAAAGCACAAGCAATGGGACTTTCCGACAGCAGACTTTACAAGATGGCAGGAAATGCTGTGACCGTCAATGTGATTTCCGCAATCGGGGAAATTATCAAAAAAGTAAACGATAATAATTAAATAACAACAACTAATATCAATCGTTCCGAACGACTGATGTTGGTTTTCATATATATATATATATAGCCGTTGGTTGGGTTAAAAACTTAATTAACGGCTTTTTACTTTGTGGGGATAATTGCATCAACATTGTCGGGCAGAAAAGTTTTTTTACTTTAAAATTTTTCTGCTCGGATTGGATGCAACATCATGTTGCTTCAGGGACGATTGATATTGCCACAGGAGGTGGAAAATATCAGAACGCCTGTAAGCTGGATGGGAAATAAAACCTCCGTCCTTCATATTTTGTACGCACTGTTCCCCCTGAATTATGAAAGGTATATTGAACCTTTCGGAGGTTCGGGAGCAGTGCTTTTGGGAAAGAAAAAACCTGATAAATTTGAGGTTTACAATGATTACAATCATAATCTTGTAAATCTCTTTCGCTGTATGCGTGATAGACCAATGGCGTTCATAAAGGAGCTTGGCTTTTATCCGCTTAATTCAAGGGATGATTTCAATGCAATCAGAGATTTCTTTAAGAAGGAAAAGTTTGACGATAAATACCTTAATGAAGAATTAGAACTGACGAAAATAATTCTGCCTGACTTGAAATCAGAAGAAATCGTAGAACTCTATTCCAAAATGAAGCAGGACTATGATTTGCGCAGAGCTGTAATGTTTCTAAAACTTTTGCGATACAGCTACTCAAGCAGTGGAAAGTCATTTGCTTGCCAGCCTTTTTCGGTAGCAAGCTTATTTTCTTTAATTGAGCAAGTCGGCAAAAGACTTGAAAATGCAGTTATTGAAAATCAGGATTTTGAAGTCCTTATCAAGCATTATGACAGAGAAAATGGATTTTTTTACTGCGATCCACCGTACTTTTCAAGTGAGTATGTCTATCAGTGCGGATTCACTTGGGATGACCATTTGAGGCTAAAAAACACACTTGCAAATGCGAAAGGAAAATGGCTTATATCATACAACGATTGCAAAGAAATCAGAGAGCTATATGACGGTTACTCATTCTTTGATTTTAAACGAATCCACAGTATGGTTCAGAAGTATGATGCAGGCAGAGAATTTCCTGAACTTTTAATTGCAAACTACGATTTGTACGAGCGAGAGCGTGCAAAGCCAAGACAATTAAGTCTGCTTGATTTTCAGACAGACAATGAGGAAAATTTAGACCAAATTTTAAAGGAGAGCATAATATCATGGAAAATGAAACAATGAACAATTTAGTTTATATAGGAATACCGCTTGATACGGTTATCGTGTCGGGAATCACATCTGATGCAACAGTTCAGGTTACGGCAACAAACGGCGTAATTGTGATTGAGAGGTACGATGACAATCACGAGGACATCTGCGAATGTGAAAAATGTGACTGCCTCTGTGATGATTGCAGAGCTAAGCTTGCGGAAAGTGAGGACGAGTAATGCTTAAAATGTACAGAGTCCTCGGAAAACGAGGAAGAATTACTATTCCCTATGAAATCCGTCAGCGTATCGGGTTCAGGCACAATGATGTTCTATCATTCACACAGCAGGATGACGGTTCGGTGCTTGTCAGACGAGAGAAAATCTGTGACAACTGTAAAGAGTTGGCAGAAGAATACGAGGAAAACATTACCCTTGAAGATTTTCTTGACAGCCTGTCCGAAGAAGAACAGAGGGACGCACTTGTGCATCTTTCTCTGCTGTGGGCAAATAAACAGAAAAATTAAATTCGAAAGGACGATTTATCATGGCACATAACAACAATTACAATAATAACAATTGCAAGCAGAAAAGAAAACTGCCTTATATCAAGGCGAGAATTGACAATCTCGTTAATCTTGAGGAAAGCAAAACAAAGGCTTTTGCAAGTGTTACAATCGACGGTGCAGTGGCAATTCACGGCATCAGAGTGATGAATTCCGCTAAAGGATTATTTGTTGCAATGCCTGCAAGTAACTATATTGATGAAAACGGCGAAAAGCATTTCAGCGAGATCGCTCACCCAATTTCAAAAGAAGCAAGAGAGTTGCTCAGCAGTAAGGTTATGGAAGCCTACAATCAGGTTTTGGAAGAACAACAGAGCGAAGATGAAACTGAGGATATGTCGGAGGATGAGCAGGAGAGCTTTACGCAGAAAATGTAGATTTGGTTGACCTTCATCCTATCCTTATATATAATAGTTCTATGATAAGTGGATATTTCATAAGGATAGTGATAATATGGATGATTGGTTTACTGTTGAGAAAATAGATAAAGACACATTTGCTATAAGTGAGTATAAACACTGGGAGGAAAGTCATTGTTATTTGCTTTTAGGTACAAAACTTGCTATTCTGATTGATACAGGGTTAGGAATTTCTAATATAAATAAAGTTATTTGTGCTTTGACAAACCTTCCAATTGTGGTGGTAAATACTCATGTGCATTGGGATCACATAGGCGGTCATAAATATTTTGATAATATTGCAGTACATGAATTAGAAAAAGACTGGTTATCAAATACTTTTCCAATACCGTTACAGGTAGTAAAAAGAAATATAATGCTTAAACCTTGTGATTTTCCGAAAGATTTCGATATTGATAATTATCAAATTTACCAAGGCACACCACAAATGCTCTTACACGATAAAGATTGTTTTGATTTAGGAAATAGACAGGTGTATGTTATTCATACACCCGGACATTCGCCGGGACATTGTTGTTTCTATGAACCTAATAGAAAGTATTTATATTCAGGAGATTTAATATACAAAGGTTGTCTGGATGTGTTTTATCCAACAACAAACCCACAGATGTTTTTAAAATCTTTGAGAAAAATCAAGTTGCTGAATATAGAGAGGGTTTTACCGGGTCACCATCAATTAGATATTTCCATTGATATTATTGATAAAATCGAAAGTGGATTTAGTATATTAGAGAGTGAAGAAAAATTAAAACAAGGCAATGGCATATTTGATTTTGGAGAATTTCAAATTCACATCTAAATTGCAAAATTAGGTCTGGACTTTAGTTTCCTTTTCGGTATAATGATTGCTTGAAAGGATGGCGATAGTATGAAAAAGAAAATCGCAATAATGATGACTTTGATTTTAGCGGCAGGAACAGTCACTGCTTGCACGGCAGAAGAAAAAAAGAATAATGATATTAAAACATCCGTAGTTTCGACAACTGCGGATGTTTCTGTATCTGAAACTTTTTATGAAATCAGCACAACAAAAACAACAGCCGAAACTTCGACTGTGTCTGCAGAAATTGCACAATCGAAAACTGAGCCGACTAGGAAAATAAAATCCGACAGTGGGCAAAATCTGACGAAAAACAGGCAAAATTCGGACGCTGATTCAATTGCAGAACCTAAAGAAGAAAATGCCAAACACACAATTGCAAATAGTAAGGCATCTTCATCTGCAGAGCAGAAAAAGGAAGAAAGCAAATCTGAAAAAGTGACTGAAAAGCCTGCCAAAAAGCCAACGCAGAAACCTACCGAAAAACCAAAGCCTGCACCTAAGCCAACTCAACCGCCGACAGAAAAGGAAAAAGTTGATGTCAGCTCGGTTGTAAGTGCCTGCATAGCTTACGGTCAGCAGCTCGGAATGAAATACGATTTCTCACTTAATACAGGTAACGCAAGCTGGTTCTCTCCGACAAATGCTTCATATTATGATGACACGCAAAGTCTGACAGCAAACTGTTACAGTGATGTGGAATATGTAGCATACTACTACAAAAATGACGGCATAAAACCAAGCGACCTGTCATTCAATGTAGTTGCAGAAAACAACAAAATATATGTAGTCTATTGTTAAGCAGACAACTAAAATCAGCACCCGAATTTCAAAGTTCGGGTGTTTTTTAATGAAAGGAATTATATATGGAAATCAAAAATATTACAGCCGATGACCTTCGCTGTATGAACGGCAAGGAAGGATTGATTCTGCAAGGCTGTGGCGGTGAAGTACAAGAATGGGTTGACGGCATAAATAATATGCTTACCGAAAGCGGAATACTCCTTAATAACACAAAATTTGAAAGTGTTTCGGTGTTTCAGAATGACGGCGTCACTTGTATTCTGTACCCATTTGAAAATGTTCACCTTGATGTTGGCAAGCTTGCTATGTGGCGATTGCAGTCATACACAGCCTTTGCAGGAACTTGGCTCTCCGATTATGTAGATAACAAGCTCGGCGGATTTGAGGCTGAACAGTCTGATGATATGGATGAAAGGCAGGTGATGAAGTTATGATTTGGGTAAACAAAAACTGAATAATCATCAATCGGGGTAAGAGTAAAATCTTGCCCCATATTTTTATGTATCGAAAAGGAGTTTTTACAATAATGAAATTTACGACAAACAAAAAATTCACAAGAATAACAGCACTCTTACTTGCGGTGGCAGTAATATTCGGAACAATGTTCACTCTCCCCGTAAGTGCGGCAAGCGGTGACAAGGCTACCATCACATTCGGTTATTGTTATGACAGCACAGGAAACACAATCAAATTTCAGCAGACAACGGTAAATGACGGTTATACAGTCGGAACACCCGGCGAGGAGCTTTGCAAGATTTTTGCAGACGGTAAAGAAGCCTACTGTATTGAACCCGGTCACACCCTATATTCGGGAGATTCGCTGATCGAGAACGGATCTAAGGTTTGGAAGAATTTAGGCTCAGCAAAGCAGAAGTCAATAAACCTTGCTCTGCTGTTCGGCAAGCCCGGTTCGGGAAAGAGTTTAAGCGGTACAGATGATCAGAAATGGGTTGCAACTCAGCTCATTGTATGGGAGTTTGTGTCTGGTTGCAGAAGTACGGCAGAAGGCTACAAATGCACAAACACAAAGTTCATTGACGGCATCTGTGCAGGCGGGGCAAATCCAGGTGTTAAGTCTGTTTACAATGCAATTTCAAAAAGCCTTGCAAATTATTCAACCGTTCCAAGCTTTGCAAAAGCAATCGCTTCAAAGGCTGAAACCTATGAAATGAAATATTCAGACGGAAAATACACCTTAACACTCACCGACAACAATAAAATTCTTGATGAGTTTAATTTCAAAACAACAAGCGGAATTTCTGCTTCAAAGTCAGGAAACAAGCTGACTTTAACTTCAACTTCGGCAGTCAATGATGCAGTAACATTCAACTCTGTTAAGTCAATGCCAGATGTCGGCAAAACTGTTCTTGTGCCATATGGTGACGCAAGCCTGCAGGATGTAATCACAGGCGTTGAAAATGATGCCGACCCGATAAGGGCATATTTTAAGGTTAAGACAAGCTCAGGCAACCTGAAACTTGTTAAAACTTCCGAGGACGGAAATATCGCAAGTATTGAGTTCACGGTAAAAGGCGATAATTACAGCAAAACGGTAAAAACCAATTCAAAGGGTGAGTTTGAATTAACCAACCTCGTGCCCGGCAGTTATACCGTAACTGAGAACACAGATGAAAAATATGCAAAGCAGGAAAGTAAAACGGTAAAGGTTGAGTCAGGAAAAACCGCAACAGTTTCATTTACAAACATTCTTAAAAAGTGGAAACTGACAGTTACCAAAACCGACGCTGAAACGAAAACCGCACAGGGCAATGCAACACTTGCAGGTGCTGTTTATGGCATTTATGATAACGGCAAACTGATAGACAAATATACCACAGACAAAAACGGCAGCTTTGAAACTTCTGAATACATTTGTGGTGACAACTGGACCTTGAAAGAAATTAAGCCAAGCGAGGGTTATTTGCTTAATGAAACTGAATATAATATCGCTGCAGAAGCGAAGAATTATACAGTTGAAAACAACCCAATTTCAATGACGGTCACCGAGAATATTGTAAAAGGCAAAATTGCAATTATTAAGCATACCGATGATGGCTCAACAAAGATTGAAACTCCCGAAAAAGGCGCAGAATTTCAGGTGTATCTAAAATCATCGGGCAGCTATGAAAAGGCAAAAGAATCTGAAAGAGATACGCTTGTTTGTGATGAATACGGATTCGCTCAAACAAAGGATTTACCGTATGGTGTTTACACAGTCCATCAGACCAAAGGCTGGGACGGCACAGAGTTCATTACAGATTTTGATGTATTCGTTTCCGAAAACAACAAGACCTATAAATATCTGATTAACAATGCGAGTTTTGAAAGCTATGTAAAAATAGTGAAAGTGGATTCAGAAACAGGCAAGCAGATTCCATATGCAGGTGCAGGCTTTCAGATTTATGCTCCTGACGGCAAGCTTGTAAAAATGAAATACACCTATCCGACTGTTACCGAGATTGACACATTCTACACGAACAGTGAGGGTTATCTCATTACACCCGAACCCCTTAAATACGGCAAGGGATATTCAGTAGTAGAGGTTCAGGCTCCTTACGGTTATGTGCTTGATTCAACACCGCTTAACTTTGATATTACAGCAGAAAACACAACAGAAGAAAACGGTGTGACAATCGTAAAAACAGAGAAGAAAAACGCTTCGCAGAAAGGCAAAATTGCCGTTGAAAAAACAGGCGAGATTTTCTCGAATGTAACAGCAGTTGGCGGTGGATATGTTGATGAGAACGGAAATGATGTTTCACTTCCGACAATATATCAGCCTGAATATTCTGTCAGCGGTTTGGCAGGCGCAGTATTTGAGATTTACGCAGATGAGGACATCACAACTCCCGACGGCACAGTCAGAGCGAAGAAAGATACCCTTGTTGATACAATTAACACAGGGCAAAATGGAACTGTGACAAGCAAAGAATTGTATCTCGGGAAATACCGTGTTGTTGAAACCATTGCTCCATACGGCACAGTGATCAATCCCGAACCACATATAGTTGAACTCTCATACGCTGGACAGAATGAAAAGGTAACCAACACATCAACATCATTTACAAACGACAGACAAAGGGTTAAAATTGACCTTGCAAAAATTCTTGAACAGGACGAAACATTCAATATCGGCGACAATGATGAAATCTTAAATGTTTCATTCGGACTTTATGCTGACGAGGATTTGAAAGCCGCAAATAGAACAGTTATTCCAAAGAACGGACTTATTGAAATCATGACCTGTGATGAAAACGGCAAGGCAAAATTTACAACCGACCTTCCTATCGGAAAATACTATGTTAAGGAAATCAGTACTGACAATCACTATATCCTCTCCGATAAAAAACACCCTGTTGTATTTGAATATGCAGGACAGGATACAGCGACTGTTCATATCTCGGTTAATGACGGTGAGTCGATTGAAAATGAAATCATCTACGGCACAATCAAAGGCTTGAAAATTGACTGTGAAACCAAAGATAAAATCAGTGGTGCATTGTTCGGTTTATTCAATACTGATGAAACAGAATTTACTGAAGAAAAGGCAATCCTCACGGGTGAATCCGATGAAAACGGTATTTTTGAATTTGCCGAAATTCCGTATGGCAAATACATTATCCGTGAGTTAAATCCTGCCAAGGGATATATGCCAAATGAGGAAAGCTATCCTGTTACTGTAACGGAGAATGAAGAAATCATTGAAATCACAGTAGAAAATGATAAAATCCCCGAACTCAAAACAACGGCTACAGTTGACGGCAAAAAGGAAGTAACCGCAGAAGAAACAGTAACCGTTGATGATGTTGTAAGCTTTAAGCACCTTGTCCCCAAAAAGGAATACACTTTAAAAGGTATTCTTATGGACAAGAAAACAGGCAAGCCTTTTCTTGTTGACGGTGAGAAAATTACATCAGAGATAACATTCACACCCGAAACGGCAAACGGAGAAGTAACGGTTGCTTTCATCTTTGACGGATCTGTAATAAAAGAGAATACTGACATTGTTGTGTTTGAAAACTTGTATCGTGATGGCGTAGAAATCGCCACACACGCAGAAATTGAGGACAAGAATCAGACTGTTACAATCCACCCACAGCCTGAACCCGAAAAACCGCAGACCGGCGATAATTCAAATCTTGGCTTTTGGATTGGACTTGGCGCAGTTGCTCTGGGTGGTCTTGTGTCAATTATAATTATCAAGCTCAAGAAGAAAGACGAGGACGATGAATAATGCGAAGGGCATATATTTGTTCACCGCTCGGCGGTAATGTTTCCGCAAACATTGAAAACGCAAAACGATATGCACGATATGTATTTAAGTGCGGTATGGCTCCTGTCATACCGCATTTTTATGCTCTTGTTCTCAGTGATGAAATCCCTGATGAAAGAAAGCTCGGTATGCGGGCAGGGATCTCTTTACTGTGGGTATGCGATGAAGTATGGGTTTTCGGAAATAAAATCACCGAGGGTATGAAAAAGGAAATCATCTTTGCCGAAAAGCTGAATATCAAGGTCAGATATATATCTGAAAACGATTTGAAGAAAATGGAGGTTATCTAAATGAAAGTAAAAAACAATCGAATGAAACTCATAAAAATTCTGTTGGGCACTGCTGTTATTGTAACAATATTTGTAATATCGGCAGTAACGGTATTTGCCGCAGGTGATGTTTCAACTGCTATTGAAAGCACATGGACGGCGGCTCAGACGCAAATCAAAAATGTAGTTAATAATGTTGTCTTCCCTGCGGTTGATATGATTTTAGCAATTCTTTTCTTTGTCAAACTTGCAACCGCATATATGGATTACCGCAAGCATGGTCAGTTTGAATTTACCGCACCTGCAATCCTCTTTGGCTGCCTTGTGTTCTCGCTGACGGCTCCTCTATACATCTGGACAGTTTTAGGCTAATTGAAAATGGAAAATGTAAAATGGAGAATTTATGTCGGGCAGACAGATTGTAGTGATAAAAAACTTTGTTTCCCGAATTTATTTATAATTGCGACGGGGTCGCACACCTTAATTTTCAATTTTCAAATTTCAATTTTCCATTTGAACGGAGGTGGATAAATGTTTGATTGGTTAGGAGATTTTATCGGTGGAATAGGCAATGCCATAGGAAGTGTTTTTGACTTCCTCGGTGAGCAAATCTCAAATGCAATATGGAACACAATGCTACAGTGGTTCTATGAAAACATATACAATGCTGTTGCCGACTTTTTTACAATGATGGGCAATATGGGCGCAGATGTGTTCGAGCTTTCTTGGGTACAGGCAACAATCAGTCTTTTTACCTTGTTCGGTTGGGGATTGTTCGTTGCTGGCACGGTTGTTGCCGTGTTTGATGTAGCTATCGAATATCAAAACGGCAGAGCGAACATCAAGACAACTGCAATCAATGTCTTAAAAGGATTCTTTGCCTGCTCGCTTTTCGGTGTTGTGCCTGTGGAACTGTACAAATTCTGCATTAGCCTGCAAAACACATTTTCAAAGGATTTGTCATCGATAATGGCTGGACAACAAAGCCTTGATTTGTCGGGACAAAGCAAAAGCGTGTTAGAGGGCAGTTTTGCCGTTGCGAATCAGGTAAGTTTTGGACTTTTAAATCTTCTCTGTATGATAGCCTTTGCCTACTGTGTAATTAAAATATTTTTCGCCAACATTAAAAGAGGCGGAATTTTACTTATTCAAATGGCGGTAGGTTCGCTGTATATGTTCAGCGTGCCAAGAGGATATACAGACGGCTTCAATCAATGGTGCAAACAGATTGCGGCATTATGTTTAACAGCATTTTTGCAGACAACTCTGCTTTTTCTCGGACTGCTCACATTTCCCGGAAATATGCTGTTGGGACTTGGAATTATGCTCTCTGCAAATGAAGTGCCGAGGATTGCACAGCAGTTCGGTCTTGATTCATCTGTAAAAGTGAATATGACAAGCATTGTACACGCAACGACAACCGCCGTTAATCTGACGCGAAGTGTTGCAAAAGCGGCAACATAGGGGGTATTAAATTGACAACTTATTTATATCCGCAAAACCTTAAAGCCACAGCTAATCTTTGGCTGTGGAGCTTGAGGGATTTTTCAATAATCTGCATAGCTCTTCTGCTTTCGGTGCTCATATTTGCACAGACGCAGATTTTTATACCGCTTGTTGTTACTCTCTGTTTTGGATTTCTCACAATCCGACTTGAAGATACAACGGTGCTTGATTTTATCCGCTATGCAGTAAAGTATTTTATTTCAACGCAACAAACCTACTTTTGGGCAGAAAGGAGAGAAAAGTAAATGAAGAAAAGACGAAAAGGCAAATCCACGCAGGATTTAATCGGCATAAAAACCTTTACGAAAAACGGTTTAAAGGTCGGTAAGGAAGAACTCATCTTTTATATGGTTCAGCCGACAAACATTTCGGTGTTGTCCCACACGAATATTGAAATCAAGGTTTGCCACCTGATGATGGTGCTCTCTGCTGTGCCTGATATTGAAATTACCTGCACAGATTCCTGCGAATGTTTTGATACGAATAAAAGCTATATCAAGAGCAGGATTGAAGATGAGCATAACGAAAAGGTTAGAAAAATACTTGCTAAAGACCTTGATTTTCTCGACAGTATTCAGGCCGAAACTTCAACAGCAAGGCAGTTTCTGTTTATTGCAAGGTGCAAATCCACAAAGTCAGAAAATGTGTTGCAAAAAGCAAACAGGGTTTAGAAAATTATTTCCGATCAGGGTTTTGAAGTCACAAGAATGAGCAAAAGCGACATTAAACGCTTTCTTGCAATTTACTTTGAAGCAAGTATGAACGGCGATTTGATGCCTGACTATGACGGCGAACAGTATTTTGAGAAGGAGCAGACATATGAAGAAACATAAAGAGAAAATCGGATTTGGAATTGTAATTAGCGTATTCTCTGTAATCATAATTGCCTGTCTGATTTCAATATTTTCACAGTTTTACACAGAAAACAAAGAAAAAGAAGAATTTAGACAGCTTGCTGAAATTGTTGCTGAAGATACTACAGATGAAGATACCCGAACTGTGAGAAAACCCAATATATTGCAGATTAACAGTGCTGATAACGAAACCCAATCTGAACCGCCAATGTATTATGCAACAGACTACGAACCTCATTCAATGTCAGAACTGATTTCAATGAACCCGGATTGCTTCGGATGGATAAGTATAGCAGGCACAAACATAAACTATCCTGTTATGCACACGCCGAGTAATCCGCAGAAATATCTCAACAAAAATTTTTACGGTAAATACAGCTTTAGCGGTGTGCCGTTCTTGGACAGCAGATGCACAGCTGACAGTACTAACCTGATTGTTTACGGTCATCATATGAACAACGGTAGTATGTTTGCAGACCTTTGTAATTACACAGATTATTCCTATTTTGCAGAACACCCCACGGTTGTGCTTGAAACTAAAGACGGGGCATTTTCTTACTCCATCTTTTCTGTTATGAAAGTAAAATCCAATGATGATTGGTACAGATTCACAACAGCAGGAACAGAAAAATCATATGAAAAGAAAATATCGTATGCAAAAGAGAAATCCATATACGACACGGGAAATACACCTGTTTACGGTCAGCAGATTTTAACACTTTCAACCTGTTACGGATACAATCAGGATGACCGCATACTTGTGTTGGCAGTCCGAAATTAAGGAGGTTTAATATATGGGGCTATTTAAAAGAAAACCAAAGGTGCTCACACACGAACAGGCAGAAGAAATCTACACAAAAGATTTCTTTGATATGATTCTGCCGTCAACGATAAAATTTATGACAGACCACTATATTGTCGGCGACTCATACCGCAGTGTATGGGCAGTACGTGAATATCCGCCGTCAACGGAAGAACAGGCAATTCTCTCACAGCTTGCTGACAGAAACGGCGTCACGCTCCGTATTTATCACAGGCTTGTGGAGAGTATGGAACAGCGAAAAATTATACAGAACGCCACACGCAAAAATAAGCTGAAATCAAGCGGTAATGATGTAAACGAAACTATTGAAGCGCAGGGTAATCTACAGGATGTTATTACTCTTATGGCGAACCTTCGCAAGAACAAAGAACCTTTGTTACATTGTTCAATTTTCATAGAGCTAAAAGCCAAGAGCAAGCAAAAATTAAAGGAACTGCAAACCGATATTGCAATGGAGCTGACACGCTCCAAGATTGAGGTTGATCGTCTTACACTCCGACAAAAAGAAGGATTTTTGTCCGTTCTGCCCATAGGCTCAAATCAGTTCGGCAGTCTGTACGAAAGAGTATTGCCTGCAAGTTCAGTTGCAAATCTGTTCCCTTTTAACTTTTCAGGCAAAACAGATCCCAACGGTTTGTATATCGGACGAGATAAGTACGGTACAAATATTCTTGTTGACTTTGACAGGCGTACAGAGGACAAGACAAATTCAAATATCCTAATTCTCGGCAATTCAGGTCAAGGCAAGTCGTATTTGCTGAAACTTATTCTCACAAACATTCGTGAAAGCGGAAAGAAAATTGTTTGTCTTGACCCCGAAGCCGAGTACGAGGATTTAACAAACTCTCTCGGCGGTTGCTACATTGATTTTATGTCAGGCAGATACAAAATCAATCCACATGAACCTAAGACATGGAGTGATGGGCAAACGGAGATTGACAAAAACGCTCCCGAAGCATTTAACAAAGCAACAAGACTTTCACAACACATTGCATTCTTAAAGGACTTTTTCAGGACATACAAAGACTTTACCGATGTTCAGCTTGATACAATTGAAATTTTGCTGATGAAACTGTACGCAAGATTCGGCATTACGGACTCAACCGATTACAGGACAAAGAAACCCACCGACTTTCCGATAATGTCAGATTTCTATCAACTCTGCGAAGAAGAATACATGACCTACGACCACAAACGAAAATATCTCTACACAGAAGAAATTTTGCAGGAGGTTTGCCTTGGAATTCATTCAATGTGCGTAGGTTCGGAAAGTAAATACTTTAACGGACACACAAACATTACAGATGGCAGCTTTTTGTGTTTTGGCGTTAAGGGTTTGCTTGATACTAACAGGAGATTAAAAGATGCTATGCTGTTCAACATTCTCTCATATATGAGCAACAAGCTCCTCGGCGAAGGTAATACCGTTGCGTCAATAGACGAGCTATATTTATTTCTTTCAAATCTCACAGCCATTGAATATATACGCAACGCAATGAAGCGTGTCCGCAAAAAGGAATCATCGGTAATTCTCGCCTCACAAAATATTGACGATTTTCTGATTCCAAGTATAAAGGAATTAACAAAACCATTGTTTTCAATTCCAACTCATCATTTCTTATTCTATCCCGGCAATATCAATCCAAAAGACTTTGAAGATGCCTTAATGGTAGAACCAAATGAGTATGACTTAATCAAATTCGCCGAGCGTGGCACTTGCCTTTACCGTTGCGGTAATGAACGCTATCTGTTACTCGTCCAAGCACCCGAATACAAGTCGGAAATTTTTGGTAGTGCAGGGGGAAGATAATTATAGACAACAGCTTAAAATGGTGATATTATAATTATATAATTATTTTGAGTTTTTTGGTATAAGAGGTGTTTGAAATGAATAAAGAATTTAAGGTATTAATGCTTAACGGAAGTCCGAGAGTAAATGGTAATACAACAATTGTTCTTAAAGCAATGGAAAAGATATTTACCGAAGATGGTATAGTTGTAGAAACTGTACAGGTAGGGAATAAGGACATAAAAGGTTGCATTGCTTGTGGCACTTGCTTTGAAAAGGGTAAATGTGTTTTTGACGATATTGTCAATGAACTGGCTCCAAAATTTCAGGAGGCTGACGGTTTAGTAATTGCAAGCCCTGTATATTATGCATCTGCAAATGCAACCCTAATCGCTTGCCTTGACAGACTTTTTTACAGCACTCATTTTGACAAGACAATGAAGGTAGGAGCAAGTGTTGTTTGTGCAAGACGAGGCGGTTGCTCTGCTACCTTTGATGAACTGAATAAGTATTTTACAATTGCCAATATGCCTATTGCTTCAAGTCAGTATTGGAACAGTATTCACGGCAGAGAAAAGGGACAGGCAGAATTTGATAAAGAAGGTATGCAGACTATGAGGGCTTTGGCAAGAAATATGTCCTTCTTAATAAAAAGTATTGCTCTTGGCAAAGAACAATATGGTCTACCTGAAAAAGAGCAATGGACTCCAACACATTTTATCAGATGATTTAATAATAGCAGAATAACGAAATAATAAGTAAATTTTATTTTTATAAAGGAGGAACTTTTTATGAGAAAAAATATTAAAACTACAGAGGCAATATTTCCAATGCCTGTATTATTGGTGGCAACCTATAATGACGATGGTACTATTGATGTAATGAATGCAGCATGGGGAACAATGATAAGCAGAGATATCGTCGCTTTAAATCTAACAGAAACTCATAAAACCGTTAAGAACATTAAAGCGAGAAAGGCATTCACCGTAAGCATAGCAGATGCAAAGCATATTGTTGAGGCTGATTATTTTGGAGTTGTTTCAGGAAATGATACGAAAAATAAGTTTGAAATCAGCGGACTTACAGCTGTTAAATCAGAAAATATTGATGCTCCTATTATTACTGAATTCCCACTTTGTATGGAATGCGAATTTATCGAATATCAAAGTGATGAGTATGGATGTGGAGTAGTAGCAAGGGTGATAAATGTTACTGCAGATGAAAGTGTTATGAATGGCGACAAGGTGGATATTTCCTTGGTAAATGCCATTGCTTTTGATCCATATACTCACGGTTATTATAAAGTTAATGAACGAGTAGGAAATGCCTTTAAAGACGGATTGCAATTAAAATAATAAGATTGCTGATAATAAAGATAAATCCCATTGAGTTTTATAAATTCAATGGGATTTTTTGCGTTCAGGAGGTGATTTATATGAGTGCTACCATAGGTGCGGCACTGAAGAAAATAGCAGTTGCTCTGCTCACAGATAAAAAAGTAATAAAAACAATAGGCGGTATAGTAATCGGCATAATCATAATTGTGGTTATGCCGGTTATTGCTGTTGTATCAATTTTTAACGGCAGTATGGATATTGACACGGACAAACTCAATCAGTCTATACAGGAAAATATCTCTGCCGAGCAGATGGCAAACTTTCAGCTTATCAACGATACAATGACCAAGGTGGAAAAACAGCTCAAAAATAAAAAGTTGTCCGATTACAACACGCAGGCTGAAGTAATATATCTGTTTACTCTGTCCGATAAATCTAATGAAAAGGATTTTGTAAAAAACTTTGTTTCCTGTTTCAAGAAAAATCAGTCTGATGAGGATTTGATAAAAGCTGTCAACGCAAAGTTTGATACAGAGATTGAGTACAGCGAGTTTCAAAAAATGATGCAGTTAATCAAGGGTGCGGAAATCAATACAGCAGGCTTTACCGACAAGAGTACAAAAAATAATCTTGACCTTGTGAAGTGGTGCGAAAATGCCTACGCAAACGGATGGGGTTATGTGTACGGCGGTTACGGTCAGATATGCACAAAGCAGTATCTTGACCGACAAGCAAGCCTGTTTCCCGGCAATAATGAGGCAGGCGGTGAAATGAGAACCGTTGGCGAAAAGTGGCTTGGCAAGCGTGTAGTTGACTGTATAGGTTTAATAAAATCTTACGCATGGTACAACGCTGATTGCGGTCAGATAACAGTCGGCTCAAACGGTTTCACGGACTGCGGAGCAAATACAATCTGGAGTAATGTAACCGAAAGCGGACAAATCTCAACAATGCCCGACACACCCTGACTTGCAGTATGGATGGACGGTCATATCGGAGTGTATATCGGCAACGGAGAAGTAATCGAAGCTCAAGGTACAGCCTACGGAGTTGTCAAAACTCAGCTAAAGAATCGTGGCTGGACTAAGTGGCTTAAAATTCCAAATATAAAGTACATTGATAAAAACAGTAAAAAGTAATGAGGTGATTTTTATGAAGAAAACAAGCGTAAGTATTCTTTACGATGATGAAAAGCTGTCTGCAATTAAGTTGTATATGTCACAGCGAGATTTGGATTTTAAATCTGAGCTTGAAAAATCAGTTGACAGCTTGTATGTAAAATATGTTCCTGCCAATGTCAGAGAATTTATTGATATGAAGTCATCACAGGCAAAACCGCCTAAACCGAAGAAACCTAATCCTCAATCTGAAAACGCAGAGGTGGCAACTTGAAAAATCAAAACTTCGGTGTAGAAATTGAAATGACCGGCATCACTCGCAGTACGGCAGCTAAAGTGATAGCAGGTTATTTTAATACCACAGCCACACATATCGGCGGTTGTTATGATGCGTATTCCATTCGTGATAACGATGACAGGCAGTGGAAGATTATGCGTGACGCAAGCCTTCGTTGTACCAACCGTTCAGGAGAACAGGCAAGCTCGTTGTATTCCGTTGAGTTTGTCACTCCGATTTGTAATTACAACGATATTGAAACCATACAGGAGTTAGTCAGAAAGCTTCGTGGGGCAGGCACTAAAGTTAATTCAAGTTGTGGTATGCATTGCCACATAGACGCATCAAGACACACTCCTAAAACACTTCGCAATATCGTAAACATTATGGCGGCAAAAGAGGACTTGCTTTACAAGGCACTTAAAGTAAACGTGAGCCGTGAGCATTATTGTCAGAAGATGGATACACGCTTTCTTGATGAAATCAATAACCGTCCTCCGCTTTCAATGGAACAGCTTAAGTCAATGTGGTATGACGGTGAGGATTACAGCTACAGGCATTATGATGATTCTCGGTATCACGGTTTAAATTTACACAGTGTGTTCAGCAAAGGTACAATTGAATTTCGATTATTTAATTCAACCCTGCACGCAGGCGAAGTGAAAAGTGCAATTCAGCTTTGCCTTGCAATCAGCCATCAGGCGTTGATTCAAAAGTTTGCTAGACACGCAAAAACAATATCGGATAATGAAAAATACACCTTTCGCACTTGGCTTTTGAGATTAGGTCTGATTGGAGATGAATTCAAAACCGCCCGACATCATCTGCTGAAAAATCTTGACGGCAACATTGCGTGGAAGAATACTGCACAGGCTGAAAAGCAAAAGGAAAGACTTGCACAAAAACAGCTTGAAGCCTTGCAGAATAATACAAATGAAAATATAAATTCAGAACCCGAAGTTGATTCCGTTTTAAATGATGAGCAGGAAGAAACTTCGGGTTTAGTTATGAGAATGTAAAAATTTTTAGAAGGAGTTATCTTTTTATGAGTAAGTTATATGTTGCCTATGGCAGCAACCTGAATTTAAAACAAATGGCGTATCGCTGTCCAACTGCAACACTCGTAGGCACAGGAGTAATACAAAACTATGAATTGCAGTTTAAGGGTATGCCGTCCTGTGCATATGCTACGATTGCACCTTGCAAAGGAAAAACCGTTCCCGTTGCTGTGTGGGACATCAAACCTATTGATGAAAAACGGCTTGACCGTTACGAGGGTTATACCTCACACTATTTCAAGCAGGATATTCCTGTCAAGATGGATAACGGCAAGGAACTGACTGCTATGGTTTACATTATGGATTTGAATCAGAAATTCGGTTTGCCAAGCGGAAGTTATTACGATACGGTTCGTCAGGGATATCGTGACTGCGGACTTGATGTTGAGGTATTTAAAGACGCTGTAAATAACAGTGCAGATAAATTTGTTGAAGAACAAAACAGTCTTTCAAATCAAAAACCTGATTTATTTGATGACGAAGATTTTGATATGGGAGGTATGAAACTGTGAACGAGAGAAAGAAACTTAAAAAGCAACTGGTTGAAAAATATATTTTCAAAAAATATTTATCATCAGCAGAGGTTAGAAAAATACTCTCTGAAAGCCCAAAGGACAAGCACGACACTCTGTTTGCTTCACTCACAGTCGGCTGTGTAAAAATCAACGCTGTTGTATTTCCTACTCCCGATTGTATGACAATGGGATATGATATTCTCGTCAAGGATACTCCTGACAGCACGGAATGGATTTGCTATGACACTCTAAATGACGAAGTAAAATACAATGCTCTGAACTTGGAGCAGGAAATGTTCAATACCCTAAATCGTGAGGTTGAAAAATACGGACTATCATACACAGACTGCAATTTTGAAGTCGTAAACGGCAAGGTTGTGAATAAGGAATAATCACCGTTACTTTCGCCATATTCGCCCCGTGTTGGCTTTTAAAAAAGAAGTCGGGAAAGTATCCGAAAATCAAATAAAAGCCCAAACAGGGCGGTTTGTGGCGAGGTTAAATAACAGGAAATATCGGCAAATCGGGCGGTATATATAGGGTTGAAAATCAAGCAGGATAAAGGCGTATTCCGTTGCAGAGCAACGGTCGCAGAAACACACCGCACGGCAACGCCGTGCGGGACTTCTCAGGGGTGTTACATTTTTCATATCGTGTTACCGATTGTATTCCAAAGCGCCCGATTTTGCCGATTTAAAAAGATTTTTTCTTAATACCCGAAGTGTTACCGAAAGGAAAGGTGAAAAATGGACAACGACTCAAAAAGAATAGGACTGTATATCAATCAGGCTCTGCTCAAAGCCTGCGACGACGCCATAGCCCGGACCAATGCAACTTCGCGAAGCGAGCTTATCTCAAACGCCATAGAATTTTACATTGCGTGGCTCAATTCAAAGAATATAAGCCGTGTGCTTA
The DNA here is from genome assembly GCA_947623205.1 of uncultured Clostridia bacterium. Lineage (GTDB taxonomy): Bacteria > Bacillota > Clostridia > Oscillospirales > Acutalibacteraceae > Ruminococcoides. Next base: position 31,536 of record CANQGM010000007.1, read on the forward strand.
CTCCTGCGCTTGAATCCGTCATCGGTTCAAAGATACTCGATACCGAGGACAGGATCGCAAGAGTGCTGTTCAAGCAGGGAGTAGAGCTTGCAATGCTGATGCACGTTGTGGCGGCAACGAACGACATCACGGAAGGTCAGCTAAAGGACCTGCGTAAAATTTGCGTCGACGAGGTCAAGCGCAACAGCGGGAAATATAAGTTTGATGACGCGGTCAGGTTTCAAAAGAGTTAAATCGTGCCGAGAATCATAATGAAATCGCCGTATATAAAGGCAAATTCCAAATCGCATATCGGAAATTATATAAAATATATTGCAACCCGTGACGGCGTTGAAAGGGCTGACAGCACGCAAAAATTTATGGAAGTCACCGAAAGGCAAAAGAAAATTATCAAAAAATTGCTCTCAGATTACCCCGACGCAAAGGACTTGTATGAGTATGAGGACTATACAAACAAACCCACCCGTGGCAACGCTGACGAGCTAATAATGCGAATTGCCGAAGCTCACGCCGAGCTTTTTGAAAACCGTGAAGGATATGTAAGCTACATTGCACAGCGGCCGAGGGTAGAAAAAATATCCTCGCACGGCTTATTTACAGATGACGGAGTGGCAATAGTTTTATCTGATGTGCAGAAAGAGGTTGCAGAAAGCAAGAGCAACATCTGGACTCATATCATCTCTTTAAAGCGTGAGGACGCGGAGCGTCTCGGCTACAACAACGCAAACACATGGATGAATCTAATTCGTTCACAGCGAAATATGATAGCAGAAAATATGAAAATCGCCCCTGAAAATTTCAAATGGTATGCGGCCTTTCACAATGAGGGTCACCATCCGCACATTCATATGATTGCGTATTCCACAAAGCCAAACGAAGCGTATCTTACCGAAAGAGGGATTGAAAACATAAAGTCAAGTCTTGCAAAGGTTATCTTCCGTCAGGACTTGATAAGCGTTTATCAGAAGCAGACCGAACACAGGGATAAACTCCGAGCCGAAGCTCGTGACATTGTAGAGGATTTAGTTTCGAAGATTAACTCTGAAATCTATGTCGGCGCGTCAATTCAGTATAAGCTATTGGAGCTTGCCGACAGGCTTTCAAGGACAAGCGGCAAAAAGGTTTACGGTTATCTCAAGCCCGATGTAAAAGCACTTGTGGATTCCATTGTTGAAGAGCTTGCCAATGACAGAAGAATAAAAAAGCTATATGACTTGTGGTACGAGCAAAAGGAAAACACGATCCGCACCTACACAGATGAAATGCCCAATAGGATTCCGATTGCCCAAAACAAGGAATTCAAGTCAATTAAGAACACAGTAATCAAAGAAGCATTGAAATTAAATCAAACAGAAAATGGGATTGTGGAACAAGAGAACACGGACGACAAAATCGTTTTAAATCCCAATGAAGATGAAGAAGTAAATCAAAATCCTTTTGAATACAGAGAAAACACCTCCGCTAAGTTGAAGTCCAATTCAGCCGGAGGTGTTTTATATCCTCAGTATTATTCAAATTCAAGTCAAAGCAACGCCGTGCTCTCCTCACTTTATCTCCTGCGATACCTTTGCAGCATAATCCAAGATCAACTTCGCTTTGAAGAAAAACAGAAAAACCAGAGAGTGGATAAAAAACTGTGGAAGAAGATTCAGGATAAGAAGCGTGATCAGGGGTTGAAGATGTAAATTTTTGGCGGTCTCCGCCAAGGGATAATTATGTTTGCTCCGTGATAGGTGCCACCTGTCACGGTGACAGGTGAAAGAACTACCCAATATAAGATATTACAGCAGAAAGAAAAAATATATTAAGACAAAGGAAGTGATAAGAATATCAACCTACATTCATTTTACCAAGGAACAACGAGAACAGGCAAGGCGAGTTGACCTTGCCTCTTTTCTTGAAAATCAGGGCGAAAAAATCAAAAAATCAGGCTCGGAGTACGAATGGCTTGACGGATCTCAAAAGGTCACAATCAGAGGGAATCTATGGTATCATCAATACGAACAGAAAGGCGGAGACGCGGTTGACTTTGTCCGCAGATTTTACAATAAAGACTATGCAGAAGCGGTTGTAATGCTTTTGAATAATTGCGGCGGTCAAATCATAAACTCACCGCCCGTTGAAAGAGAGCGAAAGCCATTTAAACTGCCGCCGAGGAACGAGAAAATGAACAGGCTTTTTGCTTATCTGCTGTTGACTCGCGGAATTGATAAGGATGTACTTTATGAGTTTGTGCGGAGAAAAATGATATATGAATCGGCGGATTTTCACAACGCGGTATTTGTCGGCTATGATTTATCGGGGAAACCTCGCCACGCTCATAAGCGAGGAACAATGACGAGCAATCCATACAAGGGCAATGTCGCCGGCAGTCAGCCTGAGTTCAGCTTTCACTTCAACGGCACAAGCGAAAAAATATTTTTGTTTGAGGCTCCTATTGATATGCTGAGCTTTATTTCTATGCACAAGGAAGATTGGAAATCTCATTCATATGCTGCATCTTGTTCCGTTTCGGACAGGGTGCTTTTTCAATGCCTTAAAGACAATCCGAATCTCAAAGATGTGTTTCTCTGCTTTGACAATGATGAGGCAGGTCAGACAGCAAACAAACGCATAGCCGAAAAACTAAACTCAAAGAACATAAAAAATGAAATCCTCATTCCAAAAAACAAAGATTGGAACGAGGATTTAACTTTAGCTGATAAGGGAGATGAATTTCAATGCCGACAGGGATTATCACTTTAATCTCGGCAGCAGGAGCGATGTTCGCTCTGTTAATAATCATTTCAACAGTCGGCAATCACTACTCTCTCAACCGCATAAAGAGCAAGACAGTCGGACAGGGACAGCACGGCACGGCTCGGTGGGCAACTAAAAAAGAGATTAAGAGAACCTACAAGCGGATTGATTTTAAGACCGATGAATGGCGTACAAATCCTGAGAGCAGACCAACATCGCAGGGAATAGTTGTCGGCTGCAAGAACAGCGGAAAGGGAACAACAGCAATGGTTGATACGGGCGATGTTCACGCTCTGATGATCGGTGCGGCGGGAGTTGGTAAAACTGCATTCTGGCTTTATCCGTGTATTGAATATGCGTGTGCAACGGGTATGTCATTCTTGTCGACCGACACAAAGGGAGATGTTGTTCGCAACTACGGAACGATTGCCGAAAAGTATTACGGTTACAAAATCTCAGTCATAGATTTGCGTAACCCGACGCGCTCCCACGGTAACAATCTTCTTCACCTTGTGAACAAGTATATGGACTTATACAAAGCAAATCCCGAACAACTTGTGTACAAAGCGAGAGCGGAAAAATATGCCAAAATCATCTCTAAAACGATTATCCTTTCGGGAATGGATTCTGCGTCATTCGGTCAGAACGCCTACTTCTATGATGCGGCTGAGGGCTTACTGACGGCTGCTATCCTGCTTGTTTCCGAATTCTGCGAGCCGGAAGAAAGGCATATTGTGTCGGTTTTCAAAATCATTCAGGAGCTGCTCGCACCCACGGGTAAAAAGGGAAGAAACCGCTTTCAACAGCTTATGGAGTTTTTGCCCGACGACCACAAGGCAAAGTGGTTCGCAGGAGCGGCCCTGAATACAGCCGAGCAGAGTATGTCGAGCGTTATGAGTACGGCGCTTTCAAGACTTAATGCTTTTCTTGACTCGGAGATGGAGCAGATTTTGTGTTTTGATACGGAAATAGATGCAGAAAGATTTTGTAAGGAGAAAAGTGCGATTTTTATTGTAATGCCGGAGGAAAATCCCACGACCTTCTTTATGGTGTCGCTTATTATCCAGCAGCTATACCGAGAGATACTGTCCGTTGCCGATGAAAACGGCGGTGTGCTTAAAAACCGCTGTGTATTCTTCTGTGACGAGTTCGGCACCTTGCCGAAAATTGACTCGGCAGAGATGATGTTTTCAGCCTCACGTTCGAGGCGATTGCAGATAGTTCCGATTATTCAATCCTTTGCACAGCTTGAAAAAAATTACGGCAAAGAGGGCGCTGACGTTATCATTGACAACACGCAGCTTACTATCTTCGGCGGCTTTGCTCCGAACAGCAAAAGCGCGGAAGTGCTGTCAAAAGCCCTCGGCAGTCGTACCGTTATGAGCGGCTCTGTGAGCAAAAGCAAGAACGATCCCTCTCAATCCTTGCAGATGATTGAGAGGCCTCTTATGACTCCCGACGAGCTTAAATCGCTTCCCAAAGGTACATTTATTGTTATGAAAACAGGCTTTTACCCAATGAAAGTCAAGCTAAAGCTGTTCTTTAAATGGGGTATTAACTTTGAGGAAAGTTATGAAGTTTTGAAAAACGGCAGCCGTGAGGTTCACTATGCAAACCGCTCGGAATTGCTTAACAGCATAATGAAAAAATACTATTCCCATCTTGAACAGCCGGAAACAGAGTCTGACTTTGAAGAAGCAGGCGACGAGAAAAAGAAGAACGAGAATCTGAAAACCTCGCCAAACGCCGAACAAAACAATAGTCAAAACGATAATCAAAATGAGGATACTGATAATTTTGAGGAATCAATATCCGAACATCAGGGCGAGTCAACCGAAGATCTCCAAGCTTCAAGCGTTGAGCAAAATCCAAGCAAGCAAAGAAAAGTGGTTATTAGAACAGAAATACAGCCTCAAGAGGATAACGGTAATGAGTAGACTAAGTTTTCTATATCGAATGGACTTGCCGCACAGAGCCGTAGCGGTTTATACCTACCTTTACGATCGTGCAAACAAAAACGGCGAGTGCTGGCCCTCGGTAAAAACAATAGCAGGCGACATAAAGCTGTCGCCTGCTACCGTTCGCAGAGCTATTAAAGATTTAAAGAAAGCCGGACTGATAAAAACCGAGCAAAGATACCGCGAAAAAGGAGGAACGAGTACACTGCTTTTTAAAATGGATTGCATACCTTTTATTAAAAAACATCACTGTGATTCCCACTCCGTGACAAATCCTTGATTACCTCACCGGCGATAATCAGGCCTGCCACGGACGGAACGAAAGCATTGCTTCCCGGAACCTGTCGTCGCTGTGTGCATTTTCGCGCTGTACCCGGCGGACATATACAGTGTGCGCGACAACTGATTGACATATCATCAATGGGAGTTATAGGAGGTTCTTTAGAATATACTACCTTCAGCTTTTTTATTGCCCGGCGTTTTAATTCGTAACGCATAATTCTTGCCAGCGGACAGACGGAGGTGTTATAGATATCCGTAACCTCAAAAGCCGTTGGATCGAGCTTATTTCCGGCTCCCATAGAGCTGATGATAGGAGTATTGGCAGCGCTTGCATTGATTACAAGGGCAATTTTACCTGTTACCGTGTCAATAGCGTCGATTATGTAATCAAATGCGGTAAAGTCAAACTGATCGGCCGTTTCATTGGAGTAAAAGGTTTTATATGTATTTACTACAGCGTCGGGATTGATTTCGTGAATATGCTCTTCGGCAACGTCAACCTTGTATTTGCCGACCGTTTTGTGTGTAGCGTATATCTGACGATTTATATTGGTAATACAAATTTTATCATCATCTATCAAGTCGACTGTTCCCACACCCGAACGGATAAGCGCCTCAACCGCATAGCCGCCGACGCCTCCTATGCCGAACACGGCTACACGCGATTTAGATAGCCTTTCCATCGACTCTTTGCCGAATAAAAGCTCTGTTCTTGAAAACTGATTTAACATAGGATACACAAGTCCTCTTTCGATTATAAGTTGTTAATTTTGATTTAAAGGGATACTGTAAGCTCTGATTTTATATCCTCAATTTCTCCGTACTTGAGAATAATATCCTGCAAGTCCACTCCGCTGCCTTTTAACTCAAGCATATTTTTTGCAGGATTTGTTCTGAACCTTACTCTGTCATAAAGAGGGGCTAAGAAATTTTCTTCATTAAGTTTTCTTTCGCTGAGCCCCTCGTATGACAGGTCTATGATTTTCTTAGTGAGAGCATATAGGTTATCTGCGTCTATAAAGCTCGGCAGTCTGCGCCTGATGAGGAGCTTTCTGAGCTCAGGCGCGTTATATCCCCTATGATACAATACGCGGTCGTTTTGAAGCAGTCGGGAAAGCTCCTTGACTTTATTCATAAGACCGAGGTGGAAGGCGGCAATACACATACTGTCGTTGATTGGTTGGCAGCACATACTGCGAAACTCTATTGTTCCTCTATATGTCAAGTCGATAAATTTAAAAGTCCTCAGATATTCAATATCGTCAAGCCTTGGCGTGAACTTAATCGTTTTATATTCTAAGCCGTCAAAATATTCGCCTGTGACAGACTGCTTGTCGAAATAATCCATAAGCCTTGTCGGTGTGAAATTTATGTATTTATCAGCTCTCTCAAGACAATAGATAGATGAGGATTCAATGTACGATAGGATCTCGTCAATTGATGAAAACTCATAATCATACATTCCTATATTGTGAGGGTTTATACCGTGCGTGCTGTTTTCCCAAAACATATCGCGACAGCATAAAAGCTCCTCGTTTTCACCCAAGAGAACTGAATTTGAAAACAGCAAAGCTTTAATCGGTTCGAGTTTTGAAAATGTGTTGAGAACGAGAGGCAAATCCTCGTAGGATACATCAAGCTGAACCTGGGACGCGCTTGAAAATGTGCCGTATTCCGGATAGCTGTGAAAAAGCATGGGTAAATCCCTGTATTTTTTATAAGAGCCTAAATGATGAAAAAGCATTCGGTAACGCCCGTTGGGAATCGGTATATTTTGATTGTATTTGCGGTAGGGGTTTACCCCCATACCCGTCAGAGTATAATTGAATCTTCCGAATTCCTTATTTAGATATTTATAATATTTAAAAAACCGATTTTGAATGTTGTATAAATTTTTTTCTCTGCCGAATGACAGCTCAAGATTGTTATATGAGCAATCATACGAAAGAATATCTCCTTTTTCAGGACTTTCTGCGGAGTAGATATTTCCGTCGTCGTCCTTGCCGGACGGCTTAAAGCCAAACTGATTTATAAAGCTCAATGTGATACTGTGAACGACGTCAAAATCAACAGCGGTTTTTGATAAGTTCACGATCGGCATTTCAATTTCAACGCCTATGTATTTCTCCGCCTTTTTCTTGGTAGGCTCTATGTATTTTTCATACAATGCCTGTCTTATGACTTCCCTATCCATACTTTTTGCAATCTCCTTACAAGTTAGAGAAAATTTGATAAAGCAATTTTATTGATTCCTCGTTGTCTGTATACTCGTTTTTATGATTAGTACCCTTGAATACCGCCTTGCCGTCTCTGTATGCTAATAAGGTTGTGAACGGAAGCTTTTGCCATTCATCGTGGCTCAGCGGCAGAGTGGAAAAAATTATGCCGTTTTCGCTTTGCAGATAGTGCAGCGAATCTGTGTAATTTGTGTGTGCGTACATATACTCCCCGTCATAAATCAACAGATTGAGCTTGTTGCCCCGCGACATTTCCGACACAATACTATCGACCAGCGAAAAGCGCTCATGCGGTTCGAGCGGCCTATATGCCGCTTCCTGCCTTTTGTTTACCTGTTCAATAATATAAAGTAATATTCTCTCGCTGTCCGTATCTCCCTTTTGCTGTTTTAAAAATCTGCTCAGCGGCGGATAGTCAAAGATAGTGCCGTTGTGGATCAATGTCCAGCGACGCGAAAAATTGTCTCTTTTTGAATACGGATGGCAGTTTTTATAATCGACATTTCCGATAGTTGCATAGCGTATATGCGCCAATACTGTTTTTGCATTAATGGGCAGGGAAAGACGTTCCTTGAGATAGTTGCTTTTAGTCGCCTGAATCGGCTCCTTCTCTATTGAAATATCGTCCCCGTCGGCAACGGCAAGTCCCCAGCCGTGAGGATGATTATTGCTGTGGCTGTAAAAGCTTTTTAAATAGTCGTTTAAAAATAATTCGTTATTGAAGCATGCGCCAAAAATTTCACACATTTAAAGCCACCTCCCCGCAATAGCTGTCGGCGTAAGCCAAAGAAAGCCTGAGCCCGTTTTCGACATAATTTTTGCTAAAATTATTTTTTATAACTTCGGCATATCGTTTGTTTTTAACGGTTATTTTCTTCATTTGATTTTTTATGCAGTCAGCCGCGTCGATTTGACCATGCATTACAAAAAAGCTCTCCATATTTTTAAGAACCTTGAGAGCTGCCGCTCTAACTGACGACCTTTCACCTTGAAATTCTATCGCAGTGTTAATGTCGTATTTTGCGGAATTCTTTGAGTTGATAATTGCTTCTGTTTGCTCGCTGTCGGAAAAATTTCTGTCCTCAAGAGACATAAGATATATTGTGAGATAGTGAATAAAATTTAAATCCTCTATTTTTACCCCCACGGGCGACAGCGGATTCAAATCAAGCATACGCAGCTCAATATGATTAACGCCCGTTTGCCTGAGATTTTCCAAAGAGCTTTCCCCGTGCGGCTTGAGTCTGATCGGATAGTAAAGCTCTGAAAGCGATTTGATCATACCGCGGTCTACATATATCTGTATGCTGTCGGCGTAGCTCTCGATGCAGTCGTAGTTAAAAACAGGAATGAATTTATTCCAGTAACCGATTTCACTGCATCGGGCGGAAGAGTACGGCGTTATTATATCGCGTCCTATTGAATCCTCGCGAAAAAACGAGGAGTCCATAATCGGGCTTGCAGCGGTCAAAAATACGATGAGCCAGCTGTATTTCGTGAGCTTTTTGGCAAGCTCCAGATATACGCCGTCCTTATATTTTCTGAAAGATCTTTCTTCGTTTTTTTGAAAGCCGATATTAAGAAGACTGTCATCAAACGAAAAATTAAAGTGTATTCCCGAAAAAAGCATTTTTTTCTTTCCGTATTTTTTGGCGAGATACCGCCTGTAAATTTCTTTTCCCTTTAACATTCCGCTGAAGCTTGCAATAGGAACATCGCTTTCTCCCTTTATGTAAGGAGGCGAAGAAAACGGCCATAAAAGCTCACGTCCCGTTTCAAGGCGGCCGAGCGCTTTGACGACCGTCTTATGAAGCTCCGTAAGCCGATTGTAAAGAGCTTGAATACTGTCGCATACGTCGGTCACGATTTCAACCTGATTTTCGCAGAAGTCGCGATCAATATTCGGATTATTGATAAAGGGATGCCTTGTGTGTGAAAGATATCCTTTTTCATCGACTCTGAGACTTTCCTTTTCGATTCCGAAAAAGCCTTTAAATACATTCTTTTTTACGTTTGGGTTGTCAAGATCAAAACTCATAAAATCACCGGTTCCAATAAGCCGCTATGCCTTTAAATGAATAAACAGCCGGATATCCGGATATTAAATATAATCCGTTCACGGATGCGTCCGCCTCTTAGACGGCGGACGTCACCGCAGCCTTCGGCGGAGACTGTGATATCCGTCAAAGCTCTATGAGATTGCCTGCTTGTCGCAGAATTAAGCAAGTTCATCAAGCCCGTGCTGTTTATATAGCGGAACATTAAAATAGAGAAAACATATATAATATATAGGTTTAATATGCCATATATTACTCCTTCTTAAATGAAATGTCAAGAGTTATGGATAAATAAGTAATATTATTTGCAAAACGGATTTGCCGCCCTATGTTCCTATATAAATTATAACCAAATAGCTTTCGCACAACTTTTAGACGGCAAGCATGAAGAACGTTTAACGGAAATAATATACAACAAGCTCAACCGTGAGGCTTTTTGAATTGCGGCTTTGGCTCGTTTTCCCATAAATTTTTTCAAAAGGCATTATTTAATTGTCACATCACACAAACTTACTAAACATATGAAAATAATAGGTAAAAATTTCTTGACAAGATAAAACCATCTGAATATAATATAAGCACGACAAATCATAGAAAACATACGAAAATAGTAGGAAATAAATTAAGCCAATTTCTACTCGATTACTCGTTAATATCCTTTGCTTTGCCGTGTTGATGTTATATTAATAAAGAAAGGCGGTGCGAGAAATGAATAAAAAGCTTTTCAGGTATTTTTTATTGTTTTTGCGCCACAATTGGAGAAACGGACGAATGTGTAATATCGTATGTATGTCGGACGGAGGCATATCATACTGTTGAATCGGTTAATTATCAATATCAAACAAATTTTTAATTAATTATTTTAATTACACAATTATGAAATGAGGTTATTACAATGAAAAAGAAAATATTATCTATTATATTAGCAGCAGGAATTTTGACAACATCAGCGTTTGGCTTCACCGGATGCGGCAATTCCTCAGGCAGCACGTCGAGCGGCTCATCAAGCAGCTCATCAAGCGAGGATTCTGCAAGTTCTGATAAGGTGACAATAACAAATGTTTCATATGACCCGACAAGAGAGCTGTATGCAGCGTATAATGAGGCGTTTAAAACTCACTGGAAAGAGCAGACAGGTCAGGATGTTGAGATCACTCAGTCGCACGGCGGTTCGGGCAAGCAGGCGCTTGAGGTTGCAAACGGCCTTGAGGCAGATGTAGTTACGCTTGCGCTTGAGGGCGATGTAAACGCTGTTCGGGACGCGGGACTTATTGAGGACGGCTGGGTTAAGGAATTTGATAAAGACAGCGCGCCATATACTTCAACAATAGTTTTCCTTGTAAGAAAGGGGAATCCCAAGAACATAAAGGACTGGGACGATCTTGTTAAAGACGGAGTCGGCATTATCACTCCTAATCCGAAAACATCGGGCGGAGCAAGATGGAATTATCTTGCGGCATGGGCATATGCAGATAAGCTTTATAACGGTGACGAGGCAAAGATACAGGAGTTTATTAAAAAGCTGTTCCAAAATGTTTTGGTACTTGATTCGGGCGCAAGAGGAGCGACGACCACCTTTGTTGAAAACGGACAGGGAGATGTTCTGATAGCGTGGGAAAACGAGGCGTTTCTTTCAATCAAGGACTATCCTGACGATTATGAAATTATTACGCCGAGCATCAGTATTCTTGCACAGCCATCGGTGGCAATAGTTGACGAGGTCGTTGACAAGAGAGGAACAAGAGAGGTTGCAACAGAGTATCTCAATTATCTCTACTCGGACGAGGCTCAGAAAATAGCGGGCGATAATTATTACCGTCCTTCAAACGAAGAAATTCTCAAAGAATATTCAGATGTGTTTAACCTTGACATAAACCTTGTGACTATTGATGATTTCGGCGGCTGGGACGAAGCTCAGGAAAAACATTTTGCCGATGGCGGGATTTTTGACCAGATATATGAAGAATAAAGCTAAGGTGTAGTTAATGAATAAAGCAAAAAAGAGAGTAATACCGGGCTTTGGACTTTCAATGGGCGTGACTCTTGCCATACTCAGTTTAATAGTCATAATACCGTTGGCGTCATTGGTATTGTTCACGGCTCAAATGAACTTCAGTGAAATAATAGAAATAATAACCCGCAAGCGTGTACTTGCAAGCTTTTATGTAAGCTTTATTACTGCATTTATCGCATCACTGATAAATGCAGTAATGGGTGTTATCCTTGCGTGGGTTCTTGTAAGATATGATTTCCCGTTTAAGAGAGTTCTTGACGGAATGATAGAGCTTCCCTTTGCGCTGCCCACGGCGGTTGCCGGCATAGCGCTGACTGCCCTGACGGCAGATACGGGTGCAATAGGCAGCTTTTTTGAGCAATTTGGTATAAAGATCGCCTATACGAGAATCGGAATAACGGTGGCACTGATATTTATAGGAATACCGTTTGTTGTCAGGTCGGTGCAACCCGTGCTTGAAAAGCTTGATCATTCTTATGAAGAGGCGGCGGGCGTTTTAGGCGCAAGCAAAGTGAAAATTTTTTGGAAAATCATATTCCCGGAAATAAGACCGGCGGTATTTACAGGCTTTGGTCTTGCGTTCGGAAGATGTATAGGCGAGTATGGCAGCGTTGTCTTTATTGCGGGCAATATGCCGTATGAAACAGAAATAACGCCTTTAATCATTATGTCGGAGCTTCAGGAATACGACTATACCAGCGCAACTGCAATAGCTTTGGTAATGCTGTTATTCTCTTTTGCGGTATTGTTTGCTGTAAATATAATTCAAGCGCGCAGTACCAAAATTTTAAAGGGAGGGAATAAATAATGCAGGAAAACAAAAAAGTTTCAAGGGCAGTAAAGTGGATATTAATTTCCGTTTGCGTTGTTTTTGTATTTTTTATGCTTATCCTCCCTTTGATAACAGTCATAACCGAGGCCTTGCGCAGCGGCTGGGAAACATATCAGAAAGCGGTTGCTGATGAATATGCTCTCAATGCGGCAGGCTTGACGATAGAAGCAACGGTTTTCGCGGTGCTGATAAATACAGTGTTTGGAATTTTCGCATCATGGGCGATCACAAAGTTCCCGTTCAGAGGGAAAAAACTGCTTACAACTCTCATTGATATACCGGTTACGGTTTCGCCGATTATTGCAGGCTTGATTTTTCTTCTGACATTCGGCAGACAAAGCCCAATCTATCCATGGCTCCAGGACTTAGGCTTGCAGATAGTTTTTGCAGTTCCCGGAATAATCCTTGCAACGGTATTCGTTACATTTCCGTTTATTTCAAGAGAGCTTATACCCGTTATGGAGGCGCAGGGAACAGAAGAGGAAGAGGCGGCGGCTCTTATGGGAGCAGGCGGATTTACAATATTCAGAAAGGTCACTTTCCCGCATATAAAATGGGCGCTTTTGTATGGAATAGTTCTTTGTGCCGCAAGGGCAATGGGTGAGTTCGGAGCGGTATCCGTTATTTCAGGTCATTTAAGAGGAAAGACAAACACCCTGCCTCTTCATGTTGAAATTTTATTTAACGAATTTCAGTATGTTCCGGCATTTGCGGTGTCGTCATTGCTTGTTATAATGGCTCTTATTATACTCATTATCCGCAGCATAGTTGAATACAGGGGAAAGAAGGCTTGATGATATGTATGTAGAATTAAAGAATATAAATAAAAAATTCGGCGATTACAAAGCCTCGGATAATGTTAGCTTTGGTATTGAAAAAGGAAAGCTCATAGGACTCTTAGGCCCCAGCGGAAGCGGAAAAACCACGATCCTCAGAATGATCGCGGGACTTGAAACGCCCGACAGCGGAGACATAATAATCGACGGAAAGGTAGTAAACAATATTCCGGCGAGCAAGCGCGGCATAGGATTTGTGTTTCAGAATTATGCGCTTTTTAGGTATATGACTGTGTATGATAATATTGCCTTTGGGCTGAAAACACAGAAAAAGGATAAGAAAACGATTGATGAAAGAGTAATGGAGCTTATAAAATTAGTCAACCTTGAGGGACTTGAAAAGAGGTATCCGAGTCAGCTTTCGGGAGGTCAAAGACAGAGGGTAGCTTTTGCAAGGGCGCTGGCTCCAAATCCGCAGCTTTTACTTCTTGACGAGCCGTTTGCCGCTATTGACGCAAAGGTAAGGCAGGAGCTTAGGAGCTGGCTCAAGGAAATGATTGAAAAGCTGGGGGTCACAAGTATTTTTGTAACTCATGACCAAGACGAAGCAATAGAGGTTGCCGATGAAATTATCATAACAAATGCGGGAAAAATCGAACAAAAGGGAACGCCGCTCGAGGTTTACCAAAATCCGCAGACCGCTTTTACCGCGTCGTTTTTCGGTCATCCGTCAGAGCTTCCCGACTACGGAAAATTTCATACATTTGAACGGCTTGACAAGGTTGATAAAGCTTTTGTGCGTCCCGAATTTGTAAAGGTTACGAGGAAAAACGAGGAGCAAAGCTATAAAAGCTCCGCAAGTGAGGGTATAGTAGAAAAAATTTCATTTAGAGGAGATAATCTTGAGCTGGAAATCCGTACAAACGATACCCTTTTAATTGCGAAAAGAGCGCTTGATTTGCCGCCTGTGTCGGTCGGTGAAAGGGTTGACGTTTTTATTTACAGAATTTTTGTCACATCGGGCAATAAAGCATATTTGCTTGAAAATCAATCGCTTCGTGAGGAATTTGTTATTATTTGATATATAAAGGCTGTATAATTTAAAAATACAGCCTTTTGTCTTATTGGTCATTGGCGCATATCAGAGGAAAATAATTGACGAAAGCTATTTGCGGTATTAAAATAACCTTTGTATGGGGAGTGTCTGTTTTGTATTGTATCAGCTTAAACTATAAAAATGCCGATGTTGATTTGCGCAAAAGGCTCGCATTTTCACAAGCCGTTTGCAATAAAATTATTTCGGCGCTGATAAAAAGCAAATATATATCTGAATGTGTCATGCTTTGCACCTGCAACAGAACCGAGGTTTACTATTGCGGTGAAAGAAGCTCGGAGAAATATGTTGTCGCTGCGCTCGCCGAAGGCTCGGGAATTATAGAGGAGCTGCTTTCAAAAAATCTTCTGTTTTTTCACGGCGACAATGCAATTTTGCATCTTTTTAAGGTCGCCTGCGGTATTGATTCAATGGTAATAGGCGAAGATGAAATATTAGGTCAGACTAAGAGAGCTTATATGCAATCCAAGGAAAATAATTTTGTATCCTATGAGCTTAATATGATTTTTCAATCGGCGTTTGCTTGCGCAAAGAAAATAAAAACAAAAACGGCTTTGTCAAAAACGTCTGTATCCGTCGCTACACTGGCGGCAAACGAGGCGGCAAGACTTGGTGAAAACGTCAGTGTGCTTGTCATAGGAGCAAGCGGAAAGACGGGAGCAACCGTGCTGAAAAATCTTGTATCTCATAAAAACGTTTCTGTAAAGGCAACGCTCAGACAGCATAATTCTCATCTGAAGCTTATAGACGATATGGGAATAGAAACGGTTGATTATAAAAACAGGTATGAGTATATTCAAAGCGCGGACTGCGTAATAAGCGCAACCTCAAGTCCGCATTACACGGTTACGCTCTATGATTTGAAAAAGCACATAAGCGGGGATAAAAAGAGGCTTTTTATAGATTTAGCCGTGCCGCCCGATATAGACGCTTCAATTACCGATATAAACGGCGTGAGATTAATTAACATCGACTATTTTGAAAGGCTCGCGCGGGAAAACAATGAATTAAAAGCGGACAGCGTTTATGCTGCAAAGGAAATTATATCACAAGAGATCGACGAGTTGAAAAAGGATATGATTTTTCATTCCTTTTTGCCATCAATAGACGAGGTAAAGAGCGCTTTGTCGGACAAGCCTCTTGAAGAGCTGATTTACAGAATGAAAAATAACGCCTCGGCAGAGGAATTTTCCGCTTTTATAAAAATTCTTAAAACTTTTGCGGCACAGGAGTAAATATGGGATATTTTCCGTTTTATATTGATATAGAAAATAAAAATTGCTTGGTTGCAGGCGGAGGAGCGGTAGCCTTAAGAAAGGTGCGAAAGCTGCTGCCCTTCAAACCGCAGATAACTGTTGTTGCAGATGAGATATGTGACGAATTAAATAAAATAAAGGAAGTAAAAATCCTTAACAGAAAATTTAAGGATACCGATATTGACAATGCCTTTATGGTTATAAGCGCGACAGACGATAACAAGCTCAACACCCATATTTTTGAGCTTTGCAAAAGCAAAAATATTCTTATAAATACAGTTGACGATAAAAATAAGTGCGGATTTATTTTTCCTGCGCTTGTTAAGAGGAATAATGTTACCGTCGGAATTTCTACCTCAGGCAAAAGTCCCTTATATTGTAAAGCTCTGCGTAAAAAAATTGAAGAATCCCTCGACGAAAAATGCGATAAAGCAGTAGAAATTCTAAGCAAATACAGAATGCGCATAAAGAGTGAAATTAAATCGGGGGAGAACAGAAAAAAAGCCTTTGAACGCATACTTGAAATTTGCGGTGAAAATTACGATAAGGCCAACGAAAAGCAAATTTTAAAAATAATAGAGGAATTAAAGTAAATGAAAATAAAAATCGGAACAAGAAAGAGCAGGCTGGCTCTTGTGCAAACTCAAATGGTAATAGATGAAATTAAAGGGCTGTTTCCCGATATTGAAACCGAAGTCGTTTACATAAGTACAACAGGCGATAAAACGCTTGATAAACCTCTTGCGGAAATCGGAGGCAAGGGAGTGTTTGTATCTGAAATAGAAATGGCTATGCAAAATAAGGTTATAGATATTGCGGTACACAGCGCAAAGGACCTGCCTGTTTTTCTTTCCGACGGACTTAAAATTTCGGGGGTGTTAAAGCGCGGAGATTATCGCGACGTCCTTGTTGTCAAAAAGGATCATACTATAAGAAATTCTCGTGATTTTGTTGTAGGAACGGGCAGCTTAAGGCGCAGACTGAATCTTAAAAAAATCTATCCGGATATAAGCTTTGAAAATATAAGAGGAAATGTCGACACCCGCCTTAACAAGCTCGAAAAAGGGGAATATGACGGCATAATAATCGCCGCGGCAGGACTTAAAAGACTTGGACTTGATACCGATGAAAGATTTGATTTTACTTATTACGATTATACGCAGTTTCTTCCGGCGCCGTGTCAGGGCATAATTGCAATAGAAAGCAGAAAAAATGATTTCGCGGTGCCGATAATAAAAGAAATAAATGATGAAAATACATTCCTGTCATTTGAAACAGAGCGGCGTATTATAGAGCTTTTGAGCGCCGACTGCGGTATGCCCTTGGGAGCCTATTCATGTATTAAAGATAATGAAATTTTAATTGCGCTGTCAAAGGACGGCGATAAAACCGTATGCGGCAGGGATAACAGCTTAAACCGATTCCGGCTTGCAAAGGAGTTGGTTTCAAAGCTATGAATAAATTTGGCAAGGTTTATATTGTCGGCGCGGGCTGCGGCAGCTATGATTTAATAACCCTCAGAGGAAAGAAATTAATTGAACAATGCAGTGTAATTGTTTATGACAGCCTTATTGATACCGCCCTGCTTGATTATGCTCCCGATAACGCCGAAAAAATCTGCGTAGGAAAGCGTGCGGGGAGACATAGTGAAGCTCAGGAAAAGATAAATAACCTTTTGATTGAGAAGGCGCGAGAGGGAAATACCGTTGTCAGACTCAAGGGCGGCGACCCCTTTGTATTCGGCAGAGGAGGAGAAGAAATCTCCGCTTTGCAAAAAAATAATATCGAGTATGCGGTAGTTCCGGGAATTTCATCGGCAATAGCGGTTCCCGAGCTTGCGGGAATACCCGTTACACACCGCGGCTCAAGCCGCAGCTTTCATGTGATAACAGGTCATACGGCGGATGATATGCTGCCCGAGAATATGAGCGCTTATGCAAGCCTTGACGGCACGCTTGTCTTTTTAATGGGACTGAAAAATCTAAAGCAGATCGCAAAAATCCTTATTGAAAAAGGAAAGGACGAAAGCACGCCTGCGGCTGTAATTTCCAATGGCGCGACTGCGGCTCAGCGTGTAGTAACAGGCGAGTTAAAAGATATAGCTGAAATTACTAAGGAGCAAAATTTAACAGCGCCGGCAGTCATAGTGATTGGTGAAGTTGCAAAATTTGATTTTTCGCAGACGATTAAAATGCCGCTTGAAAATATTACCGTCGTCGCAACGGGAACGAAAAGGTTTGTCAATGAGCTTTTGTCTCGGCTTAACAATCTGGGCGCAGGCGTTAAAAATCTCGACTATCTTAATGTAATTGAATATTGCGATAATCCGAGCTTTGACAACGCTCTGATGAATTTAACTGATTATAGCTGGATCGTGCTTACAAGCATAAACGGGGCGGAGATTTTTTTCAGCAGACTTAATAAACTGAAAATTGACGTAAGGAAGCTCGCGAAAATAAAGTTTGCCGTAATCGGCAGCGGAACGTCAAGAGCTTTAGAAAATCATGGGATATTTGCCGACCTTGTTCCCGAAAGCTATACGTCTGAAGCGCTTGGAAATAAGCTTTCGGAAAAAGCGTCCGAGGGCGAAAGAATACTCATATTGAGAGCGCGGCAGGGCTCTAAGGAGCTTACGGAAATTCTTGACAGGAAAAATATGAGCTTTGACGATATAAAAACCTACGACGTTCAGAGCGCCGCTTCAAATTTCATAGGCGAAGAGATCAATACGGACTTTATAGCATTTGCAAGCTCGTCCGGTGTAAACGCTTTTTTTGAAAGCGGATACAGGATCTCCGCGAAAACAAAAATTATCTGTATAGGCAGCGTTACCGCAAACGCTTTAAGAAGGCGCGGCATAAAAAATATCAGGATTTGTGAAACAAGCAATATTGAAGGAATAGTCGATACAATTATCAGGGAGGTACAAAATGAAGAGATTCAGACGATTAAGAGCAAACGACCGGATGCGCAGGCTGGTTCGGGAAACACATATAATTAAGGACGATTTGATATATCCGATTTTTGTTGCCGAGGGAGAAAATATAAAAAATCCCATTGCCTCAATGCCGGGGATATATCAGTATTCAATAGACAGGAGCGACGAGATATTGTCCGAGATAAAGGACAGCGGGATCTCCGGCCTGCTGATTTTTGGAATCCCAAAGCAGAAGGACGAGCTTGCAAGCGGCGCATATGACGAAAACGGAGTTGCGCAGCAGGCGATCCGCTATATAAAAAAGAAATATCCCGAGCTTCTGGTTATTGCAGACGTTTGTCTTTGCGAATATACATCTCACGGACATTGCGGAGTTGTAAAGGACGATAAAATATTAAATGATGAAACCCTGCCTCTGCTGTCAAAAATGGCGGTAAGCCTCGCAAAGGCCGGAGCGGATATTATCGCACCGTCCGATATGATGGACGGCAGAGTCGCGGCGATAAGAGAAGCGCTTGATGAAAACGGATTAACAGATATTCCGATTATGGCATACAGCGCAAAGTTTGCCTCAGCCTATTATTCTCCGTTCCGCGATGCGGCAAATTCAGCGCCGTGTTTTGGGGACAGAAAAACATATCAAATGGACTGCTCAAACGGCAGAGAAGCGCTAAGAGAAATTTCCGATGATATTTCAGAGGGCGCAGATATGGTTATGGTCAAGCCTGCGCTCGCTTATCTTGACGTTATCAAAGAGGCAAGCCGCTTTGAGCTCCCTCTTGCGGCATACAATGTCAGCGGCGAATATTCAATGGTAAAGGCGGCGGCAGAAAAGGGATTCATTGATGAAAAGCGAATCGTTATGGAAAATATGACTGCCATTAAACGAGCCGGCGCAGATATAATAATCACATATCATGCGCTTGATGTTGCAAAATGGCTGGAGGAAAATATATGAATACCGAAAAATCCGAAAGGCTTTATAAAGAAGCCTTAAAGCTTATGCCGGGAGGAGTAAACAGTCCCGTAAGAGCCTGTCGCAGCGTCGGAAAAACACCGTTGTTTATAGATCGTGCGGCAGGAAGCAAAATATATGATGTCGACGGAAACGAATATATAGACTATGTTTGTTCATGGGGACCGAATATTTTGGGACACGGCAATCCGGAGGTTATAGAAGCGGTCAAAAGAGCCTGCGACGGCGGATTGACATTCGGCGCCTGTCATAAGGGCGAAATTGAGCTTGCACATTTGATACAGAGGAATATGCCCTCTATGGAAATGCTCCGTCTTGTTAATTCGGGAACGGAGGCGGTTATGAGCGCTATCCGAGCGGCAAGAGGATTTACTCATCGGGATAAGGTCGTAAAATTTGAAGGCTGTTATCACGGACATTCGGATGGACTCTTGGTAAAGGCTGGCTCGGGACTTTTAACAAATTCAATTCCCGACAGCGCGGGAGTTCCAAAGAGCTATACGGACAATACGCTTACGGCGGTTTATAATGATGAGCTGTCGGTAAAAAAGCTGTTTGAAGAATACGGAGCCGATATAGCCTGTATAATAGTCGAACCGTGTGCGGCGAATATGGGAGTAGTTCCGCCCAAGGAGGGCTTTCTGCAATTTCTGCGTGATATTACCAAGGAGAATGGAGCTCTGTTAATATTTGACGAGGTGATAACCGGTTTTCGTCTGTCTTTGGGCGGTGCGCAGAAATATTACGGGGTAACCCCGGATCTTACAACATTAGGCAAGATAGTGGGAGGAGGAATGCCGCTTGCCGTATACGGCGGAAAGAGAGAGGTAATGGAATGTGTTGCTCCGTTAGGTTCAGTGTATCAGGCGGGTACGTTATCGGGGAATCCCATAGCTGTTTCAGCGGGAATTGCGACGTTAAAGGCTTTGGAGAGAGATAGAGATTTGTATGACAGGCTCAATAAAAAAGCAAAAAGGCTTGGAGAGTCAATGAAAGCGGCAGGACTTAATTTTAACCGTGAGACCTCGCTGCTCACAGTATTTTTTACGGATCAAAGGGTTGCAGACTATGACGCAGCGAGAAAATCGAACCGTGAAAAATTCGCTGTGTTTTATTCTTATTTACTCGAAAACGGTATATATGCGGCGCCATCACAGTTTGAAGCTATGTTTGTTTCAGACGCGCACAGCGACCGTGATATTGTATATACCTGTAAAGTAATCTCAGAATTTAAGCTTTAAAATATAATAAGCAGTATGAGAAAAAGCACCGGAGGCTACGGTGCTTTTTTAAATATAATACATTATTTGCTCTGAATTTTGCTCTATGGATTTGTAATACCGCTCAATAATATCCGCAAGAGTAAGGCTTTCGGAAAAATTACGCATATAATCGGTCATTTTATTCCATAAATTATCATTTATTGTATTAACAATCTCTGATTCACTCTGAGAAGAAAAATAAACATTGCTTAAAACTGTAATATCAAGTGCGTTGATAATTTCTTTAAAAGTAATATCCTCAGCAGGTCTTGTCAGCACATAACCGCCCTTTGAGCCTTTTAATCCCCGAATCAAATGTGCCTGCCTCAGAACAGGGAGAATTTGCTCAAGATATTTACCCGAAATGTTCTGACGTTTTGAAATGCTGTAAACGGTTACCGCATTATTATTTTCCGAATTGATTGCTATATCTATTATGGCTATAATGCCAAATTCTACTTTGGTTGATATTTTCAAATTCTCAGCTCCTTTAATAACCTATTAAACATACCTTAATAGTAGTATATCACGGTTTTGGAGATTTTGCAATATGATTAAAATGCAATAAATATCTATAAAACCTATGAGAATACTATGCAAATCTACAAAACAGAAGAAAACCTATTGATTTACTATGTTAAGTAGGTTATAATAGGCGCAACGATTTTAACTGGCAATTTATTACTCTGTACATTACTATCTATATACTAAAAAACAGGTGACAATATGAAATTTAACACTGCGTTACTGCACAAAAATTATGAAAGCGATCCCTTGACGGGAGCAACCGTAACGCCGATTTATCAGTCAAGCGCGTTTTCCCATGAATCTCCGGAAAAGCTCGAAAAAATATTTAATAATAAAGCGCCGGGCTTTGCTTATTCGAGAATAAGCAATCCCACCGTTGATTCGTTCGAAAGACGTATAGCCTCGCTTGAAAGCGGAATAGGTGCGGTAGCTTGTTCATCCGGTATGGCGGCGGTCACGATGTCGCTTTTAAATATACTTAAAACAGGCGATGAAATCATAGCCGGTTCGGGACTTTTTGGAGGAACCATAGATCTGTTCGGCGACTTAAAAGCATTTGGGATTAAAGCCAATTTCGTAAAGCGTGTCTGTAATGATGAAATAGAACCTTTTATTACAGAAAAGACAAAGGCAATATTTGCCGAGCTTATCGGAAATCCCGCGCTTGATATCGTAGATATAGAAAGGGTTTCAGAGCTTGCGCATAAGCATAAAATACCTTTAATTATTGATAGTACGACCGCGACGCCATGTCTTATTCATCCCATAGATTACGGTGCGGACATTGTTGTTCATTCCACCTCTAAGTATATAAACGGCGGCGGAAATGCCATAAGCGGTATAATTATTGACAGCGGCAATTTTATGTGGGACGAGAACCGCTATGAATTTATCGGTGAATATAAAAAATACGGCAAATTTGCTTATCTTGCAAAGCTGAGAAACGGAATATGGCGCAATATCGGCTGTTGCCTATCTCCTGTGAATGCGTTTTTAAATACTATCGGTTTGGAGACTATGGGTTTAAGAATGGAAAGACTGTGCGACAATGCCTTACAGCTTGCGGAGTATCTTGATACCTTTGAAGATATTGACGTAAATTATCCTATGATGAAAAAAAGTCCGTATTATCCGCTTGCACAAAAGCTTTTCAAAGGCAAAGGCGGCGCAATACTCACAATACGGGCGGGAAGCAAGGAAAGAGCGTTCAGGCTTATGAATAATCTGAAATTACCTCTTATAGCGACGAATATAGGAGATGTGAGAACCTTGGTTATTCATCCTGCAAGTACGATTTATGCACACAGCAGTGAGGAACAAAAAATCAATGCAGAAGTATATAATGACACAATCAGAATAAGTATTGGTATAGAGGATATAGAAGACCTGAAAGAGGATTTCAGGCAGGCGATAGAAAAGCTGCGGGAGGAAAACTAAATGGCTGTAGATTATGCAACTTTAAAAAAAGGCGGATTTATGCGCCAGAAGCAAAAGAATAATTTTTCATTAAGACTGAGGGTGGTAGGAGGAAACCTTACTGCAACACAGCTTGCAAAAATAGCAGAGGTTGCAGAAAAGTTCGGCGACGGACACGTTCACCTGACATCACGGCAAAGCGTAGAAATACCGTTTATTAAGCTCGATGATATTGAGGAGGTAAAAAACGCTCTTGCCGAGGGTGATGTCCAGCCGGGAGTGTGCGGGCCGAGAGTTCGCACCATTACTGCCTGCCAGGGACAGGAGATATGTCCGAGCGGCTGTATTGATACATACGCTCTCGCAAAGGAGCTTGACGAGCGTTATTTCGCAAGAGAACTGCCACATAAGTTTAAGTTCGGGATAACAGGTTGTCAGAACAACTGCCTGAAAGCCGAAGAAAACGACTTGGGCATTAAAGGCGGAATAAAAGTGAGCTGGAGAAAAGATGATTGTATCGGCTGCGGAGTGTGTGAAAAGGCTTGCAGAGTCGGCGCGATAAGTATAGCGGACGGAAAAATAGAGGTTGATAAAACAAAATGCAACTTTTGCGGACGCTGTTATAAAGCCTGTCCTACCGAAGCATGGGATACGGTTCACGGCTATATTGTTTCGTTTGGAGGACTATTCGGCAACAGCATTAATAAGGGAGAAACAATAATCCCGTTCATTGAAGACAAGGAAAAGCTTATGCAAATCTGCGACGCGGCGATACATTTTTTTGAAGATAACGCAAATCCCGGTGAGCGCTTTAAATTTATTATTGACCGGGTCGGTAAAGAAAAATTTGAAAATACAATTTTGGAGGCATACAATGGCTGATTTTATTATTGACGATACGGTAGATATAACCGATGTGGTTTGTCCCACAACATTTGTCAAAGCGAAAATAGCGCTTGAAGAGCTTGAGGAAGGACAGATCTTATCTGTAAAAATGAATGACGGAGAACCTGTTCAGAACGTGCCGAGAAGCATAAAAGAAGAGGGACATCAGATTTTAAAATTGATCGACAATGGCGACGGCACATATGATCTCATTGTAAAAAAGGTGGGTGATTAAATGTCTGTTAGAGTTAATGCAGAGAGCTTTGAAGCGGAGGTTTTAAATTCAAAACTGCCCGTTCTTGCGGATTTTTATTCTGACAGCTGTGTACCCTGCAAGCGTTTGTCACCTGTTCTTGCTGAAATTGAAGAACGGTATGCAGACAGCATAAATATTGCAAAAATCAATATAAATTTTGACGCTGAGCTTGCCGAAAAATATGAGGTTCAGGCGGCGCCTACACTGATATTTTTTAAAGGCGGTCAGGAAACCGAGCGTCTTATAGGTGCGGTGAAAAAATCCGAAATAACTGAAATAATTGAAAAATTAAAATAAATAAAGAGGAGATTGTTATTATGCTTATTACAGTTGCAGGAGTAAAAAAAGAAGTAAAGGACGACTTAACGGTTGCTCAGCTTGTTATTGATGAAAAGGTTGAAACACCTCAGTATGTAACGGTTACGATCAATGATGAATTTGTTGAAAGCAGAGATTTTAAAAATACAGTATTAAAAGACGGCGATACAGTCGAATTTTTGTATTTTATGGGAGGCGGACAATAAATGGCATTCACCAATGAACAGATCGAGCGGTACTCCCGTCATATAATTTTAAAAGAAGTAGGTGCAAAGGGTCAGAAAAAGCTTCTTAATGCAAGTGTGCTGATAATCGGAGCCGGCGGATTGGGAGCGCCTGCCGCAATGTATCTCGCGGCGGCGGGCGTTGGAACAATAGGTATTGCGGACGCGGATGAAGTGGACCTTTCCAATCTTCAAAGACAGATTATCCACGCAACAAAGGATGTAGGCAAGGCTAAGGTGCTCTCGGCGAAAGAAACTATTGAAGAAATGAATCCCGATGTTACCGTAAATACCTACCGCACATTCGTTACAAGCGAAAATATAATGGATTTAATAAAGGATTATGATTTCATCATTGACGGAACAGATAACTTTCCCGCAAAATTCCTCATCAACGACGCTTGCGTAATGGCGAAAAAACCGTTCTCACACGCGGGTATTATCCGCTTTCAGGGACAGCTTATGACATACGTCCCCGGCGAAGGCCCATGCTATCGCTGTGTATTTAAAAATCCGCCGCCAAAGGATGCGGTCCCAACCTGTAAACAAGCGGGAGTTATCGGCGCTATGGGCGGTGTAATAGGCAGTCTTCAGGCTATGGAAGCGGTTAAGTATATACTCGGAGTAGGTCAGCTTCTTACAGGTTATCTGCTTACATATGATGCTCTGAAAATGGAATTTCGTAAGGTTAAGCTTCCTACAAAAACAGATGACTGCGAGGTTTGCGGAGCTAATCCTACTATAACCGAGCTTATAGACTATGAACAGGCGGAATGTGACGGTGTAGGCTTATGATTTCGATGAAAAGTGAAGATTATAAAGCGATTCTTGAACACGCGAGAAAAGAGCTTCCCAATGAAGCCTGCGGACTTATTGCGGGAAAGCTTGATGGGGATAATAAAATAATCAAAAAAGTTTATTTTCTCACAAATATTGACCATTCAAACGAGCATTTTTCACTTGACGCCAAGGAACAGCTCGCCGCAATAAAGGATATGCGCTCTAATGAACTTGTCCCTTTGGGTAACTGGCATTCGCATCCTGAGTCGCCGTCAAGACCCTCTGATGAGGACAAAAGACTTGCGTATGACAGTAAGGCGAGTTATCTTATTTTATCGCTTATGGATAATGAAAACCCCGTGCTTAATTCATTTAAAATAGAGGGAAATAATGCTGAAAAAGAGAACTTAGTAATATGGTAAAATTACGTTCTTTGTCAGAGGTAAAATATGTACGATACAATTATAATCGGCAGCGGCCCTGCAGGATTATCGGCGGCGGTTTATGCAAAGCGTGCGCAGCTGCGTGCTGTCGTTGTTGAAAGAGAATATATGGGAACAGGGCAGATCGCCGAGAGTGAACGAGTTGATAATTATCTCGGAATATATGGCGAAAGCGGCTATGATTTGGGAGAAAGGTTTCGGCAGCACGCTGTTTCGCTGGGAGCCGAATTTTATGAGGGAGAAGCGGTTAAAATTATTCCCAAAGAACATTATTACAGTATAGTTTTTTCGGATGATGAGATTTTAGAAACCAAAACAATAATTTATGCCGCCGGCGCAAACCCGAGAAGGCTTAATATAAAAGGTGAAAGCGAATTTTCGGGCAAAGGGGTATCCTATTGCGCTGTATGCGACGGTGCATTTTATAAAAATAAAACCGTTGCAGTTATCGGCGGAGGAGATACAGCCTTGCAGGATGCGATTCTGCTCTCAAAAATTGCCGAAGCTGTTTATTTGATACACCGCCGAGATGAATTTAGAGCCAACAAAGCCTTGCAGCAAGCGGTAAAAAATACAAAAAATATTAAGCCGATTCTGAACGCAGTCCCATTGGAAATCATAGGCGATAAAAAGGTGAGCGCTGTTAAGATTTTGCATAATAATTGCGAAGAAATCATAAATACCGACGGAGCTTTTGTAGCAATTGGAACCGTTCCGAATTCAAAGCTTTTAGAAGGCATAGCGGAGCTTGATGATAATAACTATGTTATAGCAAATGAGGACGGCATAACCTCTGCAAAGGGTATTTTTGTCGCAGGAGATGTGAGAACAAAAAGCTTAAGGCAGGTAGTGACGGCAGTCAGCGACGGTGCAAACTGCGTAATGTCAGCCGATAATTATATTTCAAAACTAAGCGAGTGATTTTATGAAAACCGAAAGACTCAAAACCGATATACTGATCATCGGCGGAGGAACGGCAGGCTGTTATGCCGCTTTGACGATTTCCGAAAATTCCGATGCAAAGGTACTTATCTGTGAAAAGGCGCATATAAAGCGAAGCGGCTGTCTTGCCGCAGGTGTAAATGCACTTAACGCATATATTGCCGAAGGGAAAACTCCGCAGGACTATGTAGATTACGCAAAAAAGGACGCAGATAATATTGTAAGAGAGGATTTGCTCCTCACTATGTCAGAGAGGCTGAATGCCGTTACAAAAAGGCTTGAACAGCTGGGACTTGTTATTTTAAAGGATAAAAACGGAAAGTATGTCACTCGCGGAAACAGAAATTTAAAAATAAACGGTGAAAATATAAAGCCTATTTTGGCGAACGCCGTAAAAAAGCTCCCTAATACAGATGTTCTTAACCGTGTAAATATCACGGATTTTTTTGTTAAAAATAACCGTATAAGCGGCGCCTTTGGATTTGGAATAGAAAATGAAACATTTTACATAATTGAGGCGAACGCGGTCATTGTTGCCACCGGCGGAGCGGCAGGACTTTACAAGCCGAACAATCCCGGATTTTCACGCCATAAAATGTGGTATCCTCCCTTTAATACAGGAGCGGGATATGCAATGGGCATTAAAGCGGGAGCGGAGATGACCACGTTTGAAATGCGCTTTATTGCTCTGAGGTGTAAGGATACGATCGCTCCCACGGGAACTCTTGCACAGGGGGTAGGAGCAAAACAGATAAATTCTTTAGGGGAAGTATATGAAACAAAATACGGTATTACAACCTCTCAGCGTGTTTACGGTACAGTAAACGAAAATCAACAGGGCAGGGGCCCGTGCTATCTGCAAACTGAGGGAATTACCGCCGAGCAGGATAATTCACTTAAAAAGGCGTATCTCAATATGGCTCCTTCGCAAACCTTGAAGTGGATAGAAAGCGGAAAAAATCCCTCGGAGCAAAATGTGGAAATCGAAGGCACAGAGCCGTATATCGTAGGCGGCCATACGGCGAGCGGATATTGGGTCGATACAAAAAGAGCGACCACAGTTAAGGGCTTGTTTGCGGCAGGAGATGTTGCGGGCGGCTGTCCGCAAAAATATGTTACGGGAGCATTGGCAGAGGGTGAAATTGCGGCGCTTTCGGCAATAAATTTTGTAAATGAAAATAACAGCGTGCCAATAGACGAAGCTATGACAGAAGAACATATTCAAGAAGCGGAAAAATTCCTGACCGATAATAACTCACGCTTTACTGCGGAACAGCTTGAAGAAGCGATGCAGACCGTTATGGATTCCTATGCAGGCGGAATAAAAACAAATTATCGCTTTAATGAAAAACAGCTTAATATTGCAGATGAAAGGATAGTTAATCTTTTAAAGCTAAGCGAAAATCTGTATGCCGAGGACTTTCAGGAGCTTATGTATATATATGAGCTTCGTGAGAGACTTGTTGTATGCAGAAGCGTGATTGCGCATCTTAAAGCCCGAAAAGAAACGCGCTGGCACAGCTTTGCGGAAAATCTTGATTATCCCGATAAGGACGACAAAAACTTTCTGAAATATGTTAATTCACGTTATCAGGACGGAGAAATTAAAATAATACTTCGGGATTTAGTTGATGGAGGTACAGCATATGAGCATAGCTATTGATAAGGATAAATGTATCGGCTGCGGAAAATGCCATACTGTATGTCCCGGAAGTCTGATAAAAATGGGAAAAGATAAAAAGGCGTTCATAAAATATCCCAAGGATTGCTGGGGCTGTACCTCCTGTATTAAAGAATGTCCCGTTTATGCAATCAGATTTTATCTGGGTGCCGACATAGGAGGTATAGGAAGCTTAGTCCATACAGAAAAGGACGGCGATATATTAAAATGGATTTTTGAACATCCAAACGGTGAAATTTCCGAGATCGAGATAAATCAAAAAGAGTCTAATAAATATTAGGAGGGATTCCTATGAACACATTTTCACATCTTGATGCTCTTGAGGCAGAAGCCATATATATAATAAGAGAGGTGGCGGCGGAGTGCGAAAAGCCTGTAATGCTGTACTCGATCGGCAAGGACAGCTCCGTAATGCTTCATCTTGCGATGAAAGCGTTTTATCCGGAAAAGCCGCCATTTCCTTTTATGCACATAGATACAACATGGAAGTTTAAGGATATGATCAAATTCCGTGATGAAACCGCAAAAAAGCTTGGTATTGAAATGATTGTTTACTCCAACGAGGAGGGAATAAAAAACGGAATAAATCCGTTTGACCACGGTGCGGCATATACGGATATTATGAAAACGCAGGCTTTAAAGCAGGCGCTTTCAAAATACGGCTTTACAGCGGCATTCGGCGGCGGCAGGCGCGACGAAGAGAAGTCGCGCGCCAAGGAGCGTATTTTTTCATTCAGAAATGCGGCTCAGGCATGGGACCCTAAAAATCAGCGTCCCGAAATGTGGAAGCTTTACAATACGAAAATAAACAAAGGCGAAAGTATTCGTGTCTTTCCAATTTCCAATTGGACCGAAAAAGATATTTGGCAGTACATAAAGCGCGAAAATATTGATATTGTTCCTCTTTATTTTGCAGCAGAGCGTCCCGTCGTTTATCGAGACGGAAATATAATTATGGTCGACGATGACAGATTTCCGCTGAATCCCGGTGAAAAGCCCGAATATAAGTCCGTGCGTTTCAGAACACTTGGCTGCTATCCTCTTACAGGCGGCGTCGAATCGACTGCCGGTACGCTTGATGAAATAATAGAGGAAACACTGAGCTCGGTATCGTCCGAACGCACCTCAAGAGTTATTGATAATGAGGCGGCAGGAAGTATGGAACGCAGAAAAAGGGAGGGATACTTCTAATGAAAGGCTTACTTAAATTTATAACCTGCGGAAGCGTAGATGACGGTAAATCAACGCTTATAGGACATATCCTTTACGACGCCAAGCTTTTGTATGCAGATCAAGAAAAAGCCCTTGCGCTCGACAGTAAGGTAGGAAGTCGAAGTGGAGCAATAGATTATTCTCTTTTGCTTGACGGACTTATGGCGGAACGCGAGCAGGGAATTACAATAGATGTTGCCTACCGCTATTTTACAACGGATAATAGAAGCTTTATTGTAGCGGATACTCCCGGCCATGAGGAATATACAAGAAATATGGCTGTCGGAGCGTCATTTGCGGATTTGGCGGTTATTCTCATAGACGCGTCGCAGGGTGTTTTGGTTCAGACAAGACGTCATGCAAGAATTTGCAGGCTTATGGGTATTCGCTATTTTGTATTTGCGGTAAATAAAATGGATTTGGTAAATTACAGTAAATCCTGTTTTGATGAAATTAAAGCGCAAATTGTCAAGCTTAAAGATGAGCTTTCGCTTAAAAACATAAAAATTATTCCCATTTCGGCAACCGAGGGCGATAATGTAACAGTTAAATCCGATAAAATGTCATGGTATGACAGCCTGCCGCTTCTTGAATATCTTGAAACGGTCGATATTGATTCGGAAAATGACGAAGAGGGCTTTTATATGCCTGTGCAGAGGGTATGCCGTCCGGATCATACATTCAGAGGATTTCAGGGACAGATTGAATCAGGCAGCATAAGCGCAGGCGATGAAATAATAACTCTTCCGAGCAGCGAGAGAGTAAGGGTAAAGTCAATTCTTGTTACCGATAAAAATGTAAAGACTGCATATGCGGGTCAGCCCGTAACAATTACGCTTGACAAAGAGGTTGATGTTTCAAGAGGCTGTGTGCTTATCAAGGACACCAACATAGCGCCGTACAAAAGGCTTACCGTATCGCTTTTGTGGATGGATGATGAACCTCTTACAGTAGGAAAGGATTATCTTGTAAAGCTTGGGACAAAAACTATTTCAGGCATTTTGACTAAAATAAATTATGCCGTTGATGTAAACACAGGCGAGCATATAAAAACAGATTCCCTGTCAAAGAACGGTATTGCGGTTTGCGAAATTCTGCTTGCCGAGGCAATAGCAGCCGACTTGTTTTCGCTTCATAAAACACTCGGCGAGCTGATATTAATTGACCGTGTGACAAATATGACCTCTGCCTGCGGAGTTGTTGAAAATCTCAGTGAAAAGGGAGGGGCGTTTTCGGACAGAGCTTCATTTAAGCTTAATAACCTTGAAGCAAGAGGAGATATTTTTGAAGAATTCTATTATGACACAAGCAGTTTGAATGTACTTAAATATCGAACTGTCAATAACACATACACAATAGGAGACGAAATTCCTACACAGGGTGAAAGCTATAAATATCCCGAAAGCTTTGATATTATTGTTCTCCGCGATAATGTCGCGGTTAAGATACGCAATAAAAGGATTACAGAAATTATCCCGGTATCGGAATATAAATATGATAACGTACCGGTTGTAAACGGTCGCGGATTCGAGATTGCCGCATCATCGGATAAAGAAATTTTGGATTTTCTCAGTGAATATTCTAAGATCAACGATCAAAGTCAAAAGGAATTTTTTGCGAAATGGCTGCGCTTTGATACATACCGTAAAATAGTAATGGAAAAGCAGTGATGTAACAATAAATCAGATAAAAAGGGGCTCAGACGAGTCTCTTTTTTATTTGATATATACTTTAATATTAAAAAATGAATCATAATGGATTGGATTGCCGACAGGTTATAGCTTTTAATGCTAATAACTGTCGGCATTATTTTTTGCCTTTTTTGCATCGAAAGCAGAAAGGGTAAAATGATTTATAGAAATAAAAGTCCTCCAATCGATAAGAAATTAAAATTTCAAATCGATAGGAGGAAAAATAATGGACAGTCGTCCAAAAAGAAGAAAAAACAAATATAACCCATATACTTTACATAAAGAGAACGGTAATTACTATATTTCTTTTTCAGATGTCAACGGCAGAAAGCAGACAGTTCAAGTGAATGAAACAATATTTACTCAGTTTGATAAATTTGAACGGGGCGACATATCTGAGATGAATGAATATGACAGACATATTGAACACTTAACATTATCTGAGGATAGGCTTATTAAAAGAAATATTTCTTTGAACAAATCGCTTGAAGATTCCTTTGACATTTCTCAAGAGATAGAAATGCTGCATATGGCAATAAATGAACTGCCGGAGGTGCAAAAACGCAGATTTAAAAAATACTATTTTGATGAAATGTCGTTTAAAGAAATAGCTGCTGAAGAGGACTGTAATTATCAGTGTGTTCAAAGATCAGTGTATCGCGCAACAAAGAAAATAAAAAAATTTTTAAAAAGTTTATAAAATAGGGGTGTGTTTTGGGCTTTAAGTGAGGAAACAGGTGAAAGGGTTAATTCTCTTTCGCCTGTTTTCTTTTTCAGAGAACAGGCGTTGCTCTTTGAAAATTAAATATCAGCACATCAGGTACACTCCTTCTGCTGCCCAAACGGACAAGCCAAATGAGCGAACACCTTAACAGGTCTTTAGGATTCAGACATCGAAAGGCAAATTCAATGACGGCGATGACAGGCAGAAGGGATAATGATACTTCCGTCCAGTCAAAAGTCGAGCGTGATAAAACCGTCGCAACCAAAGAGGGCGGCTGTGGGAGATCCTCACGGTGGTGAAATTCCAATGAGGCTATAAATGCAATAGCCGTTTGATGTGTTCCTTGTCGCAGGGTATCGAGGATAAAAAGCGACAATCGGATAGTGTGAAATTCAGAGCTATCCAAAATGATTGGTATTACCCCGACAGCAGAAGATTTTTAATTTTCTGCTGTCGGGCAGTGAAAAATAAATTTTATGAAAGAGGTGTTTTAATTGGGATTTATTATAGGACTTTTATAGGAACATTTATCGGCGTATGCATTATGTGCATGTGCAATGCAGCGGCAAAAGCTGATGAGCAGATGGAAGATCATATAAATGACAAAAACAAAAAATAAGGAACAGGTGGTAATTTGAACGAAAACTATATAAATGAAAATAACATTGATTCTGAACACAAAATAGAATCTGTTATAAATGACTGTAAGGTCACAATCTACTTTTCTAAAAACAGAAATAACCATGTTGAAAGAAATATTCTTGAAAATCTTTTGGATACATTTGAGAACAGAATGAAAGCTCAGATTGGATGCTGAATTTCATTCAATTTATTTTTGGATTTCGCTGGATATTATAGGAATTATGTAGTATTGTTGGTTTGCAAAAATCGTATGAAAGGTTGATGAAATGAAAAGAGTATATTGCTTGTACAGAGTATCAACCAAAGGTCAGGTTGATAAAGACGATATTCCAATGCAGAAAACCTCGTGCAGAGAATTCGCAGAACGCAACGGCTGGACCATTCTGAAAGAGTTTCAGGAAAAATGCGTGTCGGGCTTCAAGGTGTCGGCAAGCGATCGAGATGCTATTCAGGATCTGAAAGCCGCCGCAGAAAAGAAAGAATTCGATGTACTCCTTGTCTTTATGTTTGACAGAATAGGCAGAATTGATGATGAAACTCCGTTTGTCGTCGAATGGTTCATCAAACACGGCATAGAGGTATGGAGCGTTAACGAGGGCGAACATTGTATGGATAATCATGTGGATAAGCTTATGAATTACATACGATTTTGGCAAGCCAACGGTGAAAGTCAGAAAACGTCAGCTCGTGTTAAAACTCGCCTTAACCAGATGACGATGGACGGCAAATTTACCGGAGGTGTTGCACCATTCGGTTAAAAACTCATAAAAAGCGGTGAAATTAATAAAAAGGGAAAAGAGCTTATGGACATAGTTATTGACGAAGATGAAGCTCCGATAGTTAAGAAAATATTTGAGATGACAGTTAAAGAGGGCTACGGTTCATATCGCATGGCTGACTATCTGAACAGTCACGGAATCAGAACCCATAAAAATAGCAAATTTCAATGTAATACGGTTAATCGTATTCTAAAGAACAGGCTGTACTGCGGTTATCTTGTATCAGGCGGTGTTGAATCACCGTATATCGAAAGACTGCATATCATTGATGAAAATATCTTTGACCAAGCTCAATTTATACTGAAACAACGCTCATCAAAGAATGAAGAAAAACAGCAAATTGCAAGAACCACCAAAGGTAGCACGCTGTTATCCGGAAATATATATTGTGCCCACTGCGGTCAGAAGATGGTATAAACAAGCTATATCGACCGATACGACAGAGCAGACGGCAGTCAGTACAGAGTTCGCAGACAGCGGTATATTTGTACCAATAAAGCGATGAAAAGAGGTGCTTGTGACGGTCAGTCGGCTTATGTAGCGCATAGAATTGACGGTGCCGTGCTTGCAACGCTGAGAGAATATCTCGCCAAAATCAAATCAACGCCAAAAGATATAGCACTGGAAAAACGCTACAAATCCGAAATATCGGAGTATAGGAGAAAGCAGTCAAAGATTGAAAAAGAAATTGAATTAAGTGATATAAAGTACAAGCTTGCCAATCAGCAAAATGCGATGGGTAAGATTGATTTTTATTACTCACAATTCAGAACATGGGCAGACGAATTTGACAACTCAACAATGGAGCAGAAGAAAATGATAGCCTGTCAGCTCATCAGAGAGGTAAAAGTCGGTAGAGGTTATGAGATTGAGATTATCTTTGACCTTAATTATGAGCAATTCTTATCTCTATAAAGCCTAATAGATTGAATTAACAAATTTAGTCTGCTATAATATTTTTAGCTTAGAAGTAGGTGAACATATATGAGCGAAGAAAATAAAATACAAATTTTTGAAGATAAAAAAATACGGATTGCGTGGAATGAGTCGGAGGAAGAATGGTATTTTTCCATTGTGGATGTAATTGCTGTTTTGACTGACAGTAACGAACCTCGTCGTTACTGGAGTGATCTTAAGCGAAAACTTAAAGCTGAAGGAGCAAATCAGTTGTACGAAAATATCGTACAACTGAAAATGCCGTCTCCTAAGGACGGTAAAAATTACAAAACCGATGTTGCAAATACAGAACAGCTTTTAAGATTAATACAGTCAATTACGTCGCCAAAAGCTGAACCTTTTAAAATGTGGCTTGCAGAAGTAGGACGTGAGAGAATTGATGAAACCATAGACCCTGAACTTACCATAGAGCGAGCTCTTGAAACATATCTGAAAAAAGGATATACCAGAGAGTGGATAAATCAAAGACTTCAGGCTATTCAGGTGAGAAAAGAGCTTACTGATGAATGGGATTCTCGTGGTGTAAAGCAGGGTGTAGAATATGCAATTCTTACTGATGAAATTACAAAAGCATGGTCAGGAATGACAACACGGCAGTATAAAAATCTCAAAGGATTGAAAAAGGAAAACTTGAGAGATAATATGAGTACGCTTGAGTTGGTACTAAATATGTTGGCAGAAGCTACTACAACTGAGATTTCCAAAGAGAAAAATCCTCAGTCTTCTTCTGAAAACAGAAGTGTTGCAAAAGAGGGCGGTGAAGTTGCCGGAAATGCACGAAAAGATATTGAGGAAAGAACGGGAAAACCTGTTATTACTTCAAAAAATGCTGTTGATTTTTCAAATCTTATTTCCGATGTAATAGAAAAAGATTTTGATAAAAATGAATAAAGTATTCTGATTGCCTTGTGAGTTAAAACGCTCGCAAGGCTTTTATTATATCCCGATTTCAAGTTTGTTTCTCGGATGTTTGGAAGATAGAATATTTTTTTGTTTGTTAATGCTCGTATGTGTGTAAATCTGTGTTGTAGTAATGGAACTGTGACCAAGCATTTGCTGAATATAGCGTATGTCAACATCCTCTTCGAGCAGTAAAGTGGCAAATGAATGTCGGAACATATGCGGCGTAATATGAATAGAAACACCTGCGTTCTTCGAGTAAGTATTTATCATATTGCGAATAGATTGTTCCGAAAGCCTGTTGCACAATCTGTTAATAAAGAAATAGTTGTAATTATTAAGTTCAAAATTAAATTCCAGGCAGTATTCGTCCAGAAGATTTTGAACATTTTTATTGCAAATCTGAATAAGCCGTTCTTTTGAGCCTTTACCGTAGATTTTAATTATGTAGTCATTGAAATTGATTTGCTCGGTAGTAAGCGAGCAAAGCTCGGATATTCTCATTCCGGTGGCAAAGAGTAATTCTAAAATAAGCACATTGCGTAAAGCTGTTTTTTTACCGCAATATGTAGTTTGATTTCTGCATTCCAGATAAGCGTAGTTGATAATTTTTTCAATGGTTTTCAAAGGAATAGTCTTTGGCAGAAGAAATGGCTCCTTGTATTTTATTTGTATTCTGTGAAAATGATTAATTTCAATCATTTCTTCAATTTCCAGAAAGTGAAAAAAGGCTTTCAGAGAAGCAATTTTTCGTTTCACACTTTTAGGCTTGTACTTTGAGTGCATAAATTCAATGAATTTTTCAATAGATTTTTTATCGTTCCAATCGAGGAAATAATCTGATAAAAAGTCTGTATATTGTTTTAAATCAATTGAATATGACTTTATTGTTTTAGTGTCAAGATTTTTTCTGGCTGTACAAAAATGAAAATATTCCTCTAAAAGATTAATAAAAGTTTTCGAATTTGTTTCCATTGCATATCGCTCCCTTAAATTTATAAGAAAATTATGCAACTTCGCAGGAAAAAAGTCTATTAAAATAAAGCTAAATAGTATATATTTTAGGCACTATATTGTGTTCACAAAATTTCCAACACAATATTATTAGTTAAAGTGCATAAAAATGTGCAGTGAATTTCTATCACTAAAATTACAAAATGGGGTTATAAATTTTGTCATATTATGGTATAATATTCACAATAAGAGGATAACTTGGAATTATCTATTATCCAAAATATCATAATAACTGTGTGCATATAGCACTTTTAAGTTGTCAAAAACAAATACTCATCATACTTTTTGACATAATTTAAAATCTAAATATTTACTTAAAAACGTATTATAGGTGGTACTATGTCGAATCATCATCAATATCAATT
Organism: uncultured Clostridia bacterium; assembly: GCA_947623205.1. Classification (GTDB taxonomy): domain Bacteria; phylum Bacillota; class Clostridia; order Oscillospirales; family Acutalibacteraceae; genus Ruminococcoides. Next base: position 67,734 of record CANQGM010000007.1, read on the forward strand.
TAACAGCAATACACGAAGGCACGCTATATCATATAGCAACAAAACATTTGATCCGAATAATAAAGATGATAATTTTGAAAATACATCTCTTACACATTCACGATTTCACAATTGTATATTTCCCAAAATTAATTTCGAAAAAGCCGCTATTACAGGCTCGCTTTTTGAGAACTGTAAATTTATTTGTTGCAATCTAAACGATGCAGATTTAGAGTTTTGTGATTTCAGAGGCTGTGAGTTCGAGATAAACGTTACAGATGGCACATCTTTCAATAATAGTAATTTTATTAAAACGATTATTAGCGGAGAAAAATTCATCAATTGCACATTCACAGGGGCATATTTTGATTATTCTACAATCAATAAAATCGGATTGGAGTTTTCAACATTAGAGGGAGCTTGCTTCCAAAAATGCGAATTTTACAACATTGATTGGAAGAATCTCAATCTGGAATATGTGGAAATAATAAAACCTAAAATGTCTAATGTTGTTCTTCCTTTTCATCAGATTCCCTTTATGTTTGGAATACTACAGTACATAGTAACAACAAACGATTCTATTAAAGTTTCCAACGGTGGAGATGATAATGGTACTATTGATAAAAACACATACTTAACAGATGGAATTGAATATCTGATAAATGAATATAAAAAGCAAAACAACCTTTTTCCTTTAAGCAATATTTATCTTTTTGGTCCTAATACAGACTATAACCAAGCATTTGATTATCTTGCAAAAGAAATATCAAGTTTAGCATCTGTTAGAGATTTTCGCGGGATAAAGTTTTGCTGCAAGCTGATTTCTGATAGTGAGATTTTTGAACGAAACAAACTCAACAAATTATATAAAATTATAACAGGCATAGATCAATCGTTAGATGAAAATAGCCCCGAAATGAAAAGCTTCACCAGAAATATTGGTGATATTCGTCGTATTTTATATCGCAAAAAGAAAGTTCCACATATGTCTATTAAATTAAAAACCAATATCGGAATTGAATATAGTATGAGATTTGCGAATCTAATTCACCAGTTTCAACAAATTGCTAAACCTAATCACTCTGATAGAGTTTTTACATCAATTCAATTATCTAACAACTCCCCATTAATTATTGATGTTTCAGTTGAAGGTGATAAAACTTATTTTGTACCAATTTTATATAACTTTTTTATCCTTTCAGGGAAATATGATACCAAAGCTTTATCTTTAATTCTGGATAGAAAGAATAATTTGTCAACATCTATAGACATTCAGCATCAGCCTAGTATTATAGAGTCTATAAAACAAACCACTCAAGCTTTAAAGTTAAATGATATAGATATTGAAATATTAGAGTATAATATTGAAGGCGTATTTTGGACTGCAAATCAAAATTGTTATGATCTAAACATACAAAAGCAGTTAATTGAACCAATCTAAGGGAAGTGTTATAATGCGATATCCAGAATTTCGAGATGCTGAATATTCTACAACAAATATACCGACACAAAGCTTTTTTATAACAAATATAAAAAGAATTAAAAAGTATATATTCTTAATTACTTGTTTTGCTTTAATTGTTTTGGTTTCATTTCATTTTTTTAGTTTAATCTTGTCGGAAACTAAAGAAAGCTATAAATTAAACCTAATTTCGATTGGGTCTGCATTAGTTACCGTTTTTTCAGCATTAATCTCTGTATTTACTTTAATAAGTTCAAGTTCTATTAATAAATATGAAGATAATATAAGCTTATTGCAAACAAGGTATTTGGAAGGAAGAAAAATCTTTAAATGGGAATTTTTAAAAAGAAGTTCCAATTATCTGGCAAAGTCTGTTCAAAAGCATAACTATTATATAAGTAGCGCTTGTTATAAGTTGTATAGTGGAGAAACAGATGAAAGCAGCTTGGTAATTGTTGTTCCTATATTAGAAGTAGATTTTTATGATATACCTTGCATCAGACAGATTTTTAGAATTAAAAAGTTTTTACCGGATTATTTATTATACATTAATGAGGAGCAAAAGAAATATGGTGAATCAGGCTATGATTCTGCGAAAAAGCCTCCCAATTATTATCTCCCTCTGCCAAATCATTTGATAGCTTTATATAAAAATATCATAATATATAAAGCCGCCAGATTATGCATAGAAATATGTTTTTTATTCATTGTTAGCGCTACTTGTATGACTATAATTGGGATGTTTTAGGCGGCTCCGATACTTTTAATGTATTATCTTCACAATAATGACAACTGGGTCCAAGTTTTACACTATGTTTCCTGCAAATAGATTGAACTGCACGAACTATTTCAAGTAATTCAGCATCCGAGGGAGGTAACAAATAATCTAACGGTGTTCCTGCAATCGGTTTAAAAAGAGATAATATAGGAGATACCCCTATCCTGCAAATCTCCTCTATACCTGAAAGCAAAGAATCCTTTGGTTCTAGTCCTACAATGAATATGCTTCTGACATTTCCAGATTTACCCCAGATTTCCACAGCGTTTCTTAATGCTGTTAGATATGTTGCAATAGGTATTAATCCCTTTCCCGGCATATATTTTTTTGCAATCTGACGATTAAAAATTTCTATATTAAAAGTAACTTCTGTTATGCCAGCCTCTTTTAATTGATGTAATATTTGTTTATCTGTAATCGGCAGAGACATTAGATTAATAGGATATTTATTTTTTTTGCGAATATATTTTGCGATTTTGCAAACAAAATCATAGTCATTATTTAAGGGGTTGGATCCTCCGCCAATTAAATAATGCTTAATGCTTTTACAGTCATCATAAGCATCGATAGCCTCTGTTATATATTCAATAGATAATTCTCTATCATCCCTGTCGATGTCACAAAATCCACAGCCACAGCCCATACTCTTATAGTTGCATCCAAATCTATGATATATTCTTAATCTATCATTACCGAGGTATGTAAAATCGCTTAAAATTAGCTTAGCATCAGCAGTTTTTCTATTTGAAATTAAATTGATGCCTCTTACTTTAACATCTGATATAATATTACTTCCATAATAAAGATAAAGCTTACCGTTATCTCGGAGTTTAATAATAAATGGACTAAGCTGAGATAGATTTGCTTGATAGGGAACACTAAAATAATACTTATTTCCTATTATCATATCAATTGCATCAAATTCTTCGCAATTTACGCCTTCTGCATTATTCAAAAAGCACAGAGTGTTATTATCTATGATAACTCCGTGAGAAAGTAGCATAATCTTTAATTCTAAGATATCGCTCTGTGATTGATTCCCAATTAATGTATCCTCGATACATAGATTCGGATGAACAATCAAATTATAATCATGTGAAATTGCGCTAATGTTTTTTGAGAAAACCAACTTATATAGATATGTCCCTTCCTCCAGTGTATCTTGCCAAGAAAGGTTATCATCAATCAGTTTAATGTCCTTAAATGAATTAGCTTGCTCAAAAAGATGACGCAGCAAATTATCGTTTTTTTTCGAGTAAATAGCTTTATAGTAACTGTAGTTTACATCTAAATTGATGTTATAAGTGGGGTAGGTGTTATTAAATGCCTCCAGATGAAATCTCTGCATACTGTAATTCTCATTAACATTACTTATTGAGTCGTTTATTAAGAAAGTTGATGATTGAAACCTTGGATTTATTTCTGAAAAGTATACATTAGTCGGAGTGGTAATATAATCTATTCCGCAGATTCCCAGATACCCGCTTCTGCGTAATCTTTCACCGATTAATTTTGAGTAACGAAGGATTTTCTCTTTTATTGGAGTAGGCAAATACTTATAAGCAATGAAATCAGCACCTTTATATTCAAAATTGAATGAGTCTGGATTTAGTTCAATTAATTGTATGGAAGCAGGAAACAATAACACTTCTTTTGCGTATACTACTAAATGAATATTGACAGAAATGTTATTCTTGATATATGGAGTCAATGAATATATCCTATTAGCATCAATTTTGGAAACAACCAAATTCCAGCTTTGTTCTGTTAATAGCCACGTCTCAGAGCCGCCACACGAATACTCTCCTTGAAGGACGTAATTATTCTTCATTAATGAATTACGCATATCAAGTACACGCTGACCGTAACAAACCTCATTTTGAAGAACAGGGACTTCATTACCTAACCATTCACGGCATTTAAACTTATTGTCCCATAAATCCAGTTTTCGAGCATCCATATATCCGATAAGATGTGATGTCAGCAATTCACTGTAATGTACAGCATCCATTGGGTAATACAAAACAAATTGGGCATTTGGATATCTTTCAATAATATTTTCCGCCTTGCGGTTAACAAAGTCAAACCAGATATCTATATCTTCATTATAGTCAAACCTAGTTTTATACTGCTTATCTAACGCAAAGTTTCCATTAAGATTAGAACCAAATATAGTAATTGAACCTAAAAAAATGTTAGATGTGTTTTTTATCTCTGATTCTTGAATACCTATCCAAAAAAGTTGATTAATCATTTATTTCACCTTTATTTTCTATTCCAAAATCTAAAACAATTTGATTGAATAGTTTTTGATAGTTTTCTTCGAAATTACTGTCAGGTTGTTTGAGACCACCTTTTACTGCTGTCAAGCACTCACATGCAGACTGACTCATCAAATTTGATATAAGTAATTTTCGCTCTTTAACTTCATCTGTTCTAAGAAAATTTTGGAAGAACTTGTTCAATATAGGCTTACATATTCTGCAAGCTTGGGGCATTATGGTAGGACTATCTTTTGAATATGATTCATCTCGGTTACCGTACCAAGCAATAATGATTTCTTGTAACGCTTTGTCCGAAAGCTTATCCAATAATATCACAACCAGCCATAAGGAAATTGGTGTATAAACCTTTTTGTCATACATATATCGTAAAAAGGTAAAATATTTAATATTCAAAGGGAACAAAACAGGAGAACATCCTTGACACACAACCCATTCAATTGTATTTATTGCGTCATCAATCTGCTGCTTGGGGCTTAGAAAAGGTAAACCTAACATAATATTTATTTCAATATTATAGTTATATTTCTTAATTAGTTGTATCGTAGAAAGATATTCTTTGATACTAATTCCTTTCATAAATAAAGCATCTTGATACTTTGGATTTATGGTTTCTAATCCCATTTCTATTGTAATAGGTTTCTCAACAATCCGGTTAATTAAATCTAACTTATCTTTTGTTACATCCTTGTAATGAGTCTCTATAATAATATTGGGAATAGAGCTTTTTTGCGCTTCTATTAGAATAGCTGTTAATATTTCAGTCGAGATTTGATAAGAATCCAAAATACTTCCATTCGTGCATAGTAGCAAATAATCAATATTTTCTGTATACTCTGCTAAAATAGCTTTCATCTCTCTGATATATTCCTCAAGCGAGCCCATTTGATGCATGTAACCATAATCACACATTAAACAGGATCCGCTTAAATCATTTTTGCATTGTTTGCTCAGAAAACCAATTTCTAATAAATCGCCTGATCTAAATATTGAGCATAACACTTTGGTTGATAAACAAGGACGTTTATTTCTAATTTGTTTATTAATCCTTTTAAGTGTAATTGTATCCATAATATCTCCTAAATTTAATTAGTTGTAATTGTTATAATAGATAATTCCAAGTTATCCTTTATTAATTTGGACTCTTTAAGGATGATTTGTATAGATAAATTTATAAAATGGGAGCATATATAGTATAGATACAATTAAAAATTATAGAGATAAATAATTTATTGTGTATATATTTTAATGTGTTGTAAATTTATAATATTAAACGCAACAGATGTTAGGACTACATTCTATTTTCAGAAAATGTTTCTAATATTTTTATTAGGTCTTTAAACTCTTTTATTTACTGGTCAATATGACTGTATAATCGTACGTTATAACGTAAAAGCATTTTAAAAATAGATTTAATAATGAGACACTCTTTAAAGCGTATTTTTTAAACCTATATGTAAAGTTAAATAGGTAATACTGACAAGCCCACCTAACATAAAATATGTTAGGTGATTTTTTATTTTGAGGAGACCAAAACTCGCCTCCAAATTTCCGTATGGTGAGGAGGCGTTATTATGACAGACGTGCAGAAAGAACGAATTACATTTCTCCGCAATAAAGGTTTTGGTTATACTACCATTGCTAATGACATGGGCATTTCAAAGGAAACTGTAAAAAGTTTTTGTCGGAGAAACGGCTTGGCTGGAACAATGGCACAAGACAAAATCGCAGATAAATGCCGCGAATGCGGTAAAGAATTAAAACAGAAAAAAGGAATAAAGCGTCGTGTCTTTTGTTGCAAAGAGTGCCGCGTTAAGTGGTGGCACAGGCATCCCGAAAAAATCAATAGGCGGGCAGTCTACTCATTTGTTTGCGCATACTGCGGAAAAAGCTTTACTGCCTATGGCAACAGACACCGAAAATATTGTTGCCACGAGTGTTATATAAGTGACCGTTTCAAAGGCGGTGGAGCACATTAATAATGAGCAGTTCCGAGCCGAAAGGCTCTATCAGATGTCGCTTTTCATTGCAAAGACTATGCTCGGAAAGGGCATAGTTTCCGAGGCTGAATACAGACAGATTGATACAATTCTTCTGGGAAAATATCGACCGATTTTGGGCTCACTGTTGGCGGGTAAGTCTTACATTCTATTTTGATGTGCAGGAGGAATTGAGATATGTCAAAAAGTGTGATCACCATACCGGCAACACTTAATAAGTACACAGCCGCGCCAATTAACGTCAAAAAAAAGCGCAAGGTCGCCGCCTATGCCCGCGTCTCCACCGACCATGAGGATCAGCTGACCAGCTACGAGGCACAGGTCGATTATTACACTAACTACATAAAGAAACGTGACGATTGGGAGTTTGTATCAGTATACGCAGATGAAGGAATCACCGGCTGCAACACAAAAAAGCGTGACGGATTTAAACGCATGGTGGAGGACGCCCTTAATGGGAGAATTGACCTCATTATAACCAAGTCAGTCAGTCGTTTTGCAAGAAACACCGTAGATAGCCTGACTACAATTCGAAATCTGAAAGAACACGGGATAGAATGCTATTTTGAGAAAGAGAATATTTGGACGTTTGACGGCAAGGGTGAGTTGCTTTTGACCATAATGTCCTCTTTGGCGCAAGAGGAAAGCCGCTCTATTTCCGAAAACTGCAAATGGGGTCAGAGAAAACGATTTGCAGACGGAAAAGTGACTGTTCCGTTTAAAAGGTTCCTCGGTTATGACCGAGGTGAGGACGGTAATCTTATTGTTAATGAAAAACAGGCTGAAATAGTTCGCAGAATTTATGGAATGTTCCTTCAGGGGCATACACCGTATTCAATTGCCAAACAACTTATTAACGAGGGCATCCCAACACCGGGCGGCAAGGAAAAATGGGGTACATCTGTAATTAAAAGTATTCTGACTAATGAGAAGTACAAAGGTGACGCCCTTTTACAGAAGGTGTACACAGTTGATTTTCTTTCCAAAAAGAAAAAAATCAACAAGGGCGAGGTGCCGCAGTATTATGTTGAGGGCAATCACGAGGCAATAATAGACCCATCTGTGTTCGATATGGTTCAAAAACAGATAGCAGAGCGCAATTCAGAAAAAAACCGTGTTAGCTGTGTTAGTATTTTTTCCGGCAAAATAAAATGCGGTGATTGTGGAAGCTGGTACGGCCCAAAGGTGTGGCATTCCAACGACAAATATCGCAGGAAAGTCTGGCGGTGTAATCATAAATTCGATGACAGTAAAAAATGTTCCACACCGCATTTAAACGAAGAAGCCATTAAGAGGCTTTTCGTAAAGGCTGTTAACATTCTTTTTACAGAAAAGAATGAAATAATTGCTAATTTCCGTGACATCAATGATATGCTGTTTTGCAACTCCGATTTTGAAATGGGTAAACGGAAAAATTTTGAGCAGTTTTTATCTGAATTAAATAAACAGGAGGGATTGCTCTCCGAATTTGATGAGGATCTTTGGTATAGCCTTGTGGAGTTTGTCACGGTTTTTAATAAGGAAAAAATTATATTTACTTTTAAGGACGGAACGGAAATAAGAGTATAAAACAATTAAAATTATGTTGAAAAATATTAGATTTAATAAAATATACATTTAATTAAAAAGATAAAATAAGATCCTCTGAAATAGAAAGTATAAATTGATTTTCCATTTTATATGTAATAAAATAACGTTGATAACTTGTATTCATAATAAAAATTTGATAATATTAAGTAGCACGGGAATTTTAATAAAAAAATGAATTGTGAGATTATTTCCATTTTTATTTATGGGTATAGTTGTAATTACTGCTATTTTTATAGGTATTAACTATTTTTATTTTATTTCTCAATTGACGATATCTTTTTAGCGTATATCCACCGCCGCGTCTAAAATTATAGATTACGGTGCATATGACATGGCAGCGATAAATAAAAATATTAAAAGATTTAAAATAATATTCTGCACGTTAGAAGAACCCTCACAGGTCAAAGACCACGGCTGTGAGGGATTTTTTGTGTTTTTTAAATCTGAACCCTCCTTTTGAGATAAAATCAAAAAGTTTAGAGAAAAATCAAAATGTATAGGAGATAATTAAATTGTATTATATCCTGCGTTTACATAGATGAGGGAATCAGCGGAACAAGCACAAAGAAACGTACTTCATTTAATAAAATGATTGATGATGCAAAGAAAAAAAAGTTTGATTTGATAATTACGAAAGAAATTTCAAGATTTGCCCGAAACACTCTTGACAGCATAGGATATACCCGAGAGCTTAAATTAATGGGTATTGGTGTAATTTTTATGAATGATAATATAAATACCCTTGACCCAGATTCAGAACTGCGACTGACGATTATGTCATCAATAGCACAGGAGGAGAGCAGAAAAACTTCTGAACGTGTAAAGTGGGGACAGCGCAGAATGATGGAACAGGGAGTTGTGTTCGGCAGAGATATGCTCGGCTATGATGTAAGAGGCGGTAAGTTGTATATAAATGAAAAGGGTGCAGAAACAGTCAGGCTTATCTATCACAAGTTTCTTAATGAAGGAAAAGGCACTCACGTTATCGCAAAGGAACTTTATGAAGCAGGGATAAAAACCTCAACTTACATGAATGACTGGTCATATACAGTCATTCTCAGAATACTTAAAAATGAAAAATACTGTGGCGATTTGATTCAGCAAAAAACCTATACGCCCGATTATCTATCACACAGCAAAAAGTACAACAAGGGGGAGGTTGAGTTTGTCACGATTCGTAATCATCATGAGCCTATTATTTCAAGAGAAATCTTTGAGGCAACTCAACGTGAGCTTAAACGTAGAAAAAACCTGCACGGAGCAAAAAACGGTTTTGCAAACAGATATGCTTTGTCTGGCAAAATAATTTGCGGCGTGTGTGGCTCAAGCTTTATTCATCGCACAAAAATATCTAAAAATGGTAATAAAAACGAATGTTGGGTATGTGTTCAAAGTCATAAGTACGGCAGGGAACACATTAACAAGAACAACGAAAAAGTTGGTTGCTCCAATGGCTCGATCAAAGAAAAGGATATTCGTTCAATTTTACAACAAATTATTTCAAGTGCACTTACAGACCAAAACGGAATTACAGACAGTGTTATTGCAACAGTTTCGGAGACGATGAATTTCAAAAGTAACAAGAACAATAATACTTATTTTGAGAATGAAATCAAAAAGGTTGAAAATAAAATGCAAAGGCTTCTTGATTTGTACCTGTCTGAAGATATTGGAGCTTCAGATTACCGCAAAACATATGATCGCTTAAAATCAGAACATAAAAATTTACTTCAAAATCTTCAAAAAGAAAAGGTCCACGGCACAATACCCGAGGACAATGAAAAAATACTTTATGATATTAAAAACTATGTAGACTTAATTATAACAGGTAAAAATTGGGACGAAACGTTCTATCGAAATATTGTAAAAAAAATTATAATAAATAGAAATCGTGAAATTGATATTTATTTAAATTTAATACCCTATAAATTTACTTCAAAAATTCTCTGCGGTAAATCTGAAATAAATAAATATATAAGAAATAACGAAATAGTTTCCAACCAAGTTACCTCAGAGCCTATATCGGTAAGTGTACCTTTAAGTTCGGGCAGCGGCATAGTAAAACGCTGACTTAAATATCTCAGTGAGGCTGCTAATTCACCATCAGGTCCTCCATACTGTGTGATAATAATTTTTGCAAGTTTGGGGTTTGTCTGTTTAATGTTTACAGGGTATTGCAGCTTTTTTTCATATACAAACATTAGTTATCCTCCTCTTTTTCCCAAGGCCATGGTCCTTTGATCCAGCGCCATTGATTTGTGCTTGACATATTTTTTGTAAGGGGACCAAACTTTGTCTCAAATTCTTTGACAAACGGCGCAAGAGTCTCACGATATTCTTTCATTTTTTCAAGTGTTTTTGTGTCGTTTGGATGGGTGTCCAAAAACAACTGCAAATCAAGCATTGCAAACTGGTAAGTTGATATTTTTTTAAGCAGTATTTCTCTTTCAGTCAAGATTACCACCACATTTGCTGCCATAGAACGGTTTGTTCAGCGACGGATACATTGTGCCGGAGGCAAATCCCTGTACAGGTGTATATGTCTTTGGATCATTTTGCTGAAACGGAACATAAGCCATAGCTTCGGAAGTTTTTTCAGGAAATCTGGGAATTCCGTATTTTTCTTTAATTATTTCATTAATTTCCAAAATTCATTCTCCTTTCAAATTTGTGAGCCTTTTAACTCTTTACATTATATGCATTAATATTTCGGTTGTTAAGAATACCGTGTATGCACAAAAGATTGATTTATGTGTTTTTAAGTTTAAAATAATGGTTAATTTAAAAAAATAAAAAACCGCATTGGAATCCTAAAAACGGCTTTCCAATGCGGTTTTTAATTTGGAGCTGGTGAACAGACTTGAACTGTCGACCTACTGATTACGAATCAGTTGCGCTACCAACTACGCTACACCAGCAAAACTTTAAGTATAATTTTACTTACAGTTCACATTTTGAACACTAAAATAAAATTGCCTGTACATTATACAATAATTTAAAATATTTTTCAATAGTTAATTTTAAAAATATAGTTAGCATAAAAAATAAACAAATTCTTGCAAATAATATTGTGAATGTTTGGCACAATTATAGAATAAATATTAAAAATGTATTATAATTATAAAAATTGATATTATAAACATAATATTTAAAAGTTAAGGATGTGTATGAAGTGCCTAAATTTAGTAATAAGGAATTAAAACTTACAATGGCTCAAAGACTGAAAAAGTACCGTGCTGCCTGCGGACTTACTCAGCAACAAATTGCAGATATTCTTAATATTAACAGAACAACTTACACAAAATATGAAACGGGTATTTCAGAACCGAGTCACGATTTACTTAAAAAAATCATTTCAATTTTTGGAGTCGATTATAATACGATTCTCAGCGATGAGGATAATTTTGTACGTAATGTATACGATTCAAAACTTCCGGTTTATAATCTTTCAAAAAATGAAAACATGCTTATTACAGGTTTTCGCACACTTGGAGAAGACGGCAAGAAAGAGCTTCTTAAAAATATGACCGATCTGCTTGCAAAAATGAATAAAAATTTATAATAAAAAGTACTTTACAATCAAATAACTTTGTGCTAATATATAACAGTTGACGCATGCCTCGGAATAAGGGTTAAGCCGCAATGCGGAATTTCACAGCCTTATGCTGAGACACTGCCGCAAGGCTTTTGCGCAAAAATAAATTAAAGGTGGAATTAAAATGTTAAAAGAGGAAAAACAGGCTATTATAGCTGAGTACGCAACTCACGAAGGCGACACAGGTTCTCCTGAAGTTCAGATTGCTCTTCTTACAAAAAGAATCAACGATCTTACGGAACACTTAAAGGTCCATAAAAAAGACCACCACAGCAGACGTGGTCTTCTTAAAATGGTTGGTCAGAGAAGAAGCCTTCTTGCATATCTCACAAAAATTGACATTGAAAGATATCGTTCTATTATCGCAAGACTCGGTATCCGTAAGTAATTGAAAACAGGGCAAGCGTAAGCTTGCCCTAAATTCGGTTTTCTTGGGATTTTTATGTTCTGTTTTTTAGCGGTAAAACGATTAAATAAATAATTTTAGTTTTTTATTTAACGGTTTTATTGCTAAATCAGCGTAAAATCCCATCTAAATATTACTGTTGAAGCATTAGCTTCGGAAAGGATTTTACAATGAATAAAATGATGACTTTTGATAAGTACAGAGTGTTTGAAACTGAGTTTGCCGGCAGACCTTTAAAGGTTGAAACGGGCAAAATGACTCAACTTGCAAACGGCGCCTGCCTTGTGCGCTATGGTGATACTACTGTTCATGTTGCCGTTACAGCATCACCAAAGCCGAGAGAGGGAGTTGACTTTTTTCCTCTTTCTGTTGATTATGAAGAAAAAATGTATTCGGTAGGTAAAATTCCCGGCTCATATCTAAAGAGAGAGGGACGTCCGTCGGAAAAGGCGATACTTACAAGCCGTGTAATTGACCGTCCTATTCGACCGCTTTTTGACAAAAGTATGCGTAACGATGTTTCAATTGTCTGCACTGTAATGAGCGTAGACCCCGACTGCCAGCCCGAAATAGTTGCTATGATCGGCGCGTCAATCGCTATTTCAATTTCCGATGTTCCGTGGAACGGCCCAATATCCGGCTGTTCTGTCGGTATGATTGACGGTGAATACATTATTAATCCGACAGAGGAACAGAGAAATATTTCACAGATGGCAACGACCGTTGCGTCAACAAGCTCAAGAATTGCTATGATCGAAGCAGGCGCAAACTGCGTTTCAGATGATGAAATGTATAACGCAATTATGGCAGGTCATGAGGCTAACCAATCAATAATTAAATTTATTGAAGATATTAAAGCGGAAATAGGCAAGCCGAAATTTGAATTTGCAAGTCTTGAACCCGATAACGATATGTTTGAAGCAATCAAAAGCTTTGCCGAGGAAGATGTAAAAGCTGCTCTTGATACGGATGATAAAACAGTAAGAGATGAGCGCTTAAAGCCTATTTATGAGGCTGTGCACGCTAAATTTGATGAAATATATCCCGAAAGCGAAGCACTTATTGACGAGTGCCTTTACAAAACACAAAAGTTTATAGTGCGCCGTTGGCTGCTTGATGAACAAAAACGTGTTGACGGCAGAGGTATGGATGATATTCGTCCGCTTGCCTCCGAGGTTGCAGTCATTCCGAGAGTCCACGGCTCAGGTATGTTTACAAGAGGACAGACGCAGGTACTTACCATAGCGACCCTCGGCCCGGTATCGGACAAGCAGCTTCTTGACGGTATTGACGGTGAAACCGAAAAGAGATATATTCACCATTACAATTTTCCCAGCTATTCGGTTGGCGAAACAAAGCCGAGCCGCGGACCGGGCAGACGTGAGATAGGTCACGGTGCGCTTGCAGAACGCGCGCTTGTTCCGGTAATTCCTTCGGTTGAGGAGTTTCCATATGCATTAAGACTTGTTTCAGAGGTTCTTTCTTCAAACGGTTCAACATCGCAGGGGTCTATCTGCGGTTCAACTTTGGCTCTTATGGACGCAGGCGTTCCGATAAAAGAGCCTGTTGCAGGCATTTCCTGCGGACTTATAACCGAGGGCGACCGTTGGATGACCATGGTTGATATTCAGGGGCTTGAAGATTTCTTCGGCGATATGGACTTTAAGGTTGCAGGTACGCACACCGGTATTACGGCAATTCAGATGGACCTTAAAATCAGCGGCCTTACTCCCGAAATGATCAAAGAGGCTCTTGCAAAAACCCACAAGGCTCGCAACTATATACTTGATGAAGTTATGTTGAAAGCTATTCCTGAGCCGAGAGCTGAAATTTCCAAATATGCTCCTAAGATGTTTACAACAACAATCCCTGTTGACAAAATCAGCGAGGTTATAGGAAAGAGCGGAAAAATTATTAAAGAGATTCAGTCTGAATGTGAAGTTAAGGTTGACATTGAAGAAGACGGATATTTCGGACAGGTGTTCGTATCGGGACTTGATACGGAAAAATGTAAACGTGCCATTGAAATTATTAATACAATTGCTGTTGACCCTGAACCGGGCGCAATATTCCTTGGCAAGGTAACGCGCATTATGGATTTTGGCGCATTCGTTGAAATTGCTCCCGGCAAGGAAGGTCTCGTTCACATCTCTCAGCTTGATGTTAAGCGCACGGCAAATGTAACGGATGTAGTAAACATAGGCGATATAATTCGCGTTAAGGTAATGGAAATTGACGACAAGGGCAGACTTAATCTCTCACGCCGTCAGGTTCTTATTGATGTTGACGGTCTTACTCCCGAAAACAATTATGACGCCGAAAAATCATCCCGTCCGCACAGACCTCACGGAAACGGCCGCAGAGAAAATCACGGCAGAAATTATAAATAATAAAATTTTATATTAATATTTGTCAACGCATAAGGGACTGCAAAAATTGCAGTCCCTTATTATTATATTATCTTATTTATTATAAAAATTCTGAATATAAATAAATTTGCACTTATTAACGTAAATTATTTTAATCTTACGGGTATTTTTTTATCATCAAGATATTTTTTAAGAACAGGTATCGGAATTTCACCAAAGTGAAACAGTGAAGCCGCAAGGACTGCGTCAGCCTGACCTTTGGTAAAAGCGTCATAAAAGTGTTTAAGCGCGCCTGCGCCGCCGCTTGCAATAACGGGGATATTGACTTTTTCTGAAACAGCTTTTGTAAGCGCAATGTCATAGCCGTTTTTTTGCCCGTCCTCGTCCATACTGGTAAGCAAAATTTCTCCCGCACCGAGTTGTTCACATTTTACCGCCCATTCAACAGCGTCAATACCAACAGGCTTTCTTCCTCCGTTGACATAAACCTCCCAGCTGTTGCCGCTGCGCTTTGCGTCAATTGCCGCAACAACGCATTGACTTCCAAATTTATACGCCGCTTCGCTTATAAGTTCGGGACGTATTACAGCGGCAGAGTTAACGGATACTTTATCGGCGCCTGCTCTTAAAAGAACATTAAAATCGTCAACGCTTTTTATTCCTCCTCCTACGGTAAACGGAATAAAAATTGAATCTGCAACCTTTTCAACCATATCAATTGTAATATTTCGTGAATCGCTTGAAGCTGTAATATCAAGAAACACAAGCTCGTCAGCGCCCTGTTTGTCATACTGCTTTGCACACTCAACAGGGTCGCCCGCGTCAACAAGGTTCACAAAGCTCATACCCTTTACGACCCTGCCGTTTTTCACATCAAGGCACGGAATAATTCTTTTTGCGTACATATCAAATCCTCCTTATCCGCCTTTTACAATATCGGCAAAGTTTTTCAGTATTTTCAGACCTGTTTCGCCGCTCTTTTCCGGATGAAACTGTGTTGCGATTACATTGCCTTTTTCAATGGCGGCGTCAATTGTCACACCATACTGCGTCTGAGCCGAAACAATTGAGCTGTCTTTGGCTTTCAGATAATAGGAGTGTACAAAATACACATAGGGATTGTCTTCAATTCCTTTAAATATACCGTCTTTATTTTTTATGCTTAGACTGTTCCAGCCTATATGGGGAATTTTAAGACCAGCGCCTGACGGTATTTTTGTTATTGAACCGTCAAATACCGACAGACCCTTTGCATTAGGACTTTCTTCGCTTTTGGGAAACAACAGCTGAAGTCCAAGACAAATTCCCAAAAACGGTTTTCCGCTTTCTATATATTTAAGTACAGTGTTCTTAATGCCGTATGAATCCATAGTATTTACAGCGTCTCCAAATGAACCCACACCGGGCAAAACTGCTCCGTCAGAATTAAGAATAATATCTGTATCTCTTGTAATAATTGTTTCACAGCCAATATGTTTAAGCGCTTTTTTTACACTTTGAATATTGCCCGCACCGTAATCAATAATTGATATCATTACAGTTCATCTCCGAAAATGTATTTTATACGTCAGTTGTTTTATAATTTTAACATATACCTGCTTCTTTTGCAAATAATGAAAAGCGGATTTCATAATTATACAAAAAGCAGGTAAAATTAAATCATTACTTATTGAATTGTGCAAGTCATTATGTTAAAATGAATTATTATAAGATGTTATTTTCTAAGGAGAATTATAAATAATGGTTACACATTTGCTTACTAAAATTGATTTAATGATGAATTCTTTTTCAAAAGGACAGAAAAAGATTGCGTTATATATAGAAGAACATTATGATAAAGCCGCATTTATGACAGCGTCAAAACTCGGTGAAAACGTAGGTGTTTCCGAGAGTACGGTTGTACGTTTTGCAACAGAGTTAGGTTATGACGGATATCCTAAGCTTCAGAAAGCAATGCAGGAAATGATACGCAACAAGCTTACTTCGGTTCAGCGAATTGAGGTGACCTCAAACCGTATAGGCAATGATAATGTTCTTGACAATGTTTTAAGTCAGGATATTGAAAAAATCCGCAGAACGATTGAAGAAACTTCTCACGAGGATTTTAACAGGGCGGTAGATGAAATTTGCAGCGCGGAGCGCATATATATATTCGGAGTGCGTTCTACTGCCGCAATCGCAAATTTTCTCGCTTATTATTTTGAGCTTATTTTTGATAACGTTCGTGTTATCAATACAACAAGTTCAACATCGACCTATGAGCATATTTTTAGAATTACCGACAAAGATGTAATGATAGGAATTTCGTTTCCGCGTTACAGCTCTATGGCTGTTGAGGCAATGGATTTTGCACGTTCAAGGGGCGCACACGCTATTGCAATTACCGACAGCATGGTTTCTCCGCTTGTACAGTCGGCCGATTCGGTTCTTATCGCACGCAGTGATATGGCGTCAATAGTAGATTCTCTTGTGGCCCCTTTAAGCCTGATAAATGCCCTTATAGTTGCTACGGTGCTCAAGAAAAAAGATGAAGTTTCCGAAAACTTCCACCGCCTTGAACTGATATGGAACCGTAACGGTGTTTATGCAAACCGCGACAATAATGCCGAGGAAAATTCAAAAGACGATGATAAGTAAAAAAGTAATTGTTGTCGGAGGAGGAGCGGCGGGACTTATGGCGGCGGGAACGGCCGCACAGCGAGGCGCTTCCGTAACTATTATAGAAAAAAACAAGCGGGTAGGACGTAAAATAATGATAACGGGCAAGGGAAGATGTAATATCACAAACAATTGTGATGTTCAAACCTACATTCTAAATGTTCCCGTAAACGGAAAATTTCTTTATTCTGCAATCAACAATTTTACGCCCGAGGATACAATAGCTTTTTTTGAAGATCTGGGACTTAAAACTAAAACAGAGCGCGGAAATCGGGTGTTTCCTGAATCGGACAAAGCTGTTGACGTTGTTGATACTCTAAAAGGTTTTGTAACAGACGCCGGATGTGAAATAGTTGAAAATGCAGCGACTGCTATTGTAATTGAAGACGGCAGGGTCATCGGCGTTAAATGCAAAAACAGAACTTTTTATGCTGACAGCGTAATAATATGCTGCGGCGGAAAAAGCTACCCACTTACCGGTTCAACGGGTGACGGCTACAAACTGGCAAAGCAGGCAGGACACACAATAATTGATTTAAAGCCGTCGCTTGTTCCGCTTGAAAGCGAAAATTCCGACTGTAAGTCAATGCAGGGCTTATCACTGAAAAATGTTTCACTTAAAATTGAAGATAAAAATACAAATAAAACTGTTTACTGCGATTTCGGAGAAATGCTGTTTACCCATTTTGGAATGAGCGGACCTATGATTCTGTCGGCAAGTTCACATATAAGGGATATTACGGACGGCAAATATGTTGCGGTAATTGATTTAAAACCCGCGCTAAGTGAAGAACAGCTTGAAAAGCGTTTGCAGCATGATTTTGATGAAAATTCAAATAAAGATGTTTCTAATTCGTTTGCAAAGCTGTTGCCGCGAAAAATCATAATTCCTGTTTTAAAACGATGGGGAGTATCATTTGACAAAAAGTGCAATTCAATTACAAAGGATGAGCGCAGAAGGCTCTGTAAAATATTAAAAGGATTTACAGTTGACATAAAAGGATTTCGCCCTATTGAAGAAGCAATAATTACTTCCGGCGGTGTAAAAACATCAGAAATCAATCCTAAAACAATGGAAAGCAAGCTTGTTTCGGGATTATATTTTGCAGGCGAAGTAATTGACTGCGACGCCTATACGGGAGGATTTAATCTTCAAATTGCATGGAGCACGGGAAGGCTCGCAGGTTATTTTAGCTCTTGCACATAGCTTATATAATTAACCTGATATTTTATAAAACAATTGAATTGAAAAATAATTAATAAAGGAAGGATATAAATGCCCGTTGCAATAGCTCTTGACGGACCTGCCGGTGCGGGAAAGTCATCAATAGCAAAAAGAGCGGCAAAAATACTTGATTTTATATATGTAGACACAGGCGCGCTCTACCGTACAATAGGACTTGCCGCGTCAAGAAATAATGTTGAGCCAAAAACGTCTCCCGAGATAGATAAGCTGCTTTCTCAAATTACTGTTGACCTTACTTTTAATGATAAAAATGAGCAGATAGTTCTTCTTAACGGCGAGGACGTATCAGGGCTTATCCGCACTCCCGAGGCGTCAATGATGGCTTCAGCAATTTCAGCTGTACCCTCGGTTCGTGCATATCTTCTTGACTTGCAGCGCAATATGGCGAAATCACATAATGTTATTATGGACGGCCGTGATATCGGTACGGTCGTTCTGCCTGACGCCAAAGTAAAAATTTTTCTCACCGCCTCTGTGCAGGCGCGTGCGGAGCGCCGTTATAAGGAGCTTTGTGAAAAGGGTATTAACGTGCAATATGATGACGTTTTAAATGACGTAATTACCCGTGATTATAACGATTCTCACCGTGAAACCGCACCGCTTAAGCCTGCCGACGGATGTGTTATTGTTGACACAACAGAACTTGATTTTGAACAGTCTGTTGAAAAAATAATCTCTGTAATAAAGGAGAATATATAAATGGGACAGTCAAAGCTCCTTTACGCTGTTGGTCGTGTTGTCTGTATGCCGTTATTTAAACTTTTGTACAGATATAAAACTGTTAATAAAAATTCAATTCCCGAAAACGGCGGATATATTGTTGCAAGCAATCACCTGTCATATTCTGACCCTGTTTTGCTGGGACTTTGCCAGAAACGCCGACTGTTTTTTATGGCAAAGGCCGAACTTTTTAAAAATAAATTTTTCGGCGCGTTGATTCGTTCGCTCGGAGCGTTTCCCGTTGAGCGTGGCGCAGGCGACGGCAAGGCAATAAAAACGGGTGAAGACCTCTTGAAAGAGGGGGAAATAATGACAATATTTATTGAGGGCGGACGTACAAAGAACGGTGATTTTATGCGTCCGCGCAGCGGCTGTGCGCTTGTTGCACAGCAAATGCAGATTCCGGTTATTCCTGTTTGTATTACGGTAATTGGCAATACAAATCACATTTTTTCAAAGCGGGTAATCCATTTTGGTGAGCCAATGTCTCCCCGGGAGCTCGGGCTTACCGTTGACGGCGGCAGACATGAGCTTAAATACGCCTCAAATAAAATAATGGACGAAATTAAAAAAATCAGGGAGCAGGATTTAAGTGAGTATAAGAAAAGCTGATTCCGCCGGATTTTGTTTTGGTGTAAACCGGGCAATAAACATAGTTAATGATTTGCTTGAAAAAGGAATAAAGGTTTGTACTTTGGGACCGGTTATACATAACATGGAAATGGTGCGCGAACTTGAACGGCGAGGATGCAGAGCTGTTGAGAATATTGATGATATTGATAAAGACGCGACGCTGGTCATCCGCTCACACGGAGTGTCGCAGTCAGTATTTGACAGGCTTATTGAAAAACAAGTCGATTTTCAAGACGCGACTTGTCCGTTTGTAAAAAAAATACAAAAAATCGTTTCTGAGGCAGATCCGGAAAATGATATTATTTTGATTGCGGGCAACAAAAGTCATCCCGAGGTGCGCGGAATCATAGGGCATTGTAAAAGTGATTCTTACACCTTCAATAATGAAGATGAATTAGATGAGCTGGTCAATATTATTCGTAATAAGAATTATAAATCGGTTTTAGTAGTTGCACAAACAACATTTGATACTAAAGAATGGAAAAAATGTGTAAAAAAGATTAAAAAACTATGTACAAATGCGAAAATATTTGATACAATATGTAATGCTACGTCAGTCAGGCAAAATGAAGCTGACTTAATAGCGTCTTGTTCAGATTTTATGGTTGTAATAGGAGACAGGCACAGTTCAAACACAGGAAAACTGTTTGATATTTGCAAAAAACAGTGCTCTAATACAGTGCTGATTGAAACTGCGGACGAGCTAAATTATTCTCAGGTTCTTAAAGCTGACAAAATAGGCGTAACTGCAGGCGCATCTACACCTGCAAGGATAATTAAGGAGGTACTGGATACAATGAATGAAATCAAATCCGGTGAAAAAAATGTTGAAGAATCTTTTGAGGAGATGCTTGAAGAATCCCTCAAAAACTTAAATACAAATGAGAGGGTAATCGGCACAGTACTGAGCATTGCGCCTAACGAAGTACAAGTTGACGTTGGCAGAAAGCAGACCGGCTTTATTCCTGTTTCTGAGCTTTCAAACGATCCCGACGCTAATCCGGAAGATATTGTGAAGATCGGCGACAAATTAGAACTTCTTATTATGAAGACTAATGACCAGGAAGGCACGATAATGCTTTCAAAACGCAGAGTAGACGCTATTAAGGGCTGGGAAGAGCTTAAAGAAAAGGAAGAATCAAAAGAAATTCTTTCAGGTAAAGTTACAGAGACTGTTAAGGGCGGCGTAATCGTTCTTTACAACGGTGTTAAAATTTTTGTTCCGGCTTCTCAGGCAACCTTCTCACGCAATGATAGTCTTGACGAGCTTGTAGGTCAGGAAGTTGACTTCAGAATTATTGAAGTTTCACAGCGCGGCAGAAGAAAAAGAGCTATCGGATCTATCCGCAGTGTACTTAAAGAGCAAAGAGCTGCCCAGCGCGAAGAGTTTTGGAAGACATGTGAAATCGGCAAGCGTTATAAGGGCGTGGTTAAGTCTATTACAAGCTACGGCGCATTTGTTGACCTTGGCGGAGTATTCGGTATGATCCACATTTCTGAACTTTCGTGGACACATATTAAAAATCCAAGCGAAGTAGTCAATGTCGGTGATGTTGTTGATGTTTATGTTAAGGATATAAATGAAGAAACAAAGAAAATTTCACTTGGTTTTAAAAATGCGGAAGATAATCCCTGGGAGATTTTAAAGAATAATTATTCTGAGGGAATGGTTGTAAATGTAAAAATCGTCGGACTCACATCATTTGGTGCGTTTGCAAGCATCGTTCCGGGTATTGACGGACTTATCCACATTTCTCAAATTGCCGACAAGAGAATTGACAAGCCCGCAGACGTTCTTAAAGTAGGCGAAACAGTCGAGGCTAAAATTACTGCGATTGATTTTGATAAAAAACGTGTAAGTCTTTCAATGCGTGCTCTGCTTGCTGAAGAAGAGCAGGATTCCGAAGAAGAATCTGTTGAAGAAACTGCTGAAAAAACAGAAGAACAGGCTGTTGAGGAAGCAACAACAGATACAGCCGAAGAAACGACTGAAGCTGAATAATTTTAATTACTATAAGGGCATCCTAATATGGGTGCCTTTGCTTTTTGTATGACGGAGGAATATTTTATGACCCCACAGGAAGAATTTATTTCAATTTATACGGAGAATATCACACGTCAAGGAGCAAACGAACTGCTTGAATGGCTAAAGCGGACGGATTTTTTTACAGCTCCCGCAAGTTCAAAATATCATTGTGCCTGTGAAGGCGGACTTGTAATTCATTCAGTAAATGTATTTAACACAATGATGGAAAAACATTTTGACGAGGAAACAGACAATATTGAAAGCTTTGCAATTTGCGGACTTTTGCATGACCTGTGCAAAGCGCAGTTCTACAAGGTGTCAAGCCGCAATGTAAAAAATGATATGACCGGACAGTGGGAAAAGGTTCCGTATTATTCAATAGATGACCAGTTTCCATACGGTCACGGCGAAAAATCCGTTTTTCTCATTGAGCGTAAAATGCACCTGAAAATTGATGAGGCAATGGCAATACGATGGCATATGGGAGAGTTCGGCGACAAAAACAGTTATACCATAAGCCAGGCATATGACAAGTATCCGCTTGCCGTAAAGCTTCATCTTGCCGACCTTGAATCTACATACCTGCGTGAAAAAGGAACGTCGCAGGTAAACAATATATAAATTTTTCTTTTTATATCAGCAGGTGTAACTAATTGCGTTTTATCCGCCCACAGGTAAAGGCGCGTATTTAAAAACATAATTTGTGGGCTGAAAGGCTATGAAAATCAGCATGGATATTATAACGGCTCAGGAGCGAATTAAAGAACTTACAAAAGAGCTTGAATACCACAACGATCTTTATTATAACAGGGATGAACCCGAAATATCAGACTTTGAGTACGACGCAATGATGCGCGAACTTGAAAACCTTGAGAGAGAATTTCCCTCTTTAAAGTCACCTGTTTCACCCTCAAATAAAGTGGGAGGCAATGCGGGAACTAAGTTTTCTCCCGTAACTCATACAGTGGCAATGGAAAGCCTGCACGACAGCTTTTCACACTCCGAATTACGTGACTTTGACAGAAGAGTGCGTGAGGTCGCGCCTAATGTAAAATATGTTGTTGAGCCAAAGTTTGACGGATTGTCCGTATCGTGTGAATATGAAAACGGAGTTTTTGTTCGCGGCTCGACCCGAGGCGACGGCACAGTGGGCGAAGATGTAACCGATAATCTTATGACTGTAAAAAGCTTGCCTAAGCGAATTGAAAATGCTCCCGAATTTCTTGAAGTGCGCGGAGAAGTATATATGTCGTTCAACAGCTTTAATGAGCTTACTAAACGTCAGGAAGAAAACGAGGAAAAAACCTTTAAAAATCCGCGCAATGCCGCCGCAGGTTCGCTGCGGCAGAAAAATGCAAAAATTACAGCGCAGCGCAAGCTTGACATTTTTGTATTTAATATTCAGCAAATCAGGGGCACAAATTTGACAAGCCATTTGCAAGGTCTTGACTATTTGACCGAGCTTGGATTTCCGACTGCATTTTATAATGCATATGATAATATTGAAGATGTTATAGAAGAAATCGAACGCATAGGGAATATGCGCGGCAAACTTGATTATGCAATTGACGGTGCAGTAGTTAAGGTAGATGATTTTGATACGAGGCAGCTTCTGGGAAGTACAGCAAAATATCCGAGATGGGCAGAGGCATATAAATTTCCGCCCGAAGAAAAGCCTACAAAGCTTTTAAATATAGAAATAAATGTTGGCAGAACAGGCGTACTTACGCCTGTCGGAAATTTTGAACCCGTGCTTCTTGCAGGCACAACGGTCAGCCGTGCAACACTTCATAATAAAGATTTTATTGAAGAAAAAGGTATTTGTGTGGGCGATACCGTAATAATACGAAAAGCAGGAGAAATCATTCCGGAGGTTCTCTCGGTCAAGGAACATTCGGCAAATGCAGTTCCGTTTATGTTCCCTGAAATTTGTCCGTCCTGCGGAAGTCCTGTTACAAAAGATGAAGGCGAAGCCGCAATACGCTGTACAAACACCGACTGCCCCGCACAGCTTATGCGTCACCTTATTCATTTTGTAAGCACCGACGCAATGGATATAGACGGTTTGGGACCCGCCGTGCTTGAACAGCTTGTGAATGAAAATTTGGTAAAGTCCCCTGCGGATTTATACAGGCTTAATAAAACACAGATTGCCGCACTTGACCGAAAAGCGGAAAAATCAGCAGCCAATTTGATAAATGCTGTTGAAAAGTCTAAAGAAAACGAGCTTTATCGGCTTGTATATGCTCTGGGAATACGCAACATCGGTCTTAAAGCAGCAAAAATTATCTGTGATAATTTCATTACAATTGATGATATAATGAATGCAAAAGCTGAGGATTTTGAAGCTATTGACGGATTTGGTTCTATAATGGCGCAAAGTCTGCAAAACTATTTTTCACTTGACAGTACAAAAGAGCTGATATCTGACTTAAAGTCACTTGGATTAAAAATGAAATCATCTGCCCCCAAAACAGAAAGCGGAGTTTTTTCGGGCAAAACCTTTGTCCTTACAGGCACTTTGCCCACAATGACAAGAGGCGAGGCGTCAAAAATAATTGAGCGGAATGGCGGCAAAACAAGCTCTTCGGTGTCAAAGAAAACAAGCTATGTGCTTGCCGGCTCAGACGCAGGCAGCAAATTAACTAAGGCACAAACTCTTGGAATTACCGTAATTTCAGAGGAAGAGTTTAAGTCGATGCTCAAGTAAATTCAGGTATTTTTTAATCTAAAATAAAATTATGCTAAATAAAAAATTGCATTAAAAATCCACCGCAAATAGGCTTATTTCAAAGTCTACACGGTGGATTTATTTTTATTAATTATACTATTTTTTAATTAACGTAAAAATTCCTTAATTTTATTTATAAAATTAGTTTTATTTTCTGCTTTAACATGAATATTTGAAAATTCGTTATATTTTTTTACTTGTTCGTTGCTTTCGTTAAGAGATGAAATTTTACCGTTCTCAAATGAAAATCTACCCTGAGAGCCGCTCAGAATTGTATAAGTACCGTCGTAGTTTTTGGTTGCAAAAATAAGATACTGATCGCCTTCATTCATTAAAGGGTCATCTTTAATTTCATATAACTTGTTATTGGTAATTCCTCCGGTCATAACTATATCAACATTTTCTCCATTTTCACAACCGTAAACACTTTCACTTACTCTTGCCGTATATGTTGACATTGGAATTCCTGCCTGTAATTCGGAAGAAAGATTTTCAGATTTTACATCAATTAAAGCTATCAGATCACTGCTTTCGGTAAGCTCTTCAATATCACTGTAATTATAACTCCAGCTTGCATTAAGAAAAACCTTTTCATATTTTGTTTTATCTTTAATATGTTCAGTTCCCGAATAATTAATAACTATAAAAGAGATAGCCCCGATTATTATTGCAATAATACAAGAAAAAAATATTGCAAGATTTCTTTTCCTATTTTTCATTTTTTAGTCACCATCCTATCAGTAAATTTTATTAACTCCGTTTTTATCGTCTGTTGTAGGCGCAGAAATCTTATAAGTGCCATATCTGCTGTTATTACCATATGTATATCCATTCATAATTGCTTTACTCCCATTGTATAAATCATCCAGTCCGAGTTGGTGACCAAACTCATGTACAACGACAGATTTTAAAGCACCGTCAGTATTCCATGCTGGCATAGCTTTATTTATAACTATTGACTGAGAAGTGAATTGGTTTTTACTATTATGAGAATAATAAGAAATACCATTCTAACTGACTTTAGAATTAGATGTTTCAGAGCAAACAATACCACTGGCATACTTATAACTAAACTTTGCATCAACTTTTGCGGAGTTCCAAGAACTTGCTCCTTTAGACACAAAGTCTTTAAATCTTGATGAATTATAATTGTCGTAATAATAATTTACTGTAGAGGATTTGTTTTTATAACCTAATAAGGAATATCCGCTAACTGTAAAAGCTGATATTGATACCATTAAAAAAATTAAAATTATACTAATAATTATTCTATATATTTTTTTAATATGATGAGCTTCTTTAATTTTATGATATTATATCTTCCAATATATGTCAATATTTTTATTGAATAAATTTAAATATTTTATTGGGTTACAACAAAAAATGCAACCATAAAAAACAAAAAGAATATTTAAAGTATTTTAATATTAGTATAAAAATAATTATTAATGACCTCAACAGGCGCTTGCTTGTTGAGGTCATATTTTTATGCTTGTCAACATAGTAATTATTGTAAAAAGCATAGGAGGAATTTAAAATGACAAGTCTTGATGATGAAGGACGTTTTACACAGGCAATAAAATGCCTTAGTCCCGGTATTTCTAAAGTCCTTGTTCCGCTTGCGGTTAGACTTTGCAATTCTGCGCAGGAAATAAGATTAAGGTTAAACCGCCCTTTGGCAATTGTATGTCCTGATGTTACTTATTTTGTAACCGCGCAGGGAGGACTTGCAAACGCAATTATTGACAACGCAATGCTCATTGTAACAAGCAGTGATATTACAGCTACGTTTAATAATATCTGCAATTATTCGGTATATACAAGGCAAAACGAAATAATAAACGGTTTTTTAACTATGTTTGGGGGTCACAGGGCAGGAATTTGCGGAACCGCAGTTACGGATGGCGGAAAAATTACTAATATACGCGACATATCTTCAATTAATGTGCGTATTGCCCGTGAGCACAAAGGATGCGCTCAAAAGCTTGTTGATACTCTTGGAACATTTGACAAAGGCATTCTCATATGCGGTGCGCCATGCAGCGGAAAAACAACAGTTTTGCGTGACCTTGCCAGAATTTTATCGACCCAAAAAGGAAAAAACGTATCGCTTATTGATGAAAGAGGAGAACTTTCGGGAACATCTTCGGGTGTTTTTCAAAATGATATAGGGATGTGCGATGTATATGACTCGTATAAAAAGAGCGAAGCTATGATGCAGGCAATACGAAGTATGGCACCGGACATAATAGTTTGCGATGAAATCGGTTCAAATGAAGATGCGGCAGCCATTGAACACTCGGTAAATTGCGGAGTTACACTTGTTGCTACGGTTCACGCATCAAGCGAGACTGAGTTAAGGCAAAAGGAAAATATTCGCAGTATTGTCAAAATGGGAGCATTCGGTAAAATTGTATTTTTATCAAATAAGGATTCTCCCGGCAAAATTGTAAAAATAGCTGAAGCCGGTGATGTTTTTGGTACTTAAAATAATAGGCTCGTTTATGCTTGTGGGCGCTTCGTTTTCCGTTGGATGTATTTTTTCAAAAAATTTATACAGACGGCGTGATTTTTTAAAAAGCTTTATCGTATTTCTCAGCTCTCTTTCTACGCATATAAGGTATGATCCGTCAGATATTTTTACTTTGGTCTCAATGTGTGCAAATACAGATGAATTAAGTTGTTTTGATT
The DNA here is from genome assembly GCA_947623205.1 of uncultured Clostridia bacterium. Taxonomy (GTDB): domain Bacteria; phylum Bacillota; class Clostridia; order Oscillospirales; family Acutalibacteraceae; genus Ruminococcoides. The sequence goes on from CANQGM010000007.1 coordinate 94,900, forward strand.
TTGATGACAAGCATTTTCTAAAACCGTTTGACGAGCTGTGGATCGAGAAAGTTAAGTCGGTTCCCAATTCCTACTCGCTTACAAAGGATGACAAACAATTGCTTTTTGAGTTTGGCACAAATCTCGGAAAAACCGACGTTGAGGGGCAGATCAAGCATATTGAGCTTTATAAAATTTCATTTGCCAAGCAGCTTTCACAGTCGGAGGAAGCAATTGTTAAAAAATCAAAGCTATATAAAACAATGGGCTTTTTTGTCGGAACGGCAGCCGCCCTGATAATGATATAAGAGGTTAAAATGGACGTTGAGCTTATTTTTAAAATTGCCGCTGTGGGAATAATTGTAGCGGTACTTACTCAATTGCTGATAAGAAGCGGACGTGAAGAACAGGCAATGCTGACATCTCTTGCAGGACTTATAGTTGTGCTTACGCTTATTATAACGCAGATCAGCACACTGTTCTCTACAATAAAGCAGTTATTTGGATTTTAAAATGAATGTTTTTTCAATTTGTGTACTTGCTGTAATTGCAGTAATAATCACGGTAATGCTTCGCCCTAAAAACAGTGAGATAGCTTTAATGCTGGGTATTTCATGCGGAGTAATTATTCTTTTGTTCGTGCTTTCTCAAGTGTCGTCGGTTATCAGCACAGTCAATCAAATTGTAGCTGCCGCAGATATAAGCACAAATTACATAGCTATTCTTTTAAAGGTTATCGGCATTTGTCTTATTACTGAATTTGCCGTAAATACCTGTAAAGACGCGGGAAGTCAGGCGCTTGCAAATAATGTGTCGCTCGCAGGAAAAATAATGGTGACAATAACGTCGCTGCCGCTGTACAGCGACATTCTTAACACTGTGCTGTCACTTTTGGGAACGTAAAGAGGTGAAGAAGTTAAAAGTGAAAAAAGTGTTAATAATTTTTTTTACGGCTGCTTTGCTTTTTTTCGGTTCTGCCGTTAAAGTAAACGCACAGGACGATTCGACCCTGTATGACACATCAAAATTATACAACAGTCTTTCAGATGAAGTTAAACAAAGCCTTAACAATATGGGCATAGACGGCGTTGATACCGGAAAACTCAGTAATTTGTCGTTTTCCTCTATTATCGCTGAGATCACAAACATTGCTTCACAAAATGTTGATTCACCCCTAAAGGGTCTGATAACAATAATAGCACTTTTGCTGCTGTGCTCAATACTTTCCGCATACAAAAATACGCTCGGTTCTGATATTTCAACTGCAATAAATATAACCTCAACTCTATGTGTAACGTGTGCGGCGGCTATGCCGGCTATTTCAATAATAAGCAGGACCTCCGACATAATAAGTACCTCGTCAAATATTATGCTTACATATATTCCTATAATGGCAGTAATAATGGCGGCGGCCGGTCATCCGATAAGCGGAGCGTCATATTACTCTATGATGATTGCGGCAGGCGAGGGGGTAGGACAGCTTTCGTCAAAAATTATTGTACCTCTGCTGAATATGTTTTTAGGGCTCAGCATAACAGGCTGTGTGTCACCCGATGTAAATCTCGGCGGTTTTACAAACCTGATTTCAAGAATAATTAAGTGGCTTCTCAGTTTTGCAATGACAATTTTTACGGCGGTTCTCACAATAAGAGAGATTATAACTACTTCACTTGACAATGTTTCTACGCGTGCAGTACGCTTTACGCTCAATTCGTTCATACCTATTGTCGGTTCTGCCTTGTCTGACGCATACAAAACGGTTCAGGGCAGTGTGGGACTTTTAAAGTCGGGAGTGGGAGTGTTTGTAATAATTTCAATCGCAATTGTTTTTCTTCCGATAATATTGCAGAGCCTCATGTGGATAATTACGCTTTCAATCGGCAAATCAACTGCCGAAGTATTAAATTTGCAGCAGGTCCAAAAACTGCTTGAAAGTATATCGGCAGTTTTTTCAACGCTTCTTGCAATTGTTTTATGCATTATGTCGGTTTACATAATCTCAACAGCGATAATCCTGCTGATGGGCGGTGCAGGCAGTTGAAAGAGATTTTTACGGTGGTTTCGGTAATTTGTGCGTCTGCTCTTATCTGCACTCTTGTTTCAACATTTATAACAAGCGGCAGTACAAAAAAAATACTTAATCTTGTTCTCGGCGCTTTTATGATATGCTGCCTGATCATGCCGGTAAAAAATGCGCTGAAAGGCTTTAATATAAACGTTTCTGATTATGAACCGGCCGATGAAATTACTGCAACCGATGATGAAGCTTACAACAGGGAGGTGTTAAGTCAAACAAGAGAAAATCTTGAAAGCACTTTAAATGATTTGCTTTTGCAAAACGGAGTAAAAATTAACGGATGCAAAATTATTCTTGCACAAAGCGATGAAAACAGCATAATCATATCATCAATAAGCATATACATTAATAAAGAATACGCTGTGAACACCGATTTAATTGTAAGAATTACCGAACAGAACTTTGGAGTTTCACCAAGTGTATTAACGGAGTAAATTATGGAAGAAAGCAAAAAAAATAAAGTTAAAAAAATGTTTGACAGCGACAAAATACGCAGAATTATAATAATTGCCGGTATTGTGGGAATAGCACTGATTTTTCTTTCGTCCTATATTGACTTTGGTTCATTTGCAAATCAAAAGGAGGAAGAGGAATTTTCCGTAACCACATACAGCACGGAAATTCAAAGCGACCTTCAAAGCGTAATATCAAAAATTGATGGTGCGGGACAAACACAAGTGCTGCTTACAATGGAAAATTCCGTTGAGTATGTTTATCTTGACAACAGCACAACAAAAACAAAAGAAATTGAACCTGTTATCAGAGGAGTGCTGGTTGTATGTGAAGGCGGTGACGACCCTGTTGTAATTGAGCGCGTCACCGAAGCGGTAACAAAAGCGCTTGACATATCAACAGCAAAAGTATGTATTACAAAATTATCAGAATAAAGGTCGGGATCATTATGAAATTTCAGAAAAAATATATAATTCTTGCAGCATTGGTGCTTGCTTTAGGCACAGCAGTATATATAAACTGGCAGTTTGCGGGTTCAAATTTAAACACAACAAGCAAAGAACTCGGCGCGGCGTCTTACGTAAGCGCAACCGTCAGCAGTACAGGAACCTCTGACGAAGCGGTGCAGACGGCAGCTCTATCAAAAGACCAGAAAAACTATTTTGCGACCGAACGCACCAAACGCCAAAGTACCCAAGATAAAGTGATTGATAAAGCAAACGAAGTGTTTGACCTTGAGGGTGCTACGGATGAAGAAAAAAGCAAGGCGCAAAAAGACGTTGAGCAAATGCTGAAAACATTTACCGTTCAGGACAGCATTGAAAGTATTATAAAAGCAAAGGGATTTTCAGAGTGCCTGTGTTATATAAGCGACGAAGGCGTAACCGTAATCGTTCCTGACAGCGAGCTTAACGATACATCGGTGTTGGTGATTGACGACGCAGTAACATCACACTATGATGTCAGTTTTGACGATATTTCAATAGTGGGTGCTTGATTAATCAATAGCTGTTATGTTATAATTACTCTGTAAATTCAATGCAAAGTTGGTTTAAATATGAGTAATGATAATAATGGCAATGTTAAACTTACGCGCAGCGAGGCAAGAGAGCAGGCTTTTATGCTTTTGTTTTCAGAGTTATTTGATAATGAGCCTCTTGAAGCAACAATTGAGGATAAATCCCAGATGTTTAAGGGCGGCATCTGCGGTTATGCCCAAGCGGTTGTAAGCGGAATTGAAGATAAAAAAGATGAAATAGACGCGGAAATAAAAAAGAATTTAAAAGAGGGCTGGTCGCTTTCAAGAATTTCAAAGCCTTCCTTTGCAATTTTGCGCCTGGCAATTTATGAGATAAAATATGTTGACAGTGTGCCGCAGAGCGTATCAATTAATGAGGCGGTAGAGCTTGCTAAAAAATATACTATTGATGAAAGCAGGTTTGTGAACGGAATACTGGGTTCTTATGCCCGCGAAAATTCCGGAGGAGAAAAATGAGCCTTTTCCTCGGAATAGATACTTCTAATTACACAACTTCAACTGCACTTTATGACAGCAGTACGGGCGAGATGTTTCAGCAAAAAAAGCTGCTTCCCGTCAAGGAAGGACAGCTCGGACTGCGGCAGAATGAAGCGGTATTTCATCATACAGCACAACTTCATACGCTGTTTTCGGAACTTGTAAAAGATATTGACGCAACTCAAATTTCAGCAATAGGAGTTTCAACGCGTCCGCGTCCCGTTAACGGTTCTTATATGCCGTGTTTTACGGCAGGAGTAAATACGGCAAAAATTTTGTCGGCCGCATTAAAAAAGCCTCTTTTGACTTTTTCACATCAGGAGGGGCATATTGCGGCGGTGCTTTTCAGTGCGCACAGGGACGACTTGTTTGATAAAAAGTTTCTTGCGTTTCACGTCAGCGGGGGCACGACCGAAGCGGTTATTGCACAGGGAAATAAGTATGGATTTTCTCTCAGAACCGTAGCAAAATCGCTTGATTTGCACGCGGGACAGGCTATTGACAGAGTAGGGCTTATGCTCGGACTTAAATTTCCCTGCGGAGCGCAGCTTGAACAGCTTGCACTGAAAAATACCGAAAAGCTTTCCGTTCGTCCAACGCTAAAAGGCTGCGACTGCTGTTTGAGCGGAGTTGAAAATCTTTGCAGAAAGATGATTGAAAACGGAGAATCTAAAGAAAAAACAGCTGCATTTTGCTTAAAATATATAGAAAAATCGCTTGAAAAAATGACCGAATCTGTTTTTGATTCTTACGGAACAATGCCTGTAATTTATGCAGGGGGCGTAATGGCTGATTCTATCATTAAAAATTCTTTTACAGAAAAATTCTCTGCAATTTTTGCACAGCCGCAGTTTTCAACAGACAATGCCGCAGGCATTGCATATTTAACCGACAGGAAGTTTAAAAATGTACAAACCTGACTTTGCCGCTCCGCGTGTGCTGAGCGTATCACAGCTTAATTTTTATATTAAATCACTCGTTGAAAACGACGCAAAGCTGAATTGTGTATTTCTGACGGGTGAAATTTCAAATTTAACCGACCATTACCGGAGCGGACACATTTATTTGTCGCTTAAAGACGAAAAATCCATTATCCGTGCGATGATGTTTGCAGGTAATGCGCGCAGTCTTCAATTTAAACCGGCAGACGGAATGAAAATAATCTGCCGCGGAAGAATAGCCGTATATGAACCGAACGGTCAGTATCAGCTTTATATAGAAGATATGCAGCCCGACGGGGTGGGCGCTCTTACGCTTGCATATGAACAGCTTAAAAAAACGCTTACAGAAAAAGGCATTTTTGATGAAAGTCATAAAAAGCCGTTGCCCAGGTTTCCTAAAACGGTAGGTGTTATCACTTCGCCTACGGGAGCGGCCGTGCAGGATATTCGCAATATACTTTTTCGCCGCTTTCCGTGCGTAAATGTAGTTATGTGTCCCGTACTTGTCCAGGGTGACAGCGCTCCTAAACAGCTTGTAAATGCGGTTAAAAAACTTGATGAAAATAATGCATGCGATGTAATAATAATAGGCAGAGGGGGCGGCTCAATCGAGGATTTGTGGGCGTTTAACAGCGAAGAACTTGCATATGCAATATACAACTGCAAAATTCCCGTAATTTCAGCCGTGGGGCACGAAACCGATTTTACAATATGTGACTTTGTATCAGACCTGCGCGCGCCCACTCCTTCAGCGGCGGCGGAGCTTGCCGTTCCCGACAGGGACGAGCTTATGACTTACTATAAATCGCAGCTGCAATACGTTTGTTCAATTACAGACGTTAAAATAAAACAGTGTCAAAATATATTGACGGAACAACAGAGGAAAATTTCACTTTTTTCTCCGCATAACAAAATTGAAAAGTACGAAAGATATTTATCCGCATATAAAGCGTATTGTGAAAAATATATCAGTGATATAATAACCGAAAAAAATAATGAGCTTTCAAGACTTGCCGCAAAAATTGAAAGTTTAAATCCGCTTTCAGTTCTTTCAAGAGGTTATTCGATTGCCGAAAAAAACGGCAAGGTCGTTACATCAAAAACTCAGCTGAACAAAGACGATTTGTTTACAGTTGAGTTCTCCGACGGTAAAATTACAGCAAAAGCAACAGGTGAGTAACTATGGCATTCACACATTTACACGTTCATACCGAATACAGTCTGCTTGACGGCGCCTGCCGCATAAGCAGAATTGCTCAGGCAGCCAAAGAAAAGGGACAAACTGCGCTTGCAATCACCGACCACGGTGTTATGTATGGCGCAGTTGATTTTTACAGAGCCTGCATAAAAGAGGGCGTTAAGCCCATAATCGGCTGTGAGGTTTACGTTGCGCCCAAATCGCGTTTTGATAAAACATCCATGTATCAAAAATATTATCATATGGTATTGCTTTGTGAAAATAATACAGGCTATCAGAATTTAATAAAGCTTGTTTCAAAGGGATTTACGGAAGGGTTTTATTCAAAGCCGAGAATTGATGATGAACTTCTTGAAAAGTACCACGAGGGGCTTATTTGCCTTTCAGCCTGCCTTGCAGGTGAAATCCCTCAAAAGCTGCTTGACGGCGACTATGAGGGGGCAAAGAAAAAGGCGGAATATTACCGCGATCTGTTTGGCAAAAACAGCTTTTTTATTGAATTGCAGGATCACGGCATTGAAGAACAAAAGCGGATCATACCAAATCTTGTAAAAATTGCAGAAGAGATCGGTGTTAAGGTTGTTGCAACCAATGACTGTCACTATATTGAAAAAGAAGACAGCAAAACGCATAATATTCTGCTGTGTATTCAGACAAACCGTACTGTAAATGACAATGACAGAATGGAATTTCAGACTGACGAATTTTATATTAAAACCGAAGAAGAAATGCGTTTGCTGTTTCCATCGCTGCCGCAGGCCATTGAAAATACTCAGATCATTGCCGACAGATGCAATGTTGAGTTTGAATTTGGCGTGCGCAAGCTTCCTCGGTTTGATGTGCCGAACAACGAAAACCATCTTGAATATTTCAGACGCTGTTGCTTTAAAGGACTGCACGAGCATTACGGAGAAAATCCCGATAAGTCATTGACCGACCGTCTGGAATATGAGATAGACACCATTTCAAAAATGGGTTTCGTTGATTACTATCTTATTGTTAATGACTTTGTTCAGTATGCGAAATCAAACGATATTCCCGTAGGTCCGGGCAGAGGTTCGGGGGCAGGCTCTCTGTGTGCATACTGCATAGGTATTACGGCGATTGACCCTATTAAATATAATCTTCTTTTTGAGCGTTTTCTGAATCCTGAACGCGTCAGTATGCCCGACTTTGACATAGACTTCTGCAAGGAACGCAGGGGAGAGGTCATTGACTATGTTGTGAGAAAATACGGCGAGGACAGAGTGGCGCAGATCATTTCATTCGGTACAATGGCGGCCCGCGGAGCAATTAGAGACGCAGGCAGAGCGCTTGCAATTCCGTATGCGGCAGTTGATAAAATAGCCAAGCTTGTTCCCATGGAGCTTAACATTACAATTGAAAAGGCGCTTAAATTAAGCTCAGAGCTTAGTAAAAGATACAGCGAGGACGAACAGACTAAAAACCTTATAGACATTGCAATGAGTATTGAGGGTATGCCGAGAAACGCAACAATGCATGCGGCAGGAGTTGTAATTACGGACAAGCCTGTCTCCGAGTATGTTCCGCTTTCAAAAAATGACGATAATGTCGTAACTCAATATACAATGACAACGCTTGAGGAACTCGGCTTGCTTAAAATGGATTTTCTCGGACTGCGCAATCTTACGGTAATTGACGACGCAGAAAGGCTTATAAAAAATAATCATCCCGAATATAACAGCAATAATGTTAATGAAAATGATAAAAAAGTATTTGAAATGATTTCGCAGGGTTATACAGAGGGTGTTTTTCAGTTTGAAAGCCAGGGTATGCGCAATGTTTTGACTCAGCTCAGACCGGAATCTATTGAAGATTTAATCGCGGTTCTGTCTCTTTACCGCCCCGGCCCAATGGACAGTATTCCTACCTATATAGACTGCCGTCACAATCCGTCTCACATACGCTACAAACATCCTATGCTTAAAGAGATACTTGACGTTACCTACGGATGTATAGTTTATCAGGAACAGGTAATGCAGATATTCCGTACTCTTGCGGGTTACAGCCTTGGCAGAGCAGATATTGTACGACGTGCAATGAGCAAAAAGAAACATTCCGTAATGGAGAAGGAACGCAAAATTTTTATTAACGGTCTTACCGATGAAAACGGAAGAGTAATTGTTGAAGGCTGTATTCGCAGGGGGGTTGATGAAAAAACAGCCAATTCAATTTATGATGAAATGGAAAGCTTCGCGTCATATGCGTTCAATAAATCTCACGCGGCGGCATATGCTTCAATATCATATAAAACCGCTTGGCTTAAATGCTACTATCCCCGTGAATATATGGCGGCACTGCTGTCAAGCGTTCTTGATAATCAGAATAAAATGGCGGTATATATTTCAGAATGTCAGCGAATGGGTATTCGCGTTTTGCCCCCTAATGTAAACGAGAGTAATCTCGGGTTTACCGTAAGCGGAAGTAATATACGCTACGGCTTGCTTGCAATAAAAAATCTCGGCAGACAGTTTATTGATGAAATTATTTCAGAGCGCGCATATAAAAAGTACGATTCATTCTATGATTTCTGCAAACGTCTGTATGGGAAAAATATGAACAGCAGGGCGATAGAAAGCCTTATAAAGTGCGGCGCCTTTGACGGACTTGGCGCAAATCGGCGTCAGCTGCTTGCGGTAAGCAAAACGGTGCTTGACGACCTTGAGTACGAGAAAAAGCGAAATATGGGCGGTCAGCTTTCGTTTTTTGATATGGACAATCAAAAGGAGGCAATATCGGCAGAACCCGAAATGCCTGCCTTATCCGAATTTTCCAAAGATGAACTTCTGCATATGGAAAATGAAATTGCGGGAATGTATTTAAGCGGTCACCCAATGGATGAATATACAGAATTTGCCCGCTCGATGAATGCCGATAAAACCGGCGAAATGATAAACAACGAGGGCGGAATTTATTTTGACGGCAAAAAGGTAACTCTTGTATGCATTGTGTCAAAAGTAAAAACTCAGCTTACAAAAAATAATAAAATGATGGCTTTTGTAAATGTTGAAGATAAATACGGGTCAATGGAAGTTGTTGTATTCCCGAATATTTATGACAAGTTCGCGGTATTTCTTAATGACGGAAACGCAATAATCATAAGAGGTACTCTTAATTTTAAAGAAAATGAAGAACCTAAAATCATTTGCGATACGATCGGCAAGGCGCGTTCAAACGCGGAATGTAATAATTCAGCCGATTTGTCCGTACAGAGCTCCGCTCAAAACGGTAATAAAAGCCATTCCGTTTCGGCTCTTTACATCAGAATTGATGATCTTAACACCGATAAATACGATCGCGCAAAGCGAGTTCTTGACATTTTTGAAGGCAAAACACCCGTTATTTTTTATCTTACCAACAGTAAACGAAAGGTAAAAGCGCCGTCGTCAATGTGGGTAAGTCTTAATGATGTAATGATAAAAGAGCTTAAATTTCAGCTTGGAGATGAAAATGTAGTTGCAAAGTAACAAAAAATTAAGGCTGTTATTATAGATAATGTATAAAAATATTTTAAACTATTGAATTTTAAATATAATTACTGTATAATTATTTTGTCAAATTTACTTTAACGGATAAAAGTATAAAAGCGTTAAAGCATTTAGGAGGAAACAATGTGAAAATAACAAAAAAAATTACAGCCGTTTTACTTGCAGCACTCACAATGTCATTCTGTTTTGCAGGATGCGGCGGTTCGGAAAATTCTACTTCTGCACAAGATAGCAAAGCTGACTCAGGCAAAGTCTATAACATTGGTATTTGCCAGCTTATTCAGCATGATGCTCTTGATGCGGCAACAAAGGGCTTTAGAGATACTCTTACCGAAAAGCTCGGAGAAGATAACGTAAAGTTTAACGAGCAGAACGCACAGGGTGAATCTGCAAACTGTACCACTATCTGCAACCAGTTTGTATCGTCAAATGTTGACCTTATACTCGGTAACGGAACAGCGGCTTTGCAGGCAGCTTACACGGCAACACCTAAAATTCCGATACTTGGCACGTCGATCACTCACTACGGAACGGCGCTTGATATCAGCGATTGGAAAGGCTACACAGAAATGAACGTTTCGGGTACATCCGACCTTGCGCCTCTTGAAGAACAGGCTGCAATGCTTAACGAGCTTTTCCCTGACGCTAAAAATGTAGGCATAATTTATTGCTCTGCCGAGGCTAACTCAAAATATCAGTATGAAACAATTAAGCCTTATTTTGAAAAAGACGGTTATACCGTTAAACAGTACACATTTGCTGATTCAAATGACGTTGCGGCAGTTACAACATCGGCTTGTGAAGAATGTGACGTTCTCTATATTCCAACCGACAACACAGCCGCTTCAAATACGGGTATCATCAACAATATAGCAGAGCCCAAAAAAGTTCCCATTGTTACCGGCGAAGAGGGCATATGCAAAGGCTGCGGCGTTGCAACGCTTTCAATAAGCTATTATGAACTTGGACAGAAAACAGGCGAAATGGCTTATGACATTCTTGTAAACGGCAAAGATGTTTCAAAAATGGAAATTCAATTTGCCCCTGCAACAACCAAAAAGTATATGGCTGACAGATGTAAGGAATTGGGAGTTAAAATCCCCGATGACTACGAAGAAATCAAATCGGAATAATCTACGGTTTTGGGGTGCCGCTTACGACACCCCAAATTTTTTGAAAATTGGTGAATTAAATGGACGCGATATTATCTTATTTTTCGTCTCTTAACCCCATGGCATTTGTTGCCCAGCTTCCGGGCAACATTGCGCAGGGCATAATATGGGGACTTATGGCATTGGGAGTGTTTATAACGTTTAAACTACTCAACTTTGCCGACCTTACGGTAGACGGCTCGTTCGCCACGGGAGGCGCCGTCACCGCAATAATGCTTGTTAACGGTTTTCCCGTATGGATAACCATAATATTCGCCTTGCTGGCAGGACTGCTTGCGGGTCTTATAACGGGACTTTTACATACGTTGCTGGGAATACCCGATATTTTATCGGGAATTTTGACGCAGATTGCGCTTTATTCAGTAAATCTTAACATTATGGGCAAGTCAAATCTTCCCGTAAGTTACAGAAACTATTCTCTGGTTTTATCCGGAAGTAATATAAATATGGCAATTATTATCAGTCTTGCATTTGCGGCAATTATTGTTGCTGCAATGTACTGGTATTTCGGAACAGAGCAGGGCTCAACAATACGCTCAACAGGAAGCAACCCGGCAATGAGCAAGGCTCAGGGCATTAATATCAGCTTTTCAAAGGTGGTTGCTCTTGCGCTGTCAAACGGTCTTGTTGCGCTTTCGGGTTCGCTCTTTGCTCAGTATCAGGGATTTTCAGATGTAAATATGGGCAGAGGCGCAATAGTTATAGGTCTTGCCGCTGTAATTATAGGACAGGTTCTTGGAGAGGCGCTTTTCCGCAGACACATTAATTTTATTATAACTCTCATATTTGTTATTATCGGCGGTATCCTCTATTACATTGCAATGGGTATTGTTTTATGGCTTAAAATGCCGACAGACGATACAAAACTTTTCACGGCAGTAATAGTTGCTGTCTTCCTTGCAGTTCCATATCTTAGGAATAAATCAAAAAACTCCTTTAAAAAGGTTGCAAAGCAGAACGCAAAAGGAATGAGCACGGAGGGCGAGAATAATGCTTGAAATCAAAAATGTTTATAAAACTTTTAATAAAGGCACGGTTAATGAAAAACGTGCCCTCTGCGGTCTTTCTCTTACGCTTAACGAAGGTGATTTTTGCACTGTTATCGGCGGTAACGGCGCCGGAAAGTCAACAATGCTCAATGCCATTGCAGGCGTGTGGCCTGTTGACAGCGGAGCGGTAATAATTGACGGAAAAGATGTTTCAAAGCTTCCCGAACACAAGCGCGCGTCATATTTGGGACGGGTGTTTCAGGACCCTATGACGGGCACTGTCGCCAATATGGAAATTGCAGAAAATCTTGCAATTGCCGCCCGCCGCGGAAAGCGCAGAGGGCTTTCGTGGGGAGTAAAAAGGGAAGAAAAAGTAAAATACCGTGAAATGCTAAAAGAATTTGGCTTGGGTCTTGAAGACAGAATGACATCAAAAGTAGGTTTGCTGTCCGGCGGTCAGCGCCAGGCAATAACGCTGCTTATGGCTACTATTCAAAAGCCAAAGCTCCTTTTGCTTGATGAGCACACTGCCGCCCTTGACCCTAAAACCGCCTCAAAGGTGCTTGAGTTGAGCGATAAAATCATAGCCGAAAACAATCTTACGGCGCTTATGGTAACACATAATATGAAAGACGCAATCGCTCACGGAAACAGGCTCATTATGATGAACGACGGTAAAATTATTCTTAATATTTCCGGAGAAGAAAAGAAAAAGCTTACCGTTGACGACCTTTTGAAAAAATTTGAGCAGGTAAGCGGTTCAAAAATTGATAACGACAGAATGTTATTAAGCACGGATTGATAATAATTTTAAATACAGTAAATATACGTATTTCATTTAATTTTAATTGCAATAAAGGCACTTGTAACACTAATAATTCTGCATATGTATATATGTAACCGTAAAAATCTAATAACAATATAAAGAAACAGCCCGCTTATCAAGTGGGCTGTTTCTTTATTTATATGCTGTTTGCATTCGGTCATAACTTTTAATTATAAAACCAATGACGTATTATCTTGGTATATTTTTTAATATTTACGTTATATTACATAATTATCAGCAGACCGCGTCATTTGTTCATCAATAATGTCCTGTAACGTAATTCCATCAAGGTAGTCACATATTACCTTTTTCAGACCTTTCCAAATTGGAAGAGTCGGACAATCCTCGCTCTTGCTGCAATTAATTGGATTTTGGTCAATACAGGGAACAGGAGAAAGACTGCCCTCGGTCAGGCGCAAAATATCTCCAACGGTGTATTTATCAGGAGCTTTAGCAAGCTTATAGCCTCCCTGAAAACCTCGGTTAGCTATAAGAATATCTGCCCTGTTTAAGATAGGAATAATTTGTTCAAGATATTTTTTAGAAATATTCTGGCGTGCAGCAATATCTTTTAGTGCGATATATTCGTTATTTTGATGTTCAGCAAGATCTATAAGCATACGCAATGCATAGCGACCCTTTGTAGAAATTTTCATTTTGATCCCACCCTCTTAAACTGTATCCCTATAATAACATATATTATATAGGTTTTCAAGCATAATTTTGACTGTGTGTAAGCGTCTACACATATAAAAAGAGCGTTCTGTAACGTATGTAGGTAAGGCTGTTCTCATATGCTGAAATATAGGTTTTATGGGAGGTTTACAGGAATTAAAAATCTTAAAATACTAATACAGACAAACAGGCCTGCGGCAAATTGAAATTTGCTGCAAGCCTGTTCTTAAAATAATTATCAATTTTATTTAATCTCAATTATCCAATCTTCGGAGGTTTTTATTTTGCCAAGCTGAATGCCGGTTAATTCGTCGTAAAGTCTCTTTGTGACAGGTCCCATTTCATCCATACCGCTTGGGAAGCAGATTTCCTTTCCGTGGTCGTAAATTTTGCCTACGGGCGAAATAACGGCCGCTGTACCGCAAAGACCGCATTCAGCAAAGTCTTTCAGCTCGTCAAAATAAACTTCTCTTTCTTCGGTTTCAAGACCTAAGTATTTTTCTGCTACATACATTAACGAGCGCCTTGTAATTGAGGGAAGAATACTGTTTGACTTAGGCGTTACTACCTTGTTGTCCTTTGTAATAAACAGGAAGTTTGCGCCGCCGGTTTCTTCGACCTTTGTGCGTGTAGCTGCGTCGAGGTAAATATTTTCGTCAAAACCTTCTTTGTGTGCGGTTACAATAGCATGAAGACTCATTGCATAGTTAAGACCTGCTTTTATATGACCTGTGCCGTGAGGTGCGGCTCTGTCAAAATCGGAAACCTTAATTGTTATTGGTTTTACACCATCTTTAAAGTAAGGACCTACCGGTGTTGTAAAAATTCTAAACTGATATTCATCAGACGGTTTTACGCCTATAACAGGACCGGATCCGAACATATAGGGGCGAATATAAAGAGTTGCGCCCGTGCCGTATGGGGGAACATATTCAGCGTTTGCCTTAACTACCTTGCAGACTGCTTCTACAAACTTGTCTTTAGGAAAAACAGGCATTTCAAGGCGTTTGCAGCTGTTTTCCATTCTTTGTGCATTAAGATCGGGGCGGAACACAACAATTCTGCCGTCGCAGGTTGTATATGCCTTTAAACCCTCAAAACAGGTTTGGGCATACTGTAAAACTCCGGCACATTCGCTGATCGTAACCGAGGAATCGGTTGTCATAATGCCGTTATCCCATTTGCCGTCTATATAGTTTGATACAAATCTTTCGCCTGTCGGTATGTAGCCAAAGCCGAGGTTTGACCAATCTATGTTTTGTTTTTCCATTTATATTACTTCCTTTCATAATTAGTTAAAATTAATAGAATTTACAAATATATTTTAGCACTTACATATGTAATTTGTCAATGTTAAGTCTAAATATTTTCCGTCTGTTGGTAGATTTTATAGGGACTATTACAAGTATATATAATATTAAATCCTTTTGTATTAGTTTGTTTTTTGTTATAAGCAGAATAATTCAAAACCGGAATTAAAATAATACTATTCAGTTATATAATAAATAATATTTTATATTTCTTCAATTTTAAAGATAAGGAGTTTGTTATGGCTGAGGTTATTAAAATTGTCTTAACAGGAGGCCCGTGCGGCGGCAAAACTACGGCGTTAAGTTATGTTTCACATAAACTTGAAAAGCTCGGCATTCCCGTAATTAAAATTGAAGAATGTGCAACAAAGCTTATTTTAAGCGGTAAAACACCTCAGAATATGGGCAGATATGAATTTCACAAATTGTTGTTTGAAATTGAATTGAAAGAAGAAGGGGAGAGATCCAAGTCGGCTGCCGAAATGGACTGCGAAAAAGTTATTATGCTGTTTGACAGAGGTCTGCTTGATAACCGGGCTTTTGTTACGCAAGAGGAATTTGACAGGTATTCTTCACTTAACGGAGTAAATGAAGATGTTATACGAAATTCATATGACGCAGTGTTTCATATGGTAACTGCGGCTAACGGGGCGGAGGATTACTATAATTTGACTAATAACAGCGCAAGAAGCGAAAATATTGAAGAGGCACGCAGGGTCGATATTGAGACAATAGCTGTATGGACGGGGACGCCGCATTTTAGAATAATAGATAATTCAACTTCTTTTGATAAAAAGCTTGAGCGGCTCATGAACGAAATACTTGCTTTTATCGGAGTGCCTAAGCCCCTTGAGATTGAACGAAAATTTTTAATTGAATATCCTGATATTGATTTTTTAAATAACATGAAAACCTGTCGCAAGGTTCAGATAACGCAGGCTTACATTACAACGCCTGATGAAGGAAATTTCAGAATACGCAAAAGGGGCAACGGAGAAAATTCGGTATATATAAAAACCGTCAAAATCAAAAATTCAGATATTGAGCGCATAGAAATTGAAAAATATATTTCTAAAACGGAATATTATAATTATCTTGATAATAAAAATTATGTTGCAGGTATAATTTCAAAGGACAGATACTGCATTGTTTATGATTCAACATATTATGAACTTGACGTTTATCCGTTTTGGAAAGACAAAGCAACAGTCGAAATTGAACTTTTATCTGAAAATCAACCGTATAAATTACCTCCGTTTATAAAATGTATTCGAGAAGTAACGTTTGACACAGAATATAGCAATTTTGCTTTAGCACAAAAATACGGAGGTGAACTGTAAAAGAAGAAATGAAACGCCGGTTTAAAAATTTTTAGCAATATTTTGAAAGAAAATTAAAAAAAGTGTTGACAAGCTATGCTAAAACAGATATAATATATAGGCTGACCTGTTCTGGTAGAATGCAGTTCAGAAATGCGCCAATAGCTCAGCTGGATAGAGCAACTGCCTTCTAAGCAGTAGGTCAGGGGTTCGAGTCCCTTTTGGCGCGCCATACGGTGGGATTAGCGTAGTTGGTTAACGCGCCAGTTTGTGGCACTGGAGACCGACGGTTCGAATCCGTCATTCCACCCCATATGACTCATTAGCTCAGTTGGCAGAGCACTTGACTTTTAATCAAGGTGTCCGGAGTTCGAATCTCCGATGGGTCACCATCGCCGCACAGCAGAATTTCTGTGCGGCGTAATTTTTAAACTATGTCTAAATATATTTTGGGCCGTCGCCAAGCGGTAAGGCAACGGACTTTGACTCCGTCACCCGTGGGTTCGAATCCCGCCGGCCCAGCCAAACGCCCTTTTTATAAGGGCGTTATTTTTTGCGGCAAATAAGCCAAATTGACGATAAGATGAAGTTTTCATTATTAGATTTTATAAAATACATTGTTATTTTAAGTCATTAAAAATTAATGGTATTTACTGCAAGCTTACACAGAAATTACACAGTAAAAGGGCGCCGTAATTACGGCGCCCTTTTTACATTAATTATTCATTATCTTGTGTATTTGTTAAATAATTTTTTTCTGTTAAGTACAATATATGCGGTCGCACAGGCAATCAGCAAAGCTCCTATAATGCAGAAAATCAAGATTCCCATACCGCCTGCCTCCGGCAGAAATACCGCGGGAACATTCACAAAGGTCATGGCAGCTTCTGCTTTTTCTATCTTTCCGGATGCGATTTTGCCATGAACGCTTACGTTGCCGGACGTTTCAATGTCCTTCAGGGTGTAACCATTGCGATTTGTTTCATCTACGGTATATGTCGTTTCAAGCGGAATTCCATTGATAACGACCTTTTCGCCGTGCTTCAGCATGACTTCGGCTTTTTGGCTGTCGCCTTCCTTGTTCCAGCTGATCGTAAATTCAGAAGCGTCGTATGCCGTGCCGTCCGCCTTGTATTTCGTGGCTTCAAGATCTTCCGGCTTTAACTCTGTTCCGGGCGCAGGGGTCAGTGTGACCGTAAATCCGAATTCCTTTTTGGTATCCGGGTCAGCGACTTTGATTCGTTTTTCCACCGTAAGAGCTCCGGTTTCCAGACGGTTAGTAAATTCTGCACGGTTGTGCGTCGTCTCCGGGTCAATCTCCGTCGAATCCACGCTGGCACGGTAAATCGTACCGGTTTGTGTATAGCCCCTATCTTCCGGCCCAACGCCCGGAACGACCGGGTATTTCTTGTTGGGTGTCTCTTTGACGGTGAATTTCGTCCCCGCGATCAGCCCGTAGAACACAATCGCTTCGTTGGCTTTCAGGTGAACCGTATAGGTGTGCCATTTGCCACCGTCCGGCTCAATGGGCTTGAGACGGTAGGTCGATCCGTCCAGATACGGCTCGTATTCGTCCAACTTCGGCGCGGTGGTCGGCATCTTGTAGGTATGATCTCCGTCCGTCCATTCAACGGCGCTTTGATAATCTTTATTGCCTTTCCAATAATGCAGCGTGTCATCTATGTCGGTCATGGCTGCGCTGTCGGCCGGCTCAAAGGTCAGCGTAAAGGTGAATTCTTCGTCCGGTGCGACGTCGATCTTGTTTCCATTTATATCCACCATGCTCTTGGTGAGGACAAACAGTTCCGGATCAATGGTGTTGATGTAATTCGTCTGCTCCGTGAGGTAGTCGGTGTCACCAAACACGGAGTACACGCCGTTGGAGTCGTGCTGATCTACCTCGGAAATGTCCGAGCCCTGCACATGGTTGATTTCTTTCAGCGTGCAGCCCTGCTCGATCTGCGTGTTGGTCAGCTTTTCGGTGAAGCGGTAGGTGATGTCTTTACCCAAGCCAGTCAGCAACAGGCCCTCGCTGGATTTCAGTGTAAATTCCGCCGTGTTCTGGGCGATCTGTTCGGGAGTTGTGTTGTACCTTCCGGAACCAAACAGGTCAGACCGTTCAGTCGTTGGAATATTCGGGTCGTACAATTCGTCCTGTGTCAGCGCATAACCAGTCAGCCCATGCTCGCAGGTCGCCAGGGTCTCGCCCTCACTTGCCAGATGCCCGGCAATTTCGCCATCATAGCCAAAGTACAGCGGCACAGTCATGTACTGCGTGCGGCTGCTGAACGGCGAATAGACCGTCGACTCGACGCCGTTTTTGTCGGGAATAACGGTCACGAGGGTGAACGGATGCGCAGGATCATTAAGCTGCACATGCTCGCCTTTGTCGTGGTCGGTTTCGTGATCCCATCGGGTTCCGCCGCTTTCCGCCTCGAGCGCGATGACGGCAATCTCCGCGCTGCCACTGTCGATGCTGTCCGCGGGGTGCTCGGCATCATAGACATGTTTATACGGAATAAGCTCCGCCTTTGTTGTCCAATATTCACGGCTGCCGGGGTCTCGGTCGGCGGTGGCGGGCGCGAAATGCTGCATATCGTTGTCCGCCATGCCGGCTGTGTCGGTGCCGTCCGGGTAATAGGCTGTGGTGCCGGCGCCGTCAATTTTTTCGGTGGTGCCGTCATATTCCGGATAGCCCTCGTAGCTGGAGCCGAACAGGTGGTAGGTCAAGTCGCTGTCGCCGCTCGCGTTGCTCGGCAGGTACATATAGTAAAGATTTTCAAGGCCTTCTGTGCATTCATCTTTGGTTGCTGCGCCGGATTCGTCGGCGTAGTAATATTTCGTCTCGCCGTCCTCAACGACCTCGACGACCTGCCGCGGTTCACCGCTTTGATAGCAGAACAGGGCGCGTTTGCCGTTCGTGTCGAGCAGCAGCGAGGAGTTATCGGTCAGAATATCGAGCGACTCGACACGCTTCTGCCACGACTGCGAAAACGGATTCCATTTCAGCCGTTGTGCTAAGCGCTCACCCGTTACACCCTGCACATACACCTGATAGTCGAAGTCCTCGTTCTCTTGGTCTTCGGTCAGGGTGAAGCCGTCGGGAGCCACAAGCATCTTGGTGACAATCAGATTGGTGTTGGCAATTTCCATCCGCCCGTTGTTGCCGAGGTAGTTGTTGATGACCATTCCGTTTCCTGCGGTGGAGGTTTCCGAAAGTGTCGGAACATAATAGTTGTTGGCGGTGTGGGTGAGGTTGCCGGCGTAATACTGGTCGCTGCCAACTTCGATGTCGGTGCTGCCGCCCTTGGGCTGGACGTTGTTATACATATCGCCCACGCGGATACCGCCCGTGCGAGCCGCCACCGACCAGTCGAACAGTTCGTCGAACTTTTCCTGAGAGTTTACTCCGGGTGCTGTTATCTGCTCTATAAGCGCCGCCATATGCGGGTCTTCTCTCAGTTTCATCCAGTAGGCGACGTCGCGGTCGAGCGGTGTTCCCGTCTTTTCCGTCTCGCCTTCCGTCCAAGTGACGGTGCCCGTGTCATAAAGTCCGTTATTGCTAAGATAGGTGCGAAGTGCGTTCTCGCTATATGTCAGCTTTTCGAGGGTCGGGCGGCCGCGGGTGTTGTCGCCGGTGTCGGTGCGGGAGTTGTATTCGATTTCCAAGTTGCAGTTGCCCTTGATATCGGTCCAGCAGAGCATATCGCCGTTATTGATATTATTAGAAGCCAGTCCCGAACCGAACGCCGAGCCCTTGCGTGCGATCATGCGGTTGATTTTGCGCACGGCCTGCGTGCCGGGGACTTCTTTTCCGTCGATATCCGTGCCCGTTCCGCCCATCGGCAGATAATATTCGATGCAGAGGAAGAAATAATCGTCCGACGAGAAGGAGTTGGAATCGTCTGTGTAGCCGTCGGCGTCGGAATCGACCTTCGAAAGCTGGTCTTTCGTATATGTGATGATCGCGTCGTTGATATTTGCGGGCAGCGGGTAGGAATAGCCCTTTGCGTCCGTGATATACCATATGTCGCTGTCTTCGATGATCTTCTTTTTTCCTTCCAGTGCATTCTTGAAGGAGGTTTGATTGTCATACGTCCCGATGAAATCGCCACCGGACCAGGTCGCGCCCGTCTCGCCTTTTTCCCAATTGGTCGTGCTGTTCCCGGAGCCGTTCGCGCCCCATTTCTTATTGTCCGCATTGTCGACCGGGGCGACGTCGCCGCCTTCATTAAGCACGCGGTAAGCATGGGCGATGAGCGGCAGCGGTTTTTGGAACAGATAGTATCGGTTCTCTACGGACGGCGAGAATGAAACCGCCGCGTCACCGCGGGTACTGTAGCCGTAGCTGCTTTCATCGCTGGCATAGCCGCGGTAAACGGTGTTGGAGTACCAGTTGGAGATAAAATAGATATTGTTGGTTTTGGGATCACTGTGCGTGGCGATATATTCGCCCGAAATTTTGGATACGTCCACACCGGTTTGATTGTTTTTCGCATCACGCAGAATGAGGTCTTCGGTGAGTCCCACAGCGTAAAACAGGCGGAACGGGGTGGACTGTGTTTTTTGATCTAAATTGTCTTTATAAGATATGGGGCCGTTGGGGCCGAGGGTGATCTCTGCCAACTGAGTAGGAACCGCTGCGGTCGGAATGTTCACATAGAGAGAATCATCATATCCGCTTTGTTCTTCCGGCGTAAGGGAGCCCGTCTGGTCTATAAAGTCGCCGGTGTGCTCCGCCCACACCCGGATGTCCGACAAGCGGTACACGCCGGGATACTCGCTGTATTCATCCATGCCCACAGGATAGTCGCCCGTTTTCACATGCTCGTCCCAGATCTTTTTCAGTTCCGCAGGGACGTCGCCATAGACCGGGTTGCGGTAGAGCTGATTACGGGCCGTCTTGGAACCGGCGAAGCGGTAGCAGGTGTAGACCGTGTTCTTGATCTGCTCGGGGGCATCCGCCGGGTGGACGGAGGATTCGATGTCCGCGTTGAGCGGGACGAATTGCAGCATCGTCGAGAGATTGAAACGGTAGACCCAGCCGTCCGCCCAAGCCTGCTCCGCGTTGTCGTATGGTTCATGTGTTTCGGGGTTTTCGGCGGGATAGGTGCCGGTGCCGTCGGCGGCGTTCTTCACATCCACACCCAATTCTTCCGCCGTATGCGCAGTTTTCGGGTCATCTCCCCAGTACCAGCCCATGGGGAACGGCTTTTCGCCCTGAGTGCCCACATCGGGATGAGCCTCCATGTAGTCGTCGTTCCACTGCCAGTCGTAGGTGCCCGCCCGAACCAAACCGTGCATCTTTCCGAACACTAGCAGAGCCATGTCGTAGGTGCCCTCTTTCGTGTTGTCGTGGACAGTGGCGTGAATGGCCTGATTTTTCAGCTCCATGTACTCGCCCAGCGGGTCCTGGTAGGTGATGGAGTCGCCCACACCCGCGTCGTTATCGCCGGAAATAGGCACAAAGACATTGCCGGTGATTTCGGAGAGGATTTCCTGGAACTTTGCAACCACTTCACCGGCGTCAATATCGTAGAAATCATCGGCGTAGGAAATGTTGTTGATTACGTCTTGATTGGTGACTTTGATATTGTCAAAGCGAGAATCGGTATAGCCATCTGTGGGGAGGGGGTCAATATACCCCCGCTGTTCGACAAATTGCGCTTGTGTTCTACTCCCGTTTTTCCAATTTTGCCACGACAACAGCATACCTTGATAGATCGCATCTTTTGTGTATCCGTTGCCAATCCCTTCGTCGGTTCCGAATTTGTCATCATCCGTCCACCAGGGCTGTTCACTGTCAAGACTATAGGTTGCCGGGTCAAGTGATGGGTAAAGGCGCATTCTGCCCCATTGCGGAACGTTTTGGGAATCCACGCTCATGGTATAGGTCAGCAGGTCGGAACGGCTTTCCTTCGTGGCGCTGCCGGCGTCCCAACCGTTTTCGTAATGCGTTTTGGTCACATGGCGCATATAGGCGGCCGTCAACAGCGTCTCCAGCACGGTGCCGGATGTTCCGAAGGGGCTACCGTCGGTGCTGTAAAAGATACCCGCATAGCTCCACGCCGGCGAAGTTGACAGGGTATTGCCGCCGGAGAGTAAAGTTCCATCTGTTGTCGCAAGTGCGCCTGTATTGTAAAGCGACGTTATTTTGTTGCCATCCCCGACGCCGGGCAGATAAACGTTATACCATTCGTCGCCCTTCTGCATGCCGTCCTCACCCAAATTGTGGGATTTGTCGGTTCCGTCCCATTTTTCCTCTCCGTTTTCAAGATACGTCTTTCCAGTATTACTGCGTCTATAATAAGGCGAATCCGTAGTATATTCATTTTTGTAGCGCACCGACCCGAAATCGCCGTAATTAAGGCTCCAGTAGTCCATTTCGTTGAACGCAAAGTTTGCGCCGCCGTCGGACATGATGATCGCGGCGGGAATGCGGGCGACGGTGACGTCCTCCCCGGTGGACATTTTAGCGGTAAAGGTGGTCTTTTCCGACCGCGCCAGCTGGGCGTAGGCGAGGTAAATGCCGCCCTGCGTATTGGTGAAATAGCCGACATAGGTATCGGCGTTGAGTTCTTTTTGCGCCGGGCTGAATACGGCTGTTTCCGGATTGACGCCGTCCCAGTCTGCATAGCCGGGATTGGCAATGACCTTTTCCGTATAGATCGTACCATCGACTTCGGCGCTTTTCGGTTTGCTGTTGTTGTCCACGTTATTACTGACGGTGTTCGTAAACGGCTCGCCGGCAAAGGTGGGATTGTCATCATCGGATCTCATCGCTTTCGCCACGACCGTATAGCATGCGTCAATGTTGCGCGTCCAGACCCAACCGTAAGTAGGATCGTTGGTCAAATCGTCCAGCGTATACAGCGTTTCCATGCCGCCCACAGAAAGATACGGCTCGTTTCCGCTCACCCTCGCGTAATGGGCAAGCGGCATCACCACCGCCGCGCCCGCGCCGTATACGACGACCGACACGCGGTTCTCCTTATTCTGCTTCATCAGCATATCGATCGTCTCGTTCACCGCATCCAGTGTTTTCTGAATACGGGAGTTTTCAATTCGCTTCACCATCGTGCGCTCTTTGGGTTCAAGCGTCTGTGTATAACTGTTGTCGGTTGTTGAAGTGTTGAGATCGTTGATGGGACACCGCGTGTCCTGCGCCATGGACGCGGACATATCGATGGCAATCACAAGGTCGATCGGCGCAGGCGGCCACTCGTTTACAACCTGCGAGCTCGCTAAAGCCGAGAAAACCGTTCCAAAATCCGAATCAAATTTTACGCTGCCGGCATATCCATCGGTTCCCATATCAAGGTTGATCGGTGTGCCATTTGCAAAAACGCTCTTATCCGTCCACACGCGGCCGGCGTAGCGGCTACCCCAATCAGAGGACAGCAGTTTGTCTTGATATGTGTCTGTAGTATCCTCATCGGCAATACGATTCATTACATTTTGGGTACTTTCTGCGGCGGATGATACCATCCAGCCGCCCAAATTGCACAGCATGGTCGCCGATATACAAATGCACAGCAAAAAGGAAACAATCCGGCGTAATGCCGTTTTGTTGTTTATTTTTAGATGCCTAATTTTAAATAAAAAGGTTTTCATATACATTCTATTCCTTTCTTAGGGTATAAATAAATTTGAGTCTTAATGAATTGCAAAATATTTGCTTTACAACCTCACCGGGACGGATAGTCCGAGCATTGATTGATTCTTTAATTTTGTCTGCCTGTCTTTTGAAATTCATTAATTGACGGTAATAATTGTCTTATTATTTCGCAGAGTTACTAACTCTGC
>CANQGM010000008.1 GCA_947623205.1 uncultured Clostridia bacterium
AACTGTAAATGGTCAAAAAAATGGTAAAACTGCTGCAAAATCCCCATGAATACTGGGTTTTCACAACAGTTTTCTTTTATTTATATACTATAAGAAGAGACTTATTCCTTTTCTTATTTTATCATGTGTATTTTTATATCTTTTTATTCATTTTAACCTACTCTTCTTGAAAAGTCAAGAGATATAATACTATTAAAGGGGAGTGTTAATTCCGCTCAACACGGACTAACACTCCCCTTTATTATAACTAAAAAATTAATAACCCCAGCGGTCAAAAAATCTTACATCCTCATATGTCAGAATGTAATTTTGACTCTCGTGGAAAGTGCTCTGTACCAAATTAGGATTATACATATACATTATTCTGTGCTGAACGGCGTCGTGATTCTGATCAAAAATATATGTGACCGCCTGCTTGCAGGCGTCATTTGCGGGAATGTCGGTGCTGCCTGTGTAATGACATCCTTCAATAATGGACTCAACACTTGTATATCCGTCAAAGCATATTGCGTTTTTGACCGCCTGCGCAATTAAAGAAGCGCCTACAAAGCCGCCCGAGCCAAACTCGCCCATGCAAAGCCTTTCAAGCAAATCTCTGTCATAATCAGACAGCGTTACCTGACCGCATTCATAGGTTGTGTCAGGATTATCAATTGCAACAAGATATCCTGCGTTCCACTGCGCGTTATAGTCAGCCGGAACTTCCGCGGGAATTGCTGTTGCAAACACAACAGTCGGTTCTTCCGCGGCAGAGGCTTTTGTTTTTTTTGTTGCTTTTGTTGCCTCCGTTGCATTGGTTTTTTTCCTGCTTTTACTTTTTCCTGTAGGCTTTTGCGTTGTGTCTTCCGTTGGTTCAACAGTTGTCTGCAATGTTGATTCCTGCATTGTTTCATCGGCAAATTTCGGATTCACCCTTGAAACCATAGCCGCTTCCACCGACTCACCGGCACTTATTATACTGCCTGCAAAAACAGTATGAACAGTTATTAATACAGAAATCAACACGAGCACAATTGATAAAACTGTGTTAATTTTTTTATTAAAAAAATTTTTCATGTTATTCCGCCTTTAAATTTTAAAATATCCTATCTGCATTTGCATTCGTCTATCACCATAAAAATTTCAAGTATTCACATTATATCATACATTGCTTTTTTAATCAACTTGCATTTTATGATGATTATATGCATACTATCATAATAATATTTAACATTCAAGAAAAATCCCGTTGTTTTTGTCGAAACAAAAGCCGCTGCATAAACAGCGGCTTTTGTTGAACTTTTATATCATTCTCTTTTTCTGTATTTTGACGGTGTATCTTTATAATACATTTTGAATGTTCTGTTAAAGTTTGATATGTTATGAAATCCTGACATTTTTGCAATATCAGCAATCGGAATTTCAGTTGTTGCAAGCAGCGACGCCGCGCGTGTAACACGAAGCTCATTAATATAAGCGATAAATGTTGAATTCATTATATCTTTAAATAGGTGCGAAATATAGTATCGACTGAATCCGGTGGTTTGTGAAATTGAGGAAAGCGTTATACCTCCGCAGTAATTATCATTTATATACTCTGTTATTTCGCGCATAGCGTAATATTTTTTTCCCTTTGTTTTAACATCATAAATTTTAATAAGTCCGGACGAAAGCAAAAAGTAAAAAAACTCATACATCTTACTGTGGACAAGCAGCTCAAAAAATTCTTGCTTTTCAAGCTCGGCTTTATAAATTGTTTCAAAAGCAGAAAGTATTTTGTTATAAACCAAATCACCCGGCGATAATTTTACAAATTCAGTACAGTTTCCCATCATAAGTCCCATAATAAAACTTTTGGGAAGAACCTCAGCGGTAATCTCTGCCGAACTGTTAAGATTAAAAAACACAGCCTTGACTTTCGCTTCAAAATCATTGTCGATTTTGTATTTTTGATTTGGCGCAATAAAAAAAATATCTCCCTGTATCAATCTATGTGTGCCCGTATCAGTCCACACCGTTATTGAACCCTTTTTTAACATTGCAAAAACAATTTCTTTATGTTTTCTAATCATGTCGTTAATAACCATTTCTCCGCAAGTCACCCTGAATTCAGTATTTGAGGATGATCTTACGCTTAAAAAATCAGTTTCCATAATTTATCACCATAAAAATACAAAACAAATTTGTTATAATATATAACAATAATACTGTTTTTGCATTTTTTTGTCAACTAAAATAATAATTTTTCAAAAAAAATATTATTTAAAGAAACAGCAATATAACAAAATAATAATAACAAGATAACAAATATATCCATATAACCAACAATGTAATCGACTAAAAATTACTATTATTTTGTTTTAAATTATCATATTTTTATAAATTGTTTGTATGTTTCAAATGGCAATATTTTATATGACTAACAAAATATTTCATCTTTTTAAACTGTAATTTTGCTAATGTCCTTTTTGAGACCTCCATTATAAATATGTTTTCACTGTTTCATTAAGTCTTAACCAAAATTCATTTACAGCGCGCTGCGGCGAAAGGATTTTAACTTTATTTCCAAGACCGAACAACCATGCATAAAACTGGGGGCTAAGCATTACATCAACAGTCACGCAAAATGTAGTGTCGGTTTCTTTTGTTATAAACACATCATAACCGAATCGGTCAACAATCACTCCTATAAGGCTATTGTCAACAGAAAGTTTAACTTTTGTCTCACTGCCGCCAAACATGGAAAATACTCTCTTTGTATAACCTGCTATGTCAAAATTATCAAACTCCGCCCGCCCGTCACATTTATCACATGTAATTTCAATTGAACCCATTTTGTCTACTCTGTAATGCTTGAGCATTTTTGCTTCTTTGTCGTATGCAATCATATAATAATTTTCGTCATTCCAGCAAAGCGCCCACGGAGAAACTCTGTAAATTCCGTCTTTACGTTGTTTTTTTATAATTTTTTCTTTCGAACCGAAATTTACTTCTAATTTATAATATTTAAATGTTATTTGCTTTTCGGCTGAGATAGCGTTGTGAATCGTATCTACGTTATAATATATTTTTTCATTTAATGTCTTTACCCTGTTGGCAACATAAACCTGCCTTTGCAGCTGCTTTCCTTCATTTATGCTTACAAGCCCCTCAAGTTTTTTAATTAATGACAGGCTTTTTTTTTGCGTAATAAACTTTGAGCTTTGAATTGCGTCAACAAGCAGTTTAAGCTCAGGAATTTCAAAGTCACGATGTCCTACATAGTAACGAACGGTCGTCGATTTTGTACGGCATATATCAACTCCGTATTCCTCAAGTATTTGAAGGTCATCATAAAGGCTTTTTCGTTCAGCGCTTATGCCGTATGCTTTAAGCTCCGCTATTATTTCATTTACCGTAAGCCCGTGTTCTTCATCTGTTTTTTCAAGCATTATCTTTCTAAGATAAAGAAGTTTTTGCTTTTGCATTGTTCTGCGTGCCATTAATATTCCTCCAAAAATCAGCTTATCGTCTGTGCCAAAGCCACAACAAGCGGCATTGTAATAATTGAAACAAGTGTTGTTGCCGCAACAACACTTACCGAAAGTTCAATATCCCTGTTATATTTTGCTGCAAACATTGTGGTTGTAGCTGCTGTCGGAGCTGAACCTGCTATTATGCAGGTCACAAGAATTGTATCATCAACCTTAAAAAGCGTCATAATAAATGCGGCAGCAACAGGAATAACAACAAGCCTAATACCCATTGAAATATATGCTTGAACATCAGTAAACGCTTTTTTTAGGTTTGCCTGCGAAAGATAAAATCCTATTATCAACATGGGGAGCGGTGTGTTGAGCGCTGCAAGATAATCAATAGGCTGACTTATTATGTAAGGCAGATCTATTCTTAATACAAACAAAATAATTGCAACGACCACACCTGCAATACCCGGATTAAATACAAGTTTTTTTAATGACAGTTGCTTTTTGTCGCCGCTCATTGATAAAAGACCGTACGTCCATATTATAATATTGAAAACGGCTACAAAAATTGAACCATAAAACCATCCGTCGTCACCCAATATTGCTTTTTGAAGCGGCAGTGACATAAATCCGCAGTTAGAAAAGACCGTTGCAAAACGCAAAACCTTATTTCTGCTTTCATTTTTGTCATGAAAAATAAATGCTGACAAAGCTATTGAGCCTGCCATTATAAGCGCCGCGCAAAGCGCCGTAATAGCTATATTGCCAAGTAACTCTGCCGTAAACTTTCTTTGAAAAGCCGACAGCATTACACACGGCGTTACAACATATAATACAATGTCTGTAAGGTGATGTGCTGAATCATCTGTGATTATCCCTCTTTTGCCGCAGATGAAACCTATAAATATCATAATAAAAAGAATAAGCACCTGCTGCGCTATCATCAAAAAATTTTCTAACAAAATAATACCTTCCGTCCAATCGCTTATTTGCCATAGATTTTACCACAATAGCTTTCATTTTTCAATTTGTGTGTAAAATTAAATGTCAAATTTCGACAGTGCAAAACGACATTTTGCATAAAATTATGTTGGTAAAATAGTGCAACTTCACCAATCAAAAAATATTAAAAATACAAATATGTGCTAACCGACGAAAATAAATACCATTTATTGACTTTTATTTTTTAAAAATGTATAATAAAATCGTTGAAAATATATTAATAAATGCAAATTCTTATCAATATTTGAAAGAGGGAATTATTAATGGCAACAACAAAAAAAACAACTGCTGAAAAAGAAACAACCGCCGTAAAAAAAGAAGCGGCTTCCGCTAAAAAATCTTCTGCAAAAAAAACAGTTCCTAAAAAAGTTGCTCCAAAAAAGCCCGCTGCTGTTAAAGCTGCTTTAAATGCAGAGGCTGTTGATACAAAAATCAACTTTTTTGTAGAATATGGTGGTGTGCAGGTTTCTGTTGACGAAGTTGTAAACAACATTAAAACTACTCTTGGAAGAGACGCAAAGGAAATTTCCGTTTATCTTAAGCCCGAAGAAAGCAAGGCATACTTTGTTGCTGACGGCAAAGAATTGGATATGGACGTATTTTTCTGCTGATAACATATTTTTAAAGCTTCAGATATTTAAGCCGGCAAAAACGAATAATATAAAAATAACCTCCTATAGAAAATAAAGCTATAGGAGGTTTTGCTGCAATATGATAATATAAAACATACAGAAATATTAAAAAAGTCTTAATAATTGATTGCATTAGTATCTACTCAGAGAAATTGCTAAAATAATTTAATATATAGCTGCTTCGTATCCTTGCTTTTAAAACATACCTGTTAAAATGATTTTGCAATTTATATTCATTGCATCTGTATTAAAAATAAAAGACCGCATTTGCGGTCTTTAGTGGAGCTGATAACGGGATTCGAACCCGTGACCTCGTCCTTACCAAACGGTTTTTTAACTTTTTGTATTTTTTTGTAATTCATAATAAACGGCTTGTTTATGCGGTATTTCGCTCAATTGCTTTTGGTAATTCAAAGTAATTCTTTGCTGTTTACGGTAGAAATAAACGTCAAATAAACAGCAAATAAACGACAATTATTCTGTCATTTCTGTCACCCTAAAAATCAGTCCCTAAAAAAGGAAAAAATATCGGGAGATTTGGGAGCACCTAAAAATAAGTATCCTCCCATTTCTCACACCCTAAAAAGGAGGAAGTATAGCAATATTTGCACCCGTTAGAATGGTTTCCGCTCTATCCTGTTGGCTTCGCTCATTAGTTACCCCCATATTTTTTAAATAAAATCATAGCCGTTATTACGGATGCAAATATATTAGCTTCATTTTCTCTATCCTGCGGCGCAATAGTAGTGTTAGTTCTTGAATGCCCTAATAAATGATGTGCTGCTTCGTGAGCAACAATAAATCTCTTTTCCCATATTGAAGCGGCTGTATCATACAAAATATATTTTTTATTATCATATTCTAATGCCAATCCGCATCCTGAGGTGTTTGAATTTCCCAGTAGCCTTTCTCCGAGTTCGGGTGTAAAATTTATAAGTTCTATATTTTCATTTTTGCAGATGTCGGATAATAATCCCATTGTTAATTACTCCTTTATAATAATTCTACTTGCATTTTCGGCGCAGATAGGTTATAATTTACTTATCCGCTCTAATAGGTGTGGTTTGCTCTTGCATTTGCTTTGGTCGGCTACTGCAAGAGCTTTTTTCTTTAAATAAAATATGCTCTAAATCGGCTTGTGTTGCTTTTAATTCTTCTATGGTGTCCTCGGATATATCACCGTTAATTACGTCCAATACAGCGGCATTGAGCATTAAAAGCGTTGCCGTTTCAGCGGCATTTAGTATTAACATATACATTGGTTCACCTCCTTTCGCTTGGTGTGGATTTACACTCTTAATTCAATTTCAAGCCCGTAATTCATAAAGGGCTGATACATTCCCCTTATTTCACGGAAACGGCTTGCAATCATCTTGCCGCTGTCAATTAACGGAGCTATGAAAGCCGCCAAAGCCTTTGGAAGATAGCCCATAGTATAAGCACCTTTGTTTCTGACCGTTGCTATAACGGCTACTGCGTTGCAATCATAAGCGTTTGTACGGTCACGGTAAAGGCTTATTCTGATGTTTTCGGGGCGATAGTGTGTCAAGTGTTCAATAGCCTGTTGGCGTTTACCGTATGTCACGCCAGACACCTTTGTTGATACGCTCTGCATTTTGATAAGCACCCACGCTTTAACCATTGCATTTGTACGGTTGTAACCCTGTTTTACAAGTCGGTTTGCGATTATCATTACTTTGCTATGTGCTGTACGTTTCATCTGTAACGCCCCTTTCCTTAACTCTGTGATTATATTATACTATATCGTACCCGATATTTCAATATGTAATTTTATACAAACTTGTACCCGATATATTGTGCAATATGTATATTGACCCCGATATAGAATAGCGATATAATTATAATTGTAAGGAACAGCGGCGGTTGTTTCGGCACCCTAACAAAGGGGGTGTTAATTATGGAATATCTGATTTGCTTTGCATTTGTTGTAATGATAATCGTTTTGAACATAAAAAAATAACCGCCCTGTGTTCGCACCACAAGGCGGTTAAAAAATAAATCGTCTGCGAAACAGCCAAAACTGTTCCTTACATCATTATAATACCAAAACAATCATCATTTGTCAATAGATTAGGCGGTGAAAAAATATGCCGGCAAGCAAAGCACAACAGAAAGCAGTTGCAAAGTATATGAAAAACAACTATGATGAATTAAAAGTAAGAGTACCAAAAGGCGAAAAAGAGAAAATAAAAGCCCACGCCGAGAGCAGGGGCGAGAGCGTAAATGGATTTGTTAAGCGTGCCGTTGATGAAACAATGGAGCGCGATAAATCAGCGGAATAATGCCGCTGCAACAATGTAAAATAATACAAGGGAGTTGAAAACATTGCCTGAATTATGCCGATTTTATAATATAATAATAAAAATGATTTATTCAGATAACGGACAACACAATAAACCTCATTTTCACGTTTATTACGCCGAATATGAAGCCTCAGTAGGTGTTGACGGTGAATTATTGGCAGGAAGTCTGCCCGTAAAGCAGTTAAAACTTGTGCAGGCGTGGGCGGCAATACACGAAGAAGAATTATATAAGGCTTGGAATATGGCAGTTAAAAACGAGCCTTTCGGTAAAATAGAACCTTTAAGATAATGGGAGGTACATTTTATGTATATTATTGACGGTATCGCATACGCAGGAGAAAAATCCCCTGCAATTAGGGTAAGCGGTGTACGACCTTTAAAAGACTATAAACTGTGGGTAAGATTTAACACGGGTGAAGCAAAAATATTTGACTTTAAGCCTTTGTTAGGTACTCATGCATTTGCTCCGCTAAAAAATGTGGCAGTATTCAACAGCGTTTATATTGATTATGGCGTAACCGTTTGGAATAACGGCGATATAGATATAGCACCCGAAAATTTGTACAATGACGGAGTAATTGTAACTGAAGCTGAAATTGCGTAAATCGCAGCGGCAAGGCTTATATTTCCGCTGCACATAACACAATAAACAGAAATACCCCATACTTGCCGAGAATTGGCTTGTATGGGGTGTTTTTTGGTTGTTTGGTTTTTATTAATAGTCTTAATTTTGTCGTGTTTTTGTCGTGATTTTGTCGTGATTTTTTCGGCGGTTTTTTGTGTCAATTTTGTGTCTATTTTGTCCCTTTGTTTTTTTCTTGGTTTCCGTTGAGACATTTCCAAAACATACAGAAAATAGCGGCTGTTATTTTTAAAAAAATTTCCTGTTAAGAGTTTTTCAATTGCAGATAAAATAAGGCTTGTTATTTTAAAAAATTTTTCTTGTTAGCAGTTTTGGAAACACACATAAAATAAAGGCTCTTGTTTTTAATAATTTTTCCTTTAAGCGGTTTTGAAAGAATTATGAAAATAAGCGTTGTTATTTTACGATAATTTTCTATTTGGCTGTTTTAAAAATATACCGAAAATAAGGACAGTTATTTTATAAAATTTTTGTATTCGGTGATTTTTAAAGCGTGCAGAAAATAAATGCTCTTATTTTGCTCGTATTTCCGCTGTGTGCGATTTTTATTAAAAATGTATTCTTTCCTTGCTTTTGCCTAAAAATCGAAAATAGCCCTATTTCTGGCTAAAGCAGCGGCATATGCAGAAAAGTCTTACACTGTTATTTGCACCGGAAGTTTTATAATTGCTGTTTTTTAGGGACTCAGAAAATGAAGAATACTACTTTGCTTCTTTCCCCTTTTTTAGGGCATTACAAACTTTACTATACTTATTTTTCCAAATCCATAAAGTTTTTCAGGTTCAAGCCATTTTTCGTATATTTGTTTCTATTTTGTGCAATATAACTCTGTAAATGCGGAATACTTTGTTTTCATTCCAACTCTCGTTTGTGTAAAGACGATTCATTTGCATAGCACAAGTTTTCCATTTATTCCCCTGCACAAATCGCAGCTCTAACAGTTTCCTTTCTTTAACAGTCAATTTTGCTTCTTCATAGTTATTTAGAAATATTATCCACTTTATTTTTAATTCTTCAAATAATTTCTCTATTTTGTTATGCATGGTTTCAGCATTTATTATATAATCCTCTATTGCATTATTTCTGCAACCACCTTTAGGTTTAGGCATATCGGATATAATCGGTCTTTTGGGGTCAATACCTCTATATCTGCGTACAGCCAACTTATCAAGCAAAGTGTCAATATCCTTGTTAAGTTCTAATAACTGTTCAAGTTCTTTCATAGTCCCTCACCTTTGGACTTTATCATTGTGTATTCAAAATTTTCAAAGCCTGTTCTCGTCTCTTTCTTGCTGTATCTAAGCGACTGATTTTAACATCTACCTTTTGAGTTATACAACATCGTTCCAGAACCCGGTCATAAATTCGTTGTTTATCTATAGTGTCGGGGTTTTTGAGTTCAGACGGTGCAAGATTGGTTGTAACAATCAGCGGAATATTATACCTGTAAATATCGTCAATGATGTTATAAGCTGTCTGTGTAGAATTTTCCGTGCCTATATCGTCAACTACAATTAAATCAAATATTTTAAGATTAATTTCCTGAGAGTCTTTATTAATTCTGTTTTTCACAAGGTCTGACAATCGGCTTACAAGCACCTTAACACCGTTTTGAAGAAGTGCGTTTGCAATACAGCATGAATAATAACTTTTTCCGCCGCCTGTATCACCATAGAATAAAATTCCATGACAATTTGCCTTATGTTCTTCCCAATGTGCAACATATTTTTTACAAAGAGCTGTTATTCCGGGATTTCGGTTATCGTCATTTTCAAAGGTGTTTTTTAAATAAGCGCTGTCTGTCAAACCTTGTTTATACAGTTGCTTTACATATTCTTTCCATTCCTGCCGTTCAAGGCGCGTTCTGAATGCTTTTTCTTCCTCTACATCGCAGCGGCATATAACAGAAAATTTTTTCATTCTGCCGCTGCCGGGTGGAAATTCTTTTATGCACTCTTTAGGTTGTCCACACTTACCACAAATCAGAATGCCGTCTGAGTTTATATAATCGCCTTCTTTAGCGTTATCTTGGTTTTTTCCGGCTATGATATTAATAATATTGTCCATTGTTAAAATTCCTCCTCGTAGTTTCTTATGGGTTGAGAGGAGTGTGTGACCTTATTATCATAATTTCCCTCAATGATTTTTGTAAGGTTAGTAGGATTTAATATCCAATCAAAACAACACGCAGTCCATTTACCGTTACGCCCTGACAAAAAATCGGAATTTTCAATCATGTTAAACACATCGTCAAAAGTTAAGCTGCCTAAAAGTTTTGAAGCATTTTTAATTTTCCTTTTTCTTGTGTCGGTTAATTTTTGTACCTTTGGCAGACTTGTGCAAATGGAATTAAAGGAATTTACAACAGATTGATAATCAAAAGCGTTGCGACCGTCAACGGAAGTTGACAAAGTATCTATTTTGTTTTTGTCTTTGTCTTTGTTTTTGTCTTTGTTTTTGTCTTTGTCTTTGTTTTTGTTTTTGTCTTTGTTTTTGTCTTGGTTACCACCGTTAACAATTGTTGACGGTCGTTGACGGTCGTTAGCTTTTAATCTGTTTTGCCTGTTCTTTTCGCACATATCTTGATACTTTTTAAAATCTCTGTCTATTTGCTGTATCATAACATCAAAAGCCATTGCCACAACAGGGTCAATTATATTAGGCTTTTCACCTCTGTTTGTATAGGCAAACAGCATTTTCCAAAGACTTCCTGCTTGTTCGTCTGACAAGTGCTGTAGTATAGTTTCATTATCCAAATAACAATAAAAATATTTTGGCTTTGCTCGCTCTGTTGTGTTGTTCATTTGCTTACCACCTTAAACAATTCTTCTGATACCGCCCTTTACAGTGGCAGTATTATGCACTTGAAACTTGTCTGCTGTGGGGTTTTGCAAATATTCGATAAGCAAATCAAGGTTGATTAACATCTTTCGCCCGGCCTGCACTCTCGGAAGTACGCCCGATAACGCAAGTTGTCTGATGTGGTATTCCGTAATTGCAGTGCCGCTGTCGATAGATTTAAGCTCTGCAGCGGCTTCTTTAACCGTTCTCATTCTCGGCATTTTAAATTCTGTTAAATTACTCATTTATGTATATCCTTTCTGTAAATTTAGTGTTTACAGAACCGTAGAAAATGTTATAATAATCTTAAGGCTGTAAACTTTTTTCGTGTTGTTTTCGGTCTTAGCCGTCGGCTTTTCGTGGTGGATTAGTCGGCGGCGTTTTTCTTTTCCGCTGCAATTTTATCAATAATATTAAGAAAATACTTCTTTTCTCTTTCTGGCAATTCCCTACGCAGCTTGCGGGTCATTGTGGGGTCACTAATTCTTAAATGCTCAGCAATCTCCCAAAGTCGTACGCCTTTTTCTTTTGCGGTTGTTCTGATGTCTGTGTTTGCTAACATTTTTTCAAATCCTTTCATTTTTGTATTGACAAAGACATAATGATGATTTAAACTTAAATTATGACTTTATCCACAATTAAATTATAATATGGAGTTTTTCAGAAGTCAATAAAAATTCCACTTAAAGCTATAATTGTGGAAAATTATTTACACTTTTTATAAGGCGGTAATAAAATGTTGATAAAAGAAACAATAAAGGATTTACGCAAAAGCAAAGGTTTTACGCAAGAAGAAATGGCAAAAAAATTGTCTTGTAATAGACAAAAAATAGCTGATTGGGAGAGGGGAAAATCAACACCTTCGGCAGATGATTTAATATTATTGTCAAAGCTTTTTAAAGTTTCCACTGATTATTTACTTGGATTGTCTGATGTACCTACAACTGACAAGGACTTGCAATTTGTATGTGATTATATGGGGTTAGATGAAAATACCGTTAAGATGTTGAGTTTTAATAAAGATGCCATTATGTTGCCAACTAGCAGAAAGCATCTACCAACTTTAGCTATTATGTTTATGGCTTATGACGAAAAAAAATATTTTAAATTTTATAGCAATGTTTTTAATGAGTTTTTACAATCAACTTGCTTGCTTGACATAGTTACAAATTGTTGTACAGAAAAAGTACTAGAACATTCATTAAATGAATTAATTAATTTTAAAAACGAAGGAAAAGACATAGAAAAAATAAGCAAATATAAAAAAGAAAAAATATCTATGTTTTATGAAATTATAAAAGATTACTTTAGACAACACGACCTAAATGTATTTAATGCCCAAAAATCCGTTGTAAACTTTTTAAATTCCATTACAAACTTAAACACCGTTGAAGATGATGAAATAGAAAATATAATTAACTATATAACGTTAGAGTTATACAAAGATAAGGATGCAACAATAAATAATGAATACACAGATAATGAAAAAAAGATATTAGGTTATAATATTGATGATTTAGATAGCGTTTCGGATTTTATGATAGACCGGAACTATAGCATTGAAGATTTTATAGAATACCAAAAATTAAGAAAAGTAAGCGTTTTTAAAAGTGAAGATGAAATGCAAGAATATATTATTAAATTAAAAATAATGATGCAGAGAAAAATAGGCGGTGAACATAATGCCAACAATCCGAAAACGTAACAACAGCTATCAAATAACAGTTTCCTGCGGCTATGACATAAACGGCAAGCAAATACGCCGTACAATGACCTATAAGCCCGAACCGAATATGACCGCAAAGCAGATAGAAAAGGAAGTGCAGCGGCAAGCTGTTTTATTTGAGGAGCAATGTAATAATGGTACTGTTGCCGCTGACGGTAGAATGAAATTAGCTGACTTTGTGCCCATATATCTTGAAAACGCAAAACACCAACTTTCTCCTGTTGTATATGAGAAATACAACCGAATGCTTGAAATCTGCATTATACCAATGCTCGGACATATGAAGTTAAAAGACATCAAGCCTATACACATTCAGAAGTTTGTTAATGCTCTTGAAGAACGAAAAACACACATTGACGGAACGGGCGGCAAGCTGTCAAGTTCAACAGTCCGCCGTTATTATACAATGGTGCAATCAGTCTTACATAGTGCCTATAAACTCGGCTTAATCGGCGTAAATCCTGCCGACAGTGACCGTATAACCTTGCCAAAGATTGAAGAACAAACAACGGAAATATTCACAGATGAAGAGCTTGCAAAATTACTTGACTGCTTAGAGGGTGAGCCGCTGCAATACAAATTATTAATACACCTTGCATTAAATACAGGTTGCCGCCGTGGTGAGCTTGTGGGCTTAAAGTGGAGTGACATGGATTATAAGACGGGTACTCTAACTGTAAGCCGTAGTAATTACAAGTTGACAGG
The DNA here is from genome assembly GCA_947623205.1 of uncultured Clostridia bacterium. Taxonomy (GTDB): domain Bacteria; phylum Bacillota; class Clostridia; order Oscillospirales; family Acutalibacteraceae; genus Ruminococcoides. The sequence goes on from CANQGM010000008.1 coordinate 13,317, forward strand.
CGATACAGAGATAAAGAGCAAAGCTACAAAGACGGGCAAATGCAGGACTATTATGTTACCGCCTTATATGTTGACAATGCTAAAGCAATTCAGAGCAGAGCAAGCACAAAATCAATTATTACTTGGTGACCGTTGGCAAGGCGATAATTGGATATTCACTCAGGCAGACGGAAAGCCAATGTACCCAACTACACCTACACAGTGGTTTAGCAAATTTCTGAAACGCAACGGCTTGGAGCATAAGAAATTTCACGCTTTGCGGCACACTTCGGCAACTCTGTTGTTAAGCAATGGTACAAACATAAAGAATGTTGCTTCAAGGCTCGGACACGCACAACTAAAGACTACTAACCGTTATGTACACGCAGTAGAGCAAGCAGAAAAGGAAGCTGCAAACACCTTTGAAACGCTATTTAATATCAACCGAAAAAGAGCATAGTAAAGAATCTCGGCACGCAATTCTAACAGATAGAGCTGTATAGGTTTATTCCGCTGCTTCTCGAATGAAAAATATAAATAGTCCAACACATCAAAAAAGGCTATGCACCTATTAAAAAATAGAAGTGCATAGCCTTTGCTTTTTGCAATTTATCTTATTTTTTAGTAACTTTTAGCTATAATAAACAGCAAATAAACAGCAAAACGCCTGTTAATTCTTTTGAAGAAAAAGGAAAGCCGCAGCGGAATAGCCTAAAAATGGCTTTCCAATGCGGTTTTACTTTGGAGCTGATAACGGGATTCGAACCCGTGACCTCGTCCTTACCAAGGACGCACTCTGCCTACTGAGCTATATCAGCAAAATATTCTGTACAAAACATTATCTGTCGAATATAATAACATATTATAAACCTAATTTCAAATGTTTTTATAAAATTTTTAAATTATTTTTTGATAAAATAAAAAATATATTAAAAAAATTTGGAAAACACTTGCAGATAGTATTTTTTGGTGTTATAATCTTAATATTATAGTAAAAGATGGGAGTGGGCAGCAAACCCGCTCCTTTGCATTTGTAATTAAAATGTACAAATGCAATGTGTTTAAACAGTTATGTATATCAGGAGGTATTTAATGGCAAAAAAGAAAGGCGGCGTTACCGTAACAAAAGTTTGGGAACTCTGCGAGCCTATTATAAACGGACTGGGTCTTTCAATTTGGGACGTGCGCTATGTAAAAGAGGGCGCCGACCGATTTTTGCGCGTTTATATTGATAAGCCTGACGGTATTGATATTAATGACTGCGAAAAGGTTTCACGCGCAATAAACGACCCTTTAGATGAGCTCGACCCGATAGATGAATCTTATTGTCTTGAGGTCTGCTCTCCCGGAGTTGAACGTGAACTTATTCGAGATGAGCATTTTCAGCAGTTTACAGGTGCTGACATAAAAGTGAAAATGCATCGACCGATTGAGGGCATAGGAAAAGAGTTTGCAGGGATACTCACCGAATATAAAGACGGCATGGTTACAATTACCGACCAAAGCGGCGAAAACAAAGTCACAATAAGCACAAAGGATGCTGTTTGGATAAAGCTTGATGACTTTGACTGATAATGATACAAGAAAAGGATGATAGGAAAAATGGTTAATAAAGATTTATTTTTTGCCCTAAAAATGTTTGAAAAAGATAAGGGCATTCCAATGGAACATATGCTTGAGCACATTAAAAAAGCAATTATAATTGCCTGTAAAAACTCCTACGGCGGCAATGAAAATGTTGTTTTTAACATTAATCCTGATAAGAATACTTTTGACGTAAAGCTTATAAAAACAGTTTCAGAGGAAGTTAGAAATCCTAATTTTGAGATTTCGGTTGAGGATGCCTCAAAAATTGACAAAAAGAAGAATTACAGCATTAATGATGAAATTCAAATACCGCTTGATACCAAACATTTGGGCAGAATTGCGGTTTCTGCAGCAAGAAATGTAATCCGTCAGGGCATTCGTGACGGTGAAAAAGATCAGACGCTCATTGAATTTCAGAGCAAGCTTGGTGAAATTGTTTCGGCACTTGTAGAAAAGGTTGACATTAGAACAGGAGTTGCAACAATTAAAATTGGCAAAAGTGAAGCCATGCTTCCTAAAAGTGAACAAATCGGCTGCAACAATTTAAAAGAAGGCGACCATGTCAAAGTTTATATTGCTGATGTAAAAGATAACGAAAAAGGTCCGCGTGCTATTATCTCAAGAACCCGTCCGGAATTTGTTAAACGCCTTTTTGAGCAGGAAGTTCCCGAAATTTATGAAGGCGTTGTTGAAATCAAGTCTATTTCCCGTGAGGCGGGTTCAAGAACTAAAATGGCTGTTTCAAGCAACAATTCTAATGTTGACCCAATAGGTGCATGCATAGGCTCAAAGGGAATGCGTGTAAATAGTATTGTAAGTGAACTGGGAGGAGAAAAAATAGACATTGTTGAGTACAGCGATAATCTTAAAAAATTCATCTCAGCAGCTCTCTCCCCTGCAGACGTATGTAATGTAGACATAAAGGACATAGAATCAAGAAGTTGTGAGGTAACTGTACCAGACCATCAGCTTTCACTTGCAATAGGAAACAAAGGTCAAAACGCACGTCTTGCCGCAAGACTTACCGGATGGAAAATTGACATTCGACCCGAAAGCGGTTTCTTTGGCGAGGATATAGATGAAGAATTTACAGAGGAAGAATAATATTTTCGTCAAAAACGCTATGCGTTTAACCGTCGCCGCGCTCGTATAACATAATTGACATATTATATATAGTCAAAAATACCCGAAAAGAGAGGGAATTGAATGAAGCAGAAAAAAGTACCCATGCGCAAATGCACAGGCTGCGGAGAAATGAAAGAAAAACGCGAACTTATACGCGTGGTTAAAGCTCCCGATGTTATTGACAGCGATGGCAACGTTGCTGAATATGGTGAAATTTCACTTGATTTAACAGGCAAAAAGCCGGGCAGAGGCGCATATTTGTGTAAAAATTATTCTTGTTTTAAAAAGGCTCGTAAAGCCCGCCGTTTTGAGCGTACATTCAGCCGTAAAATTCCCGATGAATTATATGAACAGATGGAAAAGGAGCTTCAGTCTTTAGAAAATCAAATCTGAAATACAGAAAGGATTTTGATATATGGACGACAAATTTTTGTCTCTTTTAGGTATTTGCAGACGAGCGGGCAGACTTGTTATCGGAGCCGACTCTTCAATTGACTCAATACACAAAAACAAAGCAAAGCTTATAATTTTTGCAAGCGACTTTTCGCCAAACAGCAGCGCACCCGTTATTGAGGCGGCAAATAAATGCAACGTCAGAGCACTGACGATCAACAGAAATAAAGAAGAATTAAGTCTTGCAGTCGGAAAACTGTGCGGAGTTTTGACTGTTGAGGACAATGGCTTTGCCAATAAGCTTAACCAGCTTATTGAAAGCGAACAGGGAGGAGAATTATATGAAAAAGTATAAAGTTAAAGATATTGCAGCTGATTTTGGGGTAACAAATAAGAAGATATCTGAAATTTTGGAAAAATCCGGCGGTATTATAAAAAAAGCAATGTCTACCCTTGAGGACAGTGAACTCGACTTTATTATTGATGCAATAACACAGGAAAATATGGTTGACAGCTTTGATAATTATTTTGCTCTGCGGAATAAAAAAATAGAGGATGAAGCATTAAAATCGGAGACCGGAGCAGCTAATGACAAAAAGCCTGCTAATGCAAAAAACAAAAAATCCGATAAAACAAAAAACAGTACAAATAAAAATGCAGATAAGTCAAATAATAAACCAAAAGCAAAACAAAATTCAAGGCAGGATATATCTGATGAGGAAACTGTAACTCGAACACGCAGGGTGATAGACACTCGCGCTACAAATGTTAATGTTGAGCGCTACAACGCAAAATATGATGACCTTGCAAATGCAAACTCAAAAATGCGCAGTACGGACAATACTGTTAAAAAGCAGAAATTCACTAACCGTTCGCAGCGCCAGAAAGGCAGACGTCCGGGCAGACGTGAAACAGAAGCGGAACGTCTGAAGCGTATTGCGCTTGAGCGTAAACAAAAGCCTCTTACAATTCAGATCCCTGATGAAATTGTTGTGTCCGATTTGGCGTCCAAACTTAAAGCAACTGTTGCGGAGGTTGTAAAAAAGGCGTTCCTTATGGGCACCATGATTACTGCGACCGATACAATCGACTTTGACACCGCCTCACTTATTTCATTGGAATTTCACGCAAAGGTTGAAAAAGAGATCGTAGTTACAATTGAAGAAAAAATAATTGATGACAGCGAAGATAAAGATGAAAATCTTACGGAGAGAGCTCCTGTTGTTGTTGTAATGGGTCATGTTGACCACGGCAAAACCTCAATTCTTGACGCAATACGCAACTCTAATGTTACCGCAGGCGAAGCAGGGGGCATTACACAGCATATCGGCGCTTACAGAGTAGAAGTAAACGGCAAACCGATCACATTTCTCGATACTCCCGGACACGAAGCATTTACAACAATGCGCGCCAGGGGTGCTCAAGTAACCGATATTGCCATTCTTGTAGTTGCCGCGGATGACGGTATTATGCCGCAGACAATTGAGGCGATTCACCACGCAAAGGCAGCAAATGTTTCTGTAATTGTCGCAATCAATAAGATGGATAAAGAAGGCGCAAATCCGGAAGCGGTAAAACAGCAGCTTACCGAACATGAGCTTATTCCCGAAGAATGGGGCGGAGACACACCCTGCGTTCCTGTTTCTGCAAAAACAAAACAGGGTCTTGACGATTTGCTTGAAATGGTAACGCTTGTTGCCGAAATGAAAGAGCTTAAAGCAAATCCCGACAGAGCCGCAAAGGGTACCGTTATTGAGGCCCGTCTTGACAAAGGCAGAGGCCCTGTTGCAACCGTGCTTGTCCAGAACGGTACGCTCTGCAAGGGTGATACTATCATTGCGGGTACGAGCGTAGGCCGCGTAAGAGTTATGACAAATGATAAAGGTGAAATAGTAGAGAAGGCCGGTCCTTCAATTCCTGTTGAAATTACGGGACTTGACGAAGTTCCCACAGGCGGTGACATTTTCAACGCTGTTTCCGATGAACGCCTTGCCCGCGAACTTGTAAATCAAAGAAAAACCGCAAAGAAAGAGGAAATCTTTAATTCACAGACAAAGGTCACTCTTGATAATTTGTTTGACCAGATGAAGTTAGGCGACATTAAGGAACTTCAGATTATAGTTAAGGCAGATGTTCAGGGCTCTGTTGAGGCTGTAAAGCAGTCACTTGAAAAACTTTCAAATGACGAAGTAAGAGTAAATGTTATTCACGGCGGAGTGGGCGCAATTAACGAATCAGATGTTATGCTTGCCGAGGCGTCAAACGCTATTATTGTAGGATTTAATGTTCGTCCCGATGCGGTTGCCTCCGAAAACGCAGAGCGCTCCGGCGTTGATATGCGACTTTACAGCGTAATTTATGACTGTATTAATGAAATTGAGTCTGCTATGAAAGGTATGCTTGCTCCAAAGACAAGAGAGGTCGTTCTCGGAACGGCAGAGTGCAGAAACGTTATAAAAATAAAGTCAGTAGGCGTAGTTTCCGGTTCGTATGTTAAAAGCGGCAAGGTACAGCGCAACGCAAGCGTCAGAGTTATTCGTGACGGCATTGTAATTGCCGAAGACACAATTGCTTCTTTACAGCGTTTTAAGGACGCGGTTAAAGAGGTTAACGAAGGATATGAGTGCGGTATCGGACTTGAACGCTTTAACGACCTCAAAGAGGGAGACATATTTGAGGTTTACACAATTGAAGAATACCGCGAACTTTAACTTGAGAATACAGTGTTAAGTTGACCCGGTTGTCCGAAAAAAGATAGGAAGTGATGCAGTTATGTCAGGTCACAGAATAGAACGCACAACAGAAGACATTAAGCGTGAGCTTACGGCTATTTTCAGAGAACTCAAAGACCCGCGCGTGCAGCAGGCATTTTTGTCAATTATAAGAGTAGAAGTAACAAACGATCTGTCATATTGTACAATACACATAAGTGCAATGGAGGGGCTTGACAGGGCAAACGATGCAATTAAAGGATTAAAGTCCGCTTCGGGATTTATTCGCCGTGAGCTTGGTCACCGCCTGCGTCTGCGCCACGTTCCGGAACTCATTTTCAAGGCTACCGACAGCATTGAATACAGTGCAAACATAAGCCGTATTCTCAACAGTCTTGATATAAAGGAAGACGAGGGACCGCAAGATGAACCTGTATGAAATTTCACGGTATTTAAAAGATAATGACAACTATGACATTCTGACCCACGCTTATCCCGACGGAGACACACTGGGAAGCAGCTTTGCGCTTTGTCTTGCTCTTCAGCAGCTCGGCAAAAACGCACGGGTAATTACAACAAACATTCCGTCAAAATTTCTTTATCTTTTAAACGGAGTTAAACAGCAGATTTTTAATACTGAAAATATTATAAGTACCGATGTTGCGGCAGACAGTCTGCTCGGCTCAAATATGAGTAAATATATCGGCAAGGTCGATATATGTATTGACCATCACAGCACAAATACGTTAAATGCAAAGTATAAATTTGTTGATAAATATGCTGCTGCAACCTGTGAAATTATATACAAATTGCTTTTGAGAATGAACATTAAAATTACAGAGAATATTGCCAACTGCCTTTATACAGGTATTTCTACCGATACAGGGTGTTTTAGATTTACAAACACCACGGCAGACACTATGCGCGTTGCGGCAAGTCTTATGGATTTGGGATGTAATACCGAGTACATAAATAAAGTGATGTTTGAAACAAAGTCGAAGGAAAAAATTGAGCTTGAACGTGCTGTTTATGACACAATGGACTATTGTGCGGACGGCAAATGCGCTATTATTTACACAACGCTCGAAATGTTAAAAAAGCTTGATATCGGAGACGATGAAATGGAAGGTCTTGCCTCTATTCCCCGTCAGATCGAAGGAGTGCTGATAGGAATTACAATGCGCGAAAAAGAGGGCAGCTTTTTCAAGATTTCTGTTCGCACAAACGGCAATATAAATGCTTCGGATTTTTGTTCCCGGTTTGGCGGAGGAGGTCATCCCGCAGCGGCGGGATGCAATATTGAGGGCGATCTCAAAACAGTAAAACAAAAGCTTATAAAAGCAGCGGAAGAAATTTTATGAACGGAATACTTGTAATAGATAAGCCCGCAGGGTTTACTTCTTTTGACGTTGTTGCGGTTATTCGCAAAATTTCGGGTCAGAGAAAGGCAGGCCATACAGGTACGCTTGACCCGAACGCAACGGGAGTTTTGCCTGTTTTGCTCGGTTCGGCAACAAAGGCGCAGGATCTGATTTTAAATCACGACAAAATCTATTTGGCGGATTTTAAACTCGGCATAACCACAGATACCCTCGATATTTGGGGAAAAATACAAAGTAAAACCGAATCTAATGTAAAAAAGGAGAATGTTTTAAATTTACTTGCCGATTTTACCGGTGAAATAGAGCAAATTCCTCCTATGTTTTCGGCAGTTCAAAAAAACGGTCAGCGGCTTTACGACTTAGCGCGCAAAGGAATTAATGTTGAACGCAAAAGCCGGAGAGTTACGGTTTACTCTTTAAAGATTGTTGAATTTGACGAGAACACTCAGTGCGGCAGGCTTGAGGTGTCGTGCTCAAAGGGCACATATGTACGCACTCTGATTGACGATTTGGGAAAAGCGCTTGGAACAGGCGCCGTTATGACTGCATTGCGCAGAACCTTTGCCTGCGGATTTACGCCGGATGATTGTGTTACACTTGAAAAAGCGAGGGAGCTTGCCGCAAACGGTGAGCTTGAAAGCCGCATCAAATCCGTAGAAAGTCTGTTTGAAACGCTTGGATATATTTGTGTTACCGACGCTCAGGCAAAGCGTTTTTCAAACGGAGGACCGCTTGACCTTACCCGTACTTATCTTAATAATATGAATTTGAAAAACGGAGATATTTTCAGAGTTAAGGACAGAAAAAATAATTTTCTCGGCCTCGGAATTGCCGATACCCACACAGGACAATTGAAAATATACTTGCATGGACGTACTTAAGTATCAGCTTACTAATAAACCCCATAATTCAAACGAATTATGGGGTTTATTTCTTTATATATCTTTTTTTAATATATGTTATTTACCATGTGCCGTACAGATGATGACCGTTTGTATCTGTTGTTGATTCCGCATAATAACGTAAACTTGCACCGGTAAACGGAATGTTTACAGTCTGACTGCTGCCGTTTGAGAATATAAGTCTGTTCATTGTTTTTGGTACTTCAACCGTATAAACAGCCTGACCGTAAGAATTTGTTGTTGAGTATGTCATTGATTTGCCTGGCCATGCAACAGGACCTGTTGACCCGTCTTTCCAGTAATAACAGTAAATCGTTCCGCTCCATGAGCAGGAGTTTGTAAATGTAACTGTATAGTTTTGTGAACTTGTGGTAGACTGTGTTGTCGAAACTTCTTCATCATATTCAACCCACTGATGATTAGCTCTCAATATCATTGTTTTACCGTTAAGCGCTACGCCGTCCTCCATGTTTCCGGGATAACGGTTTGTTGTTGCGTCAGCGCTTTCGGAAAAGATTACAAGACCATTGCTGAGAGAACTGTCAACATTAAGCTTATAGTATCCTGTATTTGAATCAAAATTCATCTTTACACCCGGCCAAGCCGCATTACTTAGTGACGAATTGACATAAATATAAGCATATACACTTGACCAATTATATGATGAGTTATCAAAATATACCGCCTGTGATTTATTTGTCTTTTTGTATGTATATGTTATTGGTTGTGATGTAGTAGTGCCGTCAGTTGCCTCTACATAGACATTGATTGTTGATTCATATGGAACGTCTGCGCCTATTGTAATTACTTTACCGTTTGTATATTCCATATAAGTTTTTTTGTCGAATGAATAATAGCCTTTTGTTGCATTTTTATAACCGAGAGTAAGTGCAAGAGTATCTGTATTAAATGTCTTGCTGCCCGGAGTTACAAAAGCTTCCGGTATATTAACACGGTTGTAAACAACAGCTATACCTGTATCGCCGATATTTCCGCTTATTACGCCGTTCGATACTTTAAATTCCTTGCCTGTCACAGCATCGGTATATGTGCCTGACTGCATTTTGTGTGCAGGTACGTTTACAGATGTAGATGTACCCGAACAGTTTACAAGAACTACACCGCCTGTACCGCGCTCATTATAAGCAATTGAACCACTGTATGCAAGGTATTCGCTTTGTCCTGCAAAATAGTCTTTAAATTGATTTACAGCCTTAACCTCATTGTTTGTCCAAGCTGATAGAGAACCTGTACCAATAGACTGTGAATTGTTTGAAGGACGCGCCATATACATTGCACTTGGTGCGTTTCTTGAAGCAACCAAAGCCCATGTTTTATTCATGGCAGAGGCTCCTACGCCGCTTGAGCTTCCGTCTGCGTATGTATCGTGGGACTCATTCCACATTACAAGATATTTTCCGTCGCAGCCCTTTCTAAAGTATGACGTTGCCGCGCCGCCGGCGTTTCCGCTGTTAACACAGTTTCGAATATCGTTTGAGGTTTGATTTTCTGTTACACTCATATACTTTGTGTAGGCGCTGATTGAAACTCCGCCTGTATCATCAAGTATTTCGCCATAATAATATGGGGTTTTGCCCTGTGTAGACTGAGCATAAGATGTAGTTGCGTTAAGAACGTTAGGCCAAAAATCACTTGAAACACCGTATCTGTCATCGGGTGTTTCTATACCCTTTGCATTATCAAAACGGAAACCGTCAACACCGCAGTCAATACATTCCTTTAAAAATCCAATAGCATAGTTCTGAACTTTTGAATTGCCCGTGTTAAGATCGGGAAGACCGTCAAGGCAGTAATGTGTAACATCGTAACGGTCGCTCCAATTTGTGGTATTTGTTGTAATTGAGTGCCAGCACGAACTGTCATTGCGTAAATCTGCCGGAATTGTGTCGGAAAGGTCATTGCCGTTTTTGTTTGCCATATGATTAAGCACGGCGTCAACAATAACCTTTACTCCGTAGCTGTGCGCTACATCCACCATTTGCTGAAATTCAGTTTTTGTACCAAGCGCATTCTGATATGAGGTTTCAATGTTAAAGTTAGACGGTTGATAATAAACCCACCAGTTGCCGCTGTTTGGTCTGTTAAGCGTACTTTCTTTAATTGTCTGAATAGGAGATGTCTGTATTGCAGTGAATCCCTGATCGGCAATTTTTTTCATATTGTATTTGATATTATTGAATGACCAATCCCATAGCTGGAGAATCGTACCACTCTGAATATCTTTGGCAGGGTTATCATACTCAGCAGTCGCAACCGCCTGGTTCGTGCTTTCTGATGCTGCCGCAGCAGACGCAAATGAGGCCGCGGTAAGACACGATAACATCAAGCAAAACGAAAGCACAAGACTAATAAGTTTTTTAGACATAGAAAAAATTCCTCCTTAATTTAAATTAATATAAAAGAAAGGGCTTAAATTATGTTACTTCCTTTCACATTTATACTAACAAAGGAGAATAATTAAATCAATATATTTATTATACAAGAAATTATAAAAAATTTTGGTTATATTGACAAATAATATTTAATTTTAACAAAACGTTTAAAAAATATTGCACATTAAAACACTTCATTTTTTTACTAAATATCTTCTAATTTATTATTTTACAAAGCTTTTTAACATTTTTATTTCATATGCGTAACCGTCTATATCGTTTGGAGTTTCAAGTAAAAACGGAAGATTTTTTAATCTTGAATCATTTATTATACGTGTTAGCGCATTAATTCCAATTGCACCCTGCCCTATCTTCTGATGTCTGTCTTTATGACATCCTAAAAAGTTCATACTGTCATTAAGATGAATTGCCTTAAGTCTTTTTATTCCTATTATTTTATCAAATTCGCAGAGTACCCCATTAAGATTATTTACTATGTCGTAACCCGCATCAAATACATGGCAGGTATCAAGGCACACTCCGATTTTATCATTAAGATCAACACCGTCTATAATTTTACGCAATTCTTCAAAACGGCTGCCTATCTCGCTACCTTTGCCTGCCATAGTTTCAAGCAAAACAGTTGTATGCATTGTTTTAAACATTGCTGCATTAAGCGCATTGATTATCTGACTGATTCCGACTTCAGCCCCTTGTCCCGTATGACTTCCCGGATGAAAGTTATACAAATTTCCCGGAAGGCACTCCATTCTTTGCAAATCATCAGCAAGAGTGTTTAAAGCAAATTCGCGAGTTTCAGGCTTAGACGAGCACAAATTCATTGTATATGGCGCGTGTGCAATTATTTGAGAAAAGTTATGTTTTTTCATTAATAAAATAAGTGCGTCAACATCGGATTGCTCAATTTTTTTTGCTGAGCCTCCACGGGGATTTCGAGTAAAAAACTGAAATGTATTTGCACCTATTTCAAGCGCCTGCTTTCCTATCGCTTCAAAACCGTTTGAAATTGAAAGATGTGATCCTATTTTAAACATATTAACCCCCATATCTGAATTTAAAAAAATAACGCTGGATTCAAATAAATGTTTGAATCCAACGCCAATTGGTCGGGATGACAAGACTTGAACTTGCGACTCCACGCCCCCCAGACGTGTGCGCTACCAAACTGCGCTACATCCCGCTGCAATATTAATATTGTATCAAACCCCAAATAAATTGTCAAGCACCTGTAAAATTTATTTTGTAGGTGCTTTTAAATTTATAAAAATTAAATATTTTCAAAATTATTATTCCGTAATTTAATTATTTTATATTGTATTTTTTTCCTTTAGTTGGTATAATAAAAATTACATCTCAAATGCTTAGTTTGAGGGAGGAATTATTATATGTGTAAGAAAAAAACATTTTATATTACTACGCCTATTTACTATCCGTCGGGAAACCCGCATATAGGTCACTGTTACACAACAGTTGCCTGCGATTCGATCGCACGTTACAGACGTATGCAGGGTTATGACGTAATGTTCCTTACGGGTACAGACGAGCATGGGCTAAAAATTGAGCAAAAGGCAGCTGAAAAGGATATTACTCCAAAACAATATGTCGATGAGATAGTCGAGACATTTAAGGGTCTGTGGAAGTTTATGAATATAAGCTATGACAGATACATCAGAACGACCGATGATTATCATATTGAAACGGTACAGAAAATTTTTAAGGAGCTCTATGATAAGGGTTACATCTACAAGGGCGAATATAAGGGAAAATACTGCACTCCGTGTGAAAGCTTCTGGACGGAAAGCCAGCTTGTTGACGGCAAATGTCCTGAATGCGGCCGTGATGTTACAGAAGCTAAAGAAGAGGCATACTTCTTTAAAATGTCGCCGTTTGCAGACAGAATTGAAAAACTTCTTACCGAAACAGACTATCTTCAGCCAAAAACAAGGGCGGCTGAACTTGTAAATAATTTTATAAAGCCGGGTCTTGAGGACTTATGCGTTTCAAGAACCTCGTTTAAATGGGGTATTCCTGTTACATTTGATGAAAAACACGTTGTTTATGTGTGGATAGACGCGCTTTCAAACTATATTTCGGCGCTTGGATTTTACAACGATAAATACAATGATTATAACAAGTTCTGGCCTGCCGATATTCATATGGTTGCAAAAGATATTATGCGCTTTCACGCTATAATCTGGCCTGCAATGCTCATGGCGCTTGACCAGCCATTGCCCAAACACCTTGCGGTTCACGGCTGGATCACATTCAACGGGCAAAAAATGTCTAAGTCGCTCGGTAATGTTGTTGACCCGTTCATTCTTGGCAAGCGTTACGGTGCAGACGCAATTCGTTATCATATTATGCGTGAAATGGCCCTCGGTGCGGACAGCTCATTCTCAAACGAAATTATGATAAACAGAATCAACTCCGACCTTGCAAACGGGCTTGGAAACCTTGTTTCAAGAACCGTTGCGATGGTTGAAAAATACTTTGGCGGAACACTTCCGTCAGAGCGTGAAAGCGGCGAATTTGACGATGATTTAATTGCCGAGGCTGTTGCTCTGCGCGCATCCGTAGACAATTATATGGATAAAACCCAGCTTAACAATGCGCTTGCAGAAATTTTCAAGGTTGTGTCACGCGCAAATAAATATATTGACGAAACTGCCCCGTGGATAATTGCAAAGGACGAAACGAAACGGGCAAGACTTGCAGCTGTTCTTTACAATTTGCTTGAGACAATCCGCATTGTCGCAACTCTGCTTTTATCGTTTATGCCTGAAACAATGCCAAAGGCTCTTGAACAGATAGGCATTGCCGACAGCGGCGCAACTTATGAGAATGCGGGAATATTCGGGGTCCTTCCCAATAACGTAACCGTTAAAAAAGGTGAAGTCCTTTTCCCCAGAATTGATGTAGACAAGGAAATTGAAGAGCTCAACAGCATTATAAAAACAAGCGCCGGTGAAAATGAAGAAGCAAACAAACTTAAAGAGGAAATTGAAGGCATCGCGCAAATTGGCATTGAAGATTTTTGCAAAGTCGATTTGAGAGTTGCCGAAATCAAGGCGTGCGAGCCTATTAAAAACGCCAAAAAGCTTTTAAAGCTTACACTGTTTGACGGAGTTAAAGATAGAACCGTAGCAAGCGGAATCTCTAAATTTTACAAACCCGAAGACCTTATAGGCAAAAAAGTAATTCTTGTGTCAAACCTCAAACCTGCAAAGCTGTGCGGGGTTGAGAGCTTTGGTATGATTCTTGCCGCAGCATTCGAAGAAAAAATAAAGGTTATATTTGTTGACGATATGCCGGCAGGCGCAAAAATCAGCTGAGCTTAAAATTAATATTTTACATTGCTTAATAAAATGATGTTAAAACTTGCAGTTTATTATGCCAATGGCTTGCCGGAGTGATTTTGTGGATTACAATAATATTTTTGACGCTCATGCTCATTATGACGACGCGTGGTTTGACGAAGACCGTTTTAAATTGCTTGATAATATTCAAAGCAAAGGCGTTTGCGGTATTGTAAATAACGCAGTTGACCTTAAAACGGCTCAAACCTGCATTGAATATGCCGAAAAATATGACTTTATGTATGCGGCAGTCGGCTTTCATCCCGAAAACCTTAATGATATGCCGTCTGACTACCTAAACCGGCTTGCGGCGATTTCCAAACATAAAAAGGTTGTGGCAATAGGGGAAACAGGGCTTGATTACCATTGGGACATTCCTCGCGATATGCAGAAAAAAGTGTTTGAAAAACAAATTAAACTGTCGCTTGAGTTAAATTTGCCGCTCATTGTACACGACAGAGAGGCTCACGGCGACACAATGGATCTTCTTTTAAAATACAGACCCAAGGCACTTATACACTGCTTTTCAGGCAGCGTAGAGATGATGAAAGAAGCCGTAAAGCTCGGTATGTATATCAGCCTTGGCGGCGCGGTAACATTTAAAAATGCGCGCCGCGTCATTGACGTTGCACGTGAGGTGCCTATTGACAGGCTGCTTCTTGAAACAGATGCTCCCTATATGGCGCCGGTCCCGTTCAGGGGCAAGCGGTGCGACAGTTCAATGATTTTGCATACGGCAGAAAAAATAGCTGAGATACGAAATATGGAAACACAGCGGCTGCTCGACATTACAGCCGAAAACGCAAGACGATTTTTTAATATAAATTAAGCGGAAATGTATGTAAACATATTAAAAACGGGTGGATAAAAATCCATCCGTTTTTTGTAATCAAATAAATAATTCAGGGTGCATCCTGCTGTAATGAAAAATATACTGCTGTGCAATACCGGCAAACTCTCCAAAATCGTTTGCGCTCATACCCGGAAACAGAATCTCCATTGCACGCTTCATCCAAACGTCAACAGGAAATGCCTCAACTCTGTGTAAACCGAAAAGCAAAGTGCAGTCAGCCACCTTTATTCCTACGCCTGTAATTTTCATAAGCTCTTTTCTTGCCTGTTCATATTCAAGTGTTCTGCATTTTTCAAGATCAACCTCGCCATAGGCTACCTTTTTCGCCGCGTCAATAAGATACCGGTCGCGAAACCCTGCTCTCAGCGGCGCAAGGTCGTCTGCATTAAGCTGAGCCATTTTTTCAGCGGTCGGAAAGGCATATCTGCCTTTTTCAATTTCTTTGCCGAAGTTTTCACACAGTCTCCGGACAATGCCCTTTATACGCTTTATATTATTATTCTGTGATATTATAAACGTACAAAGCGCCTCGTACGGTTCCTGCCGCAAAATTCTTATTCCGGGCGCATATTCCGCCGCCTCGTTTAATACGGGATGAATTTTTCTTATTTCTTCTCTGATTTTCCCATAGTTTAGTCCGAAATCAAAATAATTAAACCAAATAGTTTCATATTCGGATTTTGTCGCATTATATATGTATAAATCGGTTCCCTCAAGTTTTATTGTTACAAACTTTCCGTATGCAACTCCCTCAAATGAATTGTCCGACAGTTCTGTCCAGCGAAAGCTCTGACCGCAGTCAAGTGTCTGAGCAAGGTCAAGGTCGGTTACTCCCGACACCTTTATTCCTCCGGTTATTTCGTTACACACCATTTTTATGTCTCCCTTTTAAAAAATTATATCACAAAACACAAATTTATGGTACAATAATTTTAAACTTGCAACACATAATTATTTTGGATATTATGAAGTTAAAATTTGTTTATGCCGGTGATTTTTATGAAAGAAACTATATGCACCATACCGATAAATGATATTTTTCTTCCAAAAAGCGGCTGTCCTATTTGCAGAATGGAACAAATGCTTGAAGAACAATATGTTAAATTTATTACTGGCGACGCTATGATGGAACCCGACATAAGAATAGAGACAAACAAAAAAGGGTTTTGCCGACATCATTTTTCAATGATGTATGAGGTTGGTCAAAAACTGCCCAACGCTCTTATTCTTGAGAGCCATTTACAGGAAATTTCCGAGAATTATATGCCTAAAAAATCAAAAGGCAGACCCGATAAAAAACAGCTTGAAAGATTAAAAAATGAACTGAGTTCCTGCTATGTATGTGACAGAATAAAAAACGATATGAATCACTTTATGTCAACAATATTTTCGGAGTGGGCAAAGGGCAAAGAATTTAGACAACTGTACAATGAACAACCTTTTATCTGCCTGAAACACTACTCATTTATAATGGACGCGGCGACAGCAAAAGGCGGAATACCGTCAAGATATATGTCAGACTTTTATTATGAAACCAAAGAACTCACAAAAAATTATCTTGAGTTGCTTAAAAAAGATATAAAACACTTTTGTTCCATGTTCGATTACAGAAACCGAGGACAGGAATGGGGATCATCCAAGGACGCAATAGAAAGAAGCATTGATTTTTTAACAGGAAAAAATACGTAAAAAAACTCCCGCCGCGTATAAACCCGCAGCGGGAGTTTTTGTTTCTTTATTATTCTATATACTTTTATATAGAAACAAATAATTTGTTACTGTCAAATTTCATATGTAGCCATAAAACTAATGGATTCACCGCTGTTATGCGCCCATTGACTATTGTCCGACTTGCCTATCTGTAACATAGTGATATTCCTGTAGGAATCGTAACATATAAGCCATAAGCCAATAACATTTTGGTCTGAGACACACACTCCATGCGACGAGGTTGAATTAGCATTAAGACTAACGGGCAAACCTTTAAATAATAAATTGCCGGTTGATGCGTTAAGCTGCATTTTAATATTTAAAGTTACAAATTTACCCACACGCTGATATGTATAATTTGCATATCTAACGCTTACATTGCTTGTTGATACGTTAGTTAATGTTCCGCTTCCCGTTACTATATTTGATGAATCGTATTTTTTTGAAAGCGCATTATTTAGCGTGGAATAATCTGATTGCTCCATCTCTACCACAGCGTCAACATAATCGTTTAAATCTGAAATATCTTCTCTTGCAGTCTTATCCGCTACGTCATAGCTTGTACTTCCGATTTTAATTTTTGATACATCAGGCATATAATCACCTCTTTAATTAATTGATAAAGTAAGCTCTTCTGTTGCGGAATTATACGAAGCCGATAAGCTTTTATTGGACGCAGCCGATATTTTGCTGTCTGTTTCCGTCTTTGAATACGCGTCAGTAATGCCGTAGCCAGATAATGTTGTGGGATTGGAGCCTCCCGTGACAATACCTTTTTCATCTACCGTTACCGCCTTATATGTACCTGCGTTAACTCCGGAATTTTTAATTGTTGCCTCAATTGATACAGCGCTGCCTAAAGTTGCTGTCGCTGTTCCGGTAATATCCCCTGTTAATTTGTGACTGACAGACGGCTTACCTGTAACTCCTGTCCATGTAACTGCCGAAGCTGTGCTTGCCGTGTATTCTTCAAATGCGTCCGCGGGGGTTTCGGTGCCGAGCTTTGTTTCGTCTTTTACGAAATACATTTTGCCCGAGCTTGTTACTTTGACTGTATCTCCGTTCTGTACGTTTGTTTTGGTCAATGCCAATCTTGCGGTATCATCTGCTACAACAACTAATCTTTCCAAAGCCGCCGGAGGCAGGTTGTCAACTGAAATTGTTCCTGTAATAGCCGAAGCATTTACAGATGTTATATCATCTGCTGTATGAGTATGCGCCTTAAGCGCTTCAATTTTTTCTCTTGCTGTCTTATCTTTAATATCATAAGTTGTACCGCTGATTCTTATTTTTGAAATATCTGCCATGTTTTATCTCCCTTCTAAATTATATATATTGTTAAAACGATAATAATTCATTTGCTTCTTCATAAGTAGCGTTAACTGCTGTAATTTCAGTAAACGCACCCTCTGTTCCAAGTCTGCCGCTGTCTTTGACAATATAGATCTTACCTGTACTTTCTACCTTGACAAAGTCACCGTCTTGTATTAATGACGTAGTTAATTTTAATCTTGTTTCGTCATCATTTACTACCTGTATTTTTGTCAATGCCTCATCCGGCAAGTTACTAACAGGAATCTTACCTTTAATAGCCGAAGCGTTTACAGATGTTATATCACCTGCACTGTGAGTATGCTCTCCGATTCCGAATTCTACAAAGGCACCCTCTGTTCCAAGTCTGCCGCTGTCTTTGACAATATAGATTTTACCTGTGCTTTCTACCTTGACAAAGTCGCCGTCTTGTATTAATGACGTAGTTAATTTTAATCTTGTTTCGTCATCATTTACTACCTGTATTCTTGTCAATGCCTCATCCGGCAAATTACTAACAGGAATCTTACCTTTAATAGCCGAAGCGTTTACAGATGTTATATCACCTGCACTGTGAGTATGCTCTCCGATTCCGAATTCTACAAAGGCACCCTCTGTTCCAAGTCTGCCGCTGTCTTTGACAATATAGATCTTACCTGTGCTTTCTACCTTGACAAAGTCGCCGTCTTGTATTAATGACGTAGTTAATCTTAATCTTGTTTCGTCATCATTTACTACCTGTATTCTTGTCAATGCCTCATCCGGCAAGTTACTAACAGAAATTTTACCCTTAATAGCCGAAGCGTTTACAGATGTTATATCACCTGCGCTATGAGTATGCTCACTGATACCGAATTCTACAAAGGCATCCTCTGTTCCAAGTCTGCCGCTGTCTTTGACGATATAGATCTTACCTGTGCTTTCTACCTTGATAAAGTCGCCGTCTTGTATTAATGACGTAGTTAATTTTAATCTTGTTTCGTCATCATTTACTACCTGTATTCTTGTCAATGCCTCATCCGGCAAGTTACTAACAGGAATTTTACCTGTAAGAGTAGAAGCATCTATGGAACTTGACAGCCTTTTTAGGGCATATTCAATTTGCGGCAATGAATTGTAGGTGTCTTTATAGTGTATTTTTGCCGTTGAAGGTATCGCTCCGTTTGAAATTGTTACTTGATCTGATGTATTGTTAATATATACATCAGTCAAATTTGTACAATTGCTAAGGGATCCGCCCTGAATAGCAGTGACAGATGAAGAAATAAATGCCGTTACTGACTTTTGGGCATTTGCTGAAAAATCTCCGGCGGAAAGTATAGTTTTATTTGCTATACTAAGAGGGACACCGTTTTCGTCAAACGTAGCAGACACGGACAAAACATTTTCTTTATCCGGAATATTCATTTCCTCTATTATTTTCAACTTCTTATCAATTTCCTCAAGAAGTCTGTATATTTCGTCGCGGAGCTTAAGTGATTCCGAGTTTGGATTTGGATATTTGTCATCCTCAATAGGAATACTTTCATCTGCATACAGTCTAATTATTTCGGTCTGAAATATTAATTCGTCATCTTTTCTGCCCTCAATTTGCAATTCAAAATATCCGTGCATAAAAAGGTCGTTTTTCCTGACATTCCATATAATGCTTACTCCTCCGTCCTTTATTTCTGCACTGTCCGGAAAAACAGCATTTACACTGCCATCGGCAAATCGTAAAAACAGCGAAAATCTCATTGAACTGTCGGTTAGTCCCTTAATAAAAAATTCCTCTTTTTGGGAAAGATTTTCACCAACAACACCAACACCTTCGCCATCAGTAATTTTAATGAGTTTTCTCATATCATATATAATCATTTTTTCACCTCCACTTAAAGGGAAAAAATTAAAAAAATTGCATTGATATATGCAATTTTTGCAAAAATAAAAATATAAATTTTTTAATGGTCTAAAGGCTGCGTTATATTCTTAAAATTAAACTGCCGTTTTTTAATCTCCTTAGTTTACATTAAAATATAGTTTTAACTTGATATGAGCATATTTAAATTCAACTAATTATCTTTGCTCTCTTTCAAATTAATTCTGCGGGGAATAAAGTTTGTAATAAAATTTACGCTTTTGCCTCTGTCTTTGAGGTAAAAATATCCGACAAAATTAAAAATTACAGCACCCACAAAGTTAACAAGCAGATCCTTCATTGTGTCAATAAGTCCAATATCAAGATAGCCGTTAATTCCCAGATTTTTACCGTTTATAACCGTTTCGGTAATCTCTTTTATTCGCGTTACATCATTTGTGCCGCCGGACAGCAGCACGGAGTTTATTGAATTTATTATAGTATCCTTTTGCATATCCCTGCCAAGCAGCATATCTACTCCAAATTCAAAAAATTCCCATACTGTTCCGGCTGTCATAGAAAAACAGAATGAAAACAGACACACAAACATAGGAGACAGGTTCATTTTTATCTTTTCATTGCGGTTAAGTATGTCTATAAGTCCAAAGCCAACACCGGCACAAATAAACCCGTTTAGAGCATGGAGTATGGTATCCCATATAGGAATTGCCTCATAAAATGCACCGAGCTCACCCATTACATTTGCGGCAAATACAAAAATTATCATTATTACTTCCATAACATTAGGCAAATCAATGTTCATTTTATGCTCTATAAACGTAGGTATCATAAGCAAACCGAGTGACATTACACAGGTCATTGTATTCTCCCACTGACCTCTTACAATGCTGAACACCATTATCGCTAATATTACAACGCGTATTATGATATAAATTGCTGCTTTCACTTTGTGGGCTTTCATCTCGTTAATATTTACGGCGCGAAGTATTTTGGGGATAATTTTTTTCTGTTGTTTATTGTTTCTGTTCTTTTTTTTACTCATATTTCCACCCTTAACCCTAATCCGTTAATAATATACTTACTTTTTTATAACAGTATATACAAATCAACTAAAAGACCTCTCTGATTCTCCAGAGAGGCAATTTATTTATCATCTTTTTTCTGCTCGTCAAGCTTTTTGTTGAGCTCTTCCCTGCCGACAGCAAGCATCAGCTTAATTCTGTTTTCCTGGTTGACCTTTGGCGCACCGGGATCATAGTCTATTGTA
Source organism: uncultured Clostridia bacterium (assembly GCA_947623205.1). Classification (GTDB taxonomy): domain Bacteria; phylum Bacillota; class Clostridia; order Oscillospirales; family Acutalibacteraceae; genus Ruminococcoides. Next base: position 34,165 of record CANQGM010000008.1, read on the forward strand.
ACTATGTTTGCATTAGGCTTTATTTCTTTGATTTTGCGAATTGCTCCCTTGCCGTTTATGTGGTTTGGCAAGCATCCGAAAGGTTGTGTACATACAATGTTTTCATACCCGGTTTCGGCAAGTTCAAGCATTTCTGCCGTAAGAAGCCATCCTTCCCCCATTTTGCTGCCATAACCTATTATTCCTTTTACAAGCTCTTTTGTATGGGCATACTCATGCGGCGGCACAAAGTTATATTTTTCAGCCGCTTCAATCATCAGACCCTCAAGCTTTTTAAGGTAATTAAGAAGCATTTTACAAAATCTGTATTTTAATTTGCTTCCGCCGTACAGCTTATAGTCTTCGATTCGGTTATCGACCTTAAACGAGGCAAACCCCATAAGACCCGGTACGCAGACCTCACAATCCTGTTCGGCAAGAAAATCTTCAAGTCCGTTATTTGCCATTTTTGAATATTTAACGTAGATCTCACCGACAATTCCAACCTTTATTTTGGGTTCTCTGTTCAGCTCAATTTTTGAAAACGATTTTGTTATTTTATCAAGATTTTCGTCAAGCTCCTCCAGTGTATAGCCTTTTCCTTCAATGAGCATTTGAGAAATTTTTTCGCTCCACTCATTGACAAGCGCCATACTTTCTCCCTTGTTTACTTCATAAGGCTTTGTCTGATTAGACAGCAGCATAAGCTGGTCACCGTAAACAAGTCCGCCTACAAAACGTCTGATAAGCGGAAGAGTAAGCCTAAATCCGCTGTTTTTTTCCATTCCGAACGAAAGTGAAATAACCGGAACAAACTCAAACCCGGCTTTTTTCAGCGCTTTTCTCAGAAGAAAAATATAATTTGACGCACGGCATCCGCCGCCTGTCTGAGTAATCATCAACGCAGTTTTATGAACATCATATTTACCGCTTTGCAGCGCATTTATAAACTGACCTATTACCAAAAGCGCAGGATAACAAGTGTCGTTATGAACATATTTAAGACCTGTCTGCGCAATTTCGGGACCGCAGGTGTCAAGCAAGTCAGACTTATAGCCGTAATGTGTAAATACATTTTGCAATATTTTAAAATGGATAGGCGCCATGTTGGGCAAAAGAATTGTATAGTCCTTTTTCATTTCTTTTGTAAAAAGCAGGCGGTCCGTTTTTTTGTCGTATTTCAACTGAGCCATAATACAATTCCTTCCTTATTAATCCCTGTCAATAGCCGCAAGCAAACTGCGAATCCGTATTTTGACCGCACCAAGATTCGTAATTTCATCAATTTTGATCTGTGTGTATATTTTGCCCGCTTTTTCAAGAATCTCGCGCACTTCGTCTGTTGTGATAGCGTCAACGCCGCAGCCGAATGAAACAAGCTGAATTAGCTCCATATCTTTGCGCGATGCAACATACTTTGCGGCTGCGTAAAGGCGTGAATGATAGGTCCACTGGTTAAGAACATGAGTATTAAATTTTTCAACACGGGGAGAAATTACGTCTTCACTTATAATTGCTACACCAAACCCGGCAATCAGCTTATCTATTCCGTGATTTATTTCGGGGTCAATATGATAAGGTCTGCCTGCAAGAACAAAAATTTTCTTCCCTTCTTTTTCCGCTTGGGCAATAATTTCATTTCCCTTGTCAATTACTTTTTTTCTGTATTCGCTTTGTTCTTCATATGCTTTCTTAGAAGCAGCCCTTACTTCATTAAGCGTAAGACCCGGAAAATGTTGAGACAGCTTTTCATAAGCTTTTTGCGGAAAATCTTTTGGACGGTGAACCCCGAAATATTCCTTTATAAAATGCACCTTGTTTATATCCTTCATATTATTCTTTATAACCTCGGGATAATATGCCACAACCGGACAATTATAATGGTTGTCGCCGAGGTGTTCGTCAAAGTTATATGAAAGACAGGGATAAAATATTGTCTGTGCGCCTTCCTCAATAAGCGTTTGAATGTGACCATGCATAAGTTTTGCGGGGAAACATACCGTATCGCTTGGTATTGTATGCTGACCGCTTCTGTAAATTTTGCGAGATGAAAAAGAGGAATGATAAACCTCAAATTTAAGTTCCGTAAAAAACCTGTACCAGAACGGATACATCTCATACATATTTAAACCCATAGGAATACCGAGTTTCCCCCGGACTCCCTCAACAGGTTTGTATGAATCAATAAGTCTGAGTTTATAATCATAAATATTAAGTTCAGAGGTCTGCGCGCGTTTTGTAACAGGGCGCTCACATCTGTTGCCCGCAATGAATTTTCTTCCGGCGCCAAATGAATTAATTGTAAGACGGCAGTTGTTGCTGCACAAACCGCAGTTTGTTACTTTTATTTCATGAACAAAATTTTTAATTGCGTCGGCATTAATAAGCGTACTGCAAGAGCTTTCGGCAGATTTTTCTTTTGCATAAAGCGCCGCGCCGTATGCCCCCATTAGTCCGGCAATATTCGGCCGTACAACTTCAACGCCCATTTCCTGTTCAAACGCACGCAAAACAGCGTCGTTCAAAAAAGTACCGCCCTGAACAACAATTTTTTTACCGAGTTCTTCGGGACTTGAAGCACGAATAACCTTATAAAGAGCGTTTTTTACAACGCTGAGCGAAAGCCCTGCGGAAATATCCTCAATTGTTGCGCCGTCCTTCTGCGCCTGCTTAACACTGGAATTCATAAACACCGTACAGCGTGAGCCGAGGTCAACGGGGCGTTTTGCAAATAGTCCGAGTTTTGCAAAATCAGATATTTCATAACCGAGAGCATTGGCAAAGGTCTGCAAAAAACTGCCGCATCCCGATGAACATGCTTCATTAAGAAATATGTTGTCAATTGCTCCGTTATGTATTTTAAAACATTTAATGTCCTGTCCGCCTATATCAATAATAAATTCAACATCGGGCATAAAGTATTTTGCCGCTGTAAAATGGGCAATTGTCTCAACTACTCCGTAATCCGCATTAAATGCGTTTTTTATGATTTCTTCTCCATAGCCGGTTACCGCCGAAGCCGCCACATTTATTGTGGGATTTACAGTATATATTTCTTCAAGAAAATCCTTGATAATTTCTACGGGATTACCCTTTGAGGGAAGGTATTTTGAATAAAGGAGCTCGCCGTTTTCATTCAGCACAACACCCTTTACCGTTGTTGAACCCGCGTCCATACCGATGTATGCCCTGCCGCCGTAACCCTTGAGTTCCTTCTGCTTTACATTTGCTTTTGCGTGACGTTGTGTAAACTTTATGTATTCTGCTTCATTTTCAAAAAGAGGGGAATTATAAGCAAAATTTCCGGAACCTCTGTAATTTTTGACCTCATTGATCACCTTGTCAAAATCAATTTTCTTTTCGGCGCACAAAGCAGCGCCGCTTGCAACATAATAAAGCGAATTTTCGGGGCATATTCCCTTTGTGCCAAGCGTTTTGTCAAAGCAATTTCGCAGCTCGCTCATAAATGTAAGCGGTCCGCCGAGATAAACTATCTGACCTTCAATTTCACGTCCCTGTGCCAAACCTGCGACAGTCTGGCTTACAACAGCATTAAAAATGCTTTCGGCAATATCACTTTTGCGTGCCCCTTGGTTTAACAGCGGCTGAATATCTGATTTTGCAAAAACACCGCAGCGTGAAGCTATGGTATATGTTTTTTCATGCTGTTTTGCAAGCTCATCCAAATCCCGGAGGTCTACATTAAGCAGCGTTGCCATTTGGTCAATAAACGCGCCTGTACCGCCTGCGCAGGTACCGTTCATTCTTACTTCAAGTCCGTTGGTAAGGAAAAGAATTTTTGCGTCTTCGCCCCCAAGCTCAATTACAACGTCCGTTCCCGGAATAAAGGTATTTGCCGCAACTCTTGTAGCGTAAACCTCCTGAACAAATTCAATTCCGCAGGCCTCGGCAACGCCCATACCTGCTGAACCTGACATGGCGACTTCCGCCTGTTCAACTCCGTCAATTTTTATGCGAACAGTGTTTAAAATATCTGCAATTTTTTCGGTAATCTGTGAATAGTGGCGTTCATATGTACTGTAAATTATATTGCTTTTGTCGTCAAGAACAACGCATTTTATTGTCGTTGAGCCAATGTCAAGTCCTAATTTCAAGTATGACGCCCCCTATGATTAAGTACAGTTACCTTAATTATACATACTTTATTATTATAATCGTATTAATACTTTTTTTAATTCTTTAAAATAAATTTAAGTGTTTTGAATTATTTTAATATTTTGTTTGTTCAAAATTTATATACACCGACACCGTTATGTATATAAAAATAAAAACCTGTCGGTTTTGACAGGTTTATAATACATTTGATCAGAACAGCTCACCCTCGGGCGACTCTGTGTCATCTTCTTTAAAATCATTAACATCGGGGGATTGCTCTTTTGTTTTTTCATCCTCCCTTACATCCTGCGTCTCCGCGGGTTCATCTGCGGTTTCAAAAGGGGACGACTCATATTCGTTTTCATTTGAGCAGGCAACGGTTATGTCGATAATATCGGACGAATCATAGTCCTGAGTTTCAATTTCTTCGCTGCTGCCGTAAAAAATATCATTCTGGCTGTCAATAATTTTTCGGTAACAGGTGCGTGCTTTTGCAATTTTAGCTTTTGATTTCTTTATTACTTCAAAAAGCTTTTTTTGCTCATCGGTAGGTGAAACATCTCCGTTTTTTGCATTTTCAAAATAGTGCTTGCCAAGTGCGATGTATGCCCTGTTCATTAATTCACTTTCATTTTTCATAACAAGTCTTAGTCTGTTGAGCTTAGCGTTTGTTCTGTTTTTCTCAACAAGAGACTGTGCAACTGATGAAATTGTGTCTACGGCTGTATTTACAGTACTCTTTACTGTTTCAAAAATTGTCATTACAATTCTCCTTATATATAACATGATGACGTCAATAATTTAATTATCTTTTATTATTATGACAGATATTCTATGTAAAATCAATATTTTTTTTAATTTTACTTGTTAAAACAGACGTGCATTGTTATAATTAAATTAAAAGAGGTGTTTTTTATGCCGGAAAATAAAGTCACCAAAGCAGTAGTCTGCCCAATGTGCGGTGAACTCAGCAAGGCAGAAATATATACAAGCGTTAATCCAACAATTCAAAAAGGTATTCGAGGCAGGGTGCTTGATGGAGAATTATTTTCATGGATATGCCCGTCGTGCAATCACAGCGCACGCTTGACATATCCCATTCTTTACAATGATATGAAAAACCGTTTTATGGTTTATCTTATTCCGAAATTTGACCGTTTTCAGCTGTGCGACAAAGAACTTGAACAAAAATACAGCAACCTGCGAAACATAAACAAACGTGTTGTACCTACATTTAACTTATTTAAAGAAAAAATATTCATTTTTGAATCCGGACTCGACGATATGTCAGTTGAGCTGACCAAGCTTGCCATAAGCCAGACTGTTTCAAAAAAGCTTGACGGCGAAAAAATTACAGAAGGTTATCTTTCAATGTATGACCGTGAAAGCAACACAATGGGATTTACATATTTTATCGGAGAAGAATGTGAACCGTATGTACAGACCGCTCGTCTTGAAATTTACGGAAAGTCAAAAGATATTGTTGACGAGTTTGCCTTAAAGGACAAAAAGCTAAAGGGTTTTATAAAAATTGACCGTGAATGGGCTGAAAATATCCTTTACCGGTACAAACGGGCAAAACACATTGAAAAACTCAACAAACTGAAAGAATAATTTTAAGCTGATTATCGCTCAGCGATTGGAACATATTTCTTTGACTTTGAAATACTCATATAAGCCGGACGAATAATTTTTCCTTCGTTTACAAGCTCTTCAAGTCTGTGTGCGCTCCATCCGGCAATACGTGCGGTTGCAAAAAGCGGAGTATAAAGCTCACACGGAATTTTAAGCATACTGTAAAGCAATCCGCTGTAAAAATCTACGTTTGCCGCAACGCCCTTATAAATTTTACGCTTTTTAGCAATAACCTGAGGCGCTATTTTTTCAACCTTTTCATAAAGTGAAAACTCTTCGTTATATCCTTCGGCCTCGGCAAGTTTTTTAACGGAACCCCTGAGAATCACCTGGCGCGGGTCTGAAATGGTATATACTGCGTGTCCCATACCATATATGAGTCCCTTGCGGTCAAATGCTTTTTTATCAAGCAGGTTCTCAAGATAATTTGTTATTGCCTCGTCATCGTTCCAATCCTTTATATTCTTTTTAATGTCTTCAAACATATAATAAACCTTAACATTTGCTCCGCCGTGTTTAGGTCCTTTTAAAGAAGCAAGCGCCGCGGCAACTGTTGAATAAGTATCGGTTCCCGAAGACGTTACAACGTGTGTTGTAAATGTTGAGTTATTGCCGCCGCCGTGTTCCATGTGAAGAATAAGCGCCATATCAAGCACCTTGGCTTCAAGCGGAGTATATTTGCGGTCGGGGCGAAGCAGTGACAGTATTACCTCTGCCGTTGACATTGACGGGTCGGCACGGTGTATGTACAGGCTTTTGTCGCGAAGATAATGATTATATGCATGATAGCCGTAAACGGATAAAAGAGGAAATACCGAAATCAACTGAATACACTGCCTTAAAACATTTTCAATTGATGTATCGTTAGGATTTTTGTCATAGCAGAAAAGTGTAAGAACACTTCTTGCTATTGAGTTCATCATATCTTCGCTGGGGGCTTTCAGAATTACATCACGCACAAAATTCGGAGGCAAAGTTCTGTATTTTACAATAAGCTCTTTAAAGTTTTCAAGCTCGTCGGAATCAGGCATTTCTCCAAACAGCAGAAGATAAGCAACTTCTTCAAATCCAAAACGATTATCGTCCATAATTCCTTTTATAATGTCATTTACATTGTATCCTCTATAATAAAGTTCGCCTTCGCTTGGAACCAGCTTTCCGTCAACTAATTTATTCTGTTTTATTGTTGAAATATCGGTAAGTCCTGTAAGTACGCCTTTTCCGTCAAGGTCGCGCAAACCTCTTTTTACGTCATATTTTACATACAGGTCGGAATCAATAACGGAATTTGCTTTCATTTTATCGGCAAGGATATGTATTTGTGGTGTATTCTCTGAATATTCCCCGTTGACAAATGACTTGAGCCTGTTTTCTGTCACATAATCACTCCTTTATTTTTCAGAATAAAATAATATATTTGTTTTTATTATATCATATTCTTATAAAAAAGAAAAGACATATCAAGCATATATGTGTAATATTTTTCTAAAATTTATAAATTTTGCAGTATAAGCCTATGAAGAAGCGCATACCTTAAGCCGAGTGCCGGCTCCCTTTTTTAATTTATCATCAAAAATTTGCATACCCTGATAATTTATCTCATTTGGTATTTTTGCAGATCAACTAAATTATTTTTAACTTCTATATTCTCGCTTTCAAGCAGTTTTTTCTGTTCATCAGAACCCCCAAATGCAAAATTCGGCGCAAGCCTGCCCTTTGCATTTACCACCCTGTGGCAGGGGATCACTCCCGGAGCGGGGTTTCTGTGGAGTGCGTTTCCTACAATTCTGGCATAGTTTTTGTTTCCTGCCATTACGGCAATTTGTCCATATGTCGCAACCCTGCCGAACGGTATTTGAAGAACCGCCTCATATATTCTGTCATAAATTGATTTATCAGTCATTGTCTTCCTCTTCATGCCAATCAAGATAATTATATTTATTATAAGAATATGGGGTATAATTTTCAAGCTGTTCAAAAATTTCTTCTTCGGTGTCGGCAACAGAATAAAGCCTGTTGCAGGAATTGCTCATAAAGTTTTCTTTTACTGAGTTTTCAAGCATTTTAAGCATTGAGTTGTAATAACCTTTTACGTTATAAATTATAATAGGCTTTGAATGGCGTCTAAGCTGTTTTAATGTTAAAACCTCAAAAAATTCTTCAAACGTACCTATTCCGCCTGCGCAAATAACAAACGCATCCGCTTTGTCTTCCATTATTCCTTTACGCTCGCGCATTGTCTCGGTATAAATAATTTCCGTACATCCTTCATATATTACATTCATTTCGGTAAAAAATCTCGGCGTTACTCCTATGAGCGCTCCGTTTTGAGAAGTCACGCCGCGCGCGGCTGCGCCCATAACTCCGTATTTACCTGCGCCGAAAACCATTCCGTGTCCTCTTTTTGCCATTGATTTGCCAAGCCGTTCGGCAGAATCAAGATATTCTTTGTCAATTTTTTCACTTGACGAACCGAAAACACATATATTCATATTAAAAAACCCTTTCTTATATTTATATGTTAATACCGATCTGAATATTACTGACATTATACAACTCAGCTTTAATGCGGTCAATAATTGAATTTTTATTTGTGCATACTATAATAGCCTTTGCATTAAACTCAATTAATATTATTTAATTTTGTGTTTTCATACATTAAATTTGTCAGTATCTGTTGTATAAGCCGTATATTACTCTTTGTTAATGCAATTAATATTATTATAATTTTAACCCTTGTAACCCTTGCTATTTTTATCCATTTATTTATAATAAAAGTAAAGCACAAACCTTTAAAAAACTAAAAACTGAAACAAGGAGAAAACAATGATAAATTTTGATTTTTACAATCCCACAAAAATACTTTTCGGCAGCGGCAAACTCAACGAACTCGGCAATCAGACAATGCCCGGCAAAAAAGCATTGCTTCTTACCTCTAACGGCAAATCCACAAAGGAGAACGGTTATCTTGACCGCACAACAGAGCAGCTTAAAAAAGCCGGCGCAGATTATGCTTTATTTGATAAAATTATGGAAAACCCAATTAAAGAAGTGATTATGGAAGGCGCTGCTTTTGCAAAAACAAACGGATGCGATTTCATTGTTGCACTCGGCGGCGGCGCTGTGCTTGATTCTTCAGTGGCAATTGCTGCAATGGCTTCCAATCCCGGCGATTTATGGGATTATGTATGCGGCGGCACCGGTAAAGGTCAGCCGCTTGTTAATAAGGGACTTCCCATTGTAACGATTACAACCACTTCCGGCACGGGTTCCGAAATTAACTGCTGGGGCGTTATATCTAACCTTGAAACCAATGAAAAAATCGGATTCGGCGATGCGGAGCTTAATCCCGTGCTTTGTGTAGTTGACCCTGAGCTTATGAAAACCGTTCCTGCAAAATATACCGCTTTTCAGGGTTTTGACGCGCTGTTCCACAATACCGAAGTTATGATTTCAAACGGAGTAAATATTCTTAGCGAAACAATTGCGCTTTCCGCCATTGAAAATATTGCAAAATATCTGCCCCGTGCGGTGAAAGACGGTAACGATTTAGAGGCAAGAGAACACGTTGCCTACGGCAGCACATTGGCGGGAATCACTATGCAGCTTACCAGCACTACCGCAGAACACTCTATGGAACATTCTATGAGCGCTTATCACCACAATCTGCCTCACGGCGCGGGACTTATTATGATTTCAAAAGCGTTTTATGAATTTTTTATTGAAAAGCACGCCTGCGACGAACAATTTATAAAAATGGCAAAGTCAATGGGCATTCCCGATGCCGATAAACCTGAGGATTTCATTACTGCGCTTGTAAAGCTTCAGCAAGATTGCGGGGTGGCGGATCTTAAAATGAGCGATTATGGATTTACCCCCGATGAATCTATGACGCTTGCAAAGGGTGCGCGCTCAATGCAGGGCGGTCTGTTTCTTGCAAATCCCTGTGAAATGACCGACGAGGACTGCGCAGGAATTTTTGATAGATCTTACAGATAAGAAAAGACGTAATATGGACTTACATCAATTTTAATATTTTTAAATTCCGGCAAGGGTGATTTAAAAATTTGAAGTTTTTTACATTATAAATAAAACGCAGATAAAAAATACCGCTTTAAAGGCGGTATTTTTTTGTTAAAGCTGCTGCTCTAATCTTTTTATTTGCTTGGCCGGTTTTTGTCTGTTTTCCTGACGCCTGCAACATTTAGTTCAAACCAGAATGTGCTTCCTTCGCCAAGCTTGCTGCGTACACCGTAGTGGGCATTGTGCGCGTCGAGTATGCTTTTTACAATTGAAAGTCCAAGCCCCGAACCTATTACTCCGCGTTTGTGTTCTTTGTCTACCTTATAATACCTGTCCCAAATATACTCAAGCTTTTCGGGCGGAATACCCTCGCCGTGGTCAGTGACCTCAATTATTACTTTTTTGTCTTCAATCTTTTGTTTTACTATTACCGTCTTGTCCTCGCCGGAATAATTTATGGCATTATTCACAAGGTTATAAACTACCTGTGAAATTTTAAGTTCATCTGCAAAAACAAAAACATTTTCGCTGCTCTCAAAAATAATGTTGTATCCGTCCTGCTCCTTTAGTTTTGCATATCGGGCAAATATGTTATTAATGCTGTCTGTAAGACAAAACTTTGTTTTTTCGGGTTGAATCGCTCCTGACTGGAGCTTTGACAAATCAAGCAGATCGTTAACAAGATTTGACAGCCGGGACGCCTCGTCAATAATAATCTGAATATTTTCGGGAGTGTTTTCATCCGGCAAATCGCGCATTACTTCGCCATATCCCGTAATCATTGTCAGCGGAGTACGCAAATCGTGTGAAATATTTGCAATAAGCTCTTTTTGCAGTTTTTCCGTTGCGGCAAGCTCCGTTTTTGCATAATTCAGCGTTTCGTTAAGTTCTTCAACTTCAAGATAACCCGTACCTTCAAAATTAACATCATAGTTCTTTTTTGCAAGTTCCTTTGCCGCTTTGTTTGTCATTGAAATGGGGCGCGCGATTTTACGGCTTGCATAAAGCGAAATTATAATTGCAAGCAATACAAATACTATTGAGACAATGCAGAGCTGTCCCCGAATAATTTCAACGGTATTGCCGAGCGGGGTAATTGACGAAGTTACAATTAAAAAACACTCCGTGCTGTTTTCAAGCGATATTATGTCGGCATAAACCATATTCTGCACTTTGTTTGAGGATTTTGTGAACCATTCAATTTTGCTGTTTGCGCCGTTGGAAAATTCATTGTTCGGCAATATTATTTTGGACATTTCTTTACTGTAATTGCTTGTAACGTCCATAAATTTTCCGCCGTTATCCCTTGCTTTTTTATAATATGAATAAATATCGTGATATTCTAAATCGAGAGAGGTTGAGGGGCTGTCGTATTCACAGTAGTATTTCAGAGAGAACAGTGACGTTGAGTCATATACGTAAACCGAAAGCGAGTTATAGTTTGCTACGTTTTCAATTGTCTCTTTAACATTCTTATTTTGCTTAATTGATTCCGCTATTGCGGAAGCATATTTTTTAACCTGTGATGATTTTGTAGCCGTGTAAAATGACGAAAGAAAAAATGTCTGAAACACCCAAAGCACAATAAGTATTACTATTCCAAAAATCAAAAAATACCACAAAAGTTTAAAGTGAAGCGGCATTTTATGCCGGTCAAAGCGTTTCAAAGCGGTAACCCACCCCTCGCAAGGTAACTATACATTTGCTGTATTCACCAATACTTTTGCGCAAAAGTTTAATATGAGTGTCAAGGGTACGCTCATCTCCGAAAAAGTCATAACCCCACACTTCGCTTATAAGTTTTTCCCTGGTGAGAGCAAGTCCTTTATTTTTAACCATATAAAAGAACAGCTCGTATTCCTTTGGCGTCATATCTATCCTTTCGCCGTCAATAGTAACAATTCTTGCCGAAAAGTCAACAGACAATCCCTTATAAGTAAAAATATCCTTGGCGTTTTCGGGCAGGTTCCCGCCGCTTGAACGCTTGATAACTGCGTTTACACGCATCATAAGCTCTTTTGGAGAAAACGGTTTTACAACATAGTCGTCACTGCCAAGCTCAAACCCGTGTATTTTATCATATTCTTCTCCCCTTGCCGAAAGCATTATAATCGGGGTTTGTCTGAATTTGCGTATTTCTCTGCAAGCAGAAAATCCGTCAAGCTCAGGCATCATTACATCCATTATTATAAGGTCAAATTCCTCTTTGCGGCATATTTCAATTGCCTGCATTCCGTCAACCGCCTCTTTAACAGTGTATCCCTCAAATTCCGCGTATTTTCTTATTATTTGCCTTATTCTAAATTCGTCGTCAACTACAAGTATTCTGCCCATTTAACGCTCTCCTTTGTCTCGTTTACTTCTAATATGTTTATTTTAATTGCACTTTACTGTATTCAATAATCTAACGAATAATTGTGACAGAAATATGTTATTTTTTTAAAAGTTATGAAAACTAATGTAAACAGTATATCATATTTTTATAAATATTGAAATAACGCACCAAAAGTTTTATAATGTAATAAAAACAGATTTAATGTTACAAACTGACTTTTTTACAATAGTTTTTGATGAAAAAAGTAAATTTAAGTATGTTTATAACTTAATGCGAAGGGACAAATAATATGGAAATACGCTGTATAAAAGCAGACGCAGTCACAAAAACAGTTAAAAAGCTGTTTATGGACTGCAATTATTACATAGGCAACGATATTATGGGCGCGCTTGAAAATTCATATACGACCGAAAATTCACCCATTGGCAAAAATGTTCTTGCACAGATAATTAAAAACGACAAAATAGCCGCACAGGAAAAAATACCTGTTTGCCAGGATACCGGTATGGCAATTCTGTTTGTGGAATACGGCGATAAGGTTGTGATTGAGGACGGCTGTTTTAACGACGCGGTAAATGAAGGAGTTCGTCAGGCTTACAACGACGGCTATCTGCGCAAAAGTGTAGTAAGCGACCCTGTTTTTGACAGAGTAAATACAAAAGATAATACTCCCGCTATAATACACACCAAAATAATAAGCGGAAACACAATAAAAATCACAGCCGGAGGCAAAGGCTTTGGCAGTGAAAATATGTCTGCAATAAAAATGCTTACACCGTCTTACGGTGTTGAGGGGGTCAAAAAGTTTGTTCTTGACACTGTATTTAAAGCAGGTCCCAATCCCTGTCCTCCTATTGTTGTAGGCGTGGGAATAGGCGGAACATTTGAGCGTGCCGCACAGCTTGCCAAAAAAGCAACCTTCCGTTCAATTGACACTCACAACGAGGACAGGCGCTACGCAAAGCTTGAACAGGAACTGCTTTCAGAGATCAATAAAATGGGCTTTGGCCCTGCGGGACTCGGAGGAAGCACCACGGCCCTCGGCGTAAATATTGAAACCTCTCCCACACACATTGCAGGAATGCCCGTAGCGGTAAATATTTGCTGTCATGCCGCAAGACACGCAAGCGCTATTATCTGACGAAAGGAATATTACTATGCAAAAAAGAATAAAACTTCCGCTTACCGATAAGGATATTAAAGAGCTTAAAGCAGGCGACAGCGTTCTGATTACGGGTACTTTGCTGACCGCCCGTGACGCGGCACATAAAAGACTTTTTGAACTTATTGAAAAAGGCAAAAAATTGCCTGTTGATATAAAAGGTCAAATAATTTACTATGTCGGCCCTGCTCCCGCAAAACCGGGACACACAGTGGGTCCCGCGGGTCCTACATCAAGTTACAGAATGGACAAATATACTCCGTCTTTGCTTGACCTTGGACTTAAAGGTATGATAGGCAAAGGCGCACGAAATAAGGATGTCGTTGACGCAATTGTAAAAAACAACTGTGTTTATTTTGCGGCTATCGGAGGGGCTGCCGCACTGATTGCCAAAAGTATTAAAAAAGAAGAAATGCTGTGTTATGAAGACCTTGGCACAGAGGCAATACGCAGATATACGGTTGAGGATTTTCCCTGCATTGTTGCAATTGACTGTGAAGGCAATAACGTATATGAAACCGGTCCTTTAAAATACAGAAAATAGCTTTTGTATGCACTGACTTTTATACTCGAACTAAAACAAACATTTTATTCGTTTAACCATTAATATGTTCGGGCAGCCGAGGTTTCTAAATGCACCGACTTTTATACTCGAACTAAAAATAACGGACAAGGGAAATTACTTTTCCAAGAAGAATGACCTCGTCAACAATAATAGGTTCAAAATCATCATTTTCAGGCTGAAGTCTGAAATGTCCGTCCTCCTTGTAAAAACGTTTTACGGTTGCCTCGTCGCCTACAAGCGCAACCACGATCTCGCCGTTTTCTGCAACCGGTGTGCGGCTGACTATAACAATATCATCATTAAGTATTCCGGCGTTTATCATACTTTCGCCCTGAACACGCAAAGCAAAAAGTTCACGGTTGCGTTTTAAACTTTCGGGCACGGGAATATAATATTCTATATCCTCAACAGCAAGAGTGGGATAACCGGCGGCAACATTGCCCATTACGGGAACACCAATAGTTTTTTCTTCACCTTTGATATGAATACACCTGTTTACGCCGGGTTCGCGGGTTATCAGCTCACGATCTTCAAGTGCCTTGAGATGATGGTGAACGGTTGAAGTAGAACTTAATCCTGTTTTGGCGCATATCTCACGTACAGACGGTACTCTGCCTTCGGACGAACATTCTTTTAAATAATCAAAAATTTTTTGCTGAGTTTTACTTAAAGGTTTCATAAAATCATCCCTCTCCATACAAATCATATCATATAAAATGTCAAAAATCAAACATTTGTTTCGATTTTAGGGAAGACTATTTAGACATTAATTTAAAAATATGTATTTTTCAATGTAATTTCAAATTAATTTCACATAATTATCAAAAAAATTTTATTTAATAAAATTGTACTCAAAATACGGAACCGCAACCGTCTGAGTACATTTGTTCTACCCTCCTCAATACGAACCGACTCAGAGGTTCGTACTTGTACCCCTCATTTTTTAAGAAAAGAAAAGCGCCAAACCTTGTTTAATGGGTTTGGCGTTTTTCTGTTATATGTTATTTTATTCGCAATTTACTTTATTGCCTCTTTCATTTGCTTAACGTATTTGCAAACAGGTTCTATGCAGTCTTTTCCGTACTTTGCAACTATTTTTACAATTGCAGAGCCTACAATTACACCGTCTGCGCTCTGCGCCATTTTCTTTGCCTGTTCGGGAGTTGATATGCCGAATCCTATTGCACAGGGAGTATCGCTGACAGATTTTACAAGGCGTACCATTTCACCTACATCGGTCGTAATTTCCTTGCGCACACCCGTAACGCCCATTGATGAAACACAATATACAAAGCCCTGCGCCTCTTTTGCAATCATTTTGATTCTGTTATGTGAGGTCGGCGCAATAAGAGAGATAAGCTCAATTCCGTATTTATCGCAATAATCTTTCAGCTCGTCTTTTTCCTCAAAGGGCGCATCAGGAACTATTACCCCTGAAATGCCGCATTCACTGCATTTTTTCATAAATTTGTCTGTACCGTACACAAAAATCGGGTTTATATATGTCATAACGGCAAGCGCACATTCGATTTGCGGACGAATTTGCTTTACCATGTCAAAAATTTTATCCGTTGTTGTGCCCGAGGCAAGCGCACGAAGGTCGGCCTCCTGTATTACAACGCCCTCGGCAATTGGATCTGAAAACGGTATGCCTATTTCAATGATGTCCGCACCGCTTTTGCTCATTTCAATAAGCAGCTTTTCCGTTGTATCAAGGTCAGGGTCCCCTGCCGTTACAAAGGGAATGAACGCTTTGCCGTTTTTGAAAGCCGCTTTAATATCAGTCATGTATATTCTCCCCCCTGTATCTTGCAATAGCTGCAACGTCTTTGTCGCCGCGACCCGAAAGATTTACTACAATAATTTTATCTTTATCCATTGTCGGAGCAATTTTTATGCATTGTGCAACTGCGTGCGCACTTTCAATGGCGGGAATAATGCCTTCTGTTTTTGAAAGGTACTCAAACGCCTGTACAGCCTCCTCGTCTGTTACGGGAACATATTTTGCTCTTCCCGTATCGCTCAGATTTGCGTGTTCGGGACCAATACCGGGATAGTCAAGTCCTGCCGAAATTGAGTAAACAGGTGCAATCTGTCCGTACTCGTCCTGACAAAAATACGACTTCATTCCGTGAAAAATACCGAGCGTACCGTTTGCGATAGTGGCGGCATTTTTCGGGTTGTCAACGCCGAGTCCCGCTGCCTCACAGCCAATAAGCTCAACGCTTTCATCACCTATAAAGTCATAAAAAGCACCCATCGCGTTGCTTCCGCCTCCTACACAGGCCATTACAACATCGGGAAGCCTGCCCTCTTTTTCCATTAACTGCTTCTTGATTTCCCTGCCTATCACACTCTGAAAATCACGCACGACCGTAGGAAACGGATGGGGTCCCATTACCGAACCGAGAACATAATGTGTGTCATCAACCCGGTTTGTCCATTCACGCATAGCTTCGTTAACTGCGTCTTTAAGCGTCATTGTACCGGTTTCAACTGCGTGAACTTTTGCGCCCAATAATCTCATTCTGTAAACATTAAGAGCCTGACGGACAGTGTCCTCTTTGCCCATAAAAATTTCACACTCAAGTCCGAGCAAAGCGGCGGCGGTAGCCGTTGCAACACCGTGCTGACCGGCGCCTGTTTCGGCAATGACCCTTGTTTTACCCATTTTTTTCGCAAGCAGGCACTGTCCCAGACAGTTGTTTATTTTGTGTGAACCGGTGTGGTTTAAATCTTCACGTTTTAAATAGATTTTTGCACCGCCCAAATCTTTTGTCATTTTTTCCGCATAATACAAAAGTGACGGTCTGCCTGCATATTCACGCATAAGCGTGTCAAGCTCCGCAATAAATTCCGGGTCTTTTTTGTATTTATTGTATGCCGCCTCAAATTCGTTGACCGCATTCATCAGAGTTTCGGGTACAAACTGTCCTCCGTGAATGCCGAATTTCCCTTTAGACATTTTTATTCTCTCCTTGTGTTTCAGTTTATGTGCAGCAATCGGTACTGCTGCAATTCGCATTAATGCAGCTTTGAGCCGTTCAGCCTTTCAAGCGCCGCTTTTTTATCGGCATTTCTCATAAGCGTTTCACCTATAAGAACGCCGTTGACTCCCGATTTTCTGAGTTTTTCAATATCGTCGTTTGTTTTTATTCCGCTTTCACCTACAAAAAGAATGTCATTCGGCACAAGCTTTCTTAATCGCGTACAGGTGGTCAGGTCAACCGTAAAATCTTTAAGATTTCGGTTATTTACTCCTATTACCCTTGCGCCTGCGTTGATTGCCGACATTACTTCTTCTTCCGTATGAGCCTCAACGAGTGCCGACAAACCCAGAGAATCGCAGATACCTATCCATTTTTTTAATGTATCGGTGTCAAGTATCGCACATATTAGCAAAACAGCCGACGCACCCAGGGTTTTTGCCTCATATATCTGATATTCACAAACCGTAAAATCCTTGCGGAGCAAAGGAATATTTACATTCTGTGAAATTTCTTTCAGATAAACGTTGCTGCCTTTGAACCATTCAGGCTCTGTAAGTACAGAAATTGCGGAAGCGCCTGCTTTTTCATAATCCTTTGCAATTTGTACATACGGAAAATCCTCCGCGATTATTCCCTTTGACGGCGAGGCTTTTTTTACTTCGCAGATATATGAAATTCCGCTTTTGGCAAGTGCCTTTTCAAACGGAAAGTCATTATTTATTTTCATTGAAAGCGCCTGATGTTTTATTTTTTCAAGCGGTATTTGCAGTTGTGCGGTTTTGTATCTTTTTTTGTTTGCCTCTGCAATTGTTTCAAGTATCATTGCTTTGTCACCGTTATTCATTGGTAGCCTTTACAAACTCTTCCATTTTATCGTAAGCCTTACCGCTGTCTATAATATTCTGGGCAGTCTTTACGCCGTCCTCAATTGATGTTGCTTTTCCGCCTGCATAAAGTCCGAGTGCCGCATTAAGCACAACTATATCTCGCTTTGCGCCTTTTAAAGTTCCGCCGAGAATTTGCTTTGTAATTTTTGCATTTTCTGCGCCGTCGCCGCCTGTGATTTCTTCCATAGCATATTTTCCCAATCCGAACTGTTCGGGAGAAATAACAAATGTTTTAAAGCTGCCGTTATTTATCTCGCATACCTTTGTCGTACCTGTAACGGTAGCCTCATCCATTCCGTCCGAACCGCAGAAAATAAAGCCCCTCTTTACCCCAAGATTTGAGCATACTCTTGCAATCGGTTCAACAAGCGCTTCGGAATAAACTCCCGTAACCTGTAATTCTGCGCCCGCGGGATTTGTCAGAGGACCAAGCACGTTAAAGATGTTGCGGATACCTATTTCTTTTCTTACGGGTCCCACAAAACGCATTGAAGCGTGATAACCCTGAGCAAACATAAAACAGATGCCTGTTTTTGCAAGTATTTCTTCGTTCTTTTCGGGGGTAACGGAAATATTAACTCCCAGCTTTTCAAGGCAGTCTGCTGCACCGCTCTTGCTTGACATTGAACGGTTTCCGTGCTTTGCAACGGGGATCTGCGCAGCCGCAATTATAAACGCCGCCGTTGTTGAAATGTTAAACGTACCCGTTCCGTCGCCGCCAGTACCTACAATGTCAAGCACATCTGTTTTTGGCCTGATGTGCAGTGCCTTATCGCGCATTACCCGCGCGCAGGCTGTAATTTCATCAATTGTTTCGCCCTTAATTCTCAGCGCCGTTAAAAATGACGCCATCTGTGCCTGTGTTGCCGTGCCTGTCATCATCTCTTCCATTACCTGAGCCGCTTCGTCAAATGAAAGGTCGCTGCCTGCAACTACTTTTTTTATTGCCTCTTTAATCACTTAAATCAAGTCCCTTCTATAAAATTTTTTATTATTTGCATACCGCAGGATGTTAATATGGATTCAGGATGAAACTGTAATCCGTAAATTTCGTGATCCCTGTGCTTTACCGCCATTACCTCTCCCATACCGTCTTCGGCGGTGATGATAAGCTCTTCGGGAACAGTGTTTTTCTTTGCAATAAGCGAGTGGTAACGCGCGCCCTCAATAACATTTGGCAGACCTGCAAATATCTTGCAGTTTTCATCTACCTTTATGTCGCTCTTTTTGCCGTGCATAAGCTTTGCCGCGTGTGTAATTTCTGCGCCGAACGCCTCGCATATTGCCTGATGTCCAAGGCAAACTCCCAAAATCGGATAAACCCCTTTAAGCTGTTTTATTACCTCTATGCATATGCCTGCATCCTTTGGATAGCCCGGCCCGGGAGATAAAATAATGTGCGACGGGTCAAGCTTTTTTATTTGTTCAACGGTAATTTCATCGTTTCGCACAACACTTATGTCGGGATCTACACTTCCGCAGTACTGAACAAGGTTATAGGTGAAGCTGTCGTAATTATCAATAAAAAGTATCATAATTCGTAAACCTCCCCTGCATTTTTCACCGCATTCATAACGGCAAGCGCCTTGTTGTAGGTTTCAGAATATTCATTTTCGGGCACACTGTCGGCAACTATTCCCGCGCCTGCCTGAACATAGACCCTGTCGCCCTTCTTTACTGCCATTCTTATGGCAATGCAGGCGTCGAGGTTGCCGTTAAAGTCAATATATCCCAGCGCACCTCCGTACACTCCACGAGGAGTTTTCTCGAGCTCTTCAATAATTTCGCAGGCTCTTATTTTGGGTGCGCCTGAAAGTGTGCCGGCAGGAAGCAGGGCTTCGACCGCGTTGAGAGCGTCCAGTCCGTCCTTTATTTCTCCCTCAACCTCACTGCAAATGTGCATTATCTTTGAAAATCTGAGGATTTTTTGATATTCCGTTACTTTTACAGTATTAAATTTTGAAATTTTACCAATGTCGTTTCTTCCCAAATCAACAAGCATATTGTGTTCTGCAAGCTCTTTTTCATCTTTTATGAGTTCATCTGCAAGTATATCGTCCTGCTGTTTCGTTTTGCCTCTTGGACGGGACCCCGCAATGGGGAAGGTATTAAGTATTCCGTTTTGAAGTTTGACCAGAGTTTCGGGGGAAGTGCTTATAATTTCATCACCGTCAATTGACATATAAACCATATAAGGCGACGGGTTTGTTGTTCTGAGCACTCTGTAAGCGTTGATCAGCGAACCGTGATAATTGGCTTCAAATCTTCTTGAAACAACACACTGAAAAATATCCCCGTTGTAGATATATTCCTTGGTTTTTTCGACCATTTTGCAAAATTCCTCTTTTGTGTAACTGCTTTTAAATACAACATTTTTATCGTTCTCATAATTAGGAAGAGGGGAATTATCAGTTATTATTCCAATAATTTTTGAAATATCGTTCTTTGCCTGATCATACTGACGCTCTGCGTCATACGTTTTCATATTAACAATTACGAGCAGCTTTTGTTTTAAATGGTCATAGGCTATGATCTTATCAAACAGCATAAGGTCAAAATCGTTTGAATCTCCTCTTTTAAGCTTTAAAACAGGCTCTGCGCAGGCTATCATTGCGTAGCCGTAATATCCTACAAGACCGCCGGTAAACGGCGGAATGTCCTCAAAACGCGGAGTTTTATAATTTGAAAGATAATCTCGCACTGCGTCATACGGTCTGTTTGTTTTTACTTTTCTTGCTCCTTCGCCCGTAACGGTGAGTGTGCCGTCTTTATAAGCAAGGCGTGCTTTGGGGTCAAATCCTATAAATGAGTATCTGCCCCACTTTTCACCGCCCTCAATGCTTTCAAGCAGAAAAAATTTGTCTGATTTTTGAGCAATTTTTCTGAGAAGCGTTATCGGAGTGACAACGTCAGCGTAAATTTCTTTATAAACGGGAATTACGCTGTAATCGTTTTTTAACTTCATAACTTCTTCATAAGACGGTTTAACCATTTTTACACCAACCTTTCACAAAACAAAAAAGACTTTTGTCCCACAAAGGGACAAAAGTCTTAAAATACAACTTCTGCGGTACCACCCAAATTGACGATAATCGTCCGCTCAACGGCATACTGACATATGCCTCTCACTTTAACGGTTGAGTTCCGTCGGAAACTACTCGCTCACGCTTTCGGTCCGCCCTCACAAGTCCATTCGGAAAATTCTCCGCTATCGGTTTGCACCATCCACCGACTCTCTGAAAGCCTTGAAAAATCTTACTATTCTTGCTCACAGGTTTTGTTTATTGATAATATTATATTACGTAATTTTATATTTGTCAACACTTATTACTATAAAAAGCCGGTTCAATGTGAACCGGCTTTAGGTATATTATTCTTAATAACAATACGAAGAATTATTTTGCGTCATCAAGGCCTGCAAGCTTTTCAAGATGAGCATACTTTTCTTCTGCCAATTTTTCAGCCTCAGTAAAGAGTTCTTCGGCTCTTTCAGGGAAAGTACGTGTAAGAGAATTGTAACGAACTTCGCCCATAATGAAGTCGCGATAAGAAGCCGAGGGAGCCTTGCAGTCAAGCATAAACGGATTTTTGCCTTCGTCAGCAAGACGCGGGTCATAACGGAAAATGTTCCAGTAACCTGCATCAACAGCCTTTTTCTCTTCAATCTGAGCAATGCCCATTCCGCCCTTGATACCGTGGTTAATACACGGAGCATAGCAGATGATAAGCGAAGGACCGTTGTAGCTTTCAGCTTCAACCATAGCTTTAAGCACCTGATTGTTGTCAGCGCCCATAGCGCACTGTGCAACATATACATAACCGTAACTCATGGCAATAGCGGCAAGGTCTTTTTTCTTAACGGCCTTACCTGCGGCAGCAAACTGAGCAACCGAACCAACGGGAGTAGCCTTTGAAGCCTGACCGCCTGTGTTTGAGTAAACCTCTGTATCAAATACAAGTATATTAACATTTTCGCCTGACGCAATAACGTGGTCAAGACCGCCGAAACCAATATCATAAGCCCAACCGTCACCGCCTAATATCCACATGGATTTCTTGGCGAGCTCATCTTTATCAATTAGAGTCTTTTTAATAAGTTCGCCCGTCTTGGCGTCTTCAGTATTCTTTTCAAGCTCTGCAATAAGAGCGTCGGTTGCAGGGCGGTTTGAAGTTGAATCAGTAAATGTATCCAAATAGTTTTGACAAGCTGCTTTAAGGTCGGCACTGTCAGTATCCTTTTGAATATTTTCAACATACTCTGCAAGTCTGTTTCTGATTGCTTTCTGTCCTAAAGCCATACCAAAACCAAATTCTGCGTTATCTTCAAACAATGAGTTCTGCCAAGCCGGACCGTAACCCTTTTTGTTTCTGGTGTAAGGTGTGGCAGGAGCGGAAGCACCCCAAATTGAAGAACATCCTGTTGCGTTTGCTATGAACATTCTGTCGCCAAACAGCTGTGTAACAAGTTTAGCGTAAGGTGTTTCACCGCAGCCTGCGCAAGCTCCCGAGAACTCAAGGAGAGGCTGCCTGAACTGACTGCCTTTAACTGTTGAATACTTAAACTTTTCGGCAACTTCGGGTTTGTCTTCAAGCGTGAGAGCATAATTAAATATATCCTGCTTTGGAAGCTGTGAGTCGAACGGCTTCATTACCAGAGCCTTTTCGCCTTTTTTGCCGGGACAAACCTGAGCGCAGGCACCGCAGCCTGTACAGTCAAGAGTTGAAACCGTCATTACAAATTTAAGGTCTTTAAGGCCAATCATTGGAATAGCATTTGTGTCCATCGGCGCTGCCGAAACTTCCTCGTCCGTCATAGCGGCAGGACGAATTACGGCGTGCGGGCAGACAATTGAACATCTGTTGCACTGTATGCAGTTTTCAGAATGCCATTCGGGAACATCAACTGCAATACCTCTCTTTTCATATGCGGAAGAGCCGTTGGGCGCAGTACCGTCAACGTTTTCCATAAATGCGGAAACAGGAAGTTTGTTGCCCTTGTAAGCGTTTACGGGCTTTAATACTCTGTTTACATAATCTACAAGCGCACCCTGTCCGTCAATTTTGTCTGCTGTCACATCATCCGTGCAGTCAGCCCAGTCGGCAGGGATCTCAACTTTCTTCAAATCTTCCATGCCGCGGTCAATTGCCGCATAGTTCATATCAACAATTGCCTGGCCTTTCTTCATATACGACTTTTTGGCAGCGGCCTTCATAAGCTCCTTAGCCTTTTCGGCAGGAATAATGTCGGCAATTTTAAAGAATGCAGATTGAAGCACTGTGTTGATTCGTCCTCCAAGACCTATTTCCTTGCCGATTTTAATACCGTCAATTGTGTAGAAGTTTATGTTTCTTTCCGCAAGAATCTTTTTCATTTTGCCCGGAAGTCTCTTTGAGAGCTCCTCAACGTCCCACGGACAGTTGAGAAGGAACGAACCGCCTTCTTTTAGGTCGTCAACAATGTCATATTTGTCAATGTATGAGGGATTGTGACAGGCAACAAAGTCTGCCTTTGAAATGTAGTAAGTAGATTTTATAGGTGTATCGCCGAAACGAAGATGAGAAACCGTAAGTCCGCCGGATTTTTTAGAGTCATACGCAAAGTATCCCTGAGCGTACATATCTGTGTTGTCGCCGATGATCTTAATTGAGTTTTTGTTAGCGCCTACCGTACCGTCTGCGCCGAGTCCCCAGAATTTACAGCTTTGTGTTCCTGCCGGAGTTGTGTCGGGATTTTCAACAATGTCAAGCGAGAGATTTGTAACGTCGTCAACTATGCCGATTGTAAATCTCTTTTTGGGAACATCGTTTTGTGCGTTTCTGTAAACAGCAATAATATCGCCCGGTGTTGTATCTTTTGAACCAAGTCCGTATCTGCCTGTAAATACCTTTACTCCCGCAAAATCCGAACCGTTGATTGCAGCAAGAACGTCAAGATAAAGTGGCTCGCCTATTGAGCCGGGTTCTTTTGTTCTGTCAAGAACAGAAATCGTTTTAACTGTTTTAGGAAGCTCGCTGAGCATATAATCTGCAACGAACGGTCTGTAAAGATGAACTTTAAGAAGTCCTACCTTTTCACCTGCGGCATTTAGGTAGTCAACTACTTCTTCAATACAGTCACAAACCGAACCCATAGCAACAATAACGTGTTCTGCGTCCTCTGCGCCATAGTAGTTGAACGGTTTATAGTTAGTGCCTATTTTAGCATTGACCTTGTTCATATATTCAACAACAACTTCGGGAACCGCGTCATAATATTTGTTGCAGGCTTCTCTTGCCTGGAAGAAAATATCGTCATTCTGAGCCGTACCTCTTGTTACGGGATGCTCAGGATTAAGCGAACGGCGGCGGAACGCCTCAACAGCATCCCAGTCGAGCATATCAGCGAGGTCTTCATAATCCCATTCTTCAATCTTCTGAACCTCGTGCGATGTTCTGAAGCCGTCAAAGAAGTGCAGGAATGGAACTCTGCCCTTTATAGCCGCAAGGTGAGCAACTGCCGCAAGGTCCATACATTCCTGCGGATTATTTGAACAAAGCATAGCGTAGCCTGTCTGACGGCACGCATAAATATCTGAATGATCGCCAAAAATTGAAAGAGCATGACTTGTAAGCGCACGGGCAGATACATGAATTACGCCCGGCAAAAGTTCGCCTGCCATTTTGTACATATTAGGAATCATAAGAAGCAGACCCTGCGATGCTGTATATGTTGTAGTTAAAGCGCCTGCAGCGAGTGAACCGTGAACGGCACCCGCTGCGCCGCCCTCAGACTGCATTTCTGTTACCTGAACTTCTCTTCCGAAAAGGTTTTTAGCACCCTGTGCCGAAAATTTGTCTGTCAAATCGGCCATTACGGAAGAAGGTGTAATAGGATAGATAGCAGCGACATCTGTAAATGCATAAGAAACGTGAGCAACTGCCGTGTTGCCATCCATGGTTTTCATTTTTCTTGCCATTGAAATTTGTCCTCCTTTAATTATCAAAGCGGCAAGTCAAAATCAAGCCGCAATAAAGTATAAATCGGATACGCACTGTATCATTATAGATTTTATCACTTTACAAAACTTTTGTAAAGAGTTTTAAACAGGAAAAATATTTATAAGTTTTTGCAGACTGAAGGGGCTGTCTCACTTCATTTGTGAGCCGGCCCCTTATTTTTATATATTAAAATATATTAAAAATCATTATATTGCGCGAACGCGGATAATGCCCTCGACCGAAGAAATAGATTCTGCGTTTGAAGCGTCTGCGCCGGTTACGTCAATAATAGTATAAGCATAGTCGCCGCGGCTCTTGCTGAGCATATTCTCAACATTGCCCTTTACTTCCGAAAGAATTTTTTTAAGAAGCTCGGGAATGTTTTTGTGCATTACACAAAAACGAATGTCGCCCGACTTAGCCATTGAAAGCGCAGGATAATTTACCGAATTAATAATGTTTCCGTTTTCAAGAAAATCCTTGATTTGGTCACACGCCATAACAGCGCAGTTTTCTTCACTTTCGGGAGTAGACGCGCCAAGGTGGGGCATACAAATAACATTTTCTTCCCCAAGAATATCATCAGTGCCGAAATCGGTTACATATTTTGCAACCTTTCCGCTCTTTAGCGCATCAAGAATCGCTGCCGAATTAACAAGACCGTCACGGCTGAAGTTAAGAATACGTACGCCGTTCTTCATTTTTGCAATCATCTCGGCGTTAACCAAATTTTTTGTATCAGGAGTGAGCGGAACGTGAATTGTAAGATAGTCGCAGCCTGTCATTACATCTTCATTGCTCTTCATAAGCTCAACGGCAGGGTTAAGATGAAGTGCGTTATCAACCGACATAAACGGGTCAAATCCCATTACTTTCATACCGAGCGAAACGGCACAGTTTGCAACAAGAATACCAATTGCGCCAAGACCGATAACACCAAGAGTTTTACCCTTGAGTTCGGGTCCTACAAACTGGCTTTTGCCCTTTTCTACCATCTTTCCGACTGCGTCTCCGTTGCCCTTTAATGTTTTAGCCCAGTCGATACCCTCGGTAATTTTACGCGAAGAAAGCAAAAGACCTGCGATCACAAGTTCTTTAACCGCATTAGCATTTGCGCCCGGTGTGTTGAAAACAACAATGCCCCTGTCTGTGCATTTATCTTTGGGAATGTTGTTTGTACCTGCGCCTGCTCTTGCAATTGCAAGAAGGTTATCGGCAAACTCCATATCGTGCATTGCCGCGCTTCTTACTAAGACAGCATCGGGATTTTGAACATCTTCGCCATAATTATAGTTATCACCAAGGCGGCTTGTTCCGACTTTGGCAATTTTATTTAATGTGAGAACATTATACATTACATACCAACCTTTAATTATAAATTTACTGATTATTTATTTTCAGCTTCAAATTTCTTCATAAATTCAACAAGTTTTTCTACGCCTTCATAAGGCATAGCATTATAGATAGAGGCTCTCATTCCGCCTACGGTGCGGTGACCTTTAATATTTACAAATCCTGCCTGAGACGCCTCTTTTACAAATTTAGCGTCCATATCGTCATTGCCCGTAACAAACGGAACATTCATAAGAGAGCGATCCTCGGGAACGACAGTACCTTTAAAAAGCTTTGAACTGTCAAGAAAATCATAAAGGAGCTTTGCCTTTTTTACATTAAGCTCTTTCATCTTATCAAGACCGCCGATTTCGTTTTTAATCCATTCATAAACAAGTTTTGCAATGTAAATAGAGTAACAGGGCGGAGTATTGAAAAGAGAATCCTTATCGGCATGAGTCTTGTAGTTGAGCATTTCTGGGGTAATGTCCATAGCGTTGCCTATGAGATCCTCGCGAATGATAACGACCGTAAGACCTGCGCCGGCCATATTTTTTTGAGCGCCCGCAAAAAGCAGGCCGAACTTTGAAACATCTATCGGTTCGGAGAGAATGCAAGACGAAATATCCGCCACAAGCGGAATATCTCCCGTGTCGGGAAGCTCGTGGTAAACGGTGCCGTAAATTGTGTTATTTAAACAAATATATACATAGTCGGCGTCTTTACGGAACATCGACTTGTCTGTCTTTGGAATATATGTAAATGTTTTGTCCTCAGAAGAGGCAACTGCCTTTGCGTCGCCGAAACGTGCAGCCTCTTTATAAGCCTTTTTAGCCCACTGACCCGTAATTATATAGTCTGCTTTGTTGTTCTTATTCATAAGATTGAGCGCAACCATTGCAAACTGTGTTGAACCGCCGCCCTGAAGAAAAAGAACCTTGTAGTTATCGGGAATATTCATTATCTCGCGAAGCAGAGCCTCTGCGTCCTTAATTATTTTATCAAAGGTTTTGCTGCGGTGTGACATTTCCATTACACTCTGTCCGCTGCCCTGATAATCAAGCATTTCTGCCGCCGCCTGTTTAAGAACAGATTCAGGAAGCATTGAAGGACCTGCGGAAAAATTATATACTCTTGCCATATTTAAAATCTCCCTTAAAAAATTAAATTAACAAATAGATTATACGCTTATAAAAAGTTAAAGTCAACAGCTTTGAAAGTTAGTTTAATAAAATTTTCAAAGCTTGATTTCTCCGATCGTACTTATTATCTCATCTCTCATTCTTATTGCTTCACTCCGTGCCGCGGCTGCAAAATCCTCTTTTGAAAGGCCTTGCTTTTTCCATGCGCACATAATTCCGCGGCTTGAATTGATTACCGCGCCAAGACCGTTTTTGTCAAATGCGTTTTTAACATCCTCTGCACCGCCGCCCTGAGCGCCGTAGCCGGGAACAAGAAAGAAGGTATGACTCAGCTTTGTTCTCAATTCTTTAAGCTGTTCGGGATAAGTTGCGCCCACAACCGCGCCTGCCGCAGAATAGCCGTATTTTCCGTATGTCTCTTTTCCCCAAAACTCGCACATTTTGCCCATATGCTCATAAACGGTCTGACCTGTTTCAAGCTTAATATCCTGAAGTTCACCCGAGCCGGGGTTTGAAGTTTTTACAAGTACAAAAATCCCTTTGTCTTTCTCTTTGCATATATTAATAAGAGGTTTGATTCCGTCAGTGCCGAGATAGCCGTTTACCGTGAGCGCGTCAGCGCCGAACGCTTCAATATTTTTTCCCAAAATATCTGTTGTTCCCAGATGAGCGGCTGCATAAGCCTCCATTGTTGTGCCAATGTCGTTGCGCTTTCCGTCGGTAATAACAAACATACCTTTTGACTTTGCATAAGCGATAGTATCGCAGAGCGCCTTTACGCCCTGCCAGCCGTACATTTCATAATATGCCGCCTGCGGCTTTACGGCAGGAACAATATCACACAAGGCATCAATAAGCGCTTTGTTAAATTCAAAAAGAGCCTCTGCCGCTCCGTCAAGGGTCTTGCCGTGCCTTGCAAAGCAATTCTCTTTTATTGATGCAGGTACATAGTCAAGTTTAGGGTCAAGACCTGCAACCGTAGGATTCTGCATTTTTATGATATTTTCAATAAGTCTGTCAAACGCCATCTTATTTTCCCTCATTTATATTAAAATAAAATCAATATATTGCTTAAACTGAATGATATAAACGCAAATTTCTGCTCTCCAAGGTGCGCGGTCAGCTGTTAATTATATCATAAAGCTCGTTTGCAAACCTTGAGTAATCGTTCCTGTCCTCTTTTACAAATGAAATTGCCGGACGCGGATGAGTGTTGTACTGGCCTGTCAGCATATAGGGTATGTCATAGCCCCACTTTACGCCGTCTGACTTTAACTTGTGCGTGTGTTCTTCAATTATTTTAAGAATAGGAGCGACCTTATATTTTGGATTTTTAAGAAAGCCGAGCAAAAGCTCAAGCGCGCAGTTGCCTGCTCCTCTGCCCATTCCGTCAACCGTTGCGTCAAGATAGCTTACTCCCTGGGTCATGGCCTCTATGGTGTTTGCAAAAGCAAGCTGTTGGTTGTTATGGGCATGAATACCCACATTTTTATTGTATTTTTCTGCTGCTTCACAGTAAAGCTCCGCAAGGCGGCGTGACTGCTCGGGATAGAGCGCTCCGTAGCTGTCTACAATGTAAAAGGCATTTACCGGACTTTTTCCCAAAATATCAAGCGCCGTCATAATATCTTCTGTTTTTGCCTTGGAAACTGCCATAATGTTGATTGTTGTTTCATAACCTTTTTTTGCGCAGTCCTCTATCATTTCAACTGCGGCAGGAATGGTATTTATATATGTCGCAATTCTTACAAGGTCAATGGGACTGTCTTTTTTGGGGATTATGTCCTTTTCAAAGTCGGTTCTTCCTACGTCTGCCATAACTGCGATTTTTAATTTTGTCTTGTTGTCGCCTACTATCTTTCTTATGTCAGCGTCATTACAGAACTTCCACTTGCCAAAATCATCTTCATTAAAAATTTCTTTAGAAGCCTTGTATCCGAATTCCATATAATCGACGCCAGCTTTTACGTTAGCATCATACAGATCCTTTATAAATTTATCGTCAAATCTAAAGTCATTGCAAAGTCCGCCGTCACGTATTGTTGCGTCAACTACCCTTATATCCTTTCTTACAGAAAGCAGATCGCCTTTTTGTGCCATAATAACAACTCCCTTTATTTATCTTCAAATATTATTTTACCGTTTAATATGGTTTTTTTAACCTTTCCGCTTAACCTTAACCCCTTGAACGGAGTGTTCTTGCTCTTGCCGTGAAGTCTGTTTTCGTCAACCGTCCATTCTTCCTCGGGATCAGCAAGCACAATATCCGCCGGTGCGCCGACCTCTATTTTCCCGGCGTCAATTCCAAGTATTTTTGCCGGATTACAGCTCATTTTCTCTATAAGCTGTTCAAATGTAATTTTGCCGGGTTTTACAAGATAAGTAACGCCTGCCGCAAATGAGGTTTCCATTCCCACTGCGCCGTTCGGTGCCTTTTCAAAATCTGACTTTTCCTGCGGCGTATGGGGAGCGTGGTCGGTTGCAATTGCGTCAAGCGTACCGTCCTGCAAACCTTTTATAATTTCGCTGACATCAGCCTGCGTCCTCAGCGGAGGATTCATCCTGTAATCGGCGTCGCGTTTCAAAAGCTCATTTTCTGTGAGCGAAAAATAATGAGGCGCTGTTTCTGCGGTTACCCGAACTCCTCTTTTTTTTGCGTCCCGAATAAGCGCAACGCTTGTTTTTGTGCTTACATGACATATATGAACAGGTACGTCAAGTGCCGCCGCAAGCGCAATTTCGCGCGATGTTCCGCAGTCCTCGGCGGATGTGGGAATCCCCTTTACGCCGAGTTTTTCAGATACTGTCCCCTCGTTTATTTTGCCGCCGTCCGCAAGGTACAGATCCTCGCAATGGGCGACCACCTTCATTCCGAGCTGAGGCGCCTTCTTCATAGCGTCACTCAGGAATTTTGTATTTTCAACAGGTCTGCCGTCATCTGACAAAGCAATTGCTCCTGCTTTCCTCAGTTCTTCAAGGTCAGTAGGTTCAGCGCTCTTAAGCCCTTTTGTTATGCTTGCGGCAACATAAACATGAGCATCAGCAGCTTTTGCTTTTTCAACAATATATTTTACAGTCTGTGCATTATCTGTTGTCGGAATCGTGTTAGGCATAGCCAACAAGCTTGTTACGCCTCCTGCCGCTGCCGCTCTGCATCCGGAAAATATATCTTCCTTGTGCGTCTGCCCGGGGTCGCGCAGATGAACGTGCATATCGACAAAACCCGGAACCGCATAAAGCCCCTCGGCGTTTACAATCTCGCATTCACAGCTTAAATTTTTGCCGAGCTCTGCGATTTTGCCGTCTTTTACAAGTATATCAAGTTTTTCGTTAATACCGTTATCCGGGGAAACCACCACGGCATTTTTTATAAGTAAATCTCCCATTTAACTCCTCCGATGTTAAATTACGGATCATCTTCTTTTGTTGTTTTTTGTAGAGCTTTGCGGATATTTTCTTTGTGAAGACCGTATGTACTGAGCGCCCGACCTGCGTGATTTAACATTGGTTTGTGTTCTGCGTTCATTACGGCTGTGTACTCTGACAAGTCCGCCTTCCTGCATTTCACGCATTTGACGTTCTTCGCGTGCCGCGCGCACTTTTGCGCGTTCACGGCGTTCCTCTTCCATTTTTCTGCGCTTGTTTGCCGCTATTTTACGCTTTATCATTCTGCTCAGATTTGAACAGAAATATCCCAAGTGTATTCCGAACGATTTTAAACCCCTGCAAACACTTTTAAGAGTTCCGGCAAAACTATTGTCCCTGTCAGTGTTTTCGCTCTCAACCTGCGAAACACGCTTTTCAACCTCGTTGATAACATCGTAATCTTCAGCGTTTTGTATGTCTGCGCTGCTGATTACGCCCATTGTCTTTTTCGGGGCCTCTTCAAAGAAATCGTCGCTGTCGCTGAATTTTATTTCCCTGGCCTGCTGTCTTAAAAGTTCTTCGTCGTTGTCAAACTCTTCTTCCTCGGCTTGAATATATTCCTCTGTTTTTTCATCTGTCTGTTCAAAATTTACAGCCTCTGCTGTTTTTGGGGTCTCAGTATCATTATAATCGTTTAATATGAAGTCATCGGAGCTATCATTGCTTTCAAAAGTATCCGCCTTATCAGTATTATTTATGTTCAGCGCATCATTTTTTACATTGTACTTATTTGAAAGCTCTTTAATAATTTTATCGTTCTTACTGTGTTTTCGCAGTTTTTTCGCTTTGCTAAACATTATGTAAGATAATATAATTACAAATACAGCCGCAGCGCATACGCCTATTAATATGTAAATAAACACACTGTTTGATGATCCGGCTTTAAGAAAAGTAACAGAAGACACTATATTTGAAAAGGTTTCATAATCCTTGGCAGTAACATTGCCCTCATTGCGCTGCAAAGTTATATTTACGCTCATACCGTCATAAACGGTATTAGACTGATATGCCTTAATAGTTCTGCCGTTGCTTGTTACATTAGCATTAAAACTGAGCCAAACAATATTTTCTGCTTGGTCCTGAGTGCATGATATAAATTCGTTTTGATTTATAAAATTATTCTTTACCCCTGCAAGTTTATCCTGAGAAAGCATATTATAATTGCCTATTGATTGACTGTCAGACGTTTTTGTCATGGTCACTGTAAGTGTAAGTGAAGATGAACTGTCCATTCCCTGCAAATATATGTCGCTGCTTTTAAAATTCTGCATTATTGTTTCGTAATTAAGACCGAAAACCGAAAAATATTTATCTGTATTTTTGCTTGAACGTGTGGCGGCTGTCATATTATCCGGCAAAACAATTACCATATCGTCAATTTCAGAAATTCTGTAACTGCTTGGGGCGGCATTACAAATAACAGTACCGTAAATTGAAACTAATGCGCACAGAATCAGTACGCATAAAGTTTTACACTTTCTCCCGACCATTTACTAATCCCCCGAACCCCTGCAAAAACAGGTTAATTCAAAACATACAGTTAATTATACATAATATCGGCAAAAATTACAAGTAAATGTGCTATTTTTTTTGATTTTACCGCGTAAGATTACAAATGTAACCGTATAGAAAATAAGATTAGCGTTGACTTACCTTTTTGAAATATGGTAAAATAATTTTACAGAAAGCAGTCGGCGCATAATGCTCGGTTAAGCCAACATACTTTATTAAGTATAATTTCTTGATTTTAAATGGCAGGACTTATCTGTGGCAGCAGGTGGGTCTATTTTTATCTCCTGTTGCTTACAATAGCAATGGGGGATATTTTTATGGGATTTTTAGAGCTTTTTATTCTTGCTGTGGGATTGTCAATGGACGCTTTTGCAGTTTCAGTGTGCAAAGGTCTGTCAGTAAAAAGGCTTGAGTTAAAGCACGCTTTAATTACGGGCTTGTACTTTGGCGGATTTCAGGCGGCAATGCCGCTTATAGGTTATTTTTTGGGCAGACAGTTTGAGTGTTTGATTACAAGCGTTGACCACTGGATAGCCTTTGTTTTGCTCGGTTTGATAGGCGCAAATATGATTAGGGAGTCGTTTGGCTGTCCCGAAGAACTTAACGACTCGTTTAATCCCAAAACAATGTTTCCGCTTGCCGTTGCCACAAGCATTGACGCGCTGGCAATAGGCGTTACGTTTGCCTGTCTTAAAGTTAAAATCGTTCCGGCAATATCGCTTATTGGAGCTACAACATTTATTCTGTCTGCAATCGGTATAAAAATAGGAAATGTTTTCGGCGCAAAGTTTAAGTCAAAGGCTGAGTTTATCGGGGGCGCGGTGCTGATTATTATGGGTATAAAAATTTTGCTTGAACACCTTGAAGTTTTTAATATACATTAATTTAAAACGGTTATTTTACATATTGACAATAAAACAAATTACAGCTCCCTGCATTTTAAGGGAGCTGTAATACTTTGTATTTTAATTAAATATTAATAAGCAAAACAAATTAATAATATTATGTTGTTATAATCATTGCAAAGCTCTGGGGTGACATTTTGATTTTGCCGTCCGAAAACTCGGAGTTTCCGATTTTATAAATAACATCTCCGCTGTACTTTATTTGCATTTCGCTTTCTTTGCCGAGAGGATTAAAGAACATTACAAGCCTGCCGCGTTTATATGCAAACGGAAACCTGCCCTGACTGAACATCAATTCAAAGTCGCCGTTGCCTTTTAAATCGTCATACTTATGTCGCAGAGCAATCATATCAGTAACGACCCTGTAAATACTGTCGGGGTCATCCTTTTGGTTTTCAACGGTCGGAGCGTTTGCGTCGGAATCAACAGGCAAATATGGAGTATCGCTTGTTGAAAAACCAAGGTTCTTTCCGCTTGACCATTGCATTGGAGTACGAGAGCCCGTACGGCTGAACCCCCCCTCTTTGCTTACAAGGTCTTTTTGGTACCTCATACCTATTTCATCGCCGTAATAAAGGAACGGAACGCCGGGCATAGTAAATATAAACGCATTTACCAGCTTGATTGCGGTTTTATCAAGGTAAGCAGTAACACGCGGCATATCGTGGTTGTTTGTCATAAAACTGATATAACCGTTGTTTCTTGATGATTCATAAGCAGGAAGATATTCGTCAGCAAATGCTTTTATGTCGCCCTTGCCGTTTGGATTGAACACAGCCTCGCTGCCCCAATCGCCGTAACGGAACAGCCTGCTGTAACCGTTTCCGTAATGGTCCAGATAAAAATCCATATGAAATCCCGCGTTATTTATTGCACGCTGCGGACCGCACCACTCGGCAACCATTGCGGCTTCGGGGTATTCTTTATCAAGCATTTCACGCACACCGCGCCAGATTTTTGCCGTGGCAATTTTTTCTTCGTCATTTTTAACAAGAGAGTCTGCCATATCAACTCGGAATCCGTCCGCACCCTTGTCAAGCCAGAACCGCATTATGTCTTTTAGCGCTTCTGTTGTTGCAATGCAGTCCGGGTGGTCGGGCGGCAGCTGCCAGTCAGGATGAGTTATGTCATAAAAACCGTAGTTGAGCGCAGGCTGAGAACTGAAAAAATTTACAAGATAGTTGCCGTCGCGTTCGCAAATTCCGCACATAAGCCTGTACTGCGGAGGAGCCTCCCATACGGAGTTTGTGAATACATAGCGGTTTGAATATTCGCTTTTTTCCGCTTTTTTAGCTTTCTGAAACCATGGATGAGTGTCTGAAGTATGACCGGGAACAAGGTCAAGTAAAATTTTAATTCCCTTTTTGTGAGCCTCATTAAACAGATTAACAAGGTCGTCGTTTGTGCCGTAGCGTTTTGCAACCTGCTTGTAGTTGCGCACATCATATCCTGCGTCCAAAAAAGGGGAGTCGTAAATCGGGTTGATCCATATGGCGTTACATCCTAAACCTTTTACATAATCAAGTTTTTGAATAATTCCGTTAATGTCGCCTATTCCGTCTCCGTTTGAATCGTAAAAACTTTGCGGATATATTTGATAAAACACAGCATCATTAAGCCAGTTCGGCATATAAAACGCCCTTTCGTATAATTATTTTATGATAATTTTATCATTATTCTTTTATATTGGCAATATATAATCATATAATTTTCCTGACATTTTTCCACTAATAATCACTTGCAAATATTGCAATAACATCATAATATGTAAGTAAGCAGTTGTTTTGTAAGGAGGAGATGTTTTGCTCATTGACAGACTGGAACAAAACAGAATACTTGTAACATTATGCGGAAAAGATATGGACGATTTTTCGCTTGATTTTAATACCCTTGGTTTTGATGATGCACATTCGCGCAGAATACTTATGCGTATTTTACAGCTTGCGTGTTTTAAATCGGGAATAGAGGTAACGGGCAAAAACATATTGGTTGAGGCTCTGCCTGTTGACGGGGGATGTTACATTCTGCTTACCGTTATTGAAAAGTACCGTCACCGAACCTACAAAATTAAAACTTCGAGCGGTAGCTTATGCTATTTTCTCGGCGGAAGCGGAAATTTTCTTGATACTGTTGAAAAACTGTACAAACAAAATGTGTGCTGCAACAAAAACTCGGCATATTTATATGATAACAAGTATTATCTGATTTTTGATTATCCATCGATCCCATACAAATTAAGGCGTATTTTACTGGAGTATGCAGTAAAATGCGGGGGAAAAGTTACTGCCGCGCGTATTCGTGAAAACGGAAAATCACTTTGCAAGGTTAATGCAATTGCGCAGATAGGGCAGTATTTATAACACAGCTTAAACAAACAGGCCGCAGCAAAATGAAAATGCTGCGGTCTGGTTTGTTATATTTATCATTCGGATGATTTTAAAATTACCGTTGACTGTGCAGGCAGTATAATACTCCCGTCATTTATTGCAATATGCGTATCTGCGTCTGCTGTAACCAAATCCGCACGGACCTCGGCATTTTTGATCATATCGTCGGTAATTTTCAGATTTTTACTTTCTTCTGAGCTGAAATTATGAATTATCAGGAGAGTTGAGCCCTTATATTCTGTGTAAAAAGCTCCGATTTTGGCGTCGTCAAAACTCTGGGTACCCGTGATTTTGCCGCGGGCAATTTCCGGATTTTGATTTTTTATTTTAATAATTCTGCGATAAAAATTCAGAAGTGAATTTTTGTCGTTAAGCTGCTGCTTAACTCCGCCGTGGGCAGGCACGTCATGCTCGTCGCCTATTCCGTTTACATAAATATCGGGCATATTGTCGCTGTCAAAAATCATTGGGGTACGGAAAGCAGCGTCGTTTGTTGTGTTGGGAGCCTTTATGCCGATCTCCTCGCCGTAATAAATATAAGGGTTGCCGGGGAACAGCATATAAACGGACGCCGCAAACTTTTGATAACTCAGCCCCTTTGGTTCAAGCGAATTGGCAATTCTGCACTGGTCGTGATTTGACAAAAACAATGCGTTGATTTGATTTTTATTGCTTTCTCTCATTTTATTATCATAATTCATAACTTTTCTTACGGTTGACGAACCGCTTTGGGTAAACAGGTTGCTGATAATTGTTCCTGACGACTGTGAAAACTTAAATGCAAAAAGGCTGTCGATCCCCGATTTGTATAATTCTTCAATATCCGAGTCGTCAGTCCAATCCTCGCCAACCATATATACGTCGGGATCAATATCCTTGCAGGCTGAATAGAACCAGCTCAGAAATTCCTTGCCGTCCGTACTTTTGTTGGTGTAATATTTACACGCGTCAAGTCTAAAACCGTCAACGCCTCTGTTAAGCCAGAATCCGGCAATTTTTTTAAATTCTGCTCTTGTTTTGTCCGAATTTAAATTCCATTCCGGCATATCGGGAGAAAAGTTTGCCTCGCAGGCGTAGCCGTTTGACAGCAAATTGTATTGCGTATCTTCATCAAAATATGAAGTCTGATGAATTTCAAAATATTCTGCATTACCGTCAAGTTTATTTTGTTCTACATCTTCAACAGCCTTTTCATAGAGGGGATTCTTAGATGAAATATGATTTAATACAAGGTCTATTATAAGCTTTATACCGCGTTTATGACACTCCGATACAAGGGTATCAAAGTCTTTAAGGGTGCCGAAGTCGGGGTCAATATCGTAATAATTTTCAACGTCATATTTATGGTACGATTTTGAGGGCATTATGGGGGTAAGCCATATGCCGTCAATTCCGAGGTCATCGCCTGTGTTGGGGTCACCGTCGTTCAGATAATCAAGCTGAGATATTATTCCCTTTAAATCTCCGGTCTGGTCTCCGTTAGAATCACAGAATGAATTTACAAAAATTTCATAAAAATTGCGGTATTTATCGGTTGATGCATTTGCCTTTATATTTTCAATTGGGTCTGCCGTATTTTCAGTTGATGAAGTTGGTTCTGAAGCAGAAGTACTATTGCTGCCGCAGCCTGAGAAAATACCGCAAAACAGAATTGAAACAAGCAATAACAGAGGGACTGTTCTTTTCATATTTTCCTCCTTATTAAAAACGGGCGGCAGCCAATGACTGCCACCCATATGAGTTTTATTTTATTAACCCTTTACGCCGCCGGCTGTTACACCTTCAACATAATACTTCTGCATTTTTAGGAAGAGAAGTGTAATGGGGATCGCAACAACCACCGAACCGGCAAGGAACTGACGGTAGTACTGCGTTTTAAATGTAGCATCCGTCATCAATTGCAGACCTATGGCGACCGTATAACCGTCACGGTTATCGCCCATAATGATTTTTGCAAGAATAAAGTCTGTCCATGGACCTATAAATGACGTAAGCACTGTGTAAACAACAATCGGCTTTGACATAGGTAGAATAATTTTCCAGAAAATCTGGTTTTTCGTTGCGCCGTCAATCGTAGCGGCCTCGTCAAGAGCTCTGGGTATAGTATCAAAGAAGCCCTTTGAAATCTGAAATCCCAAACCTGCGCCGGCGCTGTAACAAATTACAAGAGCAACAAGTGTTTTGGTAAGTCCCATAGCTTTTAAGAGATAATAAATAGCAATCATTGTCATAAAGCCCGGGAACATACCGAGGATCATGCCTACATTGATAAACTTTTTACGGGATTTAAATCTGAGACGGCTGAATGCATAGCTGACCATAAGTACGGAAATTGTAGAAATTACACAGCTGAAGCAGGCAACAATAAATGTGTTTAAAAACCATCTTGGGTAGTTCAGCGAGGCATTGCCGCCTACGCCCGAAAACAAGTCAATGTAATTTTGAAATGACCATTTTCTCGGAATAAGATACTGATAACCAACACCGCCTACATCGCCGTTAAAAGAGTGCATTAAAAGATATACAAAAGGTGATACCCAAATAATTCCCATAACAATAAGGAAGAGATAAATAAAACCGTTTGCGAGGTGTCGTTTAAATTTATAGCTCTTTATCATGAGAACGCCTCCTCATCCTTCATTGACTTAGAATTGTTAAATATAATCAGCGACAGCGTTGCGCAGACTATAAACACAAGAATACCTATTGCCGCGGCAAGGTTGTAGTCCTGTTTATCCATCGTAAGTTTAAACAGCCAGGTTACAAGCAAATCGGTATATCCCGCCTGATAAAATTTATGTGTAGTGGGAGCGCCGTTTGACAAAAGATAAATTACGTTAAAGTTGTTTATGTTGCCGACAAACTGTGTAATCAGCTGAGGAGTTGTTACAAAAACCATATACGGAAGTGTAATTTTAGTAAATGTTTTTACGGGACCGGCTCCGTCAATTCTCGCCGATTCATATAAATCTTCAGGGATATTCATAAGAATACCGGACATTGATAAGATAGTATAAGGAATACCAACCCAGCAGTTGACTACACACACAGTTACACGCGCCAACAAAGGAGAAGCGTTAAAAAACTGAATTTCAACATTTTGACCGGTAATGTAAGACAATAGAATGTTTATTGCGCCGTTTGACTGAAGCATTTGGTTCATTAAAAGAAGTGATACAAACTGAGGAACGGCAATTGTAATTACAAAAAGTGTTCTCCATAAAGCTTTTAGTCTAATGCCCTTTTTATTAATCATAAGGGCAAAAATCATACCGAGTATGTAGTTTGAAAATGTTGCAATAACCGCCCAAACAAGCGTCCATTCCGTAAGTTCAATAAATGTTCTTGCACGTGTTGAATTATTTACAACGTCAAACAGAGATGCAAAGTTATCAAGACCTACCCAGGTAAACAGCGTTCCCGGGGGCATATGCTGGTAATCGTAGCTTGTAAATGCAATTAAAATCATAAATATGAGAGGCAAAATATTAAATATACCAATCATAAGTACAGGGAAAGACATAAGTGTAATATGATACTTACCGTCCATAAAATCTTTTATGTCAGTTTTAAGTGAAGTAGGCTTTTTACCCTCTGCTCTTAACAGCTGCATTTTATAAGCGTCTTTGGTATTTACAATGTATATGGCAAAAACAACAATTGTAATTACAATTGTAAGAACAGAGTAAAGTAAAATCAACATTGAGTTGTCGCCATAAACGATTTTTTCAAAAATTCCGTCAGGCTCTGTGTGCTTTGGAATTGTACCCAATGTTGTGAAATCCTTCAAATAGGTCCAGCCAAAGAATACCATATAGAGTATATAAAGAACCTCAACAAGAAAGAAAAGAATACCTTTGTAGTATTTACCTTTTGAAAAGTCTCCTACGCCAAAAATGAGGTAGGATAATTTTGTAGCCCAGTCACCCTTTACAAATGTTGTACCGTAATTGTAAAAGCCTTTGCCTATGCCAACAAAAAATTTTACAATACCTCTTCCTATTGCTTTGAAAAAATTTGCAACGGCATGAGGAACATTACTGATGAATTTTTTGAAATTAAAGGCAAATCTCTGAAAGGGATTGAGCTGTCTGTATTCAACGTATGTCATATATGCTCTCCTTAAATATGTCTGCAAGTCTCTCTAAAATACAAAACGCCAAACAAATAATATCCTTGCGTTATCCATGCGTTAAGTAATAGACATTATTCGTTTGGTGTATGTAAATACCGACAGTAATTACCTTTGATAACGTAAACTTTATTTATGCTTATCATAGGCACTCCGCAATTGCGGAGTGCCTGAGATAAAACTGAAAGTTATAATTTCAAAAACAGTTATTCATCACGAATATTAGCAATTGTTGAGTCAAGAAGTTTTTTAATAGCGTCTGTGTCATCGGGTTTAAACTCTTCAGCAATGATTTTATTGCCAAGATTCTTCATAGGATCCCAGAAAGTGGAAGACATATTAACCTGTGCAACTGCGTTTTTGCTCTGTTCATTAATTGCTGTAAGCATATCGTTTTGTGTTACAACATCCTCGCCATTAACAGTTGAGTTTGTCGGACCCCATCCAATTTCTGTTGCTCTTTGTCTCTGGCATTCTTCACCCGACAGATAGTAAGCAAGAATCTGTGAAGAACGCGGGAATTTTGAAGAACCGTTTACACCGAGTGACTTGTATCCGAACATTGAAATTGAAGTTACATCTTTTCCGTCAATATTAATTGTCGGGAGCTTAGCAACGCCCAAGTTATCGCCCAAAGCTTTTTCATTTACAACTGCATTCCATGTACCGTCGATACCCGCACCGCATTTTCCGCTTGAAAATCCTGAAGATATGTTGGCAACATCAAGAGAAGTAAATGTACCTTTGTAATCTTTGAAAAGTTTACCGAAAGCGGCAAGTGTTTTAACTGCGGTGTCTTCATCATAATCAGTAAATTTCTGAATGTCGTTGTCTTCTCCCTCAAGGCCGTCAAGTTTAACGCCGCCCGTGAATGTGAAAATACATGAATAGAAGCCGTTGCCAGCGTCCATTATAAACTGTTTGCCTGCATCTTTACAAGCCTTAAGAACACCTTCAAATGTCTTAGCCTGGTCGTCCGATACAACTCTCTTGTCATAAACAAGAATGTAACCGTTTGTTGTTTCGGGATAGCAATATAGTTTATTGTCAATTATACCTGCGTTTAATGACTCTTCGGTATTAGCTGCGGTAACTTGATCTGCATATGCGCACTTTGCAATAACGCCTGCATTTACAAGTTTGTTAAGCTGGTCGCTGCAAAAACCGAATACATCGGCAGAAGCGTCTGGGTCGTTCATCATCTGAGTAGCGGCGGTATCTTCACCCTGTGCAACAATTGTAATTTCAATTTTTTTGTCAGGATAAAGTTCCTTAAATGCCTCGCACTGCTGCTTTGTTATTTTAACAGCTGCGTCGGGAGCCCATACCTTAAGAGTGATATTGTCCTCATCGCCAAAGTCCGCTACATCAACAACGCCGTTTTTACCCGTTGATTCGCTTGTTTTTGTTTCTCCGTTAGAATTTCCTTTGTCTGCGGTTGAGCCGCCAGAACCTGCGCAGCCGGTAAGTGCTGCAGTTGTCATCATGCCTGCCAAAAGAATGGCAAGAATTTTTTTCATAAAAAAGCCCTCTTTCTAAGAATAAAATTATTTTGTTATTCCTTTGTGGATAAATTATGCGAACCGAATTGCATATAATGCTCACTGTTCACTATATAAATAATACCAAAAAATACTTTTGATTTCAACTACCTTTGAACTTTTTATCTATAGTGTTAATTTTTTAAAAATATTTTGTGCAAAGTGCCCTATAAAAATTGGGTGAATTTGTTTTTTGCATATTTTAAGTAAAGGATATTTATGAAATTTTACTAATTTATTATTGTGTAATTTGCTGAATCGCAAAATTTCAACGTATTTTTATTTTCTAAAATCTACAAAAACTTACGTTAAAAAAGTTTGTGACAAGATATTTTTCAAAATTTTTTAGTGTATTTTCACCAATTTATTATTTGCAAGACATTTATACCGCATATTGGATATTTTTTCGTCAATAAGTTGTAATGCAAATTTAATCTTGGTATAATTAATATATATAATATTACGAAATAGATAAGTTGCAGGGGTGTATGAATATGAAACTTAAAAGTATGCTCATAAATATTAATTATAAAGTTTTATCAGACGGCGACCCGGAAATAAACGACATTGTTTATGATTCCCGCAAGGTGACGCGCGGCACAGCGTTTGTCTGCCTAAAAGGTTATACGTCCGACGGACATAAATATGCTGAAAATGCGGTTAAAAACGGTGCCGCCGCACTCATTACAAGTGATGAGCTCGATTTTGACGTTCCCGAAAATATTGTTGTAATAAAAACATCAGACACACGTCTTGCCCTCGCCCTAATGAGCGTTGAGTTTTTCGGGCATCCCGCAGAGGAACTGAAAACTGTTGCCATAACGGGAACAAAGGGCAAAACGACCACGGCGGCTATGGTTGCCCAAATTTTTGAAAATGCCGGAATCAAAACGGGAACAATAGGAACTCTCGGCATTTTGTATGACGGCAAAACCGTTAAGACCGATAATACTACCCCCGAATCATATGAAATTCAAAAGGCTATGCGAAATATGGTTAACGCCGGCTGCAAAGCAATGGTAATTGAGGCGTCGTCAATCGGCTTAAAACACAGCAGACTTGCGGGAATTACATTTGACGTTGGAGTATTTACGAATTTTTCCGACGACCATATAGGCGGTGTTGAGCACAAGGATCTGGCAGAATATCTTTTCTGCAAAAGTATATTATTCCGTCAGTGCAAATATGCTGCCGCTAATATTGATGATGAAAAATGGAGAGAAATAACGAAGGACGCAAACGGAGACGTGCTGACCTTCGGATTTTCAGAAAATGCCGCAATAAAAGCCGAAAACGAGCACCTTATTTCAGACGGCGGTTTTATAGGCGTTCACTTTGAGACAAAGGGTCTGAAAAATCTTTCTATCGACGTAGGCATCCCCGGAAA
This sequence comes from uncultured Clostridia bacterium, assembly GCA_947623205.1. Lineage (GTDB taxonomy): Bacteria > Bacillota > Clostridia > Oscillospirales > Acutalibacteraceae > Ruminococcoides. The sequence continues at coordinate 76,599 of CANQGM010000008.1, forward strand.
ATTTAATGTTTATAATGCACTTTCGGCAATTGCCGCCGTATCGTTTTTTAATGTTGACGACAAGGCAATTGTCAGCGGATTAAAAGCAGCTAAAGTAAAAGGCAGAGTTGAGCCGGTGAAAGTTCCGGGCAACTATACGCTATTAATAGATTATGCACACAATGCACTTTCAATGGAAAACGTGCTTACGACCCTGCGTCAATACAATCCTAACCGGCTTATCACAATGTTCGGAGCAGGCGGAAACCGCCCGAAAGTTCGCAGATATGAAATGGGAGAGGTTTCGGGAAGGCTGTCAGACTTATCGGTAATTACCGAAGATAATTCCCGATTTGAAGATGTTATGGACATTATTGAGGACATAAAAGTGGGAATCGGCAAAACCAACGGAAAATATTTTGTTGTACCAAACCGCAAAGATGCAATAAGATTTTGTATTCAAAATGCACAGGACGGCGATATTATTGTTCTTGCAGGAAAAGGTCACGAGGATTATCAGGAAATAAAAGGCGTTAAGCACCATATGGATGAACGTGAGCTGATTTCTGAAATTTTGGCTGAAAAACAGAACCGGTAAATTTAAAACAGGGTGACCGAGCAGGTCACCCTAAAATTATATTCCGTATATATTTAAAAGAATATTTTTAATGTCGTACAGTTTTTTTGACAGATCCACATAATAGGTATGAGGATTTTCAAAGCGTTTTACTTCATCCCAAAGCAGACTGATTTGTTCCTTGCAATAAACGGCAATTTCATTTATCGGCGGAGAATCATACACACACTTGCCGTTTTTAAACACGGGAACAAGCAGTTCTTTTGCAGTAAAATTTGTAAGTGTTTTTGTTTTCCAAGAAGCGTTCGAATCAAAAATTGTATGCTCTTTGCCGTCGTCTATAATCTCATCATAAACACACAGTTCATCGGCAAGCGCCTTTCCGCTGTCATTGTCATAAAAGCGATAAACCTTTTTAAAATGCGGATTTGTTATTTTTGCCGTATTTTCGCTCACCTTAATTTTAGGCACGATTTCTCCGCTTTCATTTTCAACGGCAACAAGCTTATACACTCCGCCGAATACGGGTGAGCTTTCAGATGTTATAAGACGCTCTCCCACACCGAAAATGTCAATGCACGCACCCTGCATCATCAAATCGCGTATAAGATATTCGTCAAGCGAATTTGAAGCCGTGATTTTACAGTTTTCAAGCCCTGCTTCATCAAGCATTTTTCTTGCTTTTTTGGAAAGATAAGATATATCGCCCGAATCAAGGCGGATAGTAAGTTTTTTCTTCCCCTTAGGAACGAGCACCTCTTTAAACACCTTTATTGCATTGGGAATGCCGCTTTTTAATGTGTTGTAGGTGTCTACGAGCAAAGTAGGGTCATCGGGATAAATTTCACAGTATGTTTTAAACGCGTCATACTCGCTGTCAAACATCTGAACCCATGAGTGGGCCATCGTGCCGCCCGCAGGAACTCCGTAAAGTTCATCTGTAAGAGTGCAGGATGTTCCTTTGCATCCGCCTATAAACGCGGCTCTTGCGCCGTCAACCGCGCCGCTTGCGCCCTGAGCGCGGCGTGAACCAAACTCAATTACCGCCTTGCCCTGCGCCGCGCGGACAATTCTGTTTGCCTTAGTTGCAATGAGAGTTTGATGGTTAAGCGTAAGCAGCAGGAAGGTTTCAATCAACTGAGCCTCTATTGCAGGCGCTTTCACGGTGAGAATCGGCTCATTTGGAAATATTGGAGTACCCTCTGGAACAGCATAAATATCGCCGCTGAATTTAAAATTTTGAAGATATTTAAGAAAATTTTCATCAAAAATATTTTTACTTTTTATATATTCAATGTCTTGTTCATCGAAATGCAGATTTTTAATATAATCAATTACCTGTTCAAGACCTGCTGCAATTGCAAAACCTCCGTTGTCGGGAACCTTGCGGAAGAAAACGTCAAAATATACAACCTTTTTATAGAATCCGTTTTTATAATATCCGTTTGACATTGTAAGCTCATAAAAATCACAAAGCATTGAGAGATTAGCGTTAGTCATATTATTCCTCCAAAAGTATTCCGTCGTGTAATCATATATTATATAGTTTAGTCTTTTTTTATCCGTTTGTAAATAAAAAATGTTTACAATAACCTGTTAATCATTATAATAATATAAACGGAGGTATTATTATGATTTCAAATAATTATAAATTATGCCCATTTTGTGAAAGTTCGATGATGTTGATTAATAGCGACAAAGAAAACGAGGAGTCGTATCTTGAGTGTACAACCTGCGGTCTTAAATTTCTACTTGAGGGTTTTGAAGAAAAACCCATTGAAATAAAGGAAAACTGATATGAAAAAGTGTTTGATAATTGTTGATTATCAGGTTGATTTTGTAACCGGTTCACTCGGATTTGAAAAAGCAAAATTACTTGATGAAAAAATTTGTAATAAGATACTTGAATACCGCAAAAACAATGATGAGATTATATTCACACTGGATACACACGGCAATGATTATTATAATACCTACGAAGGCATACATCTGCCGGTTTCACATTGTATTAAGGGAACTGACGGTCATAAACTGTACGGCAAAACCGGAAAAATGGCAAAAAAAGAGGACAAACATTTTTATAAGACGTGTTTCGGCTCGGCAGAACTTTATGAATATTTAAGACATAATGAATATAAAAGCATTGAACTGTGCGGAGTTGTAACTAATATTTGTGTGATTTCAAATGCTATACTTGCAAAAACCGCTCAACCCGAAATTGACATTTTTGTTGACAGCAGCTGCACCGCATCGAATGACGACAAATTAAATAACGAGGCGCTTAATGTAATGAGAAGTCTTCATATTAAAATTATATAAATTCTAACATATTAATAAAAAAGATATTACAGCTATTGACATAAAGTATTTTTAATGCTAAAATACTTAATAAATTTTGAAAATAAATATAGGGGTATAGCTCAGTTGGTAGAGCAGCGGTCTCCAAAACCGCGTGCCGAGGGTTCAAGTCCTTCTGCCCCTGCCAGCGAAAAACGGCTTAAACACTGCGTTTAAGTCGTTTTTCTGTGCCTTTATGGTTTTTGGCACGCGGTTCGTTTAACAGCTTTTGACACTTAATAAGAGCGTCTTTTTTCGCATATGGTCGCAACAATTTGTAATGATTCCGTCTGGTACATCATCAAAATAGCATCAAAATTATATATGATTTCTTTCTTTACATTTTCTAATTTTCTGTACAAATTTATAAAGCATTTTTTCATATTGATTATTATCTATTTCAAGGGTATGTTTATAAAGAGCCTTTATAAAATCCTCATAATATCTATCTTTTGTTAAATAAGGTTTAATACTATTGTCTGTAAAAAACTCATATATATCTTTATAATAAATCTTGTTATATTTATCACTGTTTGTATAGTTCTTTATATCTATATCATTGTAATTAGGGGTGAATATGAAACAACTAACCTTTTTTTCACCATTAGATTCTTCATCAGCATAACTATAGTATTTTCCTAATTGCGATTGTATGTTTTCAGAAGAAATGTCGTGATTCACTCCATTTATCCCAGATTTTATTTTATTTTCAATTACGATTATGTTATTTAAATCTCTTACCAATATATCAATATTTTTCTCTTCTCTTGCAATAGAATAATTTTCTGATATATTTATGTTCAAAATATCTTTAGCAAACTTTTGAAATACAATTTGGTATTTTGCAAAATAAATGCTAATAAATTAGAAAACACTACTTCGTCATACTCTTTATGAATGATTGTTAAAAAATTTTCTTTATCATTTATATCTGTTTCAATATCTACAGGAAGTGTTGTATTTTCTTTTTCCCAGAGTTTTATGTCGTTAATAATCTCAATTAATTTATTATAGGCATTTGGTTTATCATAATTAGAAAATACATTTTCGGACTTTGTTTTGCAAAATTACATTCAAGATAGTAGATTTTCTTATTTATATCAGCCTTTTCCTTGTGGTCTGTAAGGAACACCCTAACATTACTTTTAATTTTTCTTAAATTGTTAGTAGTAAATGTAACATAAGACAAGTCTTTGTCAGGTTGGTCATGATATACATTACCATCCATTATTGTGTCAATTCTCACACCACCATAAGTTATATCATTATCTTCTATATATTTGATCTGACTATTATGTATATCGGATCTTTCCTTGATAGCTGTTGTTTTGACTTTAATTATCTGTTCCAACTGTGTTGCCTTGGCTATTATTTCAAGCATACCATTGCCAAGTCTTTTGACCAAAAGTATTGTATCAACTTTATTATTGTGTATAGCGGCAACATTCCCATACGGCAGAATATAAATATAGTTCTTACCATGATCATCCTTAAAAAGATTAATTACTTCGTGACCTATATTAGTGTTATAGGATAAAAAATCTCCATTATACATTATATTTAAAATAATCTCGCCCATTAATATCACATCCTATTTTTATAATATCATATTTTATCTTTCATGTCAATTAAAATCAGTATTTTTTGTATTTTTTCTACTGCGGCGCAGATTTTGCATAATTAAGCCACCCGTTTTCACGGTACGGTTCGAGTCAGACAACAATTTTTGCAACAAAAATGAAAAATTTTCTTTCAGAATATTGACACGGTGTCAGAATGGTGCTATACTAACTATACTGACACGGTGTCAGAACGTATTTGCAAGTCAGGAGAGTTTGGAACCATGAAGAAAAATGTCGGATCATTGCTTGCTCTATATCCCACGCCGGTAACGGTCATCGGTGCCATGAACGGAGAAAAGCCTACATGGACATTAGTCGCCCATATTGGCATTATCGGGCATGACCGTGTATTGGTCAGTCTCGCCGCGCCGCACTTTATCAACGGGTGCATTAAGAAAACAAAAAAGCTCTCTATTAACCTTGTGAACGAAGCCATGCTGCCGGAGGCGGACTATGTAGGCTCGGTCAGTGGTGCGAAAGCAGATAAATCCGCTGTTTTTGAATATGACCTTGGGGATGCTGGAGCGCCGGTCATCCGCAAATCTCCGCTGACAATAGAGTGCAGCGCCCGGGATGTCTACAATACCCCTGGTTTTGAGAGCTTCATCTGCACCATCGACAACACCTATGTAGCGGAGAAACATCTGAATGAAAAGGGCAAGGTCGATTATGAGACCCTGAAACCGGTGCTTTTTGAGTTCCCCACCTATCAATATCTTAAAACCGGCGAGGTACTTGGAAAGTGTCTCTCCTTCAAACAGAAAGAAAGCGAGGAATAAGCCCATGCCGAAAGGATCGCCGGAACTGACAGAGGCCCGCAGGGAAGAAATCATCAACGCCTGTGAAGAACTGTATAAAACCAAAAGTTTCAAAGAAATCACGTTGAAGGACATCGGAAATGTCACCAGCTTCACACGCACCTCCATTTATAACTACTTCCAGACGAAAGAAGAAATTTTTCTGGCATTGCTGAAACGGGAGTATGAGCTGTGGATCGACTCACTAAAAGAAACCATGAAGCGGGTCGATACGATGACCAAGGACGAATTTGCTGCTATGTTGGCGCACTCTTTGGAGGAACGGGCGCAGCTTCTGAAGATTATGTCCATGAACCATTACGACATGGAAACTGGCAGCCGCCAAGAGCATTTGAAAGATTTTAAGGTCGCGTATGGCGAATCTATCCGCACGGTCATGACCTGTCTCCATCAGTATTTTCCCGATATGACGGTTGAGGAGAAACAGGATTTCATCTACACCTTTTTCCCGTTTATGTTCGGTATCTATCCCTATGCATACGTCACCGAAAAGCAACGGACAGCCATGGAAGAAGCGGGCGTCAATTATGTATTTATGTCAATTTATGAGATTACATATAACTGCGTGAGAAAGTTGTTAGGAGGCAGAAAATGAAAATCGTGATTATCAAAGGCAGCCCGCATAAAAAGGGTTCCTCAAATATGCTGGCGGAACAGTTTGCGAAAGGTGCACAGGATGCCGGGCATACTGTCATTGAGATGGATGCAGCACACATGAACATCCATCCCTGCCTTGGCTGTGAACATTGTGGAATGAATGGGCCATGCGTCCAAAAGGACGATATGCAGCAGATCAGGGACGCCCTGCTCTCTGCGGATATGGCGGTTTTCGTCACACCGGTCTACTACTTCGGGATGTCAGCACAGCTTAAAATGGTGATTGACCGATTTTACAGCTATACCATGAAGCTCTCCGGCAAGCACCTGAAAACGGCGTTGATTGCCGCAGCGTGGGATTCGGGCGCAGACGTAATGCCCTATCTTGCGGAACATTACAAAAAGCTGTGCCGGTACATGAATTTCACCGACTGCGGACAGATTTTAGGAACCGGCTGCGGAACTCCGTCTATGACAAAAAGCAGTCCTCACATGAAAGAAGCCTATCGGCTTGGAAAATCTTTATAAAGGAGCGAAATAACATGAGCAAAACATTAGTAGCATATTTCAGCGCCAGCGGAACAACGGCGCGTGTCGCAAAGGAACTGGCGCAGGCTGTGGGAGCAAACCTCTATGAAATCAAGCCCGCTGTGCCGTACACGAAAGCAGACCTCAACTGGATGGACAAGAAATCCCGCAGTTCCATTGAGATGAACGACAAGAGCAGCCGTCCAGCACTGGCGGATCGGAATGCCAACATTACGGCGTTCGATACCATCCTACTGGGTTTCCCCATCTGGTGGTATGTGGCACCGACGATCATCAACAGCTTTTTGGAGAGCTATGATTTCTCCGGTAAAAAGATTGTGCTGTTCGCCACCTCTGGCGGCAGCGGGTTTGGAAAAACCGTGGCCGGGCTGAAACCGTCCGTGGCAGCAGACACTACCATCGTGGAAGGAAATCTACTCAACGGCAGACAGACGGCGGCAAGTCTCAAAGCATGGGCTGAGACAGTTCTTTAAGGGCCGGAAGAATGAAGTACACGAAATTAGGAAAATCCGACTTGACTGTTTCCCGTATCTGCATGGGTTGTATGGGCTTCGGCAATGCGTCCACCGGGCAGCATAGTTGGACGGTGGACGAGGCGCAGACCCGTGAGATCATCAAGCGCGGCCTTGATCTTGGTATCAACTTCTACGACACCGCTATTGTCTATCAAAACGGCACCAGCGAGCAGTATGTGGGCAAGGCGCTGCGGGATTTCGCAAAGCGGGACGATTTTGTAATTGCTACCAAATTCACGCCCAGGACACAGGACGAGATAGACGAAGGCGTCAGTGGGCAGAAGCACATCGAGAATTATCTGAACCAGAGCCTCCGCAATCTCGGCATGGACTATGTGGACCTCTACATCTATCACATGTGGGACTATCACACGCCCATGGAGGAAATCATGGAGGGGCTGCATAACGCCGTGAAGTCCGGCAAGGCCCGGTACATCGGTATCTCCAACTGCTTCGCCTGGCAGCTGGCCAAAGCCAATTTCTATGCCCGCGAACACGGTATCACGGAGTTTGTGTCCATTCAAGGACATTACAACCTGATCGCCCGCGAGGAAGAACGGGAGATGGCCCCCTTCTGCGCCGATCAGAATATCGCCATGACGCCTTACAGCGCCCTGGCAGGCGGGCGGCTCTCCAAGCACCCCGGAGAAACCTCGAAACGTTTGGAACAGGACGCCTACGCGAAATTCAAGTACGACGCCACCGCCGAGGCGGACGGCAGGATCATCGCTCGTGTGGCGGAACTGGCCAACAAGCGCGGCGTCTCCATGACGGAAATCTCTTTGGCGTGGTTGCTAACCAAGGTGACCTCCCCGGTGGTAGGTTCGACAAAGTTCTCCCATGTGGAGGGCGCGGCAAAGGCGGTCGATTTGGAACTGACCCAAGACGAGATCGACTATCTAGAAGAATTATATGTGCCCCATGCCTTAGTCGGTGTGATGGCGCAGAACGGCAAACAGAAAGCAGGAAATGTAGTATAAACCTATAAATTGTAAGGAGGATCATACCCTTGGAAAAAATCACACAAACTGCGGGCAGAAATCAGCTCGGCGATTTTGCGCCGGATTTTGCCCATTTCAACGACGACATTCTCTTTGGCGAAAACTGGAACAATCCCGATATTGACTTAAAGACCCGCTGCATCATCACCGTTGTGGCGCTGATGTCCTCCGGCATCACGGACTCATCCCTGACCTACCACCTTGAGAACGCCAAAGCCCACGGCGTAACAAAAGCGGAGATTGCCGCCATCGTGACTCACGTCGGCTTTTACGTGGGCTGGCCCAAGGCGTGGGCGGTGTTCCGTTTGGCAAAAGAAGTATGGAACGAGGCGGAGCCGGAGCTGACGGATAAGGACAAATATCAAAATACAATTCTTTTCCCGATAGGCGCACCCAATGACGGATTTAAGCAATATTTTATCGGACAGAGTTATCTCGCTCCCGTATCAAAAGAGCAGGTCGGCATTTTCAACGTAACCTTTGAGCCGGGATGTCGGAATAACTGGCACGTTCACCACGCCGACAAGGGTGGCGGACAGATCCTCATCTGCATCGGCGGACGCGGATACTATCAGGAATGGGGCAAGGAAGCCGTGGAAATGAACCCCGGCGATTGTATCAATATCCCCGCAGGCGTCAAGCACTGGCACGGCGCCGCGCCGGACAGTTGGTTTTCACATCTTGCCGTCGAAGTCCCCGGAGAAAACGGCTCCAACGAATGGCTTGAACCTGTCGATGATGAACAATACGGGGGCTTGAAATGAATATGAAAAAGCTTACAGCGATTATGCTCGCGTTCATTATGGCACTGTCACTCTCTGCTTGTGGCGGAGAAAATGAGACCAAAGAAAATAGTGGTAATGCCGCGTCGCAAAGCAGCACGCAAGAATCAACGCTGCAATCGACGGCAGACAACACTTCTGCCGGGCCTGAGGGCAGCAAAATCCTTGTGGCCTATTTCTCGGCGACGAACAACACCGAGGGCGTGGCGCAAAAGCTGGCGGACGGGCTTGGCGCGGACCTCTATGAAATCACGCCGGAGCAGCCCTACACGGATGAAGATTTGGACTACGGCAATTCCAAAAGCCGCTCGTCAGTGGAAATGAACAATCCCAACGCCCGTCCCTCGATTTCCGGCTCTGTGGAAAACATGGAACAGTACGATGTTGTGTTCATCGGCTACCCTATCTGGTGGGGCGAGGCACCGCGGATTATAAGTACCTTTATCGAGAGCTACGATTTCTCCGGCAAGACGATAATTCCGTTTTGCACTTCGGGCAGCAGCGGATTCGGCGACAGCGATTCTGCTTTAAGAACTACCGCTAATAAAGCCGCATGGCTTGACGGACACCGCTTTTCCGCCGGCGCTTCCGCAGACGATATACTTGCGTGGGCAAACGGGCTTGGTATTATCACACCGAGCAATACAGAAAAAAGAGCAAGCGAGAATTAACACTTGATGAAATTCGTGATATATTCGGTTCTCAGAAATACGAAACTAAAAAGAGAAAAGAGCTTGTGCTTAAAGGGTAAAAAAAAGGAAACAGCAAAAATGCTGTTTCCTTTTTTGGTTTATAATATTTAGTTAAGAAAAATATTAAATAAAATAATAAAACACGCTGATTTTTCTTTAGAATTTTATTTGCGCGGTGATTTAATTGAGTATTCATAGACTGTGGTGCTGGGACAGATCATAATCTAAACATGTGCAGTTAAAAATTTGTAAAAAATGTCAAAATATATCATAAATATACTTGAATAAAGTAAAACAAAATGATAAAATACAAACATAAACAGACTTAATACAACATAACGCAGCAAATGCCATATTAGCCTAAGGGCTTTATGGATAAGGTTGCAGGGAAGTTAAGGCGGTTAGCACTCCCAAAGGATTGGGGGTGATATGTATGACTGAAACGGTTTTATTAATTATTTTATTAGTATCGCTTGTAGAAGTCGTAAAATACATAAAGAAATAACCGCCCAACTGTCCAAGGTCAAAGCGATTATTTCTAAATAATTAATTTTTCCTTAGGCTAACCGCTTTACACGGTTTTCCCTGTAATCTTATTATATATTACTTAATTGCAAATGTCAACACAAATTATAGGAGAAAATTTAATGAAAACAAAAATTTTGTCAGCAATTTTATCAGCAATTATATTATTAACGTCGGCAGCAATACTTGTCGGCTGCGGAGGAGAAAAGGCGCCGGCTGCAAAAATTGAGACCGTGACCGAAGTTGCCACGGACGAACAGGGCAGCACACAAATAGTTGAAGAAACTCGGGTCATAGAAGAAACTACTGCGACAAATTCAAAAAGCGAGAGCTCTGAAAGCTCTGAAACAAAATCAAATGATAATAGTTCGGCAAGTAAAAATAATACAAACTCGGATAATGTGAAGAGTAATAGTAATAGTAGTGCTAATAAGACTACTACTAATAATACTAATAGTAATAAGTCGAGCGCGAAGGTAACGGGTGGAAGTACGAAAAGTAGTACGAAGCCTGCTAAGAGTTCTAAGCCTAAGAGTGTTGCGGTGACGAGTGTGAGCCTTAGTAAGAGTTCGTTGAGCGTAACTGTTGGAAAGAGCGCGTCGTTTACTGTAACGGTTAATCCTAATAATGCAAGTAATAAGGATTATGTAGCGAGTACGAATAACGGTCATGCAACTGTAAACTGTTCAGGCTCTACGGTCACGGTAAAGGGTATAAGCAAGGGTAGTTGCGTTGTAACTGTTAAGAGTAGTAATGGTAAGACTGCGAAGTGTTTTGTTACGGTAAAGGCTAAAGCCACAAGTAAACCCGCCAAGGTAACTGACGACACGGTACTATCTCTTAGCGAGTTGCATACCGATAAGAGTATGAAGAAAATCTGCGACAAAATCAACGCCTATTTCATAAACAAGGGTATGCATCGTGATGCATCTTGGAATAAGAACAATTCAGGTTGGTACTTCTATCAGGCTGGTCAAGATGAGTTCTTCGGTGTGCCTTCTCAGTCAATAAATTCTTATGCAACTGATGTGATAGAATATTTTGACGGAGAGCTTTGGGCAAATAATATTCTGGGAGAACAAGTTTATGACGATGGTGAAATCTCATATACCGAGTATGTAAATTACAGTGATTGTACTTTTAACTGTTATTATGAAAAGCAAAGTGATGGAGGTTATAATATCTACTTCTGCAAATAACTTTAAACAGTGTTAGATAACTCACTTTAAAATACAATCTATAAGTGTAGAACGCATAGAAAACGGCGGCAGGAAATCCTGCCGCCGTCCCGCTGTTTCGTTAAGAATCAATCGGAAAGATGATGTTTTTTCCTGCTTGCAAGCCTTGCAAGTAGCGTCAGCATACTGCCGGAAGACATCATCAGGAGCAACCAGATGCACCAGCAGCTGTCGTCTCCCGTTTGAGGGCTCTTGTTGTCTTCGACATCCTTATCGCCGCCGGGAATGACCGGTGACTGCGAGGAGGCTTTCACCGTCACGGTGAAGCTGGTCTCAACGCCGCCGTAGTTGACCTTTACTTCACGCTGACCGGAAACGCTGAAATCATACGCAACCGTCCAGCCCTTGGTAACCGTCTGTGTAGTGCCGTTGTCGTAATAGAGCGTGATTTCCATTCCGGCGCCGTTAAACTCGGCGTTTTCCTCATATACCATGTTGTTCGGCATCTTCGTAACTTCAATTCGGGGCAAGGTCTTAGCAACGACATTCACCGTAAACACCGCCGTGTAACCCTGATAGGAGACCATCACATCGCTCATCCCGACTTTGTCAAAGGTATATGCGATTTCTAAGCCCTCGGTCAAGACTTCCGTCTTTCCGTTGTTGTAGTAAACGGTTATCTCCATTCCCTGCGGGTCGAACTTCGTTCCCTCGACGTAGTCCGACTTGTCGGGGTTGCGGGTAATTTCAATACGGTCAATATCCTTTGCCTGAACCGTCACCTCAAACGTCTCGGTAAATCCGCCGTAGGTCACGATCACCGTCTGCTTGCCCGGCTTTGTGTTGTCGAATCCGTCCGTAATCATTTCGTCTGAAAGCTCGATCTCCTCGGTTGTGCCGTTGTCGTAATAAAGCATGAGTTTTCCGCCGCGGATATCCAGCTCTTCCGAAGCCTCCAGATAGACCTGTTTGTTCGGAGGCGTTGTGACCTTGATTCCGGTGAGGGATTTTTCGGTCACCGTCACGGTCAGTGTCGCCGTTTTTCCCCCGTAAGTGATTGTAACTTCTTTTTGGCCTGGGGTGCCGAAGTCATAGTCGCCGACCGTCCAGCCCGCAGTAACTTTTTCGGTTGTTCCGTTGTCGTACCGCAGTTTAAGCTCCATGCCGGAATCGTCAAACGAAGTTCCCTCGATATATTGCATTTTGTTCGGATTCTTGCTGATTGAGACGGAAACCAACGACTTGGAGACGACATTCACCGTCAAAGTCGTCTTGCACTCTTTATAGGAAATGACGACATCACACTGTCCCGCCTTGCTGAAATCATAGTCAAACTTCCACCCCTCGGCAACTATATCTTCGTCGCCGTTGTTATAGTGCAGCTTAAGCTCCATACCGGAATCGTCAAACGAAGTTCCCTCGACATATTCCATTTTGTTCGGATTCTTGCTGATTGAGACGGAAACCAACGACTTGGAGACGACATTCACCGTCAAAGTCGTCTTGC